>DGHK01000065.1 GCA_002392655.1 Lachnospiraceae bacterium UBA3850 | reverse complement strand
GTGTGCAGATTAAGTGGAATTTGCAAGTAAGCTTATCCATTGTGATGAAACACCATTTAAACTTGTAAATGATGGTAGATCACCAAACTCAAAGAATTATATGTGGGTATATCATTCATTACCAAAGTATGATGCACCGCCGATATTCATCTATGAATACCAGCTCACCAGGAAGGCCGATCATCCGAGAGAATTCCTCAAGGATTATAAAGGTATTCTGATGACGGATGGATACCAGGTGTATCACACTCTTGAAAAAGAGTGTCCGGATACTTTAAATGTTTCGGGTTGTTGGTCACACTGCAAACGTAGATTTGCAAATCTTGTCAAATCTGTCGGTACAAAAAGCAAGACCGGAACTATAGCAGCTGAAGCTAATGAACGGATAGCTGCAATCTATCACGTGGACAACATGACAAAGGGTAAGTCAGATGAAGAGATTTTAAATAACCGTAAGGCGTCCGTAAAACCTCTTGTTGACTCTTTCTTTGCGTGGATTAAGCCAATATATGAATCCGGAGGACTCGATAAATCAAGTGAAACCTATAAAGCTGTTCAATATGCAGTCAATCAGGAATCATATCTGAGGAAGTTCCTTAATAATGCTATTATTCCTTTGGATAACAATGATGCGGAACAAAGCATCAAAGCATTCTGTGTAGGGAAACACAGCTGGCACATCATTGATTCCAAGAATGGTGCTGAAGCAAGTGCAATACTCTACAGTATTGCTGAGACAGCAAAGGCAAACGGATTGAAGCCATATGAGTATTTCAAATATGTACTTGAAGAAATCTTGAAACATCAGGATGATGCTCTTGAGACATACATAAAAGATTTACTGCCATGGTCAACAGCCTTACCTGACAGCTGTCGAAAACAAATCAATAAGTAACTTTCACAGCCATCCCTCCGGGGGTGGCTTTAATTTAGAGGTACACGAGTGGTTTACCACTTACACAATTGGAGGCATTGAACACTTTTTCCGGCTGTTTATAGATGAGAATCAGTGTTTTTACACCGCCTGAGAGGGTGTTAGGAGCGCAGCATTAAGATTCAGCATTGACGAAATTTATCATTAGTCAGAATTATTTATGTTTTGTTATCATTATGGTGATTTTGGTGTAAGTGGTAAATAGCTCGTGGATGGTAATTAGCCTCCATCTTTAGGATAATGTTGTGAAGTGTAATATCACACTTTACAAACTTTTTACAGTTTTCACACTTTATCCGACAGGAGGAATAATTTATGGCAACACGAACAGAAACTCGCCGAATTCGATTAGCACAGTGGCGCAAGATATTTCAGCAGAAAGCAGAATCTGGTCTTACTGCTAAGGAATTCTGTGCAGTCAACAACATTTCCAAAGATGCTTACTACTACTGGCAAAACCTTGTCAGACAGGAAGCACTAGCTACAGCTCAGCAACCGGTTTTGGTTGAATTGAAACCACCTGCACTTAGAAATGTATCCATGCAGCCACTTGGTAATGAACAGTTATATATTTCTTCCGGCTTATCTATTACAGTTAACGGTGCAACGATAAATGTTAATTCAGACACCCCTAAAGAACTTCTTTCTATGGTTCTGGAGGTGGTTTCAAATGCTTAATGATGCCGTATATAGTCACATATATATCGCTGCAGGTTATACAGATCTGCGGCGTGGTATTGATGGCCTGGTTGCTATCATAAAGAATGATTTTAATCTTGATCCTTATGACCAGAACAGCATATATCTCTTCTGTGGAAGGCGAACTGACCGTATCAAAGCAATAGTCTTTGAAGGTGATGGTCATATACTTCTCTATAAAAGACTTGTGGATGGAAAATTTCAGTGGCCACGAAGTCCTGAAGAGGTAAATCATATAACGTTGCAGCAGTACAGATGGCTTATGGATGGTCTTGCTATAGAGCAGAAAAAGGTCATAAAACATAAGACACCGACACTCATATAAAACTTGTTCCTTGACATCTGAATAGCGTTATTTAAAGTCTTGAAAAGTGGCGTAAAACCGCCTAAAATACTGGATTTTTCAGCTGTTTTATGGTACAATTTTAGTATGTCAGATCTAAGAAAAATCCCAGAAAACGAACTGAATAAACTGTCTAAAGACGCCATCATTATGCTGTTTCTTCAGCTTAGTGATTCTTTTGAAATGCAATCTCAACAGCTTGATATCCTTCAAAAGCAGAATGAAAAGCTTTCTTCTCAGATTTCAAATCTTCAGGAAAGCATCGCAGTTCTCACGCAGCAAAGATTTGGCAGAAAAACCGAGAAGTCTAATACTTTTGCTGGTCAACTTACTTTTGATCTGGAGACCATGAACATCATCAACGAAGCAGAAAAGATTCTTGAGGATGGAGAACCGGAAGAACCAGCTATTGATACAGTTGTAAAGGCTCACATAAGGAAGAAGACCAAAGGCAAGCGTAAAGAAGATCTTTCCATGGTTGAACATCAGATTGAGAAACATTATCTGTCTGAAGAACAGTTAAATGAAATCTTTCCTGATGGTTATAACCAGCTTCCTGATGAGGTTTATACTAATCTTGAGTTTATTCCTGCGAAATTCATCGCTAAGGAACATCATGTAGGTGTATATACGTCCAAGGGATCTGATCATAAATTTGCACGAGGAGATCATCCTGTCGAACTTCTTAAATCCAGTATACTGACACCGTCTTTAGCAGCAGGTATATTTAACTACAAATATGTAGATGCCATGCCTATCAATCGTATCTCTGAAGAATTCAGAAGAAACGATGTTGAAATATCCAGACAGGTTATGGCTGGCTGGATGATAAAGCTCGCCGATAGATATATAAGATTCATCTACAATGAGATGAAGAAACATATCCTGACAAGTAAGCTGCATATTCCGGTCAAACTGCATGCTGTTTCCGGAATGAACTGCAAGGTCACTCCGGATTAATCTGCATGTCTTTTCGATTAAACTGCATATCAGTATATGAATACCCAGTCAAGGGTAAAATGAAGCTATTAAGCCCCTTGACAGGGCATTCATATACTGATTGATTATAGTTAAGAGGACTGAAGCCTCTTAGTGCTCAGTTCGAGCGGAATTGTATTCAGCTCATCAGGAATTGGTGTGCAGATTAAGTGGAATTTGCA
>DGHK01000013.1 GCA_002392655.1 Lachnospiraceae bacterium UBA3850 | reverse complement strand
AGAGCTGGTGCTGCTAACATCGTTCCTAACTCAACAGGTGCTGCAAAGGCTATCGGACTTGTTATCCCAGAGCTTAACGGAAAGCTTATCGGATCTGCACAGAGAGTTCCTGTTCCAACAGGTTCTACAACAATCCTTACAGCTGTTGTTAAGAAGGCAGGAGTTACAGCTGATGCAATCAATGCTGCAATGAAGGCTGCTGCAAGTGAGTCATTCGGATACAATGAGGATCCTATCGTATCTTCAGACGTTATCGGTATGAGATTTGGTTCACTCTTTGATGCTACTCAGACAATGGTATCACAGATAGCTGATGACCTCTATGAGGTTCAGGTTGTTTCATGGTACGATAATGAGAATTCTTACACATCACAGATGGTTAGAACAATTAAGTACTTCGCAGAGCTTGCATAAGTTAGGCGCTAAAAAAGACCTAAGAATCGGGTCCGGTCTAATTGGACCGGACCCTTTTTTCACTAATAAAACCAGGAGGTAATAAAATGTCACTCAATAAAAAATCAGTTGACGATATCAATGTAAAGGGACAGCGCGTTCTTGTAAGATGCGACTTTAACGTTCCTCTTAAGGACGGAAAAATAACAGACGAGAACAGACTTGTTGCTGCACTCCCTACAATTAAGAAGCTTATCGCAGATGGTGGTAAGATAATCCTTTGCTCACACCTTGGAAAGGTTAAGACAGAGGAGGATAAGCAGACCAAGACACTTGCACCAGTTGCAGTTCGTCTTTCAGAGCTTCTCGGACAGGAAGTTAAGTTCGTTCCTAATCCAGAGGTTGTAGGACCAAATGTAGTAGAAGCTGTTAATGCCATGAATGATGGAGAAGTAATCCTTCTTGAGAATACACGTTTCCGCGCAGAAGAGACAAAGAACGGTGAGGCATTTTCAAAGGATCTTGCATCACTTGCTGATGTATTCGTAAATGATGCATTTGGTACAGCACACAGAGCTCACTGCTCAAATGTTGGTGTTACTGAGTACGTTGATACCGCAGTAGTAGGATATCTTATGCAGAAGGAAATCGATTTCCTTGGAAATGCAGTAGAGAATCCGGTACGTCCTTTCGTTGCAATCCTTGGTGGTGCTAAGGTTGCAGATAAGTTAAATGTTATTTCCAATCTTCTTGAGAAGTGTGATACACTTATCATCGGTGGTGGTATGGCATATACATTCCTCAAGGCTCAGGGCAAAGAGGTTGGACTTTCACTCGTAGACGACAGCAAACTTGACTATTGTAAGGAGATGCTTGCAAAGGCTGACTCCCTTGGCAAGAAGCTTCTTCTTCCTATAGATACAGTTGTTGCAGCAGGCTTCCCTGATCCAATTGATGGACCAATCGAAGTAAAAACAGTTTCATCAGACAATATCCCTGCAGATATGGAAGGTCTTGATATCGGTGAGAAGACAAGAGAGCTTTTCGCAGATGCAGCTAAGACAGCTAAGACAGTTGTTTGGAATGGACCAATGGGTGTATTCGAGAACCCAACTCTTGCAGCAGGAACTATTGCAGTTGCTCAGGCACTCGCTGAGACAGACGCTACTACAATAATCGGTGGTGGTGATTCAGCAGCAGCTTGTAACCAGCTTGGATTCGGAGATAAGATGAGCCACATCTCAACAGGTGGTGGAGCATCACTCGAGTTCCTTGAGGGTAAGGAGCTTCCTGGAGTAGCAGCAGCTAACGACAAATAATTTCCATAATTCATCTCGAACTACTGCGTCATAGCATACTCGACGTACGATTAAGTACGCCTTCGCATGCTATTCCTTGTATTTCGAGCGACTTATGAAAATTGATATTATAAAAAAGTAAGCGAATACTAAGCAAGAATAACATAGTTGATATTCGGCTTTAAGTATGAGCGTACTCTATATATTAGGAGAATAAAAAATGGCAAGAAAGAAGATTATTGCAGGAAACTGGAAGATGAATATGACTCCTTCACAGGCTGTAGCGCTTGTTGCTGAGCTGAAGGATCTTGTAGTAAATGATGCAGTAGATGTAGTTTACTGTGTACCTGCTATCGACATCGTACCTGTTGTTGAGGCAGTTAAGGGTACTAACGTACAGGTTGGTGCTGAGAATATGTATTTCGAAGATAAGGGTGCTTACACAGGTGAGATATCAGCAGAGATGCTTGTAGATGCCGGTGTTAAGTATGTTATCATCGGACATTCAGAGAGACGTGACTACTTCAAGGAGTGTGACTGCACACTTAATAAGAAGGTTAAGAAGGCTATCGAGGCTGGTCTTACACCAATCCTTTGCTGTGGTGAATCACTTGAGCAGAGAGAGATGGGAGTTACTATGGACTGGATCAGACTTCAGATTAAGTCAGACCTTCAGGGTGTTGCTGCTGATGATGTTAAGAATCTTGTTATCGCTTATGAGCCTATCTGGGCTATCGGTACAGGTAAGACAGCTACAACAGAGCAGGCACAGGAAGTATGTAAGGGAATCAGAGACTGCATAGCTGAGATCTATGATGCAGCTACAGCAGAGGCTGTACGTATTCAGTACGGCGGATCTGTAAATGCAGGAAATGCAGCTGAGCTCTTTGCACAGCCTGATATCGATGGTGGTCTTGTAGGTGGTGCTTCACTCAAGGCAGACTTCGGTAAGATTGTAAATTACTAATTCATAAGATAAGTATTATAAAAAAAGATCTATTGCGTGAGTCAGCAATAGATCTTTTTTTATACTTCAGTATTTCTTTACCATGCTCTCCAGCCACATGTTTTGCAGTCTTCATTGTCATTTGACCAGCTACCGACAAGTTCAACCTTGCAGCTTCTATCGGTTGTATATGGACAGTAGCCACCTGAAAAACCACTTTTTCCGCCTGTTACTTCTTCAAGCTCTACGCTTTCTGATGGTATTATATTCTTTTCCTGTTCCAAAATTTAAACCTCCTTTGACTAGTAGTATTTGTTGTCCCAATAACTATTAATATCAAACCAATACCACTCCTCGTCTATTTTAACATATTCTGAGGTAGGATACCAACCACTTTCGTCTTTAAAGTACCAGCCGTATTCATCCTGATACCAGTTTGCGGAGTAATTCCATTCCCATATTCCGCTTTCTGAGATGTAGTAACCGTCAACCCATTCATCAGATGACATATATCCATCAGAGTTAAAATGATACCATGAACCGTCTATTTTAACCCATTTGTCAGTGAAATATTCTCCATTTCTATCTTCGAGCCACCAGCCTGCTGAGTCCTGCTTCCATGTGTACTGTGACATTTTGAGGTTTCCATCTACTGAATGTATCATCTCATTATTTGCTTCCTCAAGAGCCCATACTAGACCATTTAAGGCGTTCTGGTTAGCAGGTATATCTGAATTTATGACCAGTAGAACAGGATGATTATAGCTGCTTCCCTTATAAACTATTCCTCCGTCAGATGTAGATGTGTGCTTTACATCATCACTGATATAGCCGGCTTTAGTCTGTGTATAGTAGTATCCTCCGAGTGTGCTGTGAATAGCTGACTGGCCGGGGTTTTGATACAGCTTTCCAAGCTCATATCCCAGATTATCAGTGTAGAAGTAGAACATGTTTGTAGTCCATAATTTAGCAAATACTCTAGAACCGTAAGTTGGATATTTATATGCACCATACTGGTAGCTGTCAACTCCACTGTAATTACACCATGCCTGCATGGGAGCTGTTCCGAAGCTGTTGTATAGTTTTCTGAATGCATCATTGTCAGAGTAGGACAGCATACTGTTAAGTGTATAGTATTCGTTGTAGTAAACAGATGGATTGGAATATACAAGTGCAGCTGCATAGATTCCCTTAATTGAACTGGCACTGTAAAAAGCTGTATCAGGATTGCTGGTGATTCCCATACCAAGTACTGGATCAATAAGCATAAAGCCTACATCATGTCCACCGGAATATATAGCATTTAATTCATTTTGTATGTTGTTTCTTACGGTATCTGAAGGCGTGTAGCCTCCGAAGCCTGATACTTCATAGCCGCCGGGGGCTGAGTCGATAAGAGAGTAGATATCTGAATCATATACTATGTAGCCTTCATGGGAAAATATATATCCGACTCCGTCTATTGTGACTTCTCCTTCAGGAGTAGAACCGTCTTCGTAGAAATAATACCATCGGTTATTCATGTATTCCCAACCTGAAGAATCAGCATATGAATTAAATGAATTAATATCAGAAATAATAAAAAAAATAATAAGCAGAATAGCGAGACTTGAAAGTGCTCTGACCCTTGAAATATAAAGCTTTGTCCGAACCATATAAAGTACCTCCGGATATGATAATTAAATTATAGATTAAAAAAAATACTAAATCAAATAAAAAAGTGGTTGACAACACTTAATCAATTTGATATTCTACTCTGGTTTTGCAAAATTGCAGAACCAATACACTATTTTTTTCTGAGGGGTGAAGGCCTCAGAACCATTAATGGAGGGATAAAAGTATGAGAAAGAAGAATGTAAAGAAAACTGTAGCAAAGGTGATAGCAAGTGGATGTTCGATGGCATTTATTCTTGGCGCTATGCCAGCAGTAAATGCACAGAGTTCAGCTACAAGCAGCTATGTTGCAGTATCCATGAAGGATGAGCAGAACCAGCAGGCAACAATCGCTGCCATTAGAGTTATGGAAGCTGCCAGAAAAGGAATGGATGAGAATCTTGCAACTCAGGAAGCTCTTAAGAATGAGCAGATTAAGTTAGCCAAGGAAACAGCAGAGAAGAATGCTGCGGCTATGAAGGCTGTTGAGACAGTAACTGAGGATGAAGCAAGAAAGAATGAAATTGATGAATATGTAGCCGGAGGTAATCTCAAGAACAAGCACGTTATGGATGCTGTTGCAGCTGCTGATATAGCAGTTGAGGGTGAGGTATCTACTTACGAAGGCAGAACTGGTCTTGCTGAGGATCATGCAGCTCAGGAAGATCTTAAGAATGAGCAGACTGCTAAGGCAGAGGCTGAGGCAGAAGCAAAGCTTCAGGCTATGAAGGATGAGATCAAGGCAGAGGCTGCAAAGACAACATATTCACTTAAGAAGGGTCTTTACACAGATTATGAAGAGACTGAGGCTCTTAAGAATGAGCAGATTGCTAAGGCTAAGGCTGATGCAGAAGCTAAGCTTCAGGCTATGAAGGATGAGATCAAGGCAGAGGCTGCAAAGACAACATATTCACTTAGAAAGGGACTTTATGTTGATCATGAAGCATTTGAAGCTCTTAAGAATGAGCAGATAGCTGACGCTAAGGCTGATGCAGAAGCTAAACTTCAGGCAGAGAAGGATGCTAAGAAAGCAGAGGCTGCTAAGACAACATATTCACTTAAGAAGGGTCTTTACACAGACTATGAAGAGAGAGAGGCTCTTAAGAATGAGCAGATCGCTAACGCTAAGGCAGATGCAGAAGCAAAGCTTCAGGCAGAGAAGGATGCTAAGAAGGCAGAGGCTGCAAAGATTAATGCAGAGTCAAAGAAGGGTCTTGCAGATGATTATGCAGCAGTTGAGGCTAAGAAGAATGAGCAGATAGCTAAGGCAGAGGCTGAGGCTGAGGCAAAGCTTCAGGCAGAGAAGGATGCTAAGAAGGCAGAGGCTGCAAAGATTAATGCAGAGTCAAAGAAGGGTCTTGCAGATGATTATGCAGCAGTTGAGGCTAAGAAGAATGAGCAGACAGCTAAGGCAGAGGCTGAGGCTGAGGCAAACTTTAAGGCTGAGCAGGATGCTAAGAAAGCAGCAGCTGCAGAGATTAATGCAGAATCAAAGAAGGGTCTTGTAGAG
This sequence comes from Lachnospiraceae bacterium UBA3850, assembly GCA_002392655.1. Lineage (GTDB taxonomy): Bacteria > Bacillota > Clostridia > Lachnospirales > Lachnospiraceae > Eubacterium_Q. Next base: position 40,395 of record DGHK01000013.1, on the reverse strand, counting down.
GACAACAATGAGGCTGCAAGGAAGGCTGCTGAGGAGGCTGAGAAGGCTGCACTTGAAGCAAAGGCTGCAGCTGATGAGGCACAGGCTGCAGCTGATGAGGCAAAGGCTGCTGCTGAGAAGGCAAACAGATCTGCTGAAGCAGAACACACTGTTAATATCGTTTCATTTCAGTAATAACAGTATAAACAAATAATTAAACCCCAAATTATATGATAGTGAGAAGCATATTCATTTTTGAGTATGCTTCTCTTTTTTATTGCTTTTTGCCATCTTAATTGTTATACTTACTTATGTCTTAAAACTATATAAAAAAACGAAGGGAAGGGATTTTTCTATGAAGAAGTTTATTGCTGAATTTAAAGAATTCGCTCTTAAGGGAAATGTCATGGATATGGCTATCGGTGTTATCATTGGTGGTGCGTTTGCTTCTATAATAAGCGCGCTTACTGATAATATCATCAATCCTATCATCGGATGTTTCACAACAGGTGGACTTGAAGGCTGGACAGTAACTATTTGGAAGGCTGAGCTTGGAATCGGTGCTTTTATTATGGCAATTATTAACTTCATTATACTTGCATTTGTTTTATTCCTGATGCTGAAGGGCATGAATAAACTGTTAAATGCACGTAAGAAGGAAGAAGCAGCTGAAGAAGAGGCAGCAGAACCATCAGCTGAGGAGCAGTTACTTACAGAAATCAGAGATCTTCTTAAGAATAAGAATTAATAATCCGGCGGCTCAGTTTTTATATGAGCCGCTTTCTTTATTATGAACAGTGGGAGTAAAGATTGAAAAAAGCAGTAGTAGGAATTCTCGCACATGTTGATGCGGGAAAAACAACATTAACAGAAAGTATTCTGTTTAATACTGGAATGATAAGGTCTGTAGGACGTGTAGATGACGGAAATGCATTTCTTGATACTGAAGAGTTGGAGAAGAGGCGTGGCGTCACAATCCTTTCTAAGCAGGCCGTAATTGATATGTCTTCTGATAATAAGCTGAATAGTTCAGGTGATGATATCAGAATAACAATTATAGATACACCGGGACATACGGATTTTATTGGTGAGACTGAAAGGGCACTTTCTATTCTTGATGCTGCAGTTCTTCTTATAAGTGGTCCTGATGGCGTAACTGCGTCAACTAGAAGACTTTATTCGATGCTGCAAGCTTATAAGATCCCGTTTTTTGTTTTTGTCAACAAGATGGATATGTGCGATAGGGCTTATGAAGAATTAGTTGATGAACTCAGTGAGATGGGCGACGGATTTTTGGATTTTTCTGATATGACTTCTACTTCTGATATAGCTGACGAGAAAAAGGAGGAGATTGCTTCGCTGTCAGAGGAGACGATAGAGAGATTTCTTGAGACGGGCGAGGTGACTAAGTCGGATATAATTACACTTATATATAGTAGAAGACTGCATCCGGTTCTTTTTGGTTCTGCATTAAAAAACTGCGGCGTAGATATATTTGTCAGGGAATTTACTGATTTTTTCCCGGATGTAACATATAGAGATGAGTTTTCTGCAAAGATTTACCGTTTAAGCTATGAGGATGGACGGAAAATTGCATTTGCAAAGCTTACAGGTGGAGAGATTGCTGTACGAGATAGTGTAAATGTATCTGAAACGGATGAAGAGAAGATAAGTCAGATTAGGCTTTATAGCGGAGGTAAGTATGAGAGTATACAGAAGGCTGTAGCAGGAGATGTCGTAGCACTTGTGGGACTTGACTCTGCTTATACCGGAATGGGGCTTGGTTCTGAGATTGATGACAGAAGGGCTATGTGTCAGCCGGTTCTTCGTTATGATATTATCCTTCCTATAGATACTGCACCGAGAGTCTTTATTCCAAAATTCAGGGAACTTGTAGCTGAAAATCCTCTCCTTTATATGGAGATTTCCGAGAATGAACAGATAACTATATCTGTCATGGGAGAGTTTCAGCTGGAAATTCTTCAGTCTATGATACTTGAGAGATGTGGTGTTAAGGTCAGCTTCGAGCCGGCGGGAATAATAGTAAAGGAAACTATTGATGCTCCTGTTATCGGATATGGACATTTTGAGCCACTCAGACATTATGCAGAGGTTCAGATACTTATGGAGCCTCTACCACGTGGGACTGGAATAGAGGTTGCAAGTGCACTTAGTGTTAATGACCTGGGAATAAACTGGCAGAAAACGATACTTTCTACTTTGGCAAATGATCTCCCGACAGGAGTGCTTACCGGAGCTGCTCTTACTGATATCAGATTTACCCTTATAAATGGAAGGTCACATCTGAAGCATACGGAGAGTCAGGACTTTAGGGAGGCTGTGAGACGTGCTGTAAGACAGGGACTTATGAAGACTAAGTCACTTCTTCTTGAACCTGTAATGAGTCTCGTTATTCAGCTTCCGACTGATCACCTTGGCAGGGCGATGACTGATATTAACCAGATGGGAGGTTCGCTTAATAGCCAAAGTCAGAAGGAGATAAATGGTATTCAGACGGTTATACTTGTAGGTGAAGCTCCTGCCAGACTGGTTTCTGACTATCAGACTAAGCTTACTCAGTATACCTCCGGAAGGGGAACTATAGATATGAGGCTGTCCGGATACAGAGAGTGTCCTGAGGATATCGAAAACGAGATAATCGAAAATATGGCTTATGATCCTGATAATGATAAGAATAATCTGTCGGGAAGTGTATTCATAGAACACGGAGCCGGTTATTATGTACCATGGTTTGAAAGTGAAGAGTTGATGCATCTTCCGAAAAAAGAAGCTGATTTCTTCGGAATAGATGAGATGAGTGATGAAGAGAGACTTCAGGTAGAGGCTGAACATGTCAGAGCAGCTGCTGAAAGGAAAAAGAATGAAAATGGCGGTACATTTGAAGAAAGATTTGAGGCAATTGGAACAGATGAGATAGATGATATACTGAGAAGTACTACTCATGCAAATGCAGGAAGTGACAAAAGAACAAAGAGAGTATATCTCACTAGAAACAAAGCTTTGGCAGATATGAGAAAGCATTCTTCCGGTGTATCTGCCTCGTCCGGAAGTTCATCAAACCATAAAGCAAAACCTGTTAAGGAGAATTATCTTCTTGTTGATGGTTATAATATCATACATGCTTGGAAGAATCTGAATGGACTTCTCAGTGATGAGGATGATGCAGGAGCTAATTCTTCAAGTGAAAAACAGTCTATAGATCTTGAGTCGGCGAGGTATAAGCTGCTTGATATTATGTCTGAATACAGAGTGCTAAAGGGAACGGAGATAATTGTTGTTTTTGATGCATATAACGTGAGAGGGCATTTTACGGAAAAAATGGACTATATGGGAGTTCACGTGGTTTATACCAAAGAAGCAGAGACTGCGGATCAATATATAGCCAGGTTTACGCTTAAGAATGCGAAAACTTTGGATATCACTGTTGCTACATCAGACGGGATGATACAGCTGATCATAAGAGGTGAGGATACCAGACTTATGACCGCAGGGGATCTTGAAAGAGATGTTACCCAGTGCAGGCGAAGTGCACTGGATAACTATTAGGATTATCACTTGCTTTTTTCATTCCATTTAACTGATATTAGTGAGATGATAAGAGATATTCCCATTCCAATCAGTGTCAGATTATCTGTAACAGGTGCAGGTAATTTGAGTGAACCAAGCCATTCTCCGAAATATGTTCCTACTACACCGAACATTCCACCCAGGATTACGGCAGAAAGCCACAGAGCTTTATTTATCGTACGTTTCTTGTAGCAGAGGATGGCGATAAGTAGTGGGAAGATAATTCCTGGTGTATATATTGAGTAAGCTCCTGTAAGAAGAGACATGATGTCGCCGCGTCCTAGTACAGCCAGAGCAGTGGCAAATAAACCGATTACAACTACTGTTATACGGATATATTTTACACTTTCTTTCTTCAGTATATCTTTTACGAAGATAGAAGAAGCATTGATCAAACATGTATCTGTTGAAGAGAGAATAGCAGATAACAGGCCGAATATCAGAGGTACACTAATGAATTTAGGTAGTATATTTGCTATATACATTAAAGTTTTTGAATCTCCAAGATCTTCAGGAGTTATATTATATCTTGCCCACATTCCTATAAGTGTTATAAATATGGAAAAGATAAATAGACATATGCCTGCTATCATGGCTGATTTCTTAGCTATAGTTTCATCCTTGGAAATGAAATTTCTCGATATAATATCTGGACCAAGAAAATAAACTCCTCCGATTACGAAGAATTGGTTTAGAAGATTCATAGGTCTATAGTTTTCATTTATCAGCTGAATATTATTTGCTACGCTGGATGAGTCATCTCCACGAACTAAGTAAAGATAACCACAGCAAAGAATTACGCCAAGAACAATAACTATAAATTGTAATTTATCAGTTTTAACAACAGAAGTTTGGCCGCCAATCATTGTATAAGCTATTACAACTATGGAAACAATTACGAAAAGCCATTTATCGCTTCTGCCTGTAGCAAATGAGATAAGTGAATTCATTGCTACCAGCTGGCCGGCAATTACGCCCAACCAGGATATTACGATTATTAGGGCAATTATCATTTCAGCAGATTTTCCAACTGTTATTCTTGCCAGATCTGGAAGGGTATCTGCTTTAGTACCCCTTACTTTTTCAGAAATAAAAATTGATTGAAGTATGAGACCGATGGCTCCAAATGCCAGCCACCAGATTCCCGGAAATCCAATTCCGTATACTGTATCAGTTATACCAATGGTTGTGGATGCGCCTACTACGGTAGCAAGAAGGGACATGGTAACTGCAAATGTTCCTTGTATACGACCGGCAACTGCGTAGTCAGTAAATGATGTAATCTTTTTTAAATCAAATATACTGATAAGTATAAAGATTAAAAGATATAAGCCAAGTGCGAATAAAAATACTGTGTTCATTATGATTAGGTCTCCTTGTTTAGTAATATGCCAGAAAGATTTTTATCATATATAAAACAAAATGTCAACCTATAAAATTGTTTAGGTTGACAATTCTGCGAGTTTTTATATAGATGTGACATTCTTGAAAACTAGTTTACATAATATCATTCCGATGGCTTCATTCTTTTTTATTTCAATATTTTTTATTCCGATACCAATTACATAACCGTTTATAGTGTTTGTCTCTAAATCAGCAAAGTATTCTGTGAGAATACCACAGACCTTTTTCTTTCCGATTGAAATGCGGTTATATTTTTCGTCGATAGCTGCTTTTTTACCTGTAAGTTCTTGAAGTACTTCAAGCATAATAGTTCCTATTTTAGATGCGCTTAGAGTAGAAGTGCTGTGAGAAGAAGCCTTCTTTTGGTTTGGATTATCTATTATGATACTCATGTAGATTCCACCCTTAGGCGAGTCAAATGAACTATTATTATGTCCTTGTCCTGAAGTTTGGCTTTTTGCTATTATAATCTTCTTGTCAAGAGCACCGGTTATAAAACTCATTTTGGCTGTCTGATTTGTTGAAGCAAGCTGATCGTAGATGATGATACTGTCACAGATTTTTTCTGCCTGTTTAATTGCGGAACTATTATTGGTATTAGTTTTAGTATCTGAATTAGTATTTTTTAGATAATTAATCATACTGTTTTTTATAGATACTACAGATAGAATATCATTTGTATCATCAAGACTGTATCCTTTATTATTGACAGACTTAATGCTGTAGCCGGTATTTTTTAACTCATTTATAGCTTTCCAGATAGCATTTCTAGATACTCCCAGTTCCTCGGCCAGAGTTTTTCCCCTTATGAAGCTTCCCTTATTTAGTTCTAGTTTTTCGAGACAATAGTCCCTTGTAGATTTTTTCTTTTCCATAAATGTAAATTTATCAAACGGTGATATTCATGTCAATAAAAGAGATGGATTTAAGGTGATTAATAGGTGGGATTTGTAGGTTTTTCGTGCTTATGGTATTATGATAAACGACTAAGGTTTAATATTGAAAAATGATTCTAGGAGGAATTCCATGAATATAGTTGAGATGAAGAATGTCACAAAGATTTATGGAGAGAAGGAGAACCAGGTACTGGCACTTCATAATGTAAGTCTTAATATAGAAAAAGGAAGTGTGGTTTCTATAGTTGGTGCTTCAGGAAGTGGAAAGTCCACATTACTGAATATTATGGGTGGAGTTGATACTCCTTCTGATGGAAGTATATATGTGGATGGAAAGGATATTACAAAATATAACGATGATGAGCTCAGTATATTTCGTAGAAGAAAGGTAGGTTTTATCTTTCAGGCATATCATCTTATTCCTGTGCTTACTGTTGAAGAGAATATAAAGATGCCGGTTCTTCTGGATCATAAGAAGCCAGACAGGGAGTATATTGATCATATTATCGATCTTCTTGGGCTTTCTGAGAGAAGAAGACATCTTCCTAATCAGCTTTCCGGTGGTCAGCAGCAGAGAACAGCTATAGCCAGAGCATTAGCCAATAATCCGGCTCTTGTTCTTGCTGATGAGCCTACAGGCGCTCTTGATTCTAAGAATGGAGAAGAGGTTATGAATCTTCTTATGAAGTCGGTTGAAGATATTGGTCAGACTCTGGTTATCATCACACATAATGATGAACTGGCGAAGCGGGCAGACAGAATCATTACCATCAAAGATGGAGAGATTGCTTGAGACGAACGATAATAAAATTTACAAATAAATTACAATGGAAGATTTTAGAGAACTAGGCAACAGATATTTAAAACAGAATAGAAAAAGATCCTTCATTACTGTGCTTGGTTGCATGATTGTGGCAATGCTTCTTTTTGTTTTCCTTAATGTCATGAGTAATTGGGTTGATAGTGAGAGGGCTGCGGTTAGGAAGACAGATGACTTTGAGATTTTAATTCTTACAGATGATAAGGATAAGATAGAATCCATCGTAAATGAGCCTTTTGTTCGTTCGGCTTATATGGGAAAAGCTTATTCCTGGACTCCATCTGAATATGTAGAGGATCCGATGAATCCTGGTGCGGAAGAAGAATATATATTATATTCGAATGCTCTTCATATAAATGTTAAAGAAGTAGTTCTGGTAAAATATTACAACAAATATATTCAGAAAACTTATGGTGTTCATACGGAGCTAAATAATGATGTTTTATGGACATATATGATGGATGAAAGTGGGGCTGGAGGAATATTTCTCCTTGGAGGACTATTTGTAGCATACATTTTTGCAATCATAGGAGTAGGAATTGTCAGAAATAGTGTGCAACTTTCAACCTTAGAAAGAATAAAGGATTATGGAAATCTTAGGTGTATTGGTGCTACTAAGAAACAGATTAAAGCTATAGTTTTAAGAGAATCCTTTGTGCTTGAAACAATAGGAATAGCCGGTGGCGTGTTCTTGGGATATTTGATAAGTATACCAATCTGTAAGTCAAGGGAACTGCCGGCTGATTTTCATTTTATTCCTATATTCCTGCTTGCTGCAGCGTTCTATATGGATATGTTTTTTGCTATAGGTGATGCTATCAAACCAGTACTGAAGGTAAATCCTATAGAGGCGGTTAAAGGAAATTACCGCATTAAGATCAAGAAGAATAGAGTTCGAAATAGTGGCATATGGAAACTACTCTTTGGAATCGAAGGAGATTATGCTTATAAGAATATAAAGCGTAACAATGGCAGGTTTATAAAAACTGTGCTAGCGATGGCATTTGGCCTTGGTACTGTTGTTGTTATAGGTGGAATCATGGGATTTTTACAACAGTTTCTTAAGAGTAGTACAAAGGAATATGGTTATTATCAGCAATATATTCAGGCTGAAACTCTAACTGTAAATACTACGGATGAGATAAAGGCACAGCTATATTCAGCGGATGCTCTTAAGAAGATTGGTAGCGCTAAGGGGATTGATGAAGTCAAATACTCCTATAGAGATACAGTATTTGTTTCAGAAAATGAATGGCTTTATTCTCATTTAAATGAGGATTATAAGTTAAAATGTTATGATTCAGAGATATACTCTGCTTTCGGAACTCCTCCGGCTGATGAACAAGAAGCCTATGAGAGTTTTAATGAAAATCTGAAAAAGTATAATGAAATAATGAAAAGCTATAGAGATAGCGGCAAAGGTTTAGTTGATTTTGAAGCTCTGGAATTTATTAATGATGATTTCGATCCTGATAAAGGGGATGGAAGATATATTTCAAATATTAAATATGGAACTTCGTTATATAGAACGAGTCTTGATATAGTTGGTTACGATGATGAGGATTATGCAAGATGTGCTGACTATCTTGTTGACGGCACCATGAATCTTTCTCCGAATGGTATTATTCTTGTTAATCAAAATGAGCTTAATACAAATTTAGAATATAATGATAATGCTGATGGTGATTATGTAAGCATGATGCCCCAGAAGGAAGAATATACATTTACGGATCTAAAGGTTGGGGATGAGATTACCATAGTTGATCCCGCAGAGATGAGAAAGCTTGTTCAGAATGAACTTAAAAGGTCTTCTGAATATGATGAGATTATGTCTCAGAAAGAAAAAGAGTGGGAAAAGCTTCATGCTGGTGAAGTTGATGAAAATGGTGAGGAAAAGATCAATCCTTATAGTTTTTATATAGATATAAAAGGTAATTCTATAAAAGAACATTGGATTATAGAGTCTGCAAGGCAAAAGCTTGTGGATGAAGGAAAATATAAGACCTATGTTATAGAGGGAATAATTAAGGATGAGCCGAATCATAGTTTTAAAGAGCCAACCATTATTGTTCCGCTGGATAAATATTATGAAATGACTTCGAACACTACCAGCGATTATTCAGGAATGATATTTCATGTTAGTAACATTTTCAGCAGTGATTTTAATAAGCAGGATTTTATAAATGCATTACATGAGCCTTTTATTGAAGATGAAAATGGTTACTTCTTTAGTTATGCTGAGATATCTAATTATTTAGATGATGTCTCATCTATTGTTGGAGGAATGAAACAGTTTTTGGCAATTGGTGTTGTCATATTGATCATCGTTCTGGTAAGTTCTTTTAATACAATGAATACTGCAATCAGTAACATTCAACTACGGCGAAATGAGTTTGCTCAGCTTAGAGCTTTGGGCATGACCAAGAATGGACTTATGAAAGCAGTTGTTCTAGAAGGGGGAATAGCTTGGTTTATCTCTTCGGTTCTTGGACTTATAGTCGGATTAGCTATTCAATATTATATTCATAGCCGGATTTTGGTTTTGATTATAAATTCTAATATGATAATAGCTTGGATACCGATACTCGTAACGATACTTTTGGAGTTTATTGTTTTATGCGGAACCAACATAGTATGTATCAGAGGTATGAATCTAAATGTGGCAAATGAACTTACTAGATCAGGTGAATGATAAGTATGGTGGATAAAAGAATTATCTAAGAAGAAGACAGAGAAGGAGACAGATAATGAAGAGGATTAATAGCAGGCTTTATAACAAAATAGTGTCGGTACTTGGGACCTTGATGTTTCTTATAACGGCTATAGTTCCGCTAATCTTTTCAATCGATGCTCAGGCGGTGACACCAAGGGTTATGCTGTCAGAGTATTCTCTTAGTACTGATGAGATTTACCCGGGAGATACATTTACCATAAATTTCAAGCTGAAAAATACTTCGAAGAATGGGATTATGAATCTGAAATGTACTGTCGCTTCAGATAATGGTGAGTTTATTCCTGTAGAAAGTACGGGTTCTATCTATGTGGCAGAGATTAAGGGGGAAGAGGAAGTTGAGCTTTCTATGGATCTTTCTGCTATAAAGAAACTATCTGAAAAGTCTTATAAACTTTCTATTAAGACTGAATATGAGGATTGGAATAATAAGTATAAAGCATCAGATGTGATATATATTCCTGTTAAACTTAAGACTGAGGTTCTTGTTTCTGAAACATATATTGCGGAAGAAGAGATAAGACTTGGGGATAATATTGAGATTGTTTCAACGATTAATAATATTGGCGGTGCTGATATCTACAAGGTTCAGGCAAAGTGTTCAGGTGATAATATTGCTGATGCAAACTGTTATGTTGGGAATATTGCTCCTGGAAAGCAGGGCAGTATTGATATCATCACCAAAGCCACAGCGGTTTCTACAACAAGTACTTATAATAATATAGTTGAAATAACTTACGAAGATATCGATGGAAATGAGTATAAAGAGAAAGTATATCTTGGAAATGATGGCAGAATAGAAGTTCTTGAGCAGGATTACTCAGATATCATAAAGATTAAGGAAGATACAAGTACAGGTATGACCAATAACTTTAAACTTCTTATAGTTCTTGTATGTGTAGTTATTCTGGTTTTGTTCTTTATGATTAAGAGATTTCTTAAGCGTCGTAGATTAGAGAAAGAGTTTGATTGACTTTTTTAATTACTTGGAGATGAAATGGGATATATTATTAGACTAAGTTTTGCCAATTTAAAACTCCGTAAGCTCAGGACAGCTCTTACTATTATTGGAATTATGATCGGAATCATGTCTATAGTTACTATGCTTACTGCTGGAATGGGAGCCAGAGATGCGATGGTAGATGAGGTTGAGAAGGTTGGAAACACCAGAGAGATTGTGGTTTACTGCGTCAATACCTCTCGAAAGGACATGCTTCTTACGGACTCTGTAGTATCTAAGTTTGAGAAGCTGGATGATGTGGTTGGTGTTTATCCTGTTCTTGAAGCGAATGGAACTGAAAAGATGGGAAACTATACCGGTTTCAGTTCTTTGGTAGGTGTACCAATAGAGTATATGGAGATTCTTAATATAGAAGATGGTGTTATACCGGAATCAAATGGTTCAAGACCGAAGCTTCTTGTTGGAAAGGGGATAAAGGACAACCTTTTTAATTCCAAGACATATACTCTATATTCAGAATCTACTAAGGGTGAAGAGTCTCTTGTTGGTAAGAGATTTGATTTTGAACTTCAGGATATAGTTAAGGCTTCGAAAGATCAGGAAGAGGATCAAACAGATGCTTCATCCACAGATGCTGATGGTGAATCGGAAAGTTCTGATGGTGAATCAAAAGAAGATACAAAAAATAATATAAAAAATAAAACAGAAGATGAATCCGAAGAATCTAACAATAAATCCGAAGAGGAAAATGATCCTGTAGTAGTTAAGCTGAATATAGTTGGAGAAACAGATAATGAATATGATTATAATATCTATACAGATATAGGTACACTTAAAATGTTTCTCAAGAGACAGCAAAACGATAGAAAGATTCCTGGACAGCCTCTGGATAAATCTGGAAATCCATACAGTTTCTGGTCCTATAGCAGGATCATAGTAAGAGCAGACAGTGTTGAGAATGTGGAACATTTATCTAAAGTGATAAAGGATATGGGATATCAGGTTAATAATAACCTGGAGACTCTCAATTCTGTAAATCGTACAATAAATATAGTTCAGTTGGTTCTTGGAGCATTAGGGGCTATAGCTGGAATAGTAGCTATAATCGGGATTATTAATACTATGATGACCGCGGTTTATGACCGTATTAGAGAGATAGGTCTTCTCAAAATGTTGGGAGCAGATAATGATGATATCAGCTTCATGTTCCTGTTTGAATCTGCATTATTAGGTGGCGTTGGTGGAGTATTGGGTATAGGTCTTTCTTTCCTTATTGATTTATTCCTGAATAAAAAACTGGTGCAAATGATGGATATGCCGGAAGGTACCTGGATCATGAGTACGCCACTATGGCTGGTGGTTCTGGCACTGGTACTTTCTATTGTGGTATCAATCCTTGCAGGCGCATTTCCGGCTAGATGGGCTTCAAAGATTAAACCTTTAGAGGCAATATCCAGTTAAATTCACTAAGGTATCACAAAAAACGGTTGCATTATGTAAATTCTTATGATATTATCACTTGGTATGATTTTTAGGAGGATAAATTCATGAAAATTGCACTTACAATAGCATTTATTATAGTAGCAGTCGTACTTGCTATACTTGTACTTAGTCAGGAAGGAAAGGAAAATGGCTTTACAGGCTCATTTACCGGTTCTGTTGATACATATTGGGGAAAGAATAAAAAACACTCAAGAGAAGCTAAGATTCAGAAGGCAACGGCTTTCTTTGGAGCGTTATTTATCATAATTGCCGCAATACTCAGTTCAAAGTGGCTGAATAAATAGTATAGTGTATAATTAACGATTATTATTCGGGTGCTTACTTATATGTGAGCACCCCTTTTTTCATCTGTTGGAGGATTTATATGGAGATAGAGCGTACAGAAACAGAATATACAGAAGAAGAGATGGACATGTATGAATCCTTTAAGAAAATCATGTCTGAGAGTGATTACAGGCCTCTTAAATTCAAGGAGCTATGTAATCTATATGAGATAACTAAGGAAGAAAAGAAGGATGAATTTCTGGGATTTTTGAATAGGCTTACTGATGAAGTGAAGTTGATTAAGACCAAGAATAACAGATACATGCTTCCTCCTGCAAATATGCTTGTTGGTATTTATACCAGCACCAGACGTGGTTTTGGTTTTGTAAGCGTAGAGGGGGAGGATGAGGATTATTTTGTATCATCTAAGGACAGCCTCAATGCCTTTCACGGAGATAAGGTGCTGATTCAGGTTCTGGATCATAACAGTGGACCTAGAAAGGAAGCACGTATCACGAGGATTCTGTCGAGAAATACTACTGAGCTTTTGGGTGTATATCAGCAGTGTGATGGATATGGGTTTGTCATACCTAATAATAAGAAGATTGCCGATGATATCTATATTCCGGATCATGGTAACGGAAATGCTGTTACCGGAAGTCTGGTTATAGTATCTCTGGAAAGCTATGGTGATTCAAAGAAGTCACCGGAGGGACATATAAGTGAAGTGATAGGTCATATAGATGATCCTAAAACTGATATACTTCAGGTCGTAAGAACCTATGGTATTCCGGTTGATTTTCCTGATGATGTAGAGAAACAGCTGGACTTTGTGCCTGATGAAGTATCTGAGGAAGAAAAGCTCGGTAGAAGAGATTTCCGTGATCTGTTAACAATTACTATAGATGGTGAGGACGCCAAGGATCTGGATGATGCAATAACGCTGGTATATGAGGATGGTATATATCATCTAGGAGTACATATAGCCGATGTTTCAAATTATGTTACAGAAGGCTCACCTCTTGACAAAGAGGCGCTGATAAGAGGAACAAGTAACTATCTGATAGATAGTGTTATTCCGATGCTCCCACATAAACTATCAAATGGAATATGTTCTCTGAACCACGATGTTGACAGGCTGACACTTTCATGCATGATGGATATTGATGAAGACGGTAAGGTTATAAACCATGAGATAGTAGAAGGTCTGATAAATGTAAACGAGCGCATGAACTATAATGATGTCGCTTCCATCTTCGAGGGAAGGGTTATACATCCTGAGATTGCAGAGGCTGATCCGTCAAGAAGCTATGAGGCGCTTATTGAGAGATATAAGTATCTGATACCTATGCTAGAGAAGATGCTTGAGCTCTCTAAAATACTTAGAAGTGTAAGAGAAAAACGTGGTTCTATAGATTTTGATGTGGCTGAAACCAAGATAATAGTAGATTCAGAGGGTGTAGTAGTGGATATGCATCCATATGACAGAAATGATGCTACAAAACTTATCGAGGACTTTATGCTTATAGCAAATGAGACTGTTGCTGAGGAATATTTCTGGGCTGAAATACCATTTGAATACAGAATTCATGAGACTCCTGATCTTGCTAAGGTTGATATGCTTAGGGAAGCCATGAAGAACTTTAATAAATTTTTTAAGGTCAGCAGAGACAGGATTCATCCGAAGGAGTATCAGAAGCTTCTGGAAAGTATAAAGGGAGAACCTTATGAGGCGCTGCTTACCAAGATGACCCTAAGATCCATGCAACAGGCCAGATATTCAACAGAGTGTGCGGGACATTTCGGACTCGCTGTTAAGTATTATTGCCATTTTACTTCTCCAATAAGGAGGTATCCGGATCTACAGATTCACCGTATAATAAAGGAAAATCTGCGTGGAGAACTGACAGATGGTCGTCTTAGTCATTATAAGAGGCTTCTTCCGAAGGTTGCTGAGGATAATTCAGTTAAGGAAAGAAGAGCGGTGGATGCAGAACGAGATGTCGTAAAGTTGAAGCAGATCGAATATATGTCAGACCATATCGGAGAGGAGTTTGATGGTGTCATTTCAGGCTTTACAGGTCAGAATATATTTGTAGAGCTTCCGAATACTGTCGAAGGTGCAGTAAGGGTTGCCGATATGACAGATGACTATTATACTTATTATGAAGACAGATTTGAGATGGTTGGGAAGTCTACTGGAAGAGTGATTAAGCTTGGAGACAGCTGCAGAGTAAAACTTGTAAGCTGTAGTAAAATAGATAGAGTAATTGATTTTGAGTTTGCCTGATACAGGTTTTTATTGATTAGATATGAAATCGATTTCTCAGGGAGGAAGAGTTATGCCAAAGGAAAAAGGCGAAAGACTAATAGCAAATAACAAAAAAGCCTATCATGATTATTTTATTGATGAGACTTATGAGGCTGGAATAGCTCTTGCCGGTACTGAAGTTAAGTCTCTGAGACAAGGTAAATGTAGCATCAAAGAAGCTTATGTTTCTATAGAGAAGGGTCAGGTATATATAAACGGTATGCATATTAATCCATATGAGAAGGGAAATATATTCAACAAGGATCCTCTCAGGAAGAGAAAGCTTCTTCTGCACAAATCTGAGATAAACAAGCTTATAGGAAAAACAAAGGAAAAGGGAACTACTATAGTTCCTCTTAAAGTATATTTTAGTAACAGCTTGGTTAAACTTGAGATTGGTCTTGCGAGAGGTAAGAAGCTTTATGATAAGAGACAGTCTCTTGCAAAAAAGGATCAGAAAAGAGAAGCTGAAAGGGATTTCAAAATTAAGCTCAGATAATAATAAAATGCTTGATTTTATAGGGTTTTAGTTATATTATGTCATAGTGTCATTACGATAATTAATAAAACAGTCAGAGGTATTAACAATGAGCCAGGAAAAGGTCGATGCTTATAAAAAGGAAAAAAAGAACAGAGCAAAGATAATGAAGAGAAAGAAGGTAAAGAAAGCACTTGCTGTATTTATCCTGTCTCTCGGAGTCGGAGCACTCATCGGAATTCCTTTAGGAAAGCATATATATAAGGTTCAGAAGGAAGAGGCTGAACTGAATAAGACAATAAATGCTTCAGAATATGAAACATGGTTTGATAAGTACTGGAGCGAAAACATAGATTTGGGTTCAAATGCAGTCTCTAAGGAAGACCTTCAGAAGATGCTTGACAGTGCAACAGTTTCAGATGCAAGTGCAACTGATACAGACGTTGCCCAGTAAACGGGGTAGTACTGGTTTCGACGGGGATTTAGAAATCATGGCAGCCATCCGAGGTGAGTGACCTCGTAAAAAACATTCATTAAATATAAACGCTGATAATAAATTAGCACTCGCTGCCTAATCGCAGCTGTCAGCCTTGTGTCGTCCGTTGCATAGGGGTCTGGCATCAAACAGACGGAGCACTTCCTTGCTGATGCTTGTAGGCACGGGAAGAATTACAAGCTACCGAAAGCCTGAGCCTGTGAGTGGGCGCTGGTCGTAGGGAATGTCAAATCACTTACTGTGATGGGAGATACTGTGATGGAAGGGTTTTCGGACGTGGGTTCAATTCCCACCTACTCCATAAAAAACTGCGAAAGCAGTTTTTTTTGTATGTGGGAATTGAACTGCGAAAGCAGTTTTTTTTGTATGTGGGAATTGAACAGCGAGACCGAGTTGCGAAGCAACGAGAAAAGGACCTTATATGTTTATTTATTAATTAGTTGATACAATATTTGACTTAGTTTATTATATGTATAGCGAGGGTGTGCTCTTCGGAGCGCGTACACAAGAATATGTTCCTGTACTTGTAAGTGGCCTTGTGTACGGTTTAGTATAGGGAATATATTCGCAGCCCAACCGGGCCAAGCGGCTTCCCTCGCTTTTTTTGCTTTTTTAGCTTTGATTGTTGTATGATTATAAAGTGATTTAATCACATTTGTTTTATATATTAAAATTCTGAGGTGAAAATGGAGAAGATAGTTGAGGTAGTGTCTGCTGAAAGGGTTCTCGGATATGATACGGTTTCTGCTTATTTCGGCGATAAGAGAGTTTGTATGTTCGATATTGAGACTACTGGTTTGTCACCATTTAGTTCATTTACATATATTATAGGTTTAAATGTTTTTGAGGATGGGCAATGGAAGATCATTCAGCTGTTTAATGATGACGGCAGATCCGAGCCGGAACTTATAAGAACATTTCAGACTATGATAAAGGATTATGATGTACTGGTTGAGTTCAATGGAGATACATTTGATATCCCATATATAAAAAAGAGAATGAATTTCATACATCAGAAATTCGGTATTACGCTTACTGACAATTTTAAATCTGTTAAGCCATTTGACCTCATGAAACTTGTAAAACCCTATAAGTTTGCTTTGGGACTTCCAAATATAAAACAGAAGACTATCGAGAAGTACCTGGGAATAAACAGAGTAGATATGTATAACGGTGGGCAGCTTATAGATGTATATCTTGGTTATCTGGCGGGAAGAGATGAGAAGAGCAGGGAACTTGTTCTCAGACATAATAGAGACGATATGGAGGGAATGATATTCCTTTCCAATATTCTTGCAACTCAGATGATGGCAGAAGGACAGTTTAAAGTACTTAAACTAGGTACCGAGATAGATAATAATGAGCTTATGCTTTCACTTGAACTTGAACTTGTCGGTAATTTGAAAAACAGGATATATACAAGCATGGAGGGGATTTCTCTGGTTGCAGAGGATACGAATGCAAAGCTTAAAATCCCTATTTATGAGGGCGTGATGAATTACTATCCTGAAAAAACGAAAAAAGAAGGCTGTCAGAGTTATGAGGGTTATTTTGTTCCCTCGTTTGGAAAAACACCTGATATACTTGCAGAGTATAAGGAAAAACCTAACACTAAAGAAACTTATATCATGTTAAATGATACATTTCTAGGAAATAACGATTATCTCAGACAATATGCCGGAATTATCATTGATTCGGTTTTAAGGTATAACTTGAAAAAGAAGTAAAGCTAAAAAGGAGATACACTATGGTAGAATCGTTTTTCAGGTCATACATTATTGTGGATACTATTTTTATTATTCTTAATATAGTCGGACTCTGGCGGATTTTTGTTAAATGTCAGAAGAAGGGCTGGTGGTCACTTATACCGGGCTTTAGGGAGTATGAACTAGCCAGATGCGCTGACAAAGAGGATGATGAAAGGGTATATCTGTTTGTTTCAATACTTTCTTTGGCATTGACAATAGTTGGCCATTTTGTTGATCTTGAACATGTTGCTGATAACGGGAAAACTGCCTCGTATTTTCTCTCTTCCGCCGGGCGTTAACGGTATCAAGGGATTTATGATATCAAGCCACGGAATGGCGGCTATTTGTGCCGAAGCCGCCGGACAGGACAAGGAAATAAATAAAAGACTCGCCTCTTCGAATATGAGAGAGGCGTTTGAGTCTACACAAAGTAATGTAAAGCGCAGGTGGGCAGTTCTGATAATCTTCAGTTTTGTGTTTGCGCTTGTATCAATTATATTCTTGGAGAGAATAGATAAGGATAAGAGGTAGTTTGTTTAAAGAAAGTAAATTAACATAATTATGTAAATTTTTTGTTGAAACACGTAAAAATTATGTTATAATCAAACTAGACTGTACCGGTGTGGGTGCCGGTGCCGGCATATAAATCATTTGGAGGGATTACTATCATGATGCAACCAATTGACATTAAAACTCAAAGTTTTGGTACCGGACTTTTTGGATACAAGAAGGCTGATGTAAATCAGTATGTTGATACTGTTTACAGAGCATATGACGAATTATTTACAGAAAATAAGAACCTTCGAGATGAGAAGGACAGACTTAACAAGTCGATCGAAGAGTATCGTTTAAGAGTTTTCGAATTAGAAAATAAATATGGTGAGGGTCATGCTGATAGCTCAGCCAGTGAGCCAGAGAAGACTGCAGCGAGTGATAAGAAGGATGATAAGGCTGAATCAGCTAGTCCTTTCACAGAGACTGCAAAGAATGATGATCCTTTTTCAGATCTTGTGATGGATGATAAGCCCGAAGATAAGAAGGAAGAGGTTAAGGAAGAGTCAAAGCTCAAGATGAGTTCAAAGGATTCTGCTACATCTAAGTTCTTCCAGGATAATAATGAGGATATCTTCGGTGATGGCGATGATGTATTTGTCGGAGAGATTGAAGACAACAGAAAGTCCAACAAAGCAATGATTGGCGATGGAGAAGAAGAGGGAGCAGACGATTTCGAGTTCCTGTAAATCGATGAATGTATTTCAAATGGAGAGAGTGCTGCATAATATTTGCAGCACTCTTTGTTCATTGTTAGAGAACTAAAATCAGGAGATAAGATATATGATTTCATATATAAAGGGTCAGCTCGAAGAGGTGACTTCAAACAGCATTGTAGTAGATTGTCAGGGAATAGGTTACGAGATACTTACATATGACTATGTTATAAGGAAGCTTCCTTCAATTAATAGCGAAGTAAAAATAATAACGTATCTGGATGTCAAGGAGGATTCTATGAGACTCTTTGGTTTTCTGACATCCAGGGAGAAGGATCTTTTTAAACAGCTTATTTCAGTAAGTGGTGTAGGTCCTAAGGGGGCTTTATCTGTTCTGAATGAACTCGGACCAGACAATTTGATTGCAGCTGTTATTGCTAATGATTCCAAGGCTATATCGAAAGCTAACGGAATCGGTGCAAAGACTGCGCAGAAGATTGTTCTTGAGATGAAGGATGCAGTTAACCTGGAGGGGTCTGTATTTGATCTGGGAAGTGATGGAGAGCAGGATACAAATTCAGTATCTGATGCAGCTCAGGCTCTTTGTGCTCTTGGATATACAAATTCAGAGGCTCTTAAGGCCATAAGAAAGGTTGAGGACTCACAGAACAAATCAGCTGAAGAGTTGATAAGACTTGCACTTAAGTATTTATAAGGATATGACTATGAAGAAAAGAATCATTACATCGGAGAGCACATTTGAGGATGAGGCTATAGAGAAAAACCTGCGACCGAGAAGCTTATCCGAGTATATAGGTCAGAATAAAGTTAAGAAAAACCTTGAGGTTTTTATAGAGGCTGCTAAGAGGCGTAAGGAGAGTCTTGATCATGTACTTTTGTATGGACCTCCCGGGCTCGGAAAAACCACCCTTGCCGGAATTGTTGCAGAGGAAATGGGTGTTAATATCAAGATTACCTCAGGACCTGCGATTGAGAAACCCGGTGAGCTTGCGGCAATTCTTAGCCAGCTTTCCGAAAACGACGTACTCTTTATTGATGAGATACACAGACTCAGTAAACAGGTTGAAGAGGTTCTGTATCCGGCTATGGAGGACTTTGCGATAGATATAGTTATCGGAAAGGGCGAACAGTCTAAGTCTATCAGACTTGATCTTCCTAAGTTTACTCTTATAGGAGCGACTACAAGAGCAGGTATGCTCAGTGCACCTCTTAGAGACAGATTTGGTGTGGTGAACAGACTTGAGTTTTACAATGTTACTGAGCTTATGACTATAATAGTAAGATCCTCCGGAGTGCTTGGTATAACCATCGATGATGAAGGTGCTCTGGAGATTGCAAAGCGTTCAAGAGGAACGCCGAGACTTGCAAACAGACTTCTTAAAAGAGTCAGAGATTTTGCAGAGGTTGAACACGAGGGTAAAATTGATTATAATGTCGCTAAGAGTGCTCTCGATAAGCTTGACGTTGATAGCTATGGTCTGGATGATACAGATAGAAATCTGCTTCTTACCATAATAAAGAATTATGGAGGAGGTCCTGTCGGACTTGAGGTTTTAGCTGCTGCTATAGGTGAAGATTCAGGAACCATAGAGGATGTTTATGAACCGTATCTTATTAAGAACGGACTTATTAACAGAACTCCGAGAGGACGAGTTGTAACAGAAAAAGCATATAAGCATCTGGGGATGGAATATATGCTGGGTGAATAATAATAGAAGAGGTGAAGCGTGATATGGGACAGGTGAGAACAGATATCCCGGTTGTTATTAACAATAAGGTTTATACTTTAAGTGGTTTTGAAGGAGAAGAATATCTCCAGAATATCGCAACATATATCAACGGTAAGATAGCTGAGTGTAAGACTTCTGAAGAATACAGAAGGATGAACGTAGAGTATCAGGGCGTTCTGCTTGCTCTGAATATCGCCGATGATTACTTTAAAGCAAAATCAAAAGCTGATGAGACTGCCACGGATAACAGTGACAAGGAGCAGCAGCTTTATGAACTCAGACATGAGGTCATAGAATCCCAAATAAAGCATGAGGCTGCACTTAAGCTGGTTGAAGAGTATAAAGAACAGGTAAATATACTTCAGAAGAGACTGGTTCAGCTGGAGGCTGAAAAGGATAAGAGATAATGAAACGACCTGAGATACTTGCCCCGTGTGGTAATATGTCGGCCTTAAGAGCGGCTGTAGCCGCCGGCGCTGATGCATGTTACTTAGCGGGGAATTCTTTTGGGGCGAGAGCCTACGCAAATAATTTCAGTGACGAAGAGTTGCTGGATGCAATTGAATATGCTCATTTACATGGAGTAAAGATATATCTTACGATAAATACACTTGTCAAAAATGATGAGATGATTCATCTGTATGATATGTTATGTCCACTTTATGAAAAAGGCCTTGATGCTGTCATTGTACAGGATTATGGCATTTTTGTGATGCTTAGAAAATGTTTTCCTGATCTTGATATTCATACGAGCACTCAGATGAATATAACAACTGTTTCAGGAGCCAATCTTGTAAAAGGGCTTGGTGCAACCAGAGTGGTTGCGGCAAGAGAGATGACGCTTGAGGAACTCAGAATAATCAGAGAAGAGGCTGATATCGAGGTCGAAGCATTTGTACACGGAGCTATGTGCTTATGCTATAGCGGACGATGTCTGATGAGCTCTATGGCTGGTGGAAGAAGTGGTAACAGAGGCAGATGTGCTCAGCCATGCAGGCAGAGATATAACGGAAGCTATAAGCTGTCTATGAGAGATATGTGTACTCTCAGGCATATACCTGCCCTAATTGATACAGGTATCGATTCCTTCAAGATTGAGGGAAGGATGAAGAATGAGTATTATGTGGCATCTACAGTAATGGCTTACAAAGAGCTTCGTGATGATTATCTGAAAGGTACATTCTCAGACGAAAAAGCAACGATGCTTGAGATGCGTCTCAGGGATGTGTTTAACAGAGGTGGTTTTACTGATGGATACCTCTTTAAGAACAGATATGATGATAGCTGGGACAATTATCTGATAGATGATTCCATGCCGGGAAGAAGAGGTGTCAAGGTAGGAGAGATCTCCACAGTTAAGGACGGAAGAATACATTTTACAGCTCTGCTGGATATGGGGGTTGGTGATGAACTGCTTGTTGACTTTGATGAGCCAATCTCGCTTACTGTAAATGCTGATATCAAAAAAGGGCGGGATGCATCTCTAGCCTGTCCGAATACAAAGAAGCTGAAAAAGGGTACGGCTGTTTATAGAACAAGAAATAAGAAGATACTTAGTGAGATAGATGAACTTCTTGAAAACCCGCCGAAGATAAAATTAAGAGGACAGTTTGAGATAAATGAAGGCAAGCCTATGAAGCTTTTTGTTGAAAGCCTTGATGATGGTGTAAAGGTTGAGGTTGAGGGGCAGATTGCTCAGAAAGCTTTGTCCAGACCTCTTGAAAATTACACAATAAGAGAAAAAATCACGCAGCTTGGTAATACTGATTATGAGATGGAAGAGCTTTTGATTCATAATGATAATAAGAGTTTTACTCCTGTAGGAGATTTGAAGAGTCTGAGAAGAGCCGCTCTCGAGAGATATAAGGAAGTGATAATTTCTGAATATGAAAGAAGCTCTGTATATTGTCAGGAGGATAGGGACTTTCTCCTTGGTCTGGGAAAAAACGTTACAGGATCTGCTTCTGAGAAGCATCCAGGCAAAGTACATGTTATGGTTTCTGACAGAAAACAGCTGGATGCGGCTCTAGGCTTTGAAATGAATATAGACTATCTCTATGTTGATATGGGGCTTGGAAAGCTGAAGGGTGATGAAATTAAGAATATAAGCCATAAGAAGGACGAGCAGAGGATTATCCTTGCACTTCCATATATCAATAGAAATGAATATGATATAGCTTCTGAGCGTTTTATAAGTTTGATCAACAGCTACGATGGTCTATATGTAAGAAATATCGATGATCTGGCAAAGGTGGCTGGAAGTCTGAAACGGCTTGATATATCTACTATAGTGCTGGCCGGAAGTCTCTATGCTTATAATGATATGGCCGTTGGTTTTATAGCAGAGCTTTTGACGGGATTTTCCGGTGAGATCATATATGAAACACCTGTTGAACTATCTAAAAAGGATATAAACGGTATAGATTATTGCTATAACAGTAAAAGCAGAGTGGCAGAGCCTTATTATGGGAAGCTTCCGCTTATGGTTACAGCGGGGCTTCGTGATACGACCGGACAGCTTAAGGATGATAAACAAAGTTCATTTTATGTAATAAATGCCGGTGATTTATGTTATAATGTGTTACTGAGTTCAAAAGCGCTCAGTCTCCATATGTATGAATCCGAGATCTCGGAGAAAATATATGGATTTACCATTGAATCCGCTGATGAAATGAAGGCGGTACTTAGTGGAAGGATAGACAAAATAAGTGACGGATTTACAAGAGGTCACTATGAGAAGGGTATATAATTAATAATGCTGAACATTATATGTACTATTTCTAAATATCTGGTTCTCTTATTTATGGTCCTATATACAATCATTTGCTTTACGTATCTGATTGCCAAGGACAGGAAGAAGAGGACAAAAAACCTGAATAAGCAGGTTTTTTATATATTTATGATACATTTTCTGTGTCATGTTATGTTGATGATTAATATGAAGGATATCAAGGTCATAGTGTATTATCTGATTGAGATTTTTATTGCAGTCATGTATATACTGGCTTTCAGACTTATGTACAAGAATTCTTCAAGACTTTTGACCAACAACGTAGCATTTCTTATGCTTATTGGATATACGATGTTGCTCAGACTCAGTCCGAAGCTTGCGGTCAGACAGTTTATTCTGGCTTCGCTTGGCCTTATTCTTACGATATTTATTCCGAAGATCATGTCGATGATGAAGAATATTCCATACTGGAGAAACAGATATGGAGTTGTCGGTATCATACTTCTGGCTTCGGTTTTCATTCCCGGACTGGGAATGGTTGTTAATGGATCGAGAAACTGGATAAGTATCGGCGGACTGTCCCTACAGCCTATGGAGTTTGTAAAGTTGTTTTTCATCTTCTTTACGGCAAGCTCACTTGTTAAGGCTTCGACAATAAAGGATCTTTTTGTAAATGCATGCATAGCAGCTACATTTATGCTGATTCTTGTTATTGAGAAGGACTTCGGTGCAGTGGTGATGTTTTATATCATTTACTTTATGATGGTTTATCTGGCAACGTCCCGACCGATTTTTATGCTTCTGGGTATAGGACTCGGTGTCGCAGCTTGTGTGATAGGATATATGCTGTTTAAGGATTCGTTGTTTGCACATGTAGTTGTCCGTGTTAATGCATGGAAGGATCCGTTTAAATATCAACAGACTCAGGGTTATCAGGTTTGTGAGTCATTGTTTGCCATAGGTACAGGTGGTTTCTTTGGAACAGGACTGGGAAGAGGTATGCCTTATCTGATTCCTGTTGCTGAAAGTGATTTTATATTCTCAGCTATCGGTGAAGAACTTGGTATGGTATTTGGCCTATGTCTGATACTTATATATCTCAGCTGTTTCCTGGCTATCCAGAATATAGCTATGAAATGTAAACAGCCATTCTTCAAGTATGTAACCTTTGGTATAGGTATATGCTATATCTTCCAGGTTGTGCTTAATGTTGGTGGTGCGACGAAGTTTATTCCGTCGACGGGTGTTACACTTCCGCTTATTAGTTATGGTATAAGCAGTGTGTTTAGTACACTCCTTATGTTCTCGATAATTCAGTACACATATATTTTAGTAAGTAAAGAGGCTGACGATCTTGAAAAAGAAAAAGACAAAATCTACCGCAGAGCAGCAACCCAATATGCTGCCGGAGATGCAGGAGCTTATTGACAGAGAAAGAGAAAAAGCTAAAAGAAACAAAATAAAGAACAGGCCCATAGTTTTTTCGACGTATGTTATGGTACTTGTGTTTCTTTGTATGTTTGGATATATCATTTATTATATGTCCGACAAGGCGGAAAGAACTGTTGCGAACGCTTCTAATAAGAGACAGGATAGTCTGTCAGACTTTGTAAAGCGTGGTGACATCATCACAAGTGACGGTACCGTTGTAGCTACAACTGAGGTTAGCGAAAATGGCGATGAGAAGAGGCTTTATCCTTATAATGGACTTTTCGCTCATGTTGTCGGATATAATAATTACGGAAGAGCCGGAGTAGAGCTGTCACAAAACTTTACTCTTCTCAGATCGCATGTTGGACTAGATGAGCAGATTAAAAATGATCTGTCGGAAACAAAGAATCCGGGTGATAATGTCATCTTGAATCTGGATTATAATCTCCAGAAGGCGGCGGCAGATACGCTTGGTAATTGTAGAGGAGCGGTTGTTGTACTTGATGCATCTACATCTGATGTTCTTGCTATGTATTCCAGTCCTACATTTGATCCAAATGATATGGACGCTGTTTGGCAGACAGCGCATACAGAGGAGGGAGAGTCCAGTGCACTTCTTTTAAACCGTGCCACTCAGGGACTTTATGCCCCTGGTTCGACATTCAAGGTTATTACGGCTATGGAGTATATTAAAGAGCATCCGGATTATGAGAGTTATACTCATACATGTAATGGAACTGATATATATAACAGTGTTTCTATCAGATGTTCAAACAGTACTGCACATGGAACACTTGACCTCAAGAGCTCGCTTGCAAAGTCATGCAATACGAGTTTTGCTGATATTGGTGCAAATTCACTGGATATAGATTCATTAGCTGATTTTTCAGAGGATTTATTATATAATAAAGATATTCCGTTTGAGGGTGACGCATCAAAGCCTGTATTTAAGCTTAATGGCGAAAGCGATAAGTCATATATACCTCAGACTGTTATCGGACAGGGAGATACCCTGACAACGCCTCTTCATAATGCTCTTATTATGCAGGCTATAGCAAATGGCGGACATATGATGGAGCCTGGACTTATCAAAAGAGTTGAGGATGCAGAGGGTGATGTTGTTAAGGAATATAAGCCTAAGTCCTATGGGCAGGTTATTGATCCTCAAGTTACAAAGGATATAATTCCTATGCTTGAGGAGGTCTGTACTTCAGGTACGGCATCACAGTATATGGCCGGTAAATCATATACAGTTGCCGGTAAAACAGGAACGGCAGAATATGATAATAACGGAAACTGCAATTCGTGGTTTGTTGGATTTACATCCTCTGACAAGCCGGATATCGTAGTAAGTGTAGTTGTTGAGGATTACACATCAAATCAGATATCAGGAACTTATGTTGCATCTGCTGTTATGGATGCATATTATGCAGGAAAGTAAAAATAATATAAGACACAAAATAATTCACTGACATCCGTTAATTGTCGGTGATCTGACACACCATAAAGAAGGAGGGATTGCGTATGGTCGAAGCAATTAGTTGTGGAGGTGTGGTGATCTTTAGAGGTAAGGTGCTTGTTCTCTACAAGAATTACCGCAATAGATATGAAGGCTGGGTTCTGCCAAAGGGGACAGTTGAAAAGGGAGAGGAACATGCTGATACCGCTCTCAGAGAGGTTAAGGAAGAGTCGGGCGTTGACGCCACGATTGTTAAGTATATAGGCAAGAGCAGTTATACATTTAGTACATATAATGACGTTGTGAGCAAGAATGTTCATTGGTATCTCATGATGTCGAACAGCTTTTACAGCAAGCCGCAGAGGGAAGAGTACTTCTGTGATTCGGGTTATTATAAGTTTCACGAGGCCTATCATCTGCTGAAGTTCCCAAATGAGAAGCAGATACTTGAGGATGGCTACAGTGAATATCTGGCACTTAAGAAGGCCAATCTTTGGGGGAATAAGAAATATTTTTAACATTAATGTATTTGGGGTTTTAAATGGATAACGATTACAATAAGGACGAAATAGAAGAGATATTAAAACGATATATGGGGGACAGCTACAAAGCTGACGAGAAACCCGCAGAAAAGCCAGTAGAGAAACCTGCAGAGAAACCTATTGAGGAGCCTATTGAAAAGCCGGTGGAAAAGCCAGTGGAAAAGCCGGTGGAAAAGCCTACTGAAAAGCCGGTAAAAGAAGAGAAGGATAGCAAGCTTTCAGTAAAGGGAGTGAATAGAACCGGAAATGGAGTCGTGAGTGGCGCACCCGGAAGTATGCTTGCAAAAAGCTCAAAGGTTAAGGTTTCCAAAGTAGAGCTTATGAAGCGTCAGGCTGAAACCAAGAAGGGTACAGAGAAAGCAAATAAGAAAGTAACCAAGAAAGCGGGTAAGTCAAAGAAGAAAAAAACAAAGAAGGATATGATACTTAATATCCTGCTTGTTATATTTATAGTAACGTTTCTTGTTTCGGCCGGATATCTGGGAATGTATTATTATAATATCCATAAGGCCCAGAAGTCCTTTGAAAGTCTTAAGGATATGATAAAGGATGATGCTCCCGGAGCTGATGTCATATCTTATGGTACTGAAACGGATGCATCTGAAATCAAATACGTTGATATAAATGGTGTCAAGGTTCAGGAAAAGTTTGCAGAACTTTATGCTTCTAATAATGATTTTATCGGATGGCTGAGTATTCCCGGAACTGAGATAGACTATCCGGTTATGCATACACCTCGCGATGAAGAATTCTATCTGCACAAGGACTTTAATGGAGAAAAGAGTGCGTCGGGAACACTTTTCCTGGCAGCTAAGTGTGATGCAATCAAGCCATCAGATAATGTTGTGATTTATGGACATAATATGAAGGCAGGAACTATGTTCCATGATCTTCTCAAGTATGAAACAGAGGATTATTATAAAGAGCATAATACCTTCAGATTCGATACTATACAAGGCAACTATGAATACGAGGTTATCGCAGCATTTAGAACTGAGATTAAAGGTGAGGACAATACCTTTAAGTATTACGAATTTATTAATGCTAAGGATAAGGATGAGTTTGATGAATATGTATCTAAAGTAAAGTCCAAGACTCCTTATAAGATTGAGGAAACAGCTGAGTATGGTGATAAGCTCGTAACGCTTTCAACCTGTGCATATCATGCCAGCGAAGGCAGATATGTTGTTGTTGCAAAGAGAAAAACAAAATAGTATAACAAGAGTTAAAAAAAAGCTTGCAATTGATAGATATATCTGATAGAATACCAAATGTTGCGGACTAAATAAGGTTCGATTTTAGTGGTTAAAGGAGGTGCCGAAGGATGGCTAAGTGCTTTTACTGTGATAAGTCAGTTCTTTTTGGAAACAATGTGTCACATTCACACAGAAGATCCAATAGAATAATGAAGTCTAATATTAAGAGAGTCAAGGCAAAGGTTGATGGTTCTCCTAAGACTATCTATGTTTGTACAAAGTGTCTTAGATCAGGTAAGGTAGAGCGTGCATAGTTTGTATACTGCCGAGTTTGATTGATATATTAGTAAGTAGAGAGAGACTGTGTTTTAAGTCTCTCTTTTCTTGTATAAAGAGATATTATTTGGTAAAATACATCATAGTTATCGAAAAATGAACACAGTCCTTATTAAAGGAGGGGCATAAAAATGACAAATCAAATCGAGAATGAAAATGGCAGGATAGTTATAGACCCTGAGGTAGTTGCCAGATTTGCTGGACATGCAGCTCTGGACTGTTTCGGTATTGTCGGTATGGCCAGTCTTAGTGTGAAGGATGGTCTGGCTAAGTTGCTTAAGGGTAATAATGTGGCAAGGGGAGTTACTGTTAAGGTTACCGAAGGAGGTCTTGTAATAGATTTCCATATTATCGTTTCTTACGGCGTAAATATTCAGACAGTCGTAAAGAATCTGGTAAGCACGGTTAAGTACCAGGTTGAAGACTATACGTCAATGGATGTAAAATCCATCAATGTTTTCGTTGAAGGCGTAAGAGTAATTGACTGATAGGAGGATCTAAGTCACATGTCATTAACTAGTATTAATGCCGACCTGCTGAAAACAGCATTTATTTCAGGCGCAAATAATCTGAGCAATAATAAAGAATATATAAATGAACTGAATGTATTCCCTGTACCGGATGGTGATACGGGTACCAATATGACGCTTACCATTATGGCTGCAGCGTCAGAGGTTGAGGCGATTTCAGATCTGAGTATGGCAAAGCTTTCAAAAGCTATATCCAGTGGGTCTCTAAGAGGTGCCAGAGGTAACTCCGGAGTTATTCTTTCTCAGATATTCAGAGGCTTCTGTAAGGATATCAAGGATAAGAATGAGCTTGGCCTTGAGGATATAGCATCTGGGTTTACTCGTTCGGTTGAAACTGCATATAAAGCTGTTATGAAGCCAAAGGAAGGAACCATACTTACAGTTGCAAGAGGTATGGCCGAGAAGGCTGTTGAGCTTCTCAGTACTGAGGATGATATAGCAGAATATGTTGAGAAAATCATAGAGTATGGAGAAGAGGTTCTTGCCCAGACACCCGAAATGCTTCCTGTATTAAAAGAAGCCGGTGTTGTTGACTCAGGAGGACAGGGACTTATTGAGGTTGTTAAGGGTATCCTTAAGGGACTTAAGGGTGAGGCTGTCGGTTTAATTGACGGAGCACCCGTTCAGCTTGCTCGTGGAGCAGGTGTGCTTGATGATATTCCTAAGGCCAGACCAACCTATGAGATGGGAAGTGGTAAAGAGGACATATCTACTGCTGATATTAAGTTCGGCTACTGTACGGAATTCATCATACTTCTTGATCGGGAACTCTCTAATTCAGAGGTTGAAGGAATTAAGGAATATCTACTATCTATAGGTGATTCTCTTGTATGTGTTGCCGATGATGAGCTTGTTAAGATTCATGTTCATACCAATCATCCCGGAAGAGCCTTTGAGAAGGGACTTGAATATGGTCAGCTCACCAGATGTAAGGTAGATAATATGCGTGAAGAGCATTCGGAGAGAGTGCTTATTGAAAATGAGAAGAGAAAGGCTGAGGAGCAGGAGGCTGCTTTCAAGCAGATTAAGGCTGAAAGAAGTAAAGCGCAGCCGGTTGTAAAGAAGGTTCATGATGAACCACCGAAAAAGTACGGCTTTGTAGCAATAGCTTCCGGTGAAGGCCTTGTTGAGATATTCACGGAGGTTGGGGTCGATTACGTGATTCATGGTGGTCAGACCATGAATCCGAGCACAGATGATATACTATCTGCAATCAATAATGTAAATGCTGAAAATGTATATATTCTTCCAAATAATAAAAATATAATCCTTGCTGCTAATCAGGCAAGATCTATCTGTGAGGACAAGGAGATATATGTTGTAGAGACCAAGTCCATACCTCAGGGAATCAGTGCCATGCTTGCATATAATGAAGCTCTTGAGCCTGAAGATAACTTCCAGATGATGAAGGAGGCTTTCTCTGAAGTGAAGACCGGAGAGGTTACGTTTGCCATAAGAGATACCTCTGTGGATGGAAAAGAAATTCGTAAGAACAATATAATGGGTATAACCGATGACGGTATCAAAGCTGTTGGTGAGAAGGTTCATGATGTGACACTTGATGTTCTTGCTGAAATGGTTGATGAAGACAGCGGAATGATCAGTGTTTACTATGGCGAGGATACGACTGAGGAGGATGCTGAAAAACTCAGAGCTGAGCTCGCTGAGAAGTTTGATGATCTGGAAATCGATGTCAGATACGGTGGTCAGCCTATCTATTATTATATATTATCTGTTGAGTAGATATGAGATTAGAAGACGATATAATAAGTATAAAGGGTGTCGGAGAGAAAACGGCGAAGGATTTTGGTAGACTGGGAATCAGTACTGTACGAGATCTGGTGTTTTATTATCCGCGTAGTTATAAAACATATAGCGAGCCTGTCCCTGTCAGTTCTGTAGCTGAAGGGGACAGGGTTGCTGTTTTTTGCAAGGTCGTAACTTATGTAGAGAGTCATAAGGGCAGGAGATACAATATCACCAGTTTGACTGCATCAGATGATACCGGAAGCATAAGAATGGTATGGTTCAATATGCCGTTTCTTCGGAGTGTTTTCAAAAAAGGTGAGAGCTATGTCTTCTACGGAGTTATAAAAATAAAGGGAAGTATGAGGGTTATGGAGATGCCTGAATACTTTACTCAGTTTAAGTATCAGAAGGCTCTTACCACTATGCAGCCTATATATCCGCTTAAGTCGGGTATAACAAATAATTCTATAACCAGAGCTGTGGATGCAGTAAAGGATGTGATTTTTGGTATCCCAGAGTACCTTCCTGAAAATGAGATGAGTGATAGGGGACTTATGCCAAGAGCAGAGGCTCTGATGCAGATACATTTTCCTCAGAATGAGGAAAGTCTTCGGGCTGCTTTAAAGAGAATAGCTTTTGATGAGTTTCTTGAATTTCTTATACGGATCAGAAGTCTCAGGGAGTCTACTGTCACTGAGGAAAATTTCCATAGAATAACCAAGGAGGCAACTCAAAAAAAAGAGGGCTTTATTGCCGGACTTGGGTTTGAGCTGACGGATGGGCAGAAATCGGCTATACAGGACATAGAGTCGGATATGAGTTCGGAACATGTTATGAACAGGCTTGTTCAGGGAGATGTTGGCTCCGGAAAAACCGTGGTCGCTGTAATTGCGCTGCTTATGAATGCATTGTCCGGTCATCAGGGAGCTCTGATGGTTCCGACTGAGGTTCTCGCTGTTCAGCATTTTGAGGATATAAGCAGGTATATGAAGCCTTATAAGCTTTCGGTCAGACTTCTCACGGGTTCAATGAGTGTTAAGGAAAAACGTGAGGTTTATCAGGAACTTAAATCCGGAAACTGTGATATAGTGATTGGTACTCATGCAATTATACAGGAGGCGACTCAGTTCAATGATCTGGGACTTGTTGTTACGGATGAGCAGCATAGATTCGGAGTAAAGCAGAGGGACAGTCTGTCTTCAAAGGGACATATCCCACACGTTCTTATAATGAGTGCGACTCCGATTCCCAGGACACTTGCGATAATTCTTTATGCCGATATGGATATATCCGTTATCAAGGATATGCCTGCAGAAAGAAAAAGAATCAAGAACTGTGTAGTCGGAACGGAGTATCGTCCTTCGGCATATAGTTTTATAAAACAGCAGGTAAAGGAAGGACATCAGGCTTATGTCATATGTCCGATGGTAGAGGAAAATGATATAACTGAAGCTGAAAATGTCATAAGCTACAGCGATGAGCTCTCGAAAGAGCTTGGAAGTGGTATCAGGGTTTCATACCTTCATGGCAGGATGAAGGAGGATGAAAAGAAGGATATTCTGCATAGCTTTATTAAGAGAGAGATAGATGTACTTGTTTCAACGACTGTTATAGAAGTTGGAATCAATAATCCGAATGCGACTCTTATGATGATTGAAAATGCTGAGAGATTTGGTCTCGCCCAGCTTCATCAGCTAAGAGGCCGTGTAGGAAGGGGAGATGCACAGAGCTACTGCATCTTTATAAATGTAAAAAAGTCCAAGGAGTCTGTTGAGAGACTTAAGGTTCTGGAGGAATCAAACGATGGATTCTATATAGCTTCAGAGGATTTGAAACTCAGAGGTCCGGGAGATTTCTTTGGTATAAGACAGAGTGGCGATATGGATTTCAAGATCGCTGATATATATAATTATTCCGATATGCTGAAGCTGGCTCAGGATGTGTCGCTTGTCTACGGAAAACAATTCGAGGGTAAAATCATACTTTAATCTTTAGGAGGATATATGAAAAGTAAAAAGGGACTTATAGCAATAATAGCTGTGCTTTCTCTGATGGTGGTAGGACTTGTTATCTATATAATCGTTGATAAAAGTAAGGATAATGATAAGGATACTACTACGGAAGCTGTTGCTACTACTGAGGAAGAAAAGGAAGAAGAAAAAACTGAGGCTGAAGATAAGGATAAAGCAGATAAGGCTGATACTGATAAGTCTACCTCCGGAGATGCAAAAGCTAAAGAAAAGAAAATGGCTTGTTACGTTACAATATCCGATGGAGGTAACTGGCAGGATAAGGATGAATATGTTTTTCAGTACAATATAGATATCCACAATGATTCCAAGGATGACCTTAAGGACTGGGAGGTCAGAATAGATGGATTTAGTGGTGGAGAGATTGGAGATAACTGGAACGGAGAGTTTGAGATAAAGGATGATACTCTTTATATAACAGCCGTTGATTATAATGAGACACTTTCAGCCAAGAATACTACAGGTGTCGGACTTCAGGTAAAGTTTAAGGATTCAGCCTCCGGCAAGAGGGATAAGACTGCGTCAGTATATATAGACGGTAAGCTTTATGATGTAAAAAAGGAAGAGCCAACAACCAGATCGAAGAAAGAGAAGGAAGATTCCAAGAAGGAGAAGAAAGAACCGGAGAGTGGAACACCTCTTGATAATCATGGGGCTCTCAGTATAAAGGGAACTGATATCGTTGATAAGAACGGAGACAAGTATCAGCTTAAAGGTGTTAGTACTCATGGTCTGGCTTGGTTCCCTGACTATGTAAACAAAGAAGCTTTCCAGACCTTCAGAGATGAGTGGGGTGCAAATCTCATAAGACTTGCCATGTATACAGGAGAGTCAGGTGGATATTGTCAGGATGGTGATAAGGACAAGCTGAAGAAGCTGGTTTCTGATGGAGTCGACTATGCGACTGAACTAGGTATGTATGTGATAATAGACTGGCATATACTGAGTGATAATAACCCTCAGACTAATAAGGATGAGGCTATTCCATTCTTTGATGAGATGTCTGCCAAGTATGCTGATTATGATAATGTCCTCTATGAGATATGTAACGAACCTAACGGAAGTACAGGCTGGGAGGATATAAAGAGCTATGCTGAGGAAGTAATTCCTGTTATAAGAGCAAATGATAAGGATGCGATAATCATTGTAGGAACTCCGACCTGGTCTCAGGATGTTGAGATAGCGGCGGAGGATCCTATAACAGGTCAGGAGAATATAGCCTATACGGTACATTTCTATGCTGCAACTCATAAGGATAATATCAGAGATAAGGTTAAGACTGCACATGATAAGGGCCTTTGTGTATTCATATCCGAGTTCAGTATCTGTGATGCGTCCGGTAACGGAGAGATAGATTATGATTCTGCTGAGGATTGGTTTGACCTGATAGACGAGTACAACCTGTCCTATGCCGGATGGAATGTATCAAATAAGGATGAGTCATCAGCTCTTATAGACAGCAGCTGTGACAAGACCTCCGGTTGGACTGATGATGATCTGTCAGAAACAGGAAAGTGGCTGAAGGAAAAAATAAGCGAATAAAGCTGATTAAAAAAAATATAGTACTTTATGTAAAGTAGTTGTTGATTGAGGATAAGTGTGATAAAATAAAAAAGTTATGAGAGTAATAGCCGGTTCCAGAAGAAGTCTGCCTCTTAAATCATTAGAGGGAGATACAACAAGGCCTACTGCTGATAAGTATAAGGAAACCTTGTTTAATTGCATACAGATGGATGTGCCGAACGCTACGTTTCTGGATCTTTTTTCTGGGAGCGGTGCTATAGCGATTGAGGCTCTTTCGAGAGGTGCTGCCAGAGCGGTTCTTGTTGAGAATAACAGAGATGCTCTCGGCATTATCAAGCAGAATATTCATTTTACAAAGTTTGAAGATGAAGCTATGATCGTAAAGAGTGATGCGGTAAATTATGTCAGAGGACTGAGCAAGGTTGATTTTGATATAATCTTTATTGACCCGCCCTATGGAAAGGGATTGGACAGACAAGTAGTGGAGGTCTTAAGTACTAAGAACTTTACTAATCCGGATGCTATAGTGATAGTTGAGGCCAGACTCGAAGAGGAGTTTGACTATATCGGAGATACTAAATTTGTTATATATAAGACAAAGAATTACAAAACGAATAAACATGTATTTCTTCGTTTGAAGGATACTGAGTGAATGGAAAACTAATATGAAGGCAGTGATATATCCGGGAAGCTTCGATCCGGTTACCCTCGGTCATATGGATGTTATCGAGAGAGCTTCCAAGATGTTTGACAAAGTAATTGTATGTATACTTAATAATTCTCAGAAAAAATCTCCGTTGTTTTCTCTAGATGAACGTGTTAATATGTTAAAGGAAGTCACAAAAGGACTTGACAACGTTGAGGTTACCAGTTTTGAGGGACTTTTAGTTGATTTTGCAAAATGTACCGGGGTTCATATAATCATCAGAGGACTTAGAGAGATAACCGATTTTGCAAATGAACTTAAAATGGCACAGGGTAATCATATGGTTTATCCTGATTTTGAGACCTTGTTTATTGCAACAGATCCAAAGTATTCCTTTGTAAGCTCAAGCATGGTCAGAGAGTATGCCAGCTATGGAAAACCTGTTAAGGATTTTGTACCAGAAATTGTACAAGCTAAAATAGAAGAGAAGTATATATAATACAGGAGGATTAAAAAGATGGGAAAAAAAGGCGTTGAAGAAATGATCGAGGAGATTGAGGTATTTATTGATGGATGTAAATATCAGCCTCTTTCAAATAATAAGATCGTTGTGCCTAAGGATGAGCTGGATCGTATGCTTTCGGAGCTTAAACTGAAACTTCCGAGCGAGATTGAGAGATGCAAGAAGATAATGCGTAACAAAGAGGCTATCCTTGCTTCAGCAAGAACAAGATCCGATGCTATCATTTCCGAGTCAGTTAATGAAGCTAATCGTCTTGTAGAAACAAATCATATAACAGAGCTTGCTAACAGCAGAGCTAATGAGATCCTTGATAGTGCCAGAGCAGAAGCTCAGCAGATTCTCGTAGATGCAAAGGCAGAGGCTACAGAGGTTCGTATGGGAGCTATGCTTTATACTAAGGATAAGATCACAAGTATTAAGGATTTCATGAAGTCTACACTTGAGTCTGAGAAAGAGAATTATCGTAATCTCATTGACAGCCTTGAGAATGGTATTGTTACACTTGATACAAACCTGAATGAGGTTCAGACAAGCATTAATCTTATCGGTAATAATCCTGAGACTGCATTTGCAGCAGAGTCATATGATGATTCTTATGATGATGAGGATACATATGGATCAGATAGTGATGACGATTATGATGATGACTATGATGATGACGATTATGATGATGATGACTACGATGATGATGACGATTTCCTTGATGAGTAATCGTTTGGAAGATTATATATGAATATATAGTGACTAATAAAGAAGAGATATGCATATGGCTTTGCATATCTCTTTTTGATATTATTATTCTTTATTTTTCGTCCTTGCTGTTCTTTAACCCCTTAACAGAAGAGGTAAGCTCACTATGTAACCTGATGTTAATGTGGTCATATATCAGCTGATTGTAAAGATCAGTAGCAAGTTTGTCAATCTCCCAGAGCCTGGTGTTTATCTCATCTGATGGCTTGTAAAGAGATTTTTTGTTTATTATTTTAATATTCTGGCTGTCGGATATTTTTTTGATTATTTTGGATCCTTCATTTGAAAGAGCCAGAAGATTCAGATATTCTCCGTAACCATTTTCAATTGCTCTCGTTCTGTCTGTACTGAGTATTCCGAGAACAATGTGCAGAAGAACTCTTGTTATTCGGCTCATGGTCATATTTTTGGTTTTTAGATAATCCTGCAACTCTATATATCTGACAGGAAGAGGTATCTTTCTGATTCTGTTTAAGAGCTCAGTAGTCATATCCATAACATTTTCGAGATTGGATATCTCGGGTGGGAGATTTCTGTCGTAAATCAGTCTCGAAACTATGAAAGGGCTGAGCCATTCAGGATCAGGGAGATCCCTTCTGAGAAAACCTTCATATGGATCAACACAAACCTTTGGAACATATGGCTTGATGCTCTCATTATTTCTGAGTGCGTGTCTAATAGCAGTGGCACTTGAATACTTTCCGGTAAGCTTGTTATTTGAATAACCGCCATCGTTTCTTTTTATGATAATAGGTCTGAGAGGTGATTTCTGTTTGCGCATGGCAACCAGATATGAGATAGCAAGTATATTGTTTGGTTTCGTTATTTTGTCCCCTATTGAATTACCTAGTATCTTTCTCAGCGATTTTTCACTTGCATTAGGAAATGTAAAACCCTTCGACAGGTATTGATTAAGAAATTCCTTATAGTTATCCGGTTCATTTGCCAGGATTTCAGATACTTCATAAAACATGTTGAGCTCATCATCCTCAACGCCGAAAGCGAGGTAATCTACATCCCTTAGCTTACTGATCAGACCTACGGCACCTTCGCCAAAGTCCCTTGAGCTGCCTGTTGCATAGATGACCGGTAGTTCAAATACGACATCTAGACCTCCGAGAATCGCCGCGTGTGCTCTGGTATACTTGTCGGCCATGGCAGGAGTGCCTCTCTGAGTGAAATCTCCACTCATAAGTGAGATCGCACCATCAGCTCCCGACTGCTCCAGAGAAGCTTCTAACTGGTATTTGTGACCGTTATGAAATGGGTTATATTCTGAAATGATTGCGATATATGACATAGCTTTTAACCTCCTAAAGTTAGAATAGCATTTTTTGAATCATTATGCTATACTAATTTTGTTCGTCAAACTAAATATTGTTTATTTGAAAATGATTTTTCTATATATCGTGGTTGGTTTGGGACAACCTTGATATCTGAAAGGAGATAATATGGCTAATGAAGAAAAGTTAAAGGCTTTAGATGCGGCGCTTGCACAGATAGAAAAGCAGTTCGGCAAGGGCTCTGTTATGAAGCTGGGAGATAATGCAAAATCAATGAATATTGAGGCGGTTCCTACGGGCTCACTTAGCCTTGATATTGCACTTGGTATCGGTGGAATGCCTAGAGGCAGAATCATCGAGATATATGGACCTGAATCCAGTGGTAAAACAACTGTTGCACTTCATGTTGTTGCAGAAGTTCAGAAGCGTGGAGGCATAGCAGGTTTTATTGATGCTGAGCATGCTCTTGATCCTGTTTATGCAAAGAATATTGGTGTTGATATAGACAATCTCTATATATCACAGCCGGATAGTGGTGAACAGGCTCTTGAGATAACAGAAACTATGGTCAGATCAGGGGCGATGGATGTTCTTATTATCGACTCTGTTGCTGCGCTTGTTCCGAAGGCTGAGATTGATGGTGAGATGGGTGATAGTCATGTTGGTCTTCATGCAAGACTTATGTCACAGGCTCTCAGAAAGCTTACTGCAGTTATAAGCAAGACAAATTGTGTAGTTATATTCATCAACCAGCTTCGTGAGAAGGTTGGTGTTATGTTTGGTAACCCTGAGACAACTACCGGTGGTAGAGCTCTTAAATTCTATGCTTCCGTTCGTATGGAGGTTAGAAGAGTTGAGACTATAAAAACAGGTGGTGAAGGTGTTGGTAACAGGACCAAGGTTACTATTGTTAAGAATAAGGTTGCACCGCCATTTAAGAAAGCTGAATTCGATATTATGTTCGGAGAAGGTATCTCAAAGGAAGGAGATATCCTTGACCTAGCTGCTGCATGTGATGTGGTAAGCAAGTCCGGTGCATGGTATGCTTATCTTGGTGAGAAAATCGGACAGGGTAGAGAAAATGCAAAGGCGTATCTGAAGGAAAATCCTGAGGTTATGCAGGAGATTGAAGATAAGGTAAGAGATATCTACTTCAATACATCTGATGATGAAGAAGCTGAAGATGCATCTCTTGATGAATAGTCCATACTATGAGTGTTATAAAAGCAGTCAAAAAGAATAAGTCATATAGCATATATGCAGATGATGAATATTATGGTTTTTTATATAAGAGGGATTTGAAGGAACTTTCACTTGATGTGTCTGATAAGGATGAGTTTTATGTGGAGGATGTATCAGAGGATACACTTGAGGACATAAAAGCACTTGTTATCAGGAGGGCATTTGATAAGGCTGTTGGATATGCAACGACCTGTGAATGTTCTTCGGGTATGATCAGAAATAAACTCAGACTTAAGTTTTATCCGGATTATGCCATAGATTCCTGTATCCAGATGATGTATGAGTACAATTATCTGAATGATGAAAGATTTATAGAGAGCTATGCCAGATGCTATATGAATTCTAAAAGTCGTTTTCTGATAGAGAGAGAGCTTAGAAGTAAGGGCGTTGATCTATCGGAAGTTGAGCGTATACTTGATGAGGTATATGCTGATAACAACCTTAGTGATGAGGAGATTATTGCTTCTCTGATTGAGAGGAAGTTTAGAGGACAGGACTTAAACGATGAAAGAGTTAAAAGAAGAGTGGCGCAGTTTCTTGTCAGGCATGGTTTTACATTTGACAAGATAAACAACTACTTGACATAATATCTTTTTGCGTTTAAACTGTACTGAGTGTATTTATGCACATATTCTTTATGTACATTACAAATAAATAAAAGGAGGTACTCCTGTGTCAACTCTTGTTTGGGTAATCATCGTAGTAGCCGCCTTTGTAATCGCTTTAGTGATTGGACTTGCTATAGGTATAGCTTATAGAAAGAATATAGCAGAAGCCAAGATCGGAAAAGCTGAGGACAAGGCTAAGGATATAATAGATGATGCTTTAAAGACAGCTGAGTCCAAAAAGAGAGACATACTTCTTACCGCTAAGGAAGATGCGCTTAAGACCAAGAACGACATCGAAAAAGAAGTAAAGGATCGTCGAACAGAGATTCAGCACATGGAGAAGAGAGTTCTTCAGCGAGAGGAAAATCTTGACAAGAAGAGTGATGCTTTGGAACGTAGAGAACAGTCTCTTACTGCAAAGGAAGCTAACTTGGCTAAGAAACAGGCTGAAGTCGAAGAACTGTCTTCAAAGAGACAACAGGAACTGGAGAGAATCTCTGGTCTTACCTCTGAACAAGCTAAGGAATATCTACTTAGAACCGTTGAAGATGACGTAAAACATGAAACAGCAATAATGATCAAGGAGATGGAATCCAGAGCTAAGGAAGAGTCCGATAAGAGGGCTAAGGAGATAGTTGTCGGTGCTATACAGAAATGTGCCGCAGATGTCGTATCTGAATCAACTGTTTCTCTAGTACAGCTTCCAAGTGATGAGATGAAGGGACGTATCATCGGTCGTGAAGGTCGTAATATACGTACTCTTGAAACTCTTACAGGTGTTGATCTGATTATCGATGACACACCTGAAGCAGTCGTTTTATCCAGCTTTGATGCCGTCAGAAGAGAAGTGGCGAGAGTCGCTCTTGAAAAGCTTATCGTCGATGGACGTATCCATCCGGCCAGAATCGAAGAGATGGTTGAGAAGGCCAGGAAGGAAGTTGAGACGAAAATGCGTGAGGAAGGAGAGGCAGCTACTCTTGAAGTCGGTGTACATGGACTGCATCCGGAGCTTATTAAACTGCTTGGTCGTATGAAGTACAGAACAAGCTATGGACAGAATGCACTCAAGCATTCAGTCGAGGTTGCTCACCTCAGTGGAATAATGGCAGGTGAGCTTGGCGAGGATGTTAAACTCGCAAAAAGAGCCGGACTTCTTCATGATATCGGTAAATCAATCGATCATGAGATGGAAGGTTCACATGTTTCTATAGGTGTGGATCTTTGTAAAAAATATAAAGAAAATCATATAGTTATCAATACGGTTGCTTCGCATCATGGTGATTGTGAAGCTGAGTCTCTTATTGCATGCATCGTTCAGGCTGCTGATGCTATATCTGCTGCCAGACCAGGTGCAAGAAGAGAAACTCTCGAAACATATACAACAAGACTTACTAAGCTCGAAGAGATTGCTAACGGTTTTGATGGTGTTGAGAGATCCTTTGCTATTCAGGCAGGTAGAGAGATCAGGGTTGCAGTTGTTCCTGACAAGGTTAATGACTCAGAAATGGTTCTTCTGGCAAGAGATATTTCAAAGCAGATTGAAGATGAGCTTGAATATCCGGGACAGATCAAGGTCAGCCTTATTCGTGAGTCAAGAGTTACAGATTACGCTAAATAACAATTATCACCTGCTTCGAGTATCGGAGCAGGTGATTTTTCGTTCGCGCGCCATGGGCG
>DGHK01000042.1 GCA_002392655.1 Lachnospiraceae bacterium UBA3850 | reverse complement strand
GGACAGCAGCAGAGATGTGCTATAGCAAGAGCGCTTGTAAAGAATCCAAAGCTTCTTCTATGTGATGAGCCGACAGGTGCTCTTGATTCCAAGACTTCAAGAGATATCCTGGTTCTTATGGAGGAAATCAACAGGAAGTACGGAACGACAATGCTTATCGTAACTCATAACAACTCCATCAAGAATATGGTAGATCATGTTATCTACATTAAGGATGGAGAGATTTCTAAGGATTATATAAATGAGACTAAGGTTCCGGCTTCAGAATTGGAGGATCTGTAAGATGCAGAAAGTACTTAGAAAAAGAGTTTTAAGGGATTTGAAGAAGAACTTCTTCAGGTATTTTGCACTCGGTCTTATGATTGCCATGGGAATCTTCCTGGTTGTAACGATTGTTGGTTCCGGCGAGACGCTGACGAAGGGAACTGAGGATATAGCTGAAGAAACCAATCTTGAGGATGGTGAGTTTGAGGTTTTTGTCCCACTCAGTAAGAATGATAAGGCTCATATCGATGAAATGGGTATTGATTTGGAAGAGCATTTTTATTATGACTTTCAAAGGGATGATACCGATAAAAGCACGGTAAGAATATTCAAGCTTCGTGAGTCAATCGATAAGGTTCATTATATAAAGGGAAAAGCAGCTGAGGCTGAAAATGAGATCGTGGTTGAGAAGAGATATTCAGAAGAACACGACCTAAGCGTGGGCGATACATTTGAACTCGCAGGAAAGAATTATACGGTGTCCGGAATCGGAGTTGTTTCAGACTATGATGGACCTTTTAAAGAGATTTCGGATACTTCCTGTAACTCCATAACATTTGGTCTTGTGTTTATAACAGATGAGGCGTATGAGGAGTTCAAGGCATCGGGAAAGGCCCAGAAGTCCGAGACCTATCTCTATGCATATAAGCTGGGGAATGGGAAAACAGATGCAGATCTGAAGACGTTCCTGAACGACATAAAGATTGATGCTTCTGAAGTGGATGATGATCTGTTCCAAGAGTATTGGGACAGAACCGGAGGAGTTCCTGAGGAGCTTCGTGATGCGGTGAAGGAGCTTCGCGATGCAACTGAAGATGTAAGGGACGGACTGGATGAGCTCTCAGATAATAATGACGATATAAATGATGCAACTGCAGAGCTTTTCGATACATATCTTGAGGAGACGACAAAGGCTCTTAATGGAAATGGTATAAATGTTGAGCTTACAGAAGCAAATTATGAGGAAGAGCTGGATAAACTAATAGCTGCAAGTCCAAGTTCATTTATGAGGCTTACGCTTGAAGATACAAAGAAACAGCTCTCTGAAATGAAAGCATATAAGGATGGAATTTCCGATTATACTGAAGGTGTGGATAAACTCTATGATGGTCTGGATGACATGGCGGATGGAGTGGCTGAAATGGATGAGTCTGTAGAGGATGCGCTGGAGGAGTTTGATTTTGAATTATCAAATCTGACCATGTTCTTAAAGTATGCAGATAATCCGAGGATCTTTGCGACAAAGAATGATAAGGTTGTTGATATAGAGGTCGGTATTATCGCAGGAGTTGTTATCTTCATACTTCTGGCATATGTCATCTCGGTGTTTGTAGTTCATTCAATTGAAAGTGAGAGCAGCATCATAGGGACGCTTTATTCTATGGGAGTAAAGAAGAGTGATCTGCTGACACACTATATAACACTTCCGGTAGTAGTTACATTTATCGCCGGACTCGTCGGAGTACTGGTTGCGTCAACGGGTATCCTTGCACCAACGATTGCTGAAAGCTCGTATGTGTATTTTTCGATACCGGAGTTCACCTTCCATATACCGCTTTATCTGTGGGTTTATTCTGTAGCGGTTCCTCCTATTATTGCAGTGATCGTAAATGTACTCGTCATCAGAAACAAGCTTAACAGAACAGCACTTTCGCTGATCAGAAATGAGCAGAAGAAGAGGGAGACAAGTAAGATTAACCTTAAGGGTATGGATTTTGTCTCATCGTTCAGAATCAGACAGATGCTTCGTGAAATCAGGTCAACACTTGCTGTGGTTCTGGGTATGTTCCTTTCGCTTCTTGTCTTTATGATTGCAGTTAACTGTTATGTCCTCTGTTCGAATATCGCAAAGGACTATAAGGAGGATACCAAGTTTGAATATATGTACAATCTGAAATATCCTGAAGAGGAGGTTCCGGAAGGTGGCGAGGCAGCGTATGCATATGGCTGCAAGGCTAAAACTATGGACTTCAACTTTGATGTAACTATACTTGGTATAGATGACGATAATCCATACTTTGATATAGATCCGGGTGACAGCAAGATGGACGTCGTGGTATCGTCCTCCTTCGCAGAGAAGTTCGGACTTTCAGAAGACGAAGAATTTGTCGTAACCGATGATGACAAGGAGCTTAAGTACGCATTTTCGGTAAAGGAAATAGTGGATTATTCAACAGGCTTCTACATCTTTATGGATATAGATGTTATGCGGGATATGATGGGTGAGGCTTCTGATTATTATAATGTCGTCTTTTCAGATAAGGAGCTGGATATCGATCCGGGAAGGATTTACTCCGTCACTACAAGAGAGGATATAGTTAAGGGCTCATCCGTTTTCACAAGCCTTATGATGCCTATGATTTATGTAGTTACATTTGCATCAGCTATAATCTTCTGCGTAGTAATGTACCTTATGATGAAGGTGATGATAGACAGAAGCTCTTATAACATATCGCTTATCAAGGTATTTGGTTACAGGCGTAAGGAGATAAAGAAGCTCTATTTAGATGGCAACTTCTACATAATAGCGATCGGATCGTTGGTATGTCTGCCGCTTGCGAAGGTTATCATGAACAAGCTGTTTCCGTTTATGATATCAAATGTAAGCTGCGGCTTAAATGTTAAAGCTCCTATAAGCTTCTTTGTTGTGACCTATATAGTTATACTTGTTTTATACTTTATTATTAATTCACTGCTTGTAAGGAGACTGAGTAAGTTTACTCCTGCCGAGGTTCTGAAGAATAGAGAGTAATTAATTGAAATAGAGCGGTGCATTCGTCAAGAATGTGCCGCTATTTTTTTTCTTGAAATATAAATATAAGTATGATATAACATAATAGTTAGTTTTATCTAATTACAAATAGTTATATATAACTATGTGGTTTTTATAAAGAAACATTTGAGGGTTGCCATGTCTGATGAAATGATTATTGAGTTTTGCTCGCCTACTTTGGCAGGCATAAAAACGGGAAATCTTTTCTCATGTGAATATAGTGATTACAACCAACTTGTGAAGG
Source organism: Lachnospiraceae bacterium UBA3850 (assembly GCA_002392655.1). Lineage (GTDB taxonomy): Bacteria > Bacillota > Clostridia > Lachnospirales > Lachnospiraceae > Eubacterium_Q. The sequence continues at coordinate 1,178 of DGHK01000042.1, read as the reverse complement.
ATTTAAGAAGGGTTAATAGTGTTCTTATAAAGAAGGGGATCAAAGCTATACCTGTAGGTTATCTGAGTCACAGAGTGCTTATATACTTATTTCGACCATCCTTCCTGGAAAGAGATCTCTGTGACAAGGATGCCTCTTTATTACTTAGGCGCCTTGGCTATAATGTGAATAATGCGGCAGAATGCATAAAGTGCTTAAGCGACAGGCTTAGAGCAATTAAATCACGAGAGGAGTTTCCTCATGAGATAGGACTTTTTCTGGGATATCCCGTTGAAGACGTGAAGGGATTTATTGCTCATAAAGGAGAATGTTCTAAATGTGTCGGATGCTGGAAGGTGTACGGTGATGTTACACGGGCAGAAGATACATTTGACAGATATAAAAGATGCACAAGCGATTATATGTCGAGGTACAGGAAAGGAATGAGCCTTGAAGAGCTCGCTGTGTGTGCGTAACTACTCCGTAAAATTCGGAGAATAAATAATACATAAGGGTACGTCCCTGGAAAGGAAATATTATGAGTAAAGTAGCAGTAGTTTTTTGGAGCGCCACAGGAAATACTGAGGCGATGGCAAATGCAGTAGCAGAGGGCGCTAAGGCAAAGGGTGCAGAGGTTTCTGTACTTGGAGCCGGTGAATTCTCAGCTGATAAGGTTTCTGAGTTTGATGCTATCGCATTTGGCTGTCCTGCAATGGGTGCTGAGGTTCTTGAAGAGACAGAGTTTGATCCTATGTTTACAGCTGTCGAGACATCTCTCGGAGGAAAGAAGATAGGAATCTTCGGTTCATATGGCTGGGGAGACGGTCAGTGGATGAGAGACTGGAAGGATAGATGTGACGCAGCCGGAGCTGCACTTGTAAATGACGGAGTTATGGCTAATAACGCTCCTGATGATGCAGCTCTTGAAGAGTGCAAGTCTCTTGGAGAGGCACTTGCTTAACTATTCGCTCCATATTTTATCAGGAAGGAGAAAAATATGTATCTGGAAATCGAAAAAGTAATAGGAAGAGAAATTCTTGATTCAAGAGGTAATCCAACAGTAGAGGCAGAGGTTTATCTTATTGATGGAACAGTTGGCAGAGGAACTGCACCAAGTGGAGCTTCTACAGGAGAGTTTGAAGCCCTTGAGCTTCGAGATGGAGATAAGGATAGATATCTTGGAAAGGGTGTTCAGAAGG
>DGHK01000059.1:62642-104416 GCA_002392655.1 Lachnospiraceae bacterium UBA3850 | reverse complement strand
CGGTGTTGCACTTGGTGGTGTAAAGAGTTAAAGATATATATCAGGTGAAGACTTTAAAAAAGACTACTCATTTTATGGGTAGTCTTTTTCAATGCTTTCTCCATGAGAATTCTCAAGAGTTTTTAACCTGAGCTTCTTATAATCGCTCGGAGAATATGTTGTGTATTTTTTAAAAGCTCTGCAGAAGGATGGGAGAGTGTTAAATCCACTCTGAAATGCTATATCAGTTATCGGCATATCCGTCATAAGGAGATTCTCAGCTACATTTATCCTCTTCAGGGTCAGATAATCATGGAATGTATATCCTGTTTGTATTTTAAACAGCCTCAAAAAATGATACTTTGAAAATCCTGTAAAATCTGCTGCATATTCAGTGGATATTTCCTCTGAATAATTGATATCGATATACTTCAGCAGTGCATTGATACGGTTAATAGATTGAGAGGAGTTTAGTGTTTCCTTCTTAACGGCATTTTCTGCATGCTTTGCTATCTCAACGAAAACCTGATACATCTTGATATAGATTGTGGTCTCCCAGAAGTTAGTGTTTGTAAAATAAACTGAGTTCATGTCCATGAAGAGTTTATATACGTTATCATATATGTCCGGGCAGGTTTCATTATTAATGAGAAGAGTATGGAACAAAAGCGGTTCTATCGTTTTGTAATCCTGAGATTGATAGAAATTGTTCATCTCAATCAGATAGATAAATCTGATTCCATAGCTGTCATTTATGTATTCGTGAAGCATATTTGGCGGAATAATAAGTATATCCCCTTCTTTTAAAACATGCTTTGTATTATTTGCGTGACAAACATATGTGTTCTGAACACAGATACATACTTCAAATGCTTCGTGAGAGTGAAGCGCATATCCTTCTGACTGGTTGTTATACCAGATCCTTACATGTGAAGTAGAGTTGTAGGTTACAAACTCTTTTCTGTTCCTTACGATTCTTCCGACAAATTCAGAATCGGGCTGTTGATACTTCTCAGGAACCTCTCTGTTTTCTAAATCAGCCATCTAAATACTCCTTAATTGCTAATTTCTTCTTCATCATCTTCGGCCGGGTTCTCCATCTCCTCATAAAAAGGAATAAGAAATGTAGAACAAATATATGCGAATAAGGCCGTGAAGATGAGTCCCCACAGGTACCATGTATAAATAAGTGCTTTTATGCTGACATAATATAGTGCAAATGGAAGTGCCCATATAAAGAACATTCTGAACCATATACTGGGTCTTGCAAATGCAATAATAAGCGAGTTAAGCATTATTTTTCCTATGCTGTTCTCATATCTGGATAATAATGGGAATTGAAGCGGAAATGCAAGTGCAAACAGGAAAAACTGAAAACCGACCATTATAAACAGTACCTTGGATATCTGATCCGTGTGTCCCATGCAATAGATATATTCCAGTACCATTGATCCGATATATAGCAGATCTAACAGCCATATGATGGTCGCCTGCTTAAAATTCTCTTTGAAGGCCCTCAGGTATGTCTGGTGAATGGGTCCTTCCTCATTTTGAACCATTTTATTAGTCACTGTAAAAAGTGCGGTGATAGATGCACCTATTGTTATTATTGGTATACATGTAATTGTAAAGTAAACATTTAAGAAGAAGAGATCTCCAAAACGCTGAAACATTCTAAGCAGCTTCTGGGGGAAGGTTAAATGTTGTTCTTTTTCTTCCTCATCGTCAAACTTTTTCTTTTCTTCTGTTATATTTTCCTCAGCCATTTTATTTCCATCCTTATATCTTTCATACAATGAGTATTATATATAAAATAAGAAATTATTTCAAATGTATAAATCACTATATTTTTGTATAAATATTGGTCAAAACTTGAGTTTTAACACTATATGTCGTATAATGCACTATGTGGTTTTATGTTCTGAAACAGACTCACAAACTTAAATTTTAGTTATATCTGAGGTTAAACTAATGAGTAAAGGCTTCAAAAGAAAAAAGGATCTTGATAGATATGGTATTCCTAAGCTTTATATAGGTATACCATTATGTGTGATCTTATCTTATTTATTTTATTTTGCATCTCCGGAGCTAGCGCTTAAGATGGTTCTTAGTCCTTATTACATAGTAGTAGAACATGAGTACTGGAGACTTTTCACCTGGATTTTCACTATACCATACAGCCCAGATGGACTTACACTTATTCTGCTTCCTATTATGTTGTTCTTTTACTATTCTTTAGCTAAATCACTTGAACAGATATGGGGAAGATTTATGTTTAATCTGTATATCTTCGGAAGTATTATACTTACAGATATACTTGTTCTTCTTGGTGCATTTTATATCATGCATTTTAGTAAGCAGGTTGATATAGCTGATTTTGTCTTTGCCGGTGATGGCATAACTCATTATTTTCTGATCAGTATATTCCTTGCATTTACTGTTGTTGGCGGAGACAATATAGTTTATCTGTATTTCGTACTTCCTCTCAAGATGAAATGGCTTGGTTATATAGACCTTATCTATATGCTATATCTCTTTATTTCTGAAGGGTTTTTCACCAAGCTTATCATAATCGGACTGCTTACAAATTATTTTATATATTTCTTTATAAACAGAAAGAAAACAGCACCGTCCCTTGCGGACCGTCGACGAAAAGCAAATTTCGTCAAAGCTATGCAGAAACGTCCGAAGAATACTTATAATGAAGACGGAACCATACAGTTTAGACCTAAGTCGGGAATCATCCCGCCGGGTACCGGAAACCCACCTGGTGTTCCGGTGCATAAGTGTGCAGTTTGCGGCAGAACTGATCTAAACAGTCCTATGATGGATTTCAGATTCTGTTCTAAATGTGAAGGAAACTATGAATATTGCTCAGAACACTTATATACTCATGAGCATGTCAGGAGAATGACTAATGAATAAGGAAATAAAGAAGCTTATAACGGATATAAGTGCTGATATAAAAAGAGAAGAGGCGTTGATAAAATACCAGAAGCATCTGGCAGCGCTTTTCAGCGAATATGCAACTATTAAGATGTCTATGAATCTCTTCACATTATATGAGATGTCTGAAGAGATTGATCTCTCGAGAAGAGAAGAGATAGAAGAATATATAGATATTATCAATAATGCAATCAGAGGTATCTATATAGATAATGATACAGAAGGCTGTATAGATGATGTGTCTGAAATAAGAGATAAGATTACCGAAAGAATGAAGATACTTACCGCTTATACTGATGCTCTCGAGATATATGAATATATACTTAACAGAAAAGAACCTGAGATACTCGGTACTATAGATGAAAGTATAGACACGGATCAGCTGGCTAACAGTATGTATGAATATGTATTTTCAGATAAGGATAAAATGCTTATAAATACGCGTATTCAGGATTTTATAGCTCAGCTTCCCGTAAGAATGGCAAAGAACCGTTTCTTTGATATAATCTCTAATTCTTTATTTATATATAAGGGTGGAGAGAAGAAATCGGCTCAGGATTTTGTTCAGACTATCAGAGATGGTGCGCTTCTCAGTATGCCTGACAATCTTCAGGAGTTTTATCCGGAAGTGTACGAGATATATAGCGAGCTTAAATCAACTGATTACAGCGCTTTAAACAAGGAGCAGTATGACAACCTGAAACCTATGCTGGATAAAGCTGCCGGTCTTATACAGGCATATGTTACTGATTATCTGATGCTCACTGAGATCATAAACGATGTTCTCATAGTTCTCTATACATATAAGTATGCTGACAAGGATATATATACTGAGCAGTACAAGGCTGCAGCTCGTATATTAGAAGAGCTTGTTTCAGCTGATGATATATATGCTGCATCAGAAAGCTTTGATAAGCTGTTTGTTGAATTAGAGGGTGCCCAGGAAAGAGCATATGAGGAGCTTGCATTTGCTGATTCTTATCTGGAGGATCTTTCTTCTACATATTCAGAGATGTTTGAAAATGAGAGTATCAGAGATAGATTTAATGATCTCGAGAAGGCAGATATGCTCACCTCATCCTCTCTCTTTATGGATATAAATAATAATGAATTTACAATTATTAATGAAGAAGCTGATGAGGGCTTTATCATTGGATTAAAGGATGAACTCACAGAGGATTTCAAGAAAGCATTTACAGATATGGGTAAGCTTGAAAAAAGAAGTGTTATGGCTAAGGTTCTGTCACTTATGCCTGTCTTCTTTAATTCACAGCAGGAGATACTTGATTATTTCTCTTATGCACTTTCTAGCTGTTCTGATAAATCAGAGCTTACAGCCTGCAGAGATATAATAAACGATATGATGATTTAGAGGTATTATGAAATTTCGTGTAGTTGACAATGTTTACAGCGAATTTAATACAGAAAAATGCTTCAAGAAGATGCTTCGTAAGGTAGCAGCAAGAAGACCTGTTCCCGGACTTTATGTGGTCACAGAACCTATGTTTGAGGCGGGGATCATGGAGATATATAACTATAATGAACTTCTGCAGCCGTTTTACAGAAAACAAAAAAGAAAGCTTGCTGTGTTTGGTATAGCCAAAAGTCGTGATGGTGCTAAGAGGGTTGTATCAGACATTTTGGAAGATGTATACGAAAAGTACAATTCTCCGGACATAAACAGCTACTTTCAGATAGGTGGTGAGAAAATTACATGAGTATATTACTTGCCATACTGAAAATAATAGGAATAGTACTTCTGGTAGTAATCGGTATTGTTGTTTTTTTGCTTCTTCTTGTTCTATTTTGTCCGATATGTTACAGAATAAAGGCTGATCATAATGAGGATAATACCAATGTGGACTTGAAAATCAGGTACATATTTGTAAAAACAGTTGCTAGTTTTGTAAAGGGCGAAGGACTCAAATATAAGGTCAAGTTTTTATTCTTTACATTACTTAATTCTGAGAATAAAAAAGATAATGAAGATGATGAAGATGGAATTGATGTAATGGACCTTGATCCAGACGACGACTTTTCCGGAAGTGGTTTCTTTGATGAACCTTCTCAGGATAGTAGTGCCGAAGGATCAGAAAATGAAACGTCTGACGTAGAAGCAGGAGGTCAGAAGGCAGAGGAAACATCTGAAAGTGTTGATACTCCTGAAGATGCCATAGCTCAAGAATCGGAAGATACTGAAACTACTGCAAAGGAAGCTACTCAAACGGAAGTTATTGATACGGTAGCTACAGATACTGATATGTTAGATACGGAAGCTGAGGTAATTAGTGAGATACAAACCGAGGAAGGTTTATCCGTACTAGATAAGATAGATGACGGGCTTGAAAAAATAAGTAACAAAACGGACGAGCTTGTACTAAAGTGCGATAAGATAGCTACGAAGATTGAACATGTAGAACAATTTATCGAAAAACCTTTTGTTCAAAAAACCTTTAAAAGAGCTTTTAAGATTATAAAGAGATTATTTGGTACGATAAAGCCTAAAAAGAGTTCTGGATATCTCAGGTTCGGACTCAGCTCAGCAGCCAGTACCGGTGAGATGTTGGGTAGGCTGGCGAGAGTATATCCACTATATGGTAGATGGCTCGAAATAGAACCTGATTTTTATCACAAGGTTATCGAAGCAAATGTAGATATAAAGGGAAGGATTTACATATTTAGAATAGTAGGTCCTGCGCTGAGATTATTAATAAGTCGTGATTTCTGGCGAACATATAAGCTCGCTAAAAAGATATAAATAATTTGGAGGTTAATATATATGGCTAATGGAAATGAATTCAATGCTACTGTAGCTACTTTATTCAGAGGAATGGACGCATTTCTCACTACAAAATCTGTTGTCGGGGAGCCTATAAACATTGGCGATACAACAATAATACCACTTTGTGATGTAAACTTTTCTGTCGGAGCAGGTGCATTTGGTGGAAAGAGAAGTGATGCAACTTCCGGTGGAATGGGTGGAAAGCTCTCACCATCAGCTATTATTGTTATCAAGGATGGTTATTCACAGATAATAAATGTAAATGCTGAAAAGGGAAGTCTTGCCAAGGTTATCGAGATGATTCCTGAGGCTGCTGATAAGCTTAAGCAGGTCATAAATCGTAAGCAGGTAACTGATGACGAAATGGAACAGATAGAAGAATATGCTGAAGGCCTGGAGGATACTGAAGTATAAAAAAGCCTCCATTAGGAGACCTATGTTTATACTATATTGCCGGCGGCGGGGGTCGAACCCGCACGGTGTTACCACCAACAGATTTTGAGTCTGCCTTGTCTGCCAATTCCAACACGCCGGCTGAACAAAAATGATATTATCATAAGAGTGTTTATGTGTCAACAAAGGAGGTACGTGATGAAGAAACATGTATTAGCAGCATTTGTTCTTTTATCCGTCTTGTTTGTGACTGTTTCAATTGGTATGGATACAGAAGCAGCCGCTCCTGCCGGACGATGGAAAAATGTAAGAAATATCTGGTGGTTCCAGTATGATAGTGGTAATTATGCAGTTAATGAATATATAGATGGATACTGGCTTGACAGAAATGGTGTATATATTCCCGGATGGGAAGGCAGCTGGTGTTCTGATAATACAGGCTGGTGGTTCCAGTCAGGTAGCTGGTACCCGACAAATACATGGCTTAAGATAGATGGCATCTGGTACTATTTCAAAGGCGATGGCTATATGGCCAGTAAGGAATGGATCGGAGACTACTATATGCTTGAAGATGGTTCCATGGCTACAAATCAGTGGGTAGATGACAAGTATTATGTAGATGAATCCGGTAAGTGGGATCCTGACAAGACAAAACCGGGTTCTCCTGAAAATGATAAAACAAACGGAACCGTTCCCGATGATATGAAAAAGGCGATAGCTTATTCGAAGGATATCTATGGTGTTATGCATCTTAATAAGTTCCTTACATATTTTGAATTCCAGGGAACACAGGGCGGATATGTTAAAAGCAGCACCTATGGACTTATGTCTATAGACGAAATAACCTATGAAGAGCCGAAGATCATAGAAATTGGACTCGGAAATAAGTATTATAAGGTAAGTTGTAAAACTGAAGGTGATTATAATTTCGGAGATTATTACCTGGTAAAGGAAGATCTGCTTAATATATATTATTTTATTCAGGAACAGAAGGTAGATGGCTTTGAGGTTCAAAATAATCCTCATAAAGTAACTACCTAGTTGGAGATAAATGGAGGACTATATGAAAATACTGGTTTCAGGCGGTACCGGTTATATAGGTTCACATACTGTTGTTGAACTTATAAGAGCCGGACACGAGGTTGTAATTTTTGATAACTTATATAATTCTAAAGAAATCACTCTGGATTATATAAAAAATATAACAGGTGTATATCCTAAGTTTTATAAGGCTGATATGCTTATTCCGGAGGAGATGGAGCCTATTTTCAAGGAGAACAGCTTTGATGCTGTTATACATTTTGCAGGACTTAAGGCAGTTGGAGAGTCAGTTAAGCTTCCTCTTAAATATTATGAGAATAATATAACAGGAACCATTAACTTGTGTAAGCTGATGGATAAATACGGATGTAAGAAGATCATCTTCTCATCATCTGCAACAGTTTACGGCTCGCCTGAGAGTTGTCCGATAACAGAGGATTTCCCTCTGTCAACAACTAACCCTTATGGTACTACTAAGCTGTTCCTTGAGAGAATATTGAGTGATCTCACAGTTCCGGATCCTGAGTGGAAGGTTATTCTTCTCAGATATTTCAATCCTATTGGAGCTGATGAGAGTGGTCTTATAGGTGAATCTCCAAATGGAATTCCTAACAATCTGATGCCTTATATCATGCAGGTTGCTCTTGGTAAGCTTCCTGAACTTGGTGTCTTCGGCGACGATTATGATACACCTGACGGAACCGGTGTCAGAGATTATATACATGTTACAGACCTTGCACTTGGTCATGTGGCAGCTCTTGGAAGGATAGATAAGACTGAAGGAGTTGATATCTATAATCTGGGTACAGGAATAGGATATAGTGTTCTTGATATTGTTAAAGCTTTTGAGAAAGCAAACAATATTGAGATTCCATATAGTATTAAGCCAAGGAGACCAGGAGATATAGCTATGTGCTATGCTAATCCTGCTAAGGCGAAGGAAGAGCTTGGATGGGAAGCTAAGTTTGATCTGGAGAGAATGTGCAAGGATTCTTGGAGATTTGCAGAGACAACTCTCAAAAATGCTTAAATATAAAATCGGAGAAGTGATATGCCTGACAGACAGTCTATAGAAAAACGCAGAATAGAACGAGATATCAGAGCTAAAAGAGCAAGAATGAGAGCAGCAAGAAGGAGACGTAATATAAGAGTTTTCTTCTGTATAACTATATTCTCCATAATAGCTATTATTGCTACAATTATTATAGTTGCTCATTCTGTCTCCGATAAAACCGAGCATCGTGATAAGGGGATAAAGGCTTTTAACAAGGGCAGCTACGATGAAGCGCTTAAGGAGTTTTCGATATCTATTAATACAGAGCAGCTTTTTTCCTCAAAGATGGACTTTGATTCAAATCTTTACATAGCCGCGTGCCATATGAGAACGGGTGATTATGGAGAAGCATCCAAATGCTATAAAAAGATGATTGATGAATACAGCAGTTCTTCAGCAACCATCGATAAGGATGAGATTGTTGGTATGCAGCTTCTTGCAGATGCTCTTGATCAATCAAGCCGAGGTGATATCAGTACAAATACTATTGATCAGTTGAAAAAAGAGTATGAGGCTGGAAATAAATCAATCAGTATATATCTGGGAACCTGTTATCAGCAGATGGCTAACTACGAAGATATGATCAAATATTATGATATCTACACAGAAGAATATGGTCTGAATACATATATAGCTTATCAGCTTTCAGCTTATTATCTCGATACTGGTGATACGGAAACAGCAACAAGTATAGTTAATAAGGGAATGAATGCTGAAGACGATTTGTATATGGATAAGCTTCTGTATAATGACATAATAATAACTGAAAGAAATCATGATTATGTCAGTGCACTAAATAAGGCAAAAAGCCTTACTGATAATTATCCAAATGATGAAACCTATAAAAAAGAGTACGATTTTTTGTACTCAAGAGTAAATATTGATACCAATCCAGTACATACGGAGGGTGACGCAGATGTCACAGACTAGATGATGAGACTTCCAGATTCTTTTAAAAATAAAATGTCTTATATGTTGAAGGATGAGTATCCTCAATATGAGGCAAGTCTTTCAGAGCCTATGTATACGTGCCTTAGGGTAAATACACTAAAAGTATCAGTCGAAGAGTTTCTGCGTATATCACCATTTGAGCTGACCCCCGTACCTTGGACTAAGAACGGATTCTATTATGATGCTTCAGTGGATACACCATCGAAGCATCCTTTTTACTATGCCGGACTTTATTATCTGCAGGAACCAAGTGCATGTCTGCCTGCTGCATCACTTCCTATTGACCCGGGAGATAAGGTTCTTGATCTTTGCGCTGCACCTGGCGGCAAATCCACAGAACTTGGAGCAAAACTGGGTGGGACAGGTCTTCTTGTTTCAAATGATATAAGTGCTTCAAGATTAAAGGCCCTTCAGAAAAACATAGAAGTTTTCGGTATAAAGAATTCTATAATTACATGCGAAACACCGGAAAATCTATCGCATGTTTTCGAAGCATATTTTGATAAGATTCTTATAGATGCACCATGTTCAGGTGAGGGTATGTTCAGAAAGTCTCATGCCATGGTTACTGCGTGGGAGCAAAATGGAAATGATAAGTTTATAGGAATTCAGCGTTCCATCCTGAAGGAAGCGGTAAAAATGCTTAAGCCCGGAGGAAGCATCCTGTATTCTACATGTACATTTGATCCGGGAGAGGATGAAAAACAGGTTCTTTATCTGAAGGAACTTGATCCAAGTCTCAAAATAGAACAAATGAACGCATATGATGGTTTTGTGCCGGGAAATCCTGAGTGGGCTGAATCTGATGATCTGGATCTAAAAAAGACCTATCATCTGTTTCCTCATAAAATAAAAGGTGAGGGACATTATACAGCACTTCTTAAGTCATATGAGGAAGAAGCCAGATATGCCACTTGTGGCCAGTACCATATAAACAGATATAAGGGTAATGTCCCTGAGATAGAAGAGTTTCTGTCACATGTTAAGCTTTCGGATAATTCCTGTTTGGAATTCAGAAATAATAAACTATTTCTTGTTCCTGCTGAATCTCCTGAACTAAATGGAATGCGTATTATGAGAAGGGGAGTTTATCTGGGAGAGCTTAAAAAGAACAGGTTTGAGCCCAGTCAGTCCTTTGCTATGATACTAGGTAAGGAAAGCTTTGATAATACTGTTTCGTTTACTCCTGATGATATCCGTACAGGCAAATATCTAAAGGGTGAAACTCTCGATTTAAGTGAGGAAACAGGATTAAGTGCCGGATGGGTTCTGGTTATGGTAGACAGATTTCCTCTTGGATTTGGAAAACTGACTAACGGTACACTAAAGAACAAATACCTGCCCGGCTGGAGAATGATATGAAAAACACCAAGAAAAGAAATTATTCAAAAGGAAATTACGGACATTCAAAGCATTATAGAAATAAGAGACTCATAATGGCACTTTTCATTTTGATTCTTATCGTCTCTGATGTTGTATTCAGTATCATGGTTTTTCATACGAGAAAGACCTTATTTGTGATTGTCGCATGTGTCCTTTCAATTCCATTTGCAAGAAATGTAATTGATGTTTTTATGTCTCTTAAGGCAAAACCTCTATCCACGGAAGAATACGAAAAAACAGTAAAGCTTTCCAAGGAAACCGAGGTTCAGCTTCTTTATGATATCACTGTGACTGAGAGTGATGGAGTCGTATATATACCATGTCTTACTGTATATAATAACAGTATCATATGCTACACACCTGACGAGAAGGAAGTCAAAAAGAGAGAGAAGATAAAGAAGTATATAAGTGAAGTAAATGATTTTTCCAAAACAAATTATCGTATATTTGTTACAGAAAAGTATTCTACCTTCAGTAAAGAGCTGAAGAAGCTTCATGAGCCAGATAAAACTACCCAAAAAACTGATAAAAAAGTTACAGATAATCTGCTTAGTATGGGATTTTAAAGCATGAAAGAGATTATAATCACTAAAAATGAAGATGGATATAAGCTGAGAAAAGTTCTGTCTAATTATCTCAGCAGTGCTCCGGCTTCCTTTATCTACAAGATGCTTCGAAAGAAGAATATAGTACTTAATGATAAGAAAGCGGATTCAGATGTAAAGTTAAAAACCGGAGACAGTATCAAGCTTTATCTAAGTGATGATACTATAGAAAAGTTTTCAAAAAAATCGGAAGGTGACTTAGATCATTCAAGTATGTATTTTGATCCGGATATTATATATGAGGATGATGATTTTCTGTTCTGTTTTAAGCCGATAAATATGCTGTCACAGAAGGCAAAACCTGAGGATTATTCCATAAATGAGATCATTATTGATTATCTGAAGAAAAACGGTTCAGTAACAGATGAGTCTCTCAGAACCTTTAAGCCCTCCGTATGTAACAGACTTGACAGAAACACAAGCGGAATAATAGTAGCAGGAAAAACCTCTCATGGCTCCAGATATCTGTCTGAAGTAATCAGAGACAGAAGTATAAAAAAGTTTTATATAGCTGTAGTAGCTGGAAAATGTGATATAGAGGGAGAAAGCACCGCTTATCTATCGAAGGATCCTAAGAATAACAAGGTTATGATCAAGAATTCTCCTGAAAAGGGCTATCTGGAGATAAGAACTCGCACTAAAAAGCTTTGCTACAATCAGGAAGAAGATATAACGCTTCTTAAAATAGAGCTTATTACCGGAAAGAGTCATCAGATCAGAGCTCATCTATCTCATATGGGATATCCGATAATAGGTGATATTAAATACGGTGACAGAAGTGTAAACAGTAGGTTTAAACAGAAGGTGGGATTAAATAATCAGTTGCTTACTGCATATGAGGTAGTATTTCCGGATGGAGATGAGACTATATCCGGTAAAACATATTGCGCAGATATACCTGATATCTATAAGAAGCTTTTTAGGAGTTATGTATGGCAACCTGGAAAAACAGAGGACTGAGAGGTTCGGCCTTTGAGACTCTTATAAATAATACAAATGAATATTACAGAAAAAAAGGCCTGGCGTTGGTGCAGAAAATTCCTACACCTATAGTTCCTCTCAAGTTTGATAATGAGAAGAGGCTTATTACAGAAGCCTATTTTGAGAAGGATTCTACTGTTGACTATATAGGCGTTGTGCAGGAAATTCCCATATGCTTTGATGCAAAGGAATGTGCTACGGATACATTTTCTATGCAGAATATCCATGAACACCAGTATGAATTTATGTCTGATTTTGAAAAACAGGGTGGTGTTGCATTTCTGCTTATTCTTTTTACTGACAGAAATGATATCTATTATATGAGATTTAGTGAGTTAAAGACTTATCATGAAAGAATAAAAGAAGGTCACGCCAAGAATTTTAAATATATAGAACTGGAAGATGATTTCTTCCTTAAACCCAATGGACCTGCTATGGTTCCTTATCTTGAGGGACTAAACAGAGATCTGGAAGAACGTTAAGCGGAGGTAAAGTATGTTTGATTTTTACAGAGTAGCAGCCTGTGTGCCCGAGGTTTCTGTCGGAAATACAGAGTTTAATAAAGAAAAAATAATGGAGAAGCTGAAGGAAGCATATGGTTATAAGGCTTCTTATATAGCTCTCCCTGAGCTTGCTACAACTGGCTATAGCTGTCAGGATCTATTCTTTCAGGATGCACTTATCAAGGCTTCTAATAAAACTTTGTCCGATATAATCGAATCTACTAAGGGAAGAAGCGAGATTATCATAATAGGTGCACCGCTTCAGCTGAGAAACAAGCTTTATAATACAGCATATGTAATAAGAGATTCTAAAGTTCTCGGAATCGCTGTTAAGACCATGATTCCAAACTATCATGAATTTTACGAGAAGAGATGGTTTGTTTCTGCAAACGAGCTTGAGATAAGTTCAGTTGATGTAAAGGATCTTGGACTTAGTCTCACAGATATGGATTATACGGTTCCTATTGGAAATAATCTCGTTTTTGAAGATACCGGCTCAGTTTCCTTCGGAGTAGAGATATGTGAGGATCTGTGGTCACCTATACCACCATCAAACACTCTGGCACTAGCTGGTGCTGAAATCATATTCAACATATCTGCCAGCAATGAGACTATAGCAAAGAGAGAATACAGAAAGAATCTCGTAAAACATCAGTCAGCCTCATGCCTGGGTGACTATCTATATGTATCTGCAGGTTCAAGCGAATCTACTCAGGATCTTATATTCTCAGGTCATAGTATATTGGCGCAGAATGGTGCTCTTATAAATGAGAATAGAGATTTTATCGCAGATGATTATCTGATGATTGCCGACATTGATATAGAGAAGATCAGATATGACAGAAAGCTTTCGACTACATTTGCTGATTCCTGTCTGATGTTCAAGGAAAAAATTGCTCAGGTTAACAGAGTCAGACTTCCTTACCAGAGCGTTCCAGAATCTGATGGAGAATATATAAATGCTCCAAAGCATCCGTTTATTCCTAAATCAAAGGATAAGAGAATAAAGAGATGTAACGAGATCTTCGATATGCAGGTAAGCGGACTGGTTAAAAGGCTGAAAATAACCGGCTCAAGACCTGTTGTTGGTGTATCTGGAGGAATGGATTCAACACTTGCACTTCTTGTTTCTGCAAAGGCTCTTAAGAAGATGAAGAGAGATAGTTCTGATCTGATAGCCATAACTATGCCGGCTTTTGGAACAACTGACAGAACTTATAATAATTCGCTGGAGCTCATCAGGGCTCTTGGTGCAGAACCGATAATAATCGATATAAAGGAGTCCTGCGTTCAGCATCTGAAGGATATCGGTCACGACATAGAAAATAAGGATATTACTTATGAGAATACTCAAGCTCGTGAGAGAACTCAGGTTCTTATGGACTATGCAAATGCAAATAATGGTCTGGTTGTAGGTACCGGAGATCTGTCTGAGTTGGCACTTGGATGGTGTACTTATAACGGTGATCAGATGAGTATGTACGGGGTAAACGGAAGTATACCCAAAACTCTGGTCAGATGGATGATTGACTCAGTTGTTGAAAATAGTATATTTCCTGCAGCATCTAATGTTCTGAGAGATATTCTGGATACTCCGATCAGTCCTGAGCTTCTCCCTCCGGATGAAAATGGAAATATAGTTCAGAAAACCGAGTCTAGTGTTGGACCTTATGAGCTCCATGATTTCTTTATCTATAACAGCTTACGTTATGGATTCAGACCATCCAAGGTGTTCTATCTGGCTAAGAAGGCCTTTAAGGATGATTATTCTGATGAAGAGATTAAAAAGTGGATAACACTTTATTACAGAAGATTCTTCAATCAGCAGTTCAAGAGGAGCTGTATGCCGGATGGAGTTAAGGTTGGTAGTGTTTCATTATCTCCAAGAGGAGATCTCAGAATGCCAAGTGATGCATCGGCTGCGATATGGATGAATGAATTAGAAAATTTATAATAAAAGGTTATATAAAATGAATGATAAACTTGAATATGAGTTAAATGAAGATATACAGGCTGTAGCTCCAATAGAGGAACCTGCCAGACAGGAATATTTCATGAATAAATGTCATGAGATAATAGAGCAATTTATAATTGATAATGGCAGAGCTCCGGGGTTTCATGTGGCAACCTTCGGCTGTCAGATGAATGCCCATGATTCAGAAAAGCTTGTCGGTATCCTGGAGAAAATCGGCTATAAAGAGGTTGAGGATGAGGATAAGGCTGATTTCGTTATATTTAATACCTGTACTGTAAGAGAAAATGCAAATCAGAAACTTTATGGTCATCTGGGTTCTCTTAAGAAGCGTAAGCAGAGTAATAAGGACATGCTTATCGGTATATGTGGTTGTATGATGCAGCAGCCGGAAACTGTTGATGTCATTAGAAATAAGTACGCATTTGTAGATATGGTTTTTGGTACATTTAATTTCTACAAGCTTGCTGAGCTTCTATATAAGAGACTTTCAGGTTCTGAGAGACAGATTATAGAAGTTCTGGCTAAGCCTGAGCTGAATGTTGAGAATCTGCCTGAACGAAGAAAATACAGCTTCAAATCAGGTGTGAATATTATGTATGGCTGCAATAATTTCTGTACCTATTGCATAGTTCCATATGTAAGAGGCAGGGAGAGAAGCCGTACACCGGAGGATATTCTTTGTGAGACAAGAAGACTTGTTTCTGACGGCTGTGTTGAGATAATGCTTCTTGGCCAAAATGTAAACTCATATGGCATAAACTTTCTGGAGGAGAGTGAGATAATAAAAGAAAATCCTGATTATGATTTTCCTGATCTACTTGAGGATGTCTGTCGTATAGACGGACTGAAAAGAGTCAGGTTTATGACCAGTCATCCGAAGGATCTTTCTGACAAGCTTATCGATGTAATAGCAAGAAATCCTAAGGTTGCCAGACATATACATCTGCCGGTTCAGTCCGGATCATCGTCTATACTTAAGGCCATGAATCGTCGATATACTAAGGAGGATTATATGGCTCTTGTAGATAAAATAAGAGCTAAACTTCCGGATGTTTCTCTTACTACAGATATTATGGTCGGTTTCCCGGGAGAAACAGATGAGGATATTCAGGATACGATTGATGTTATAAAGTATGCTAAGTATGATCAGGCATTTACATTTATCTATTCTATAAGAACAGGTACACCTGCAGCAAAAATGGAGCAGACCGATCCGAAGCTTGTTAATGAGAGATTTAACAGGGTACTTGAGGTTGTAAGAGATAGCTGTACTGAGGTTTCCGGAAGATTTGAAGGCGAGACCAAGGAAGTACTTGTTGAATGCCTGAATGACCATATGGAGGGATATGTTACAGGAAGAATGGATAATAACATTCTTGTACATTTTCCGGGAGATGAAAGTCTCATAGGAAGTTTTGTAAATGTTAAACTAAACGAAGCAAAAGGGTTCTACTATATGGGGGAATCCATTAAAAATCAGTAACCGGGAGTTATAGATGAATTCTAAGGAAATAGACAGAAGTAAGCTGTCGCCAATGATGCAGCATTATTTAAAAACGAAGGACGAACACCCTGACTGTGTACTTTTCTACAGGCTGGGTGATTTCTATGAAATGTTTTTTGAAGATGCACTTGATATATCAAAGGAGCTTGAGCTGACGCTCACAGGAAAAGACTGCGGCATGGAAGAAAGAGCGCCTATGTGCGGTATTCCATATCATGCTGCTGAGGTGTATATAGGAAAGCTTATTGAAAAGGGATTCAAGGTCGCCATATGCGAACAGGTTCAGGATCCGAAACTGGCAAAGGGACTTGTCGAGAGAAAGGTTATCCGTATAGTTACTCCGGGAACCAGCATGGGAGATTCAAACCTCTCAGAGGACAAGAATAATTACATAATGTGCTTTTCAGTTCTCGCAAAAGCTGAAAAAAAGGGTGGCATGGTATATGGAATAGCTGTTTCGGATATATCAACCGGAGAATTCATGGCAACGACTGTTTCTGAGACTGATAAGATCATAGATGAAATTATCAAGTATCAGCCTAAGGAGATTTTATACAGTGAAAATACACCTTTAGTTAACGATAATGAATTTATGTTAACTTTTACTGATGTTTGTACTAAATATCAGATAACAAAGAGTCCGCTCAAAGAATATTTCTTTAATCCGGATACTTCAAAAAGTTCGATTGAAAAGCAGTTCAAGGTTTCAGGATTAGAAGGACTCGGACTTAAGGATATTCCGGAAACCACTATCTCCATCGGAGCACTTCTTCAGTATCTGTATGATACACAGATGAGTTCACTTGGTCAGATAAATAATCTGAAGCTTTATTACGCAAATGAATATATGATTCTTGATTCCTCAACAAAGAGAAATCTGGAGCTTACGGAAACCATGAGAGATGGATCGAAGAGAGGATCTCTTCTCTGGGTTCTTGACAAGACCAAAACAGCTATGGGAGCCAGAATGCTCCGTGGTTTTGTTGAGATGCCTCTTATGAATAAATCTGTAATTGAAGATCGTCTTGATGCTATAGATTCTCTGAATGTAAATGTAATATCCAGAGATGAGATGAGAGAATACCTGAGCTCCATATACGATATGGAGCGTCTTATGACACGTATATCTATGAAGACAGCTAATCCCAGAGACCTTCTGAGCTTTAAATCATCACTTGCATATCTGCCATATATCAAGAATCTTATTGGTGAGATGAGTGGTAGACTTTTTTCTGAGATGCATGATAGCTTTGATACTTTGCAGGATATATATGAGCTTCTAGAGAGAGCTATAGACGAAGACGCGCCTATTACTGTAAGAGAAGGCGGTATCTTCAAAACCGGATATAATGAGCATATTGATAATTACAGAGATAAAAAGCTTAATTCCAAAACCTTTCTCTCAGAGCTAGAGGATAGGGAGCGAGAGAAAACAGGAATCAAAAATCTGAGAATTAAGTTTAACCGTGTATTTGGTTACTTCCTCGAGGTTACAAATTCTTATAAATCACTTGTTCCAGACTACTTTATCAGAAAGCAGACTCTGACAAATGCAGAGAGATTTACTACTGATGAGCTGTCTATACTATCAAGTGACATACTTAGTGCTGAAGAAAATCTCTACGGACTGGAATATGATGAGTTTGTAAAGCTGAGAGAGACTCTTGCTCTTGAAACCGCAAGAGTACAGAAAACAGCTGAATATATAGCTCTTACTGATGTTATGGCGTCACTTTCATACATTTCCATGAGGAATAATTATGTAAGACCGGCCATAACAGATAATGGTGTTATCGATATAACAGGAGGACGTCATCCGGTTATCGAGCAGATGCTTAGAACTGATGACTTCATACCAAATGATACATATCTTGATGATCAGGCCAATCGAATCATGATCATCACAGGTCCAAATATGGCCGGTAAATCAACCTATATGAGGCAGACAGCCCTTATATGTCTGATGGCTCAGATTGGATCCTTTGTACCTGCTGAAAGCGCCAGCATATCCATATCCGACCGTATCTTTACAAGGGTTGGTGCAAGCGATGATCTGTCGCAGGGACAGTCAACCTTTATGGTTGAGATGAGTGAGGTCGCTAACATACTAAGAAATGCAACCTCCGATTCACTTATCATTATGGATGAGATAGGTCGTGGAACCTCAACCTTTGACGGTCTTTCAATTGCATGGGCAGTAGTAGAGTACATAGCAGATAAGGATGCAATAGGCGCTAAGACTCTGTTTGCAACGCATTATCATGAGTTGACTGACCTTGAGGACAAGCTTTCCTCAGTAAATAATTATTCAATAGCCATTAAGCATGACGGCAGTTCTCTTGTGTTTTTAAGGAAAATCATAAGAGGAGGAGCTGACAGATCCTACGGAATTGAAGTTGCTGAGCTTGCCGGCGTACCTTCTGTAGTAACAGAACGAGCTAAAGAAATAGCCACATATCTGGCAGAAGAAGATATAACCGGTAAAGCAAGAGACATAAAAGTTGTCACCACACATAAAGAAGCTTCGTCGAAAAACGATTCCTCAGGTCAGCTAAGTCTCTTTGCAACACCTAAGGAAATGAGCATAACTAATGAAATTAAAAGCTTAGATACTGATAATATGACTCCTGTCAAAGCTCTTCTTTATTTACAAGAGATCAAAAACCGACTTAAATAATCATCTGAACAGACCCGAAACGGTCTCGAAATGTGTTTTCAAACTGATTTTTAACATCTGACTTGCACAATTATTTATGAGTTATATATTCGATTTATATAAAGGATAGATATAAAGGATAGATAGACATGATTAAAGTACTGGATCAACATACGATAGACAAAATAGCAGCCGGAGAGGTTATAGAACGCCCGGCTTCTGTTGTTAAAGAACTTGTGGAAAACTCTATAGATGCCGGAGCAACAAGAATCACTGTTGAGATAAACGATGGAGGAACAACTCTTATTCGTGTAACTGATAACGGAAGCGGCATAGAGGCAGATGATGTCAGAAAAGCATATTTCAGCCATGCTACGAGTAAGCTCGATAACGTTGACGATCTTTTAAACATTTCTTCACTTGGTTTCAGAGGTGAGGCGCTTTCAACTATAGCGGCTGTTTCACAGGTTGAGATGATAACCAAGACTCATGATGCTATGTCTGGTATCAGATATGAGATTCATGGTGGAAAGGAAGTAGAATTTAAAGAAATAGGTGCTCCTGATGGAACAACGATAATTTCCAGAAATCTGTTTTTCAATACACCGGCCAGACTTAAGTTTCTGAAAACCAATATGACCGAGGGTTCATATATAAATGATCTGATGTCTCATATAGCACTTGCCAATCCTGATGTTGCAGTAAAGCTTATTTCTAACGGTAAGGTCATCATCGATACCCAGGGCGACGGACGTTTGAAGGAGACCATATATAGTCTTTACGGAAGGGATATAACTAAAGGTCTTATCGAGGCAGATTACAAGGATGATCAGATAAAGGTCTATGGATATATCGGTAAACCATTTCTGTCAAAGGGAAACAGAAGCTTTGAGAACTATTTTGTTAATAAGCGTTATATAAAAAATGCAGTTGTAAATCGTGCAATAGAAGAAGCTTATAAAACCTATATCATGCAGCATAAATTCCCATATACAGCGCTTTTTATTGAGGTGCCGACATATATGGTGGATGTAAATGTACATCCTGCAAAAAGAGAGTTCAGGTTCGATGATGAAAAGGCTTTGTTCCACGCAGTATTTCATGCTGTAAGAGATGCTCTTGATAAGAAGGAAATGATTCCTGATGCGGAGGTTGATTATAAGCCAACACAGAAGATATATGAGCCTGTAAAAAAGGTCGAGAATAAAAATTATGCAGAGGTAAGAAATGTTACCGAGCCGGAGGTTAGAGAATCAGCACCATCATATACTGCGACACCTGCTGCTAGACCTGCTACGACACATGAGTCTACATCTTTCTCTACACCTGAATCTACATCTGTATCTACACCTGTTTCTTCACCTGTAGTAAAGCCGGAAGCAGAAGCACCAATAGAAACAAACAGCTTCTCTATTCTTGAGAGTCTGCTTCCAAAGGAGTACAGAGAGAAGCTTAAGGACAGCGTTGATAATATTAAGTATGAACAGGCTGAATTATCTGAAACGGGCTACCTGGCTGAGGAAGCTAAAGGACATCATAAAATAGTTGGTCAGGTTTTTGATACCTATTGGATTACTGAATATGATGGAGTTATGTTTCTGATGGATCAACATGCAGCTCATGAGAAGGTTAATTACGAGAGATTTCTAGCTGAATTCAAGGAGAGAAAGATACATTCACAGAATATTTTCCCTTCACTTATTATAAATCTGTCTGGTAGAGAGAAGCAGGCTGCGATGGAACATCTTGATTATCTGAAAAAAACCGGTTTTGAGGTTGAGGATTATGGTGGAAATGATGTTAAGCTTTCAGCACTTCCTGCTAATCTTATAGGTCTCGACGGAAAGGATGTTTTTACAGAGCTTGTCGCTTATCTGGCTGATGATGTCACCGGACTTACAGAGGATATATTTGTAAGAAAGCTTGCAAGTATGGGATGTAAGGCTGCGATTAAAGGAAATCAAAAGATAAC
This sequence comes from Lachnospiraceae bacterium UBA3850, assembly GCA_002392655.1. Lineage (GTDB taxonomy): Bacteria > Bacillota > Clostridia > Lachnospirales > Lachnospiraceae > Eubacterium_Q. The sequence goes on along the minus strand of DGHK01000059.1, from coordinate 83,691 downwards.
AGAGGAAGAAGTTATTGAGCTTATCGAAAAGCTGATGAAGCTTGATAATCCTTATACTTGTCCTCATGGAAGACCTACTATCATTAAAATGACGAAAGAAGAGCTGGACAAGAAATTCAAAAGAATTGTCGAATAACGATACATCATACATATAATTTAGTATAAGAGGATATCCATAAATTGAATGCTTCGGATAAAACTGATAAAAATAAACTGATTATACTTACGGGACCAACTGCCGTTGGAAAAACTGATTTGTCCATTAAGCTTGCTAAAGCGATAGATGGCGAGATCATTTCTGCTGATTCAGCTCAGGTATATAAGGGACTGGATATAGGCAGTGCAAAGGTGACAGAAGATGAGATGCAGGGGGTTAAGCATCATTTGATAGATGTATATGAGCCTGACTTTTCTTTTGATGTAACAGTTTTCCAAAGTGATGCAAAAAGAATTGTAAATGAGATATACAGCCGCGGTCACATACCTATTGTTGTCGGCGGCACCGGATTCTATATCCAGGCGCTTATTTACGATATAGCTTTTGATGGCGATAATAAAGAAGATGCGTCCGATAGAAGCTACCGTGATATGCTTGAGAAATATGTAGAAGAAACAGGAAATATAGATAAGTTATATGATGAGCTTACTAATGTCGATCCTGTTTCTGCCAAAATGATACATAAAAATAATGTACGTAAGGTCATAAGGGCTCTTGAGTTTTATCATATTCATAAAACACCTATATCCGAGCATAATCGGGCAGAACGAAGTAAGGAGTCAGCATATGACAGCTATTACTTTGTTCTAACTATGAATAGGGACAAGTTATATCAGAGAATAAACAAAAGAGTAGATATCATGAGAGATGGTGGACTCCTTGATGAGGTTATCAACCTTAAGAAAAGAGGAGTAAACAGCAGTATGACATCCATGCAGGCAATAGGCTATAAAGAGATATTGGAAGCTCTGAATATTATAGAAGAGCAAAATATAGAGACAGATTCAGAAGAATATGCTAGAATCATCAACGCTGCATTTGAAAAAATAAAGCTGAACACCAGACATTTTGCTAAGAGGCAGCTTACATGGTTCAGAAGAGAAAGAGATGTTATCTGGCTGGACAAGGATACCTATTCAGATAATTATCAGCTTGATTCTGAAAAAACAGATGAAAGGATTCTTGAATATATAAAGGAAAAGATATGTTAAGTCTAAAGGATTATTATGAGAAATGCGGAATATCAGAAAAGGTTTATGATTACTGCAGTGAAATTGAAGAAAAACTAAAGGACAGATATGATGCCATAGACAAGGTAGCAGAGTTTAACCAGCTTAAGGTACAGCAGGCTATGGCTAAGTGTCGACTGGCTGAGGAGCATCTGAAGGGTACAACCGGCTATGGCTATAATGATTCCGGACGAGATACTCTCGAGAAGATATATGCAGAGGTTTTTCATACTGAGGATGCGCTCGTCAGACAACAGATAACCTGTGGAACACATGCACTTACAATTGCACTTGCAGGAAATCTTCGTCCGGGTGATGAGATACTTTCAGTAGCAGGTTCTGTCTATGACACTCTACAGGGGGTTATTGGTGTAAGACCTGAAAAGGGCAGTCTAGCCGAGTTTGGGATAACCTATAATCAGGTTGATCTTAAAGAAGATGGATCATGGGATTTTGATGGTATAAGAGAGGCTATTAACGATAAAACCAGACTTATTGAGATACAGCGATCAAAGGGTTACGATACCAGACCATCACTTTCTGTTGAAGCTATAGGTGAGGTTATAAGCTTTATCAGAAAGATAGAAGAGGAAAGGAATAAGAAAATAATTATCATGGTAGATAACTGCTATGGTGAATTCGTAGAAACTAATGAGCCATCTGATGTAGGTGCAGACATGGTAGTCGGTTCACTTATCAAGAACATCGGCGGAGGTCTGGCTCCGATAGGGGGCTATATATGTGGAACTCATGAATGTATAGAAAACTGTGCCGCAAGACTTATTACACCGGGCATAGGAAAAGAAGTGGGTGCATCTCTTGGAGTTACTATGCAGATGGCGCAGGGACTTTTCCTTGCACCTGTTGTAACAGCTGCGGCTCTTAAAGGAGCTATATTTGCAGCAAATGTATATGAAGGACTTGGATTTAAAGCTATTCCTGATAAGGATGAAGACAGATATGATATCATAGAATCAGTAGTGCTTGGTAAGCCTGAGCTTATAGAAGCCTTCTGCGAAGGTATACAATCGGCAGCTCCGGTAGACAGCTATGTTAAACCTGTACCATGGGCTATGCCGGGATATGACTGTGATGTCATAATGGCTGCAGGTGCATTTGTATCCGGAGCATCTATAGAGCTTTCAGCTGATGCACCTATAAAAGAGCCTTATGCGGTATATTTCCAGGGTGGACTTACATACCCACACGCTAAGCTCGGTATTATGATGTCTCTACAGAAAATAGTAGATAAAAAACTCATATTATGGTAAACTAGCCATATCTATGACATTTATTCCTTCCACGCGTTTAGGTAGAACGGAGGATAAATGAACAGAACCCGAATAGCCGATATGGTTGACCATGAAAAACCTATCGAAAAACTAAAAGAACATGGTGCCCAGTGTTTGTCAGATGCAGAGCTTCTGGCCATTATACTACGCACCGGAACAAAAGAAGTAAGTGTCATTGAGCTTGCACAGAGGATACTTAATGATCATCCTATGCATAAAGGTCTATATGGACTGAATTACAGACATATAAATGACTTGATGCAGATACAGGGGATTGGTCTAACAAAAGCAAGTCAGATTATGGCATTAACAGAAATATCCCGCAGAATGTCATCAGAACATAAGAAGAAGGAGATATGCTTCAATGATTCTGATACTGTTGCGGATTATTTTATGGAACAACTCAGATTTCTGACAAAAGAGAGAGTATATGCTGTTTTTACTTCAAGCAGTAATGAGTATATGCACAGTGTTCTGCTTTCTGAGGGAAGTATCAACAGAAGTATATTATCACCCAGAGAGCTTTTTAAAGAAGCATTTATGGCAAATGCAGCTGCTGTGATACTTGTGCATAATCATCCGTCAGGAGACCCGACTCCCAGCGAGATGGATATATTAATATCAAAGGATATAAAAAGTGTTGGCAAGACTCTGGGTGTCCCTCTTCTGGATCATATAATAATAGGAGACGGCATATATTCCAGTCTGTCATCATTGGAACTGATATAAAACATTTTAAAGAACAGGTGAGATATGAAAAGTGATAGAAAAAAAGATATAAGTCCTAAATATCTGCTTATTGCACTTTCGATTATCTGTATAGCTCTGACTCTGGTGTCTGCATTTTTCCCTGACGCTGTCAGACCTATAAAAGATTTTACCGGAAAGCTTATGACTCCTCTTCAGCAGGGAGCAAATGACATCGGATCATGGTTTGATGACAAGGTTCAAGTGTTCGGTGATGTTAAAGAGCTAAAGGAAGAGAACGAATCCCTTAAAAAAGAGGTTGCTGAATATCAGAATGAACTTGGTAAGCAGGAGGCTGAGCTTGCAGAGCTTCAGACTCTCCGTGATCTCTATGAGCTTGATGAGATGTATCCTGACTACAAGAAAACAGCCGCACGCATTTTCTCTGTTAATTCATCAGGATGGTTTAATGAGTTCTATATAAATAAGGGACTTAATGATGATGTTTATGAAGGCTGCAACGTTATCTGTGATGAAGGCCTTCTCGGAATAGTGGTAGAATCCTACGACGACTATGCCAAAGTAAGAGCAATTATAGATGACAGAGCAAATGTTACTGCAGAGATTGGCTCTGCCGGTTATCTGTGCAATGTTGAGGGTAGTCTTCAGACTATAGATGATGGTTATCTCATTGCTACTGATATTGATAAAAATGCAGTTGTCAGCGAAGGCGATAAGGTTATAACATCAAGTGTTTCTGATAGATACCTATATGGTATCACAATCGGTTATGTTACAAGCGTCGAGCAGGATTCAAACAATCTGACTCAGACAGCACACATAACACTTACAGTAAATTTCTCGGATATCAAGGATGTGCTTGTAATACTTGATCGTAAACAGGAAGTGAATTATTAATGCGTAGAATTATTTCTATTTTCATACTTATTATTATTTCTTTTCTTTTACAAAGCGTTTTGTTTTCATTTCAAAATGTCAGGGGTATTGCACCGAATCTTCTGCTTATTCTTACCATGTCCTTTGGTATCATGCGAGGCAGAAGAGAAGGAATGCTTACCGGTTTTTTCTGTGGCTTCCTGTATGACATATTTTTCGGCACCCTGATAGGTCCATATATGTTTTTATTTATGATAATTGGTTATTTGAACGGCGCCTTCCATAAGGAATTTCTTATGGAAGACGTTTTGATGCCGGTTATCATTATCATTGTAGATGAGATTGTATTTAACTTTGTTATATATGTAGCTGCATTTCTTCTGAGAAACAGGACACATATGTTCTATTATATGACACATATTGTTCTTCCTCAGATGCTGTTTACGGCTCTTGCAACTATCATCATATACAGATTTTATGTATTTTTAAATAAATTTTTAAAGAAGAGGGCAGGCGAAAATGAGGTGGTTTAAGGATCTTTTTATATCCCTTAAAGAAATCACTCTTGAATATGTTAGAAGCAGGATATTCCCAGTAACTCTGGTAATACTTTTTCTTTTTGTGCTTCTTATCAACCGTCTCTTTACTATTCAGATAGAACAGGGCGAACAGTACAGCACAAACTTTGAATATAAATCCGAGAAGACTCTGACGGTAAATTCAATCAGAGGAAATATATATGACGTAAATGGTAAGCTTCTGGCTTATAACAAAATATCCTACACACTTACATTTGGAAACGACACTTCGCTTCCTGATGAAGCAAAGAGGATGAATATATCCGAGAATGTTCTAAAGAATCGTATCATCGGAAATACTCTCAATATTTTGGAGACAAACGGAGATGATATAGATTCCAGCTTTAGGATTGATCTTAAGGGCGGCAGATATACATTTAATGTAAAAGGAAATGTACTTAAGAACTTTCTTAAGGATGTATATGCTGCTGACAGTGTTGAAGATCTGAAGCCTTCTCAGTTAAATGCCACACCTGAGGCTGTTGTTAAGTATCTGAAGAAACTATTTGAGATAGGCAAGGAATATGATGAAGAAACAGCTATGAAGATACTTGCCTGCAGATATAATCTCTGGCTGAATCGTTTTCAGCAGTATGTTCCTGTTGAAATAGCTCACAATATATCTGAAAAGAGTCGTGCAGCTATAACTGAAAACAAGGATAATCTGCTCGGAATGGACATTATGGTTGAGTCCAGCAGAGTATATAATGAAGCAAAATACTACTCACACATAATCGGTTACGTAGGCAAAGCGTCTCAGGAAGATATAGATACGCTGAATGAGCAGCTTGGCGAGAAGAAGTATGACAGTAGGGATGTTGTCGGAAAATCCGGTATAGAGAAGGTTTATGAAACTGATCTTCACGGAACTGATGGTGAACAGACTCTTTATGTTGATAATCTGGGTAAGGTCATCGAAGTTACCAAGGATACTCCTTCAATTGCCGGAAATGATGTTTATCTGACAATAGATACTGATCTTCAGAAATATTGCTATGATATGCTCGAGAAAGAGATAGCATCTGTACTTGTTTCCAAGATAGTTGATATGGCTTATACAGCTGAGGGTAATCCACAGAAGCTTATCGCTATAACTGAGGTTTATGCTGCTTTCTTCAAAAATAATATGATAAAGCTTTCTGATATGTATAAATCCGGAGCATCGGAACTTGAGCGAAACACCTATAAAAGCTTCGTTTCCAAGCAGAAGACTACACTTGAAACGGTAGAGGGTATACTTACTGATAATCCGGCTCCGCTTAAGGATCTGAGTGCTGAATATAAGGATTATTGTGAATATGTTTGTGAGATGCTCAGTAAACAAGGTATATATAATACCGGTGCTGTAAACCAGAATTCTAAAGAGTTTCTCGATTATACAAATAATCAGACATCTCTTCAGGATTTTCTCAGGTACCTGATCAGTGTAGAAGCAATCGACACTACATCGATTCAAGAAGATGATAAGTATTATGACTCTGAAGAAATCTACAATATGCTTATCGATTATATAATCGATTATCTGCAGGATGATACTGACTTTAACAACAGAGTTATCACCAATATGCTGCGTGAAGGTATCATATCCGGTCACGATGTAATAAATCTACTGTATGACCAGGGAGTACTTGATGCAGATAGTGATGCAGAGTATGAAAGCTTCCGCTCAGGTTCTATTAGTCCTTTCAATTTTATAATCTCGAAGATTAATTCACTTGAGATTACACCTGCTATGCTTGCACTTACACCTTGTTCTGGTGCAGTTGTAGTTACTGATGTTAATACAGGTGAAATCAGAGCTATGGTAAGCTACCCAAGCTATGATAATAATTATCTGACAAACTATGTTGATCCTGATTATTATAATTCTCTTCTTGAGGATCATACAGATCCGCTCTATAACAGAGCTACAATGATGAGAACTGCTCCGGGATCAACCTTTAAACCGATATCAGCTATATCCGGTGTTTCGGAAAATGTACTCGGACTCGATGAGTATATAACCGACCTTGGTGTGTTTGAAGATGTATATACTAAGCCAAAGTGCTGGATATACAGAGATTACCATCTGACACATGGTTCAATCAATATTCCTACAGCACTTGATGTATCGTGTAACTATTTCTTCTTTACGGTAGGTTACAGGCTCGCATCAAGATCAGGAACGTATATAGATGATGAAGGTCTGGCAAGCCTTAAGAAATATGCCGGAATGTTTGGTCTAACAGAAAAATCCGGAGTCGAGATAGAAGAGATAGAACCGCATTTTTCTAATAACGATGCTGTTACAAGTGCTATCGGTCAGGGTACACATGCATATGCTCCCGTACAGCTATCCAGATATGTAACCACGATTGCAAATAACGGAACGTGTTACAATCTGTCACTTATGAACAAAATAACGGATTACGAAGGAAATGTTGTTAAGACTTCGAATCATACTATAGCCTCTCAGGTTAATATAGATGATGGTCTTTGGAATCAGGTTCATACAGGAATGAGAATGGTTGTTACGGACGACCTGCAGAAGAACAAGCTTCTTAATTCTATAAATGTTGAGGTAGCAGGAAAAACCGGTACAGCGCAGGAAGGAGAGGACCGGCCGGCTCACGCCCTGTTCATATCCTATGCGCCATATACAGCTCCTGAGGTCTCTGTTACAGTTGTTATTCCAAATGGATACTCATCCGGTAATGCGGCGGATCTTGCGGGCTTTGTATACGCTTATATATATGATAAAGAAGCACTAAATGATGCAACCTTCTCTAAGGATTCGGGAGAAGTAGAGGATTAGTTTTATGTTTAAAAGATATAACTTCAGATATTACAATTTCATACTGTTATTTCTTGTTATATCGCTTATGATACTTGGAGTTTTTGTTATTGACAGTGTAGATGACTCATTTACTGTTAAACAGACCGTCGGAGTTGTACTGGCTGTTGTGATCATGGTTATACTTTCTCTTATTGATTACCACATAGCCATGAACCTCTTCGTGCCACTTTATATATTTGTAAATATACTTCTGGTACTTGTTCTTGTTGCAGGTTCAACGGTTAATAATGCAACCAGATGGTTTAATCTCTTTGGTATAACCTTCCAACCTTCTGAGCTTGCAAAAACAGTTTGTATTCTGTTCTTTGCAGCTCTGCTCAGCAGACTGATGGATAAAAACAGAGTAAATACAATAGGTGGACTGCTTACATTTCTTGGTTTTATGGCGATTCCTATGTTCCTTATATTCAGGGAGCCGGATCTGTCTACACTTATATGTCTCACAGCAGTACTCTTTACAATGCTGTTTCTGGCAGGACTGAGATACAAGATAATAGGTGTTACATTGCTTATTCTGATACCTCTTTTCAGTCTCTTCATCTGGTATATCCAGAGACCTGATCAGAAGCTTCTTTATGAGCATCAGGTTAAAAGAATCATGTCATTTATTTATCCTTCTGAATACGAAGATGAGACTATGCAGCAGGAAAACTCTGTAATGGCTATTGGTTCCGGACAGCTTACCGGAAAGGGACTGGCAAAGAATAGTAAGAACACTAACACCTCTCAGACCAATCTAGTTTCTGAGCAGCAGACTGACTTTATTTTCTCTGCTGTAGGAGAGTCATTTGGCTTTTTCGGAAGTGTAATAATTATTGGAATTATTCTACTTATAGTGTTACAATGTATAAGGGCAGGAAGGCATGCCAGGGATGACGTCGGCATGCTGTTTGCTTTTGGTATGGGGTGTCTGATTGCGTTCCAGTCATTTATCAATATTGGAGTTGCTACTAAGCTGCTTCCGAATACAGGAATACCGCTTCCTTTTATAAGCTATGGTCTTACATCACTTATAAGTTCGGCTTTGGGACTTGGAATCGTTTTAAATATCAGTTTACAAAAGCGAAAGTACTAGTGGGGAGGTACATTAAATGAATATCGTGTTGATAGCACATGATCCAAAAAAGAAGCTGATGCAGAACTTTTGTATAGCTTACAGGGGTATACTTTCGAATCATGACGTATATTCGACTGAAACAACCGGACGACTTGTTGAAGAGGCAAGTGGTCTTAGCGTTCATAAGTTTCTTGCAGGACATCTCGGTGGTGTACAGCAGATTGCTACTCAGATAGAAAGCAACCAGATGGATATGGTCATATTCTTAAGGGAAAATACTCAGAGTCAGCCACATAACAATGATTTCCATACTATATCTACATTATGTGATGTATACAATATCCCGCTTGCATCAAACCTTGCTACAGCTGAGCTTCTTATAAAGGCTCTCGAACGAGGAGATCTTGATTGGAGGGTACTATATAAACACTAGTACAGCTGCACTGGTTAAAAGGAACAATTATGAATAAGATATTTATATACTTCTTTCTTCTGATCATTATTTGTATCGGAAGTATAGGTTACTGTTTTTTTAAGAATACACATTTTGATAATGCTTACAATGATTCAAAGGATAGTGAAGTTTATGTAAGTATGAGCCTTCCGGTCTATAAGCTGGGTGGCTATCAGTCTGAGTATGCCGTAGTTACTGAATCAGACGATATACAGTCGGATCAGTTCAAGAATGACTGCTATGCGGCACTGCTCGTTGATAATGAAACAAATACCCCGCTGGTTTCTTACAATTCCCTGAGACGAATATATCCCGCCAGTACAACGAAGCTTATGACCGCTTTGGTTGTTTGTGATGCACTGTACGATGGTAAGATAAGTCTAGATGATGATGTTACACTCAGTCATGACATCATAATTGATGAAGAGGGAGCTTTGGTCAGCCAGTTAAATGCAGGCTGCACTATATCAGTCAGAAACCTGATGTATGGACTTCTGATGAGATCCTATAATGACTTTGCCGTTATACTTGCTGAATATGTTGGTGGCGACGTCGGTACATTTTGTCAGATGATGAACGATAAGGCATCTGAGATCGGTGCGACAGGATCACATTTTGTTAATCCTCATGGACTGCATGATGATAACCACTACGTAACAGCATATGATATGTATATCATACTTAAGGAGGCGGAGAAGTATGATATCATAAAGGAGATAGATACTTATAATTCCTTCACTTATACATATACCAATTCCCAGGGTGTTGAGATGAAGGATGATATATCACCTACTAATCAGTTTCTTGCAGGAACCTACAAGCTTCCATCCAATATAACAATTGAGTCGTGGAAGACCGGAACAACAGAGGCTGCCGGAAATGTACTCGCTATGAACGTTCTGATAGATGGAAAATCCTACACGATGTTTGTAGCGGACGGAACCTCGCAGGATGACCTGTATAATAAAATAGGTACTATGTTTAATATGACCAATTAGAGGGATACAGATTTGAGAAGAACAGACAGATCCAATATCATAAAACTGAATAGAGCTGCCAGATTCAATTCTGTACTTATTATATTTATGATCATACTTATCTATGTTGTAGCAAGTGTCATCATATCTGTGTCTAAGGAGCCGATCACTACATACAAGGTCAGTTCGAGTAACATCAACAACAATATAAAGTGTACAGGTATTGCTCTGAGAAATGAGCAGGAGGTCACATCCTCTAAGTCAGGTTACCTGATCTACTTTGTAAGAGATGGAGACAAGATCAAGAAAAACACTCCGGTATGTACGGTTGATGAAACAGGAAACATCATAGCATCTATAAAGGAAGCAGGAGAGAGCGACGATGGAAATACGCTTTTCTCTGATTCAGATTATGCATACATAAGAAATGTAATTGACAGCTACAAGGCGTCCTACAGTGATGTTGAATTTTCCAATCTATATAACTTCAAGTCTGAGGTTGAGAGTAAGGTCATGGAACTTTCAAGCCAGGTTATGATGAGCAAGATTCACGATGGCGGTACTGCCGTAAGTTCAACACTACAGACAATCAAAGCATCAGAAAGCGGAGTTGTTACTTATTATATAGATGGTTTTGAAAAGAAAACTCCTGAGACACTGTCTGTAGATGATTTTAATACAGGAAATTACAAGAAGACTTCACTTAAGTCCGGAGACATTCTCGATACAGGTTCTACAGTTTATAAGCTGATTGCTGATGAGAACTGGCATATAGTCTGTGACATTACTAAAGAACAGGCTGAGCAGCTGGAGGCTGAAGAGAGTATCAGATTTACAATAAATGGTTCTTCAAATGAATATAAGAGTACATTTAATCTGATATCTAAGGGCAACGACGTTTTCTTTCTCGATATAGCACTTAACAAGTATATGGTTGATTATATCGATGAGAGATTTTTGTCAATCGAGATTATACTAAATAAGATAGAAGGACTGAAGGTTCCGAATTCTGCTCTTGTTGAGAAGGAGGTTTATAAACTTCCTAAGGATTATATACTTGAAGAAGAAGATGCTTATTCAAAAACTGTAAATATACTCAGATATGATGAGGATGCTACCAGCACTGATGCAAGTGAACAACGTGTAGAACTTATCATATATAAAACAGATGATGAATATTACTATGTCGATAAGGATGCCTTTAAGGACACTGACCAGATATATACCAAGGATAAAAAGAATATGAATCCTGTTATGTCCCTTCCAAGAGAGAAGCTGACCGGTGTCTTTCTGGCAAATACGGGAATCGCAGACTTTATGGAGGTTGAGATAATCAAATCTCAGGATGAGTTTACGATTATTAATAATGGTAATAATCTGAAGGAATTCGATAATGTGGTTCTTGATTCGTCACAGGTTGTTGAGAACCAGACACTTTATTAAAGCGAGGACAAAATAAATGAGCGAAAAGCTGATAGACAGATATAACGAAGTACGAGCAAAAATCGATGAGACATGCGAAAGATGTGGCAGAGATCCAAAAGAAGTCACACTTATAGCGGTAAGCAAGACTAAGCCACTCGAGGATATAGAAGAGCTTATCAAGTATGAAGTAAATGATTTTGGTGAGAATAAGCCTCAGGAACTTAAGAAGAAATTCGATGAAGTATCGACTCCGGTCAGATTTCATCAGATCGGACATCTTCAGACTAATAAGGTTAAGTATATTATTAATAAAACTTCGCTTATACATTCTGTAGATTCCTTTAAACTTGCTCAGGTAATCGAAAAGGAAGCAGCAAAGAGAAATCTGTTTGTAGATATACTAATAGAGGTCAATTATGCAGGAGAAGAGAGTAAGTTTGGTGTAACAAAAGAAGAAACACTACCTCTTGTCAAAGAAATAGCTTCAAGCTTCAGACATATAAAAATTAAAGGTCTCATGACTATTGCACCTTTTGTAGATGATCCGGAAGAAAACAGACCTATATTTAAGGGCATGCATGAATTATTACTTGACATAAAATCACAAAACATAGATAATGTTGATATGTCGGTTTTATCCATGGGTATGACAAATGACTACATCGTTGCAATCGAAGAAGGAGCAACTATGGTAAGGGTCGGAACTGCCATATTCGGAGAGAGATCGCAGTAGTTATTTATAAAGATTGGAGATTGATTCAATGGCTAAGAAAAGGAAGGGAATTCTCGATTATTTCAAAATCAGTGATGATGATGATGAATACGATGAGGATGACGATTATATATTTGACGAAGACGATGACGATGATGACTATGTTGAGCCGGTAAGAAAAAAGAAGGAATCAAAATCAGCTCCGGCACCTGCTCCGGCACCTGCTCCGGCACGTACGCCGAGCAGAACTCCGTCTAAGCCTTCATATACACCTGCACCTTCTGCTCGTGATACGAAGAGGTACAAAACAAGCACAGCGTCAGATAAGCTGGTTGCTTTTGATGGTGGTATGGAAAGAAAGAGAAAAGCTTCATCAAGTGAGGTATTCGTTATAAAGCCACAGGAGTTTGATGATGCTCAGACGGTTGTAGATTTCCTTAAAAGAGGCAAGGCAATCGTGATCAATATGGAAGGACTTCAGCTCGAACCAGCACAGAGAATTATCGATTTTATCGGGGGAGCATGCTATGGTATCGAAGGGGATCTGAAGGCTATTTCTGCAAATATATTTATAGCTGTTCCAAACAGCATAGAGGTTACCGGTGACCTGAGGGAAGAGATACTTACAAGTACTTCCGTTTCACCAATACTTGGGGAATAATGTTACATTAAAGGGGGTTGTTAGATGTTAACACCGCTTGATCTTCAGCAAAAAAGATTTAAAGGTGGAATAGGATATGATAAAAAGGATGTTCAGGCATTCTTTGATGAGGTATCCAGAAGCTACAGTGAGCTTTACAAGTCCAATGCAGAGCTCAAAGAAAAAGTTATTACTTTGACTGATACTGTTCAGCATTATAAGTCCACTGAAAATCAGTTAAATAAAAAACTCCTTCTTGCAGATAAGAACAGCGAGGAGTTCATATCAAACGCCGAAAAGAATGCTAAAGCTATAGAGCTTGAAGCAAATAGCCGAGCTCAGGATATCGTTAAAGAGGCAAAGCATGAGAGAGAGAAGATTGAAAATGAGATTCTCGATCTTACTGCAAAGTACGCTGAATACAAGGCCAACTTCAACAGCCTTATTAGGAAACTGAGAAGGACTCTTGATGATAACGATTTTGATCCAAATGCTGCAAGCAAGGTTGCTGAAGCCGGATATAACAAAAATGAAGAAGAGGACAAGAATGTATTTGAGTTTAATATCGGTGCAGCTGATAGCTCAAGAGATAGCATTTCTTCATCCGGTTCCGGTAGTTCTACATCAAATGGCGGTACTAAGCTGAGTATGGCTAATAAAAACAGTAATTCATCGAATGTATATGGATCAACTCTTGGCGGAGATGGTATAGATCCATTTGCAGATATTATTTTTGATGATTAGGAGAGAGATTTATGTCTTTATTTGAGAGTTTACCTGTTGAATATGAAGGTAAGAGAATATATGACATAGCTTATTCTAATGATTTTAAGGGAATCTCAGAATTCTCAAAGGAATATAATAAGAGCAGATCTAAAAAGATATGCATCGTTTCAGACAGTAAAGTAGCATCCTATCATATGGATGCTATTTTAGATGTTGTAAAAAACTATTATTCCAAGGTCATAAGCTATATCTTTCCGGAAGGGGAACCAAGTAAAAATCTGGATACAGTGATAAAGCTGTACACGCTTCTTATAGAGGAAAAGTTTGACAGGAATGATGTACTGCTTGCTCTTGGTGGTGGTGTTACAGGTGATATGTGCGGTTTTGCGGCAGCAACTTATCTGAGAGGAATTGATTTTATTCAGGTTCCGACGAGTCTTTTGGCTGATGTTGATTCAAGTATCGGTGGCAAAACAGGAGTTGATTTTGACAAATATAAAAATATGGTAGGTGCATTTCATATGCCACGCCTTGTTTATATCAATCTGTCGACTCTCGACACACTTGATAAGAGACAGTTATATTCAGGAATGGGTGAGGTTGTTAAGTCAGCTCTTATTAAGGATTCTTCCTTTTATTACTGGCTGAAGGAGCATATAAAAGAACTTGCAGGTTCTGAAAAACTTGATTCAGATACACTTTTCTATATGATAAATCAATGTAACAGGATTAAGAAGGCAGTTGTTGAAAATGATCCTCATGAAAAAACAGGAGAGAGAGCACTGCTTAATTTTGGTCATACTCTAGGACATGCACTTGAGAAATATATGAATTTTGAACTGCTGCATGGAGAGTGTGTTTCAATAGGCTGTATACTTGCAACTATCATATCTGAGAAGAAGGGCTATCTAAGTTGCGAAAAGTCTTCAGATGTAATAGAGCATATAAGAAATAATTATAGTCTGCCTAAACTTCCTACTGATATCGACATAGAACAAATAGTTCTTAATACACATAATGATAAGAAGGTATCAGGTAACAGTATCAAGTTCATACTGCTGAGAGACATAGGAGATGCATTTATCTGTACTGATGTAAATGACGCTGATATGATTGATGCATTTAAGCTGTATATGACGGATTTTAATTAATCCTTCATTTATTAATAGAGGTATTTTTACTGAATTATGAAAAAAAAGAAACTGTTCATATATATATTTGTTATATTACTGATGGTATTTATAGATCAGCTTACTAAATATCTGGTCATAAATAATTTTGAACTACATGATGAAAAACCGGTCATCGGTAATTTACTTGTTCTTACCTATATAAGAAACAGTGGTGCAGCCTGGGGGTCTTTTGCAGGTAAAGCAGCACTGCTTCTAGTATTTACATTTATCGTATTTATTTTTATATTCCGTATTCTGCACCGCATATGGGATATACCCAAATTCAAGCCTATTAGAATTTGTCTTCTGTTTGTTATAGGCGGTGCAGTCGGCAATATGATAGACCGAATTCGTTTTAATTATGTTATTGATTTTATTTTTTTTAAGTTTATTAATTTCCCTGTTTTTAACATAGCAGATATATTTGTTACTTTATCTGTAATAGTACTTGTTATTCTGTTTATCTTTAAGTATAATGATGCAGACCATGACATCCTTCTTGGTATAAAGCCGATGGATGATAATAAAAAAACAACTAAAGATGAGGCTATAAGAGAAAAAACCAATGATAAAAAGAGAGGAAGAGAAAAAGATGTCGAAGACAACTAAACTTAAGTTTTTTTCAACAAAATCACGTGTTATAGCTATTATTCTGACGATTATACTGACAATGGGATTCATTCCATTTGGTCCGGCCTCATCAGTTGAAGCTTCCACTGATGTGATTGAAATCAGAGCAAGTGAGCTTAATAAAGCTTTTGAAGATCCAAGCAGCATATATGCTAAGTATATAGATACTTCATCCGGTGGAAGGGTTGTAATCATATCAGATGATTACGGTCGTGACGTACATCTCATAATGGATCAAGCCTTATATCTGAACAAATTATGGGTTAATTTTTGTAATCTCACAATTTCAGGTAATGGAAAGCTGACTCTGACTGACAAAAGCGAGTTTTCTAAAAATCTGACTCTTGAGCAGGGTACATATTTATACCTTGACGGTCAGTATGCAAAAATACGAGCACTCGATTGTATAAACTTATCCGGAATAATTGAGTTAAACGATGCATATCGTATATGTGCCACAAATGATTTTAATCTTCTTGGCGGTGAAATAACCGGAAATGCTAAAGGAAGAGTAATAGAGACTGAGAACGGAAGCATAAACATAAAAGCTGGAGATATTAAGGCCTCATCAACAGTATATGGTCTCTATTCAGGCAAAAACCTTGTGATTGATGGTGGATATGTAGAACTTCAGTGTCCTTCTAATGATGCTATACATGTAAAATCAAATTTTATATTTAATGGCGGCGAATTGAAAGCCTCTACAAATGCTACAGGTTATCAAAAGGGTACTGTTATTGTCGTAGGAAATATAACTGTTTCTGATAATTGTTTTATTAAGGTTCCTGATAATGGAATTGTAGGAAGTAACGGAGCATATAAAACAATCACTAAGCCGGATGGTACTTCTGCGACAAGTGTAAATATCAAAGAAAGTATAAATCTTAGCAAGGCTACAGTATCCGGAATTGAAGACAAGGATTATACAGGATCACCTATAACACAGAATCCTGTTGTTACATATAATGGCACTACATTAAAGGAAAATTATCATTATACGGTCAGATATGAAAACAACACAAATGGTGGTACTGCAACTATATATTTTGATTCTATTCATGAGAATGATGTAAGCGGAAGCCTTAATAAAACATTTAAAATAATCAAGCATGAACATAAAGTAGTTATAGATCCTGCAGTAGATGCAACTTGTCAGAAAACCGGACTTACTGAAGGAAGTCACTGTTCAGAGTGCGGAGTTGTTCTTAAAAAGCGAGAAGAAATTCCAATCAGGGATCATGATTATCAGATAGTTCCAGGTTCTTCAAAACAGGCAACCTGTACTGAAGATGGTAAGGAATATGATAAAAAATGTACTATGTGTAACAGGGTTATAACAGGTAATACCCTTAAAGCAAAAGGTCATATACCTGTAACCGATCCTGAAGTTCCTGCTACAACAACATCTACAGGTCTTACAGAAGGATCACACTGTAAAACATGTGGATATATCATTAAAAAACAGGAAGTAATTCCTATGAAAGAAAACACATGCCAGCATGTATGGGATAATGGTGTAGTCACAAAGCCACAGACATGCTTAGAAGGCGGAGAGATAAGATACACTTGTACTCTATGTAAAGGAACTAAGACAGAAACAACAGATCCATTAGGACATAATGAAGTTATTGATCCTGCAGTTGCTCCTACAACTACTTCAAAAGGACTTACAGAGGGAAGTCATTGTTCCAGATGTAAAGTTGTTATCATACCTCAGGATGAGATTCCTATGCTTGAGCCTGAAGAGGAAGAAGATCAGGAAAAAGAGCCAGTCGTACCAGAGGATAAAAAGGAAGATAAGCAGGAAGATAAGAAGGAAGATAAACAAGAAGACAAAAAAGAAGACAAAAAAGAAAATCAGACTAATAAAAATCAGAATAATAACCAAAATAACAATAATAAAAAGACTAATAAACCTGCCGTGGAAGCTCCTAAATACTCAAATGAGTGGGTTAATGGCAAGTGGTATGATGAACTTGGCAATTGTACTTATCCCGGAACACTTACCTGGAAGAATAATGCTACCGGTTGGTGGGTCGAGGATTCAGAAGGCTGGTATCCTAC
The DNA here is from genome assembly GCA_002392655.1 of Lachnospiraceae bacterium UBA3850. Classification (GTDB taxonomy): domain Bacteria; phylum Bacillota; class Clostridia; order Lachnospirales; family Lachnospiraceae; genus Eubacterium_Q. The sequence continues at coordinate 66,317 of DGHK01000059.1, read as the reverse complement.
AAATCAGTGGCAGAAGATAGATGGTATATGGTACTATTTCAAGCCTGATGGATATATGGCGATGGGAGAGTACTATGATGGTTATTGGTTCAATAATGACGGTTCATGGGATTCACAGTATAAATTAAGCTGGATGTCAAACGCTACCGGTTGGTGGGTTGAAGATATATCAGGCTGGTGGCCATCAAGCAGCTGGCTTAAGATTGACGGATATTGGTATTATTTCGATGCATTAGGTTATATGGTAACTAATCAATACGTCGACGGATATTGGATTAGCTCCGATGGTGTATGTTACTGATAATTAGTAATTATAGATGTATCAAACTATAAAGGGGTTACAATATGAAGAAATTAGCTATTATACTTTCCATATTATTAATAATTGGATTTACACCAATAAATGATGTGAGAGCTGAGGGAGATACACTGGATATTTATGCCAGTGAACTTAATAAGGTTATAAATGGTGGATCATCCTCAAGCGCACAGTATCTGGTAAAAGAAGGATCAGAGTACAGCCTGGTGACAAGTGATTATTACGGAAGATCTGTATCCCTTATTCTTGATGAGGACATAAATCTAAGCAAGATAATGATATACACATCAAAGCTTTATATCTCAGGATCAAGTACACTTACGATAAACAGCAGTGCTCAAGTCCAGAATGATATGTCTATTGCGTCAGGTTCTACAATTGTAATGAATTCAGCTAATTCATATTTTTCTGTATCAGGTGATATAAACTGTTATGGAAATATAGTAATGAAAGATGCATTTAGATTATATACAAATAAGAATTTTTACCTGAATGGTGGTAGCATAAAAGGAACAGTATCAAGCGAATTGGTTAATTCTGATAAGGGAAGTATATATATAGAAAGTGGCTCTATTGATATTACTTCTTCAAGAAAAGGATTAAATTCCAATAATGACGTAATTATAAATGGTGGAAATATCAAAATAAGCTGTAAAAATGATAAACCTGTATATGCTAATAATACATTTAGATTTAATGGCGGATACTTAGAAGCATCAACTACCAGCACTAATTATTTAAGTCCGGCAATACTGGCAGGTAAAAGCATAGTCGTAGATATTAATTGTATGATCAAAGAACCAAAGAATGGCTATGTAAATGATTATTATGGATATAAGACCATATTTGACGAAACGAGTCAAAAGTCTAATAGTGTTATTCTTAAAGAAGGTATCAACCTGGACAATGCAACAATATCAGGTATAAAAAATAAGCCTTATACAGGTTCTCCTATAACTCAAGATCCTGTTGTAACATATAAAGGTACAACACTTACAGAGGGTGTTCATTATACAGTAAAATACGAAGATAATATTAAGATTGGAACAGCTGCTGTAATCATAGAAGGTATAATTGAAAATGATGTAACCGGAAAGGTCATAATAAATTTTCAGATTAAGGATAGTTCTGAACCGGAAGACGACGTTCCTGATTATAATCCTTCAGGTGATGGCGGTTCTGACAGTGGTTCAGGAAGCAAACCAGGCGGTGGTGGAAGTAAAGGAAGTTCCGGTAAATATTGCAATGAATGGGTAAATGGTAAGTGGTACAACGCTAATGGAGTGTGTGACTATAATGGAACACTCAGTTGGAAATCTAACGCATCAGGATGGTGGGTTGAAGATACAGCAGGATGGTACCCTGTAAATCAGTGGCAGAAGATTGACGGTAAGTATTATTTCTTTACTGCATCAGGATATATGGACTACTCAGAATATAGAGATGGTTGCTGGCTTGGCTCTGATGGAGCATGGGTTGAATCATACTACGGTGGACATTGGGCATCAGATGCAACCGGATGGTGGTATGCAGATGCTAGTGGTTGGTATCCACAGAATCAGTGGGTATGGATTGACGGCTATTGTTATTATTTCCAAGCAGATGGATATATGGCAACAAATACATATATAGATGGCTGCTGGGTTGGAGCTGATGGAGCTTGGCAGTAAAAAATAATAGGGGGCTAGAAGATGAAAACCAAAAGAATAATATGTTGTTTGATTTTTGTATTACTTATAGTAACAGGATGTGGATCAAAGGTAGATTCAGACGGTAATTATACTTTAGATTCTGATTGGAAACTAGCTGAGTATACATTCAATGGAAATACAACTAATGTTAAGGATGATCCGACTGCACAACTTGCAGCAGATAAAGTGCCTGATTTTAAATGTTCTGATGGAAAAAATATAACATTTTCATTAAACGGAAAAGATCATAGTGGTACAGCCACAAAAGAGGGCGATGGATATAGAATAACCTTTGATGATACATATAAGCCATTCATTGCAACTATTAATGGTAATAAGCTAAGTCTGAAGACAGAAAATAATAAAGTTGAGATTGTATTTGAAGCTGAATAAATAATTAAAAAATCAGCCTTGTTCGAAATAGATCAAGGCTGATTATAATTTATATTACAGATTAGTTTACATAATATTGTTATTGTAAATTATTTTATTATATGTTATAGTTTATTCAGAATCAGTACCGTCACCTACATAATTCTCAGCAATAGAAGTATCCTTAGACGAAGATTCACGCAGAGTGACTTTGTTCCTTGCTCCGCGTTTTCTTTCCTGATCAAGCTCAGCATAATGCTTACGCGTAGTATTTACATCTTTATGCCCAAGAACGTCAGCTACCAGGTATATATCACCGGTTTCCTGATAAAGAGCTGTTCCGTATGTACTACGAAGCTTGTGAGGTGTTATTTTCTTGAGAGGCGTTGAAACTCTGGCATATTTTTTAACCATATTTTCTACGGTTCTTACAGTTATACGTTTTCTATGAGAGGAGAGGAAGAGTGCGTCTTCATGACCATCTACAGTAACAATTTCCTTTCTTTCCTTCATATAATCCTGTAAATATCCGGTTGCTTCGTCTGAAAAGTAAACAAAGGCTTCATTTCCACCTTTTCGAGTGACTTTTACACGCGAATTATCGAAGTCAACGTCATCGATATTAAGTCCGACAGTTTCAGATACACGAAGACCTGTACTTAGCATAAGTGTTAAAAGTGCTAAATCCCTGGTTTTATCGCGTTCATGGAACTTTTGCTGACGATCTGTCAGGTTATTTCCAAACTCAACAGTATCCAAAAAATCAGCTGTTTCATTAGCTTCCATACGTGTAATAGTTTTTTCCTTTATTTTAGGTGTTTTTACCTTTTCTGTAACATTTTGACTTATCATATCATTAATATACAGATACTTAAAAAAGGTCCTGATACCAACGAGTTTTCGCTTTTTTGAGGCGTTATCGTTAGTATATTCGCGACCGTCACGTACATAATATGACAGATAATCCATATATTCCTCAATATCTCTGGCAGAAAGCTTATCTAAATCAGCACAGGTTATTTCGTACATTTCTTTCTTTTTTAATGCAGGATTTTCAGATTGTAAGAACTCAAAAAAGTACTTAATATCATGTGCGTAGCCTATACGTGTTCTTGGCTGCGTTGTAGTCTCTATAGAACGCATAAAATCCTTTACATAGGGTGGTAAATCAGATAATACGGATCTTAGCTCTAGAATTTGTTTTTTTGATAATTGTTTTGCATAGGATTCAGACATAGGGACCTCCGGGAGAAAATAAATATTTGTATTAAAGCCGTGCCAATCGCTGAACCC
>DGHK01000059.1:0-62447 GCA_002392655.1 Lachnospiraceae bacterium UBA3850 | reverse complement strand
TTTTGATAAAAGCCGTGCCAATCGCGAGTCCGCCCAGCAAGCTGTGCGTCGGTGACTACGTCACCTTATGACTCGCGATCACGGGCTGTCGCCCGTATAAATATGCGCAAGATAGCACCTCTTAGCATGCAAGCATGCACGAGGCACTACTTTCGCATATTTGCACGGCTTTATTTTCGCAAAACTATGGTTTCACGAATAAATACATATTTTTATAATACTACTCTTTTGTGTGAAAATCAAGTAATTTAGCGGGAAAAATAGGGATTTATTATGATATTTGATTTATTGAATTATTCGTAGGTTATGTATTCTCTTTCTGAGAGTTCTTTCATAAATTTGCTGAGTGGGAATCCTACGACGTTGTTATAGTCGCCGCTTATTGATTCAACAAGTCGTTCGCCAATTCCCTGAATTCCATATGCACCGGCTTTGTCCATTGGTTCTCCTGTAGCTATATAATCTAGTGCTTCGTACTTATCATAAGGATACATATTAACTTTGGTCTCGGAATAGAATGAAAACTTATCTGTTTCAAGCAAGCTGTCTGTAAATATATTGTACTTCAAAACCTTACAAGTAACACCTGTATATACCTCATGCGATCTTCCTGATAGACTCATGAGCATGCTTAATGCTTCTTTTGGTCCTGCGGGCTTACCAAGAATCCTCTTATCCAATGAAACAACTGTATCTGCGCCTATTATAAGTATTCCTCCGGTTTTTATATCTATGATATCCTTTAGATTATCCGGTGTTTGGGTTGTAAAATCCTTGCATACAGCACTGCATTTTTGATCAGAAAGCTCAAGAACAACCTCTTCAGGTGACATTTTTGTTATTATTTCTTCTACGTCACTAACTAAAACTTCAAATTCCAGCCCAGCCTGCTGAAGGAGTTCTTTTCTTCGCGGTGAGCCTGATGCAAGAATCATTAATACATTTTGTTTCATTTTTCTTACTACTACCCTCTTTTATATATTATTTAGCTTATTATTTAATGCGTTAAGAACTCTCTTTTTATCTGTACTCCAAAGTGGTGCAACCAGTGTTTTTCTGGCACCGTCACCTGTCATACGATGTATGATAACATCATCTGGCAGAATAGATATAGAGTCATATATAAGTTCAACATATTCATCCATAGTCAAACATCTGAAAAGTCCACGATTATAATCCTTTTCAAGATCTGTATCCTTTATCACATGTAGCAGCTGGAGCTTTATGCCCGATACACCACTTTTTCCTACGTAATCTACTGTACTCAGCATATCTTCTCGTGTTTCTCCGGGAAGTCCGAGTATAACATGGGTTATAACCTCAATTCCTCTGCATTTAAGCTCTTTTATTGCTCTATCATAAACAGGTAATTCATATCCGCGTCTTATATAAACAGCACTCTTCTTGTGGATTGTCTGCAAGCCAAGCTCAACCCACACAGGTTTTATCCTATTCATCTCACTAAGAAGATCCAGAACAGCCTCGGGAAGACAGTCTGGACGTGTTCCGATAGATAAAGCAACTATATCAGGATGATTTATTGCCTCTGTATATAAAGCTCTCAGACGTTCTACAGGAGCATATGTGTTTGTAAAAGCCTGGAAATATGCTATATATTTGTTATTTTCATCACTATGCATCTTGGATGCTACGCGCTTCTTTCCTCTTTCTATCTGCTCCGTAACAGTTAAAGATGCTTCCTCTGCAAAATCTCCGGATCCATATCCTGAACAGAATATGCATCCTCCATAGCCTATGGTTCCATCCCTATTGGGACATGTAAATCCACCATTTATTGATATCTTATAAACCTTTTGTCCGAATCTTTCTTTCAGATATTGATTAACTGTCTTATTCTTCATATATTTTAACGAGGTTTTTTACCTATCCTCTTATAGAATTTCTTCTTTTCTACATAAAGCATAGCATCAGCTTCCTGATATAGAGAATCGATTGTGCTGTCCTTTTGCTTCATGGCATATCCGATGGAGCAGGTATACTTAGTTTTAGCTACTTCTTCTCTTATACGTCTTATGAGTTCCTTAACATCAGCCTCAGAGGAATCTATACATAAAATGGCATATTCATCTCCACCTATACGATAAACCCTCTGCTTTTGCTGCGCTGCTCTCCAGAAGCAGTCTGCAAGAGCTCTAAGCGCTATATCTCCTGCTACATGGCCATCGCTATCATTTACTTCCTTTAAACCATCCATATCAATCGCTATATAGGATGTTATATCGTCGAGATATTTATCAGTATCAGTATAATAACTTTGCCTGTTCAGCAGATTTGTCAGTGGATCACGTTTAGTAATCTGCTGAAGGAGATATATGTAATAAAGGATCACATCTATAGCGATAGTTACAATAAACCAATGGCTGGCTACCCCCTGCATATAGAGCGGCATAATTAGACATAAAATTGCAGTTAATGCCAGAAATATGATCAACGGATAATCTTCCTTCTGAACCCTTTTATTTCTGAACATATTGATTATCAGATATGTAAGATACATAGCACTTATAAAATATGTAAGATATCCGAGGGAACCTCTATGAAAATGATTGCTTTTATCAATAAAGAAAACCAGACCGGTTTTAATAGATATAAAGCATAATAAAGCATTTATAATAGCAGGGATAAACAGATAGAACTTCTGCTCAGGATAAACGATAAGTATTATATTTACAAGGATAACAGCAATCAGGCTGTAATCAAACGCACTGAGTAACGGTCGCAGACTCGAATACGTCTCTTGATTTCCAAGATAAGACTCAACATAGCATGTAATTGAATAAATAAAAAGTAAAGCAATAGCCACTTTCATCCTAATAAGCATCCTTTTTTCAAGATGCTTATCTGCTCTCAGCACTATAGCTAAGCCTATTAATAATATTAGCATTCCCCAATGCTCAGTAACATAATCATTAAAACTCACAGCATAACCTCTTTTCAATAAATTTAACTATGCCCCTATATTTTAACACAAAATGTTGAAAAATAAAAAGACACCTTTCATTTTTTGAAAAATGTCTTTAGACTGATCAAAGCTTATAATTCTTTAGTTTTGAGGTAGAAAAACCTCCCAAATAAGGAAGAATAACAGACACAAAACACTGAGAATAAAATATATAATTGTCAGATATTTATGTCTCTTATAATGGAGCTTCTTCCATTTATAATAAAACCAGTTTGTTGCTCCTATAAACTCAATAAGAAATACATCATATGGATCGGTTTTAAAAACGAATATCTTCAGAGCAGCTATTATGATACATATGACAAGTGTAGCTGTAAAGCCTCTGTCAGCTCCCTCTATATCAACCTGTTCATGATATTCATCAAGCTCAGGATCATTACCGGATGCCATTTTCAATATTTCATCTCTATCCATTTACTACTAATCTCCTATGACTCCTTTATAAGTATAATCATCAGGTGCAATATTATGATTAATATTTATTTTATTGGAATTCGTATTTCCAATTTTAGTTATAAATCCACCAAAGAACCATTTATTGTCACGTTTAAACAAAACCGCCTTAGCAGGCTGCATATAATGCGACGAGCCGGAACAAAAATCATAATTATACTTAGTCTGCATATCTACATTAAAATCATACACGACAACACTGGTCGCATTAATATCTATATTATATAAGCTATGTAAATAGTTGTTAAAATCATCGATTTCGATGACATAATCGCTTTCCTTCAGACTATAATAATCTAGACAGAACTCATCACACTGACTGTAGTTTTCTTTGATATAGTTCTTCACCATGGTTTTATAAACATCATTTCGATTCCAGCTGGGAAGGACATAATCAACCGTCGAATAATTATTATTATAATCATCAAACATACATTTTATAATATTATCACAAAAATCAGTTCCACCCAGACCGTTTCTCTTCTCATTTTTAATGATCATTTCAGTGCGACCCTCGGTTGAATTCTCATAATTTTCCTTTTCATAAGTATCAACCTGAGCAAGCAGAAGCCTTTTATTAATATGTTTATTATGTGATGCAAAAAATCTGGCCTTTTCATACTCTCCTTCATCGCAATATTTCTCAATTATTTTGTCAGCAAAAAGTTTTACATAGACTGATGTGTCCCTGTAGCCATAAAAAAACACAGCCTTATCAAACATTTCTTTTACATCATCTGCACTATCCTCATTATAATCACCGGACTCATAATAATATACTATCTGCGTATAAGTATAAGTTTTATAAATCTGATAAGCAGAAAACAAAACGAATAAAACAACAGTAACAACGATAACTTTTATTTTATGCTTATTCAGATAATCATTTATGGAATCAAAAATATCCTTTATTTTATTCATAAAAACGCGCTCCTAAAATGTAATGTTTTGTTTACATTTTAAACAGAACACGCAATATAGTCAAGTTTTATTTACATTTGGTGTTATATAGTAATAGGTATAATACTGGAATCAACAACCTTCTCGCCTTCCATCTCAAAATAAAAGAGATCTTCAAAATGTACATCGAGGGCAAGGCAGATCAAATAAGCAAGCTTAGCTGTTGGACTAAAGCTTCCATTTTCAATTGATATTATAGTCTGTCTTGATACTCCGACTTTTTCAGCCAGATCAGCCTGCGTCATTTTTTTTAGTTGACGTTTTTCTTTGATATTATTTTTAAAAACCATTTGTTCCATAATAATCACCTGTTTTTTTTATTATTTTGAACCTAGACGTTCTAGAATCCTGCTGAAGTATTCAGGAAGGTCACTCTTAAACTCTATGTATTCTTTTGTTCTTGGATGGACGAAACCCAATGTTCCTGCATGAAGTGCCTGTCCTTTAAGCTTATAAGGACAGGTTTTCGGACCATAAACAGGGTCTCCCAGTAGAGGGTGGTTAATACTTGTCAGATGCACTCTTATCTGATGTGTCCTTCCTGTTTCAAGCTTACATCTGATATATGCAAAATTCTGCTCCAAATTATCCTGTAGATAGATATGTGTTACTGCTCTTCTGCCATCAGAATCAATAGCCATCTTCTTTCGGTCATTCTTTGCTCTCGCTATGGGCTTATCTACTGTAAGCGTATAAAGTCCATCGTCTGTTTTTTCCATTTTCTCTATATCAAAATGATTATAAACGATAGAATCATATATACGATTTATAGAATGCTCTGCAAACTGAACAGAGAGACTCTGATGAGCGAGATCAGTTTTGCATATTACAAGAAGTCCGCTTGTATCCTTATCTATACGATGAACTATTCCAGGACGCTCAACACCGTTTATAGATGATAGGTTTTCTCCGCAATGATACATAAGTGCATTTACCAGTGTACCGGTATAATTGCCGGCAGCAGGATGAACAACCATTCCCTGAGGTTTATTCACTACTATAACATCATCATCCTCATAAACAATTTCCAATGGGATATTCTCTGGGACAATCTCTAGCTTTTCAGGTTCAGGAAGCATGATATGTATCCTATCACCATCTGTTATACAGTAAGAAGCCTTGATATTCTTTTTCTGAGTCATCTCCTGCCCATTTTCACCGGAATTTATAATTATATTCCCCTTATCTATTAGCTTCTTTATATATGAACGAGATAGTCCCTCTAGCTCCTCTGATATATACTTATCAATTCTTACACCTGCATCTGTACTGTCAGGAGTCAGAAGCAGCGTCTGTTTATTCGATATTCTGTTTTCAGAATTATTGATATCCTTATTCATTTCCTTATCCATTTATTCTTCAATAGTAAGGCTTATCATGACAGGGTTATGATCACATGGTGCAAAATTAGCATTATATGTATTAACAGTATTAACCTTGATATTATTTGATACAATAAAGCCATCGATCAGATAATACTGGAAATTTGCTAAATCAGCACCTTTATAAACCTTATCAAGAGACCTGCATGTTGGATTAGTGTTATCCATATAACATGTGAAATCATCTCCAACATCCTTCACATCAAGCGTCTGAGGTTCATACAGATCCTTTAGTTCATCATGGAACGGATACATAGATGAATCTGTATTTGAAAATGTCTGATTGAAATCACCACCAGCGATAACATAATTACCCTTGGCATATTCCTTCTTAATAAAATCAATCATCTTATTAGTCTGCTTTTTACGACCGTTATTCTCATCATATCCTTCAAGGTGCATATTTACAATAACGAGTTCCTTACCGGTATCATTTCCATCCTTGTCATATACAGGAGTTCTGTTTACAAGCAGACATCTCTTAAAATTAACAGTGCATTTTGGCCAGCTATAAGAATCAGGAAGACTGATTCTTTCAGCAGACGAAGTCTGATATTTTGAAAATGTAGCAATTCCGCTATTTACTTTGCCAATTGGTTCTGAAAGTGGATATGGAATAAACTTAGACTTCATATTATAAGCAAACGTAGATACATAACCATTAAAATCAGGATCATCTTTATTTAATTCACTTGTAAGTACAGGATACTCTTCCTTCATCTTCTTATACTGATCTGTATGGTAGCTACGTTTTGCATCTCTGTCTATTTCCTGAATAAATACAATATCAGGATTTAAAGTAGCCATTGAACCCTGAAAACCGGCTATATTGACCTTTACTCTATCCTGAGATGAAGGCATAACCTCTTTTCCGCCGTCCATAAAAAAGTCAGCATTATCACCTAATTGTCCAAAGCCAAAATTCCATGTGAAGACATTTATATTTTCGCCTATTTTAAGCTTCTTTCCTTCACCCTGAGAAGTATCAACCTCGATATCTTCGACCGCCTTAGGCCTATATTCATTTACAGTAAGCCATCCAAAGAAACCGCCAACAAGAAGTAAAATCACTCCAAGTATGATTAAAACAACTCGGAGTATTTTCTGCCATAGTTTTTTAGGTTTTTTAGACTTCTTTGTCTTATCATTTTTCTTTTCAGTACTCTTTTTATCTTCACTACTCATCTTATCATTTTTCCTCTCTAGTTTGTTTCAGTGTATTTGACACCTATGACATTATAACTCATACAGGAAAAGATTGCATTAAAAAAGGGACTTTCGTCCCTTTTTCGTAACCCCAATTAAACAGCTACATTATCCCAATAAACAAGAATATCCTTTTTTACTATCGGATCTTTGTTTATCATCATAAACTGTTCCTTAGTAAAGTTTTGAACCTTCGCATTATATATATTCGTAAGTATAGTGGTTTGTCTTAATGAATCATGCTCTATCTTAGTCGCATCAAAAGTATTTAATGTTGACATTGTCCTGTTCCTCCTGTAATAACTCTTTTCAACGATTTCATACTATCAAAGATATTGTCACAGTTATGTCACACAATCTGTCACCCTTGACTTATTTAACCCACGCGCCGTCGGCACCTAACCAACAGCCATCTACGTATTTATTTCTTGCCATATATCCACTTGCTTCGAAGTAGTAGCATGAACCGTCAATCCACAGCCACTTTGAAACAGGGTACCAGCCGGATGCATCCTCGTACCACCAGCCATTGGAATCACTCATCCAATGACCACCTGAGTAAGCCTCGTCCCATGCTCCATCAGCGCCAAGCCAGTAGCCATCACTGTATTCGCTGTAGTCCATGTATCCATCTGCACAGAAGTAGTACCATTTCCCATCTATCTTCTGCCACTGAGAAGTCGGATACCAGCCTTCGCTGTCCTCTACCCACCAGCCATAAGCATTACTCTTCCATGAGAGTGTACCGGCATAATCACATATACCATCAACGTTATACCATTTGCCATTTACCCATTCGTTGGAATACTTAGGTTTATTCTTTTCACTATTGTTATCAGAATCTCCCTTTGAAGCATCATCTTTTGATGAATTATCCTTTGAAGCATCATCTTTTGATGAATCATCCTTAGAAGTGTCATCTTCTGATGGATCATCCTTCTTTTCATATTTTTGAATGACAACTTTTCTGGTCCACATACCTTTTGAGTCAACTATTCTATAAAGATTTACATCATCATATATTATTTTTCCATCAGCTGGTTCTGTGATGCCCCACCCATCACCAATTATTATTTCTTTTACAGAATCTATCGGTGAATGTGTTTTATCGATGATACTATAGCCATTAACATCATCAGAATTATCGTTAAGCTCTGAAACGGCCTCTACATAACCACCTGTTATATTCATATTTCCTTCTGTATAAAAAGCTGAGTTATCAGAAGAGACAGCTTTTATATAACCATTTGATATTCTTGTTCCCTTAGTAGTATAAATAGTTTCATTTTTATGAGAATACGCATCTATTTTTCCACCGGTCATAGTGAAATGATCAGCTTCCAGAAAAGAATCATTCATATCAGCTTTAATCTCACCATCGCAGATATAGAAGTCTCTGCATTTAGCAAATCTATTCGTGCTTTTTATATCAACACTTCCACCTTCTATATAAACGTCACCATTAATACTTATCAAGGTGCTTTTGTTATTTTCAGCAACAAAAGCTCCTCTTGACATGATAAACTCTGCATCACCCCAAATAATGGGATTATTATTATTATTAGATGCCGTTATATTTCCAAAACACGTAAAACTGTAAGTTTTATCCAGCGAATCAGAAAGTACATATATACCACTTTCACTTTTATTAAATGCTATTCCTACGTTATCATTTATAGTTACAGCACCACATACACAAACAGATCCATCAATAAAAAGTGTTCTTTCACCCTCTATCTCCAGAGCTGCATCTATATCACATTTATTTACATGAAGCGTGTCATCCATATTTAATATCAAAAGCTTCGGAGATGATATATTAAATTCACAAGTTTTATTATCATAATATTCAGGATATTTTCCTGCCTTAAGCTCACTTGCATTTAATGTCAAAACACTACTGTCCGCATATACTTCAGATACATTATTAATAAAGAAGCTCCCAAAAGCACATGAAAGTATAACAGCTAATGATATTATAATCCCAATAAGTCTGTATCTTCTTTTCATATAAGTATTCATAACAATTCCACTCCATAAAATGTAAAAAAAGGGACGGATCTATATGCATAGTAGAACCGTCCCTATTAGAAAACTAGTTATTAAACCTCGTTGAAGCCTTCTCTAGCTGCATATGTAGTATGAAGAAGCTCATGTGCCTTGTGGCTGTTAGGTTCGCCAAGGTACTTCTCATAGAGGTCAATGATCTGAGGATTATTATGTGACTGACGAAGTGTCTGCCTCTCATCCTCTGAGTAAAGAGCCTGTGCTCTCTTCTCTTTATAAGTATCCATGATGTCATCATCCTCATTAGGAAGGAAGCACTCACGTACGTAAGGCTGTCCACCACCATTGATACATCCACCAGGACATCCCATGATCTCGATGAACTGATACTTTGATTTGCCTTCTCTTATCTCATCAAGGAGAACAGATGCTGACTTCATTCCAGAAGCTATAGCAACATTAACTGTTGTTCCGTTGATATCGATAGATGCTTCTCTTATTCCGGCATCATGACCACGAACTGCCTTGAACTCGATTGGCTCTGACTCTTTTCCTGTAAGCTTGAAGTATACTGTACGAAGAGCAGCTTCCATAACACCACCGGTAACACCAAAGATAACTCCGGCACCAGTGTAATCGCCCATGATATCCTGATCCCAATCTTCATCAGGAAGTCTATCAAAGAGGATACCTGATCTCTTAATCATACGAGCAAGCTCTCTAGTTGTTATAACTGCATCTACATCATCAAGTCCGTTAACCTTGAGCTGATCTCTCTGTCTCTCGAACTTCTTAGCTGTACATGGCATAACAGAAACTACGAAGATATCCTCCGGAGCTATACCATTCTGCTCAGCCCAGTATGACTTGATTATAGCACCCTGCATCTGGTGAGGTGACTTACATGATGAAAGATGTGGAAGAAGATCTCCATAATTGTACTCAGCATAGTTAACCCATCCCGGTGAACATGATGTGATCATAGGAAGTGTTCCACCATTCTGAAGACGTCCGAGAAGCTCTGTTCCCTCTTCCATAATTGTAAGGTCAGCACCAAAGTTTACATCATAAACTCTTGTGAAACCAAGTCTTCTCATAGCAGCTGCCATCTTACCTGTAACAGGTGTTCCGATAGGATATCCGAACTCCTCTCCAAGTGCTGCTCTAACTGCAGGTGCAGCCTGAGCGATAACAGTCTTGCCTGCTGCAAGTGCAGCATCAATCTTATCTATCTCTGAATGCTCCATAAGAGCTCCTGTAGGACATACATTTACGCACTGTCCACACTGGATACATGGAGAATCAGCAAATGATCTGTTCTCTGCAGGTGATACGAATACGTTGAAACCTCTGTTCTCGAATCCAAGGATTCCAAGACCATGAGCATTCTTACATCTCTCGATACATCTTCCACAAAGGATACACTTAGATGTATCTCTTACAAGACCAGGAGCAACCTCATCAAAATGTGTTTCAGAATGAACACCTTCAAAAGCGCCCTCTCTTGCACCAGTAATGTTTGCTACATGAAGAAGCTCACACTGACCGTTCTTGTCACACTGCTGACAATTCTTGTTATGATTTGAAAGAAGCAGTTCAACGCTCTGACGTCTAGCTGCAGTAGCCTTTGGTGAAGAAATAGTAATCTCCATTCCCTCAGCTACAGGATATACACAAGATGCTACAAGGCCTCTAGCGCCTGTTGCCTCAACGAGACAAACACGACATGAACCCTGATTGCACTCACCGTGATTGAATGCACAAAGTGAAGGAATCTCATAACCGCACTTCTTAGCAGCCTCGAGGATAGTTAAACCTTCCTCTACCTGATAGGAGATGCCTTCTATTTTAATATTTACCATCGCCATAGTAGTTACCTCCTTATTCTTTTGAAATAGCACTAAGTCTACAGTTACTCATACAAAGTCCGCACTTTACGCACTTCTCAGGATCGATCTCATATGATGCAAGCTTATGACCCTCAGCGATATAATCTGTCTGAGTGATGCAGCTTGCAGGACAATTCTTAGCACAAAGACCACAGCCTACGCACTTATCCTTGTCAATCTTATACTGCATAAGGTTCTTACATACATGAGCAGGACACTTCTTATCAACGATATGAGCGATATACTCATCTCTGAAATGCTTAAGTGTTGAATTAACAGGGTTAGCTGCTGTCTGTCCAAGAGCACAAAGTGAGTTAGTCTGGATTGTCTTGCTGAGCTCTTCAAGAGTCTCAAGATCTTCCATTGTTCCCTTACCCTCTGTGATCTTTGTAAGTATCTCAAGGATTCTCTTTGTACCAATACGGCAAGGTGAACACTTACCACATGACTCGTCACAAATGAACTCCATATAGAACTTAGCAACGTCAACCATACAGTTATCTTCATCCATAACGATAGCACCACCGGAACCCATCATAGATCCCTTCTGTACCAGGTTATCGAAATCGATAGGCTCATCAAGGAACTCTTCTGTCAGACATCCACCTGAAGGACCACCTGTCTGAATAGCCTTGAACTTCTTTCCGTTAGGAATTCCACCACCGATATCATATATAAGCTCACGAAGAGTTGTTCCCATAGGAACCTCTACAAGTCCTACGTTGTTAACCTTTCCACCAAGAGCGAATACCTTGGTTCCCTTTGATCCTTCTGTACCAACCTTAGCAAACTCGTCAGCACCTTCTCTAAGGATAAATGGAACGCAAGCAAGTGACTCAACGTTATTAACGATAGTTGGCTTCTCCCAAAGTCCCTTAACTGCAGGGAATGGAGGTCTTGGTCTAGGCATACCACGCTTACCTTCGATTGAGTTAAGGAGGGCTGTTTCCTCACCACAAACGAATGCACCGGCACCAAGTCTGATATGACAATCAAAGCTGAAGCCTGTTCCCATTATATTTTCACCAAGGAGACCCATCTCACGAGCCTGCTTGATAGCAAGTTTAAGTCTGTTTACTGCGATAGGATACTCTGCACGAACATAGAAATATCCGTTCTGAGCACCAATTGCATAACCGGCGATCATCATACCCTCGATAACTCCAAGTGGGTTACCCTCAAGGATAGAACGATCCATAAATGCACCTGGATCACCCTCATCACCGTTACATACTACATACTTCTCATCGCCAGCTGACTTCTGTGCGAACATCCACTTACGTCCTGATGGGAAGCCACCGCCTCCACGTCCACGAAGTCCTGACTTAAGTACTTCATCAACTACCTCTTCCGGTGTCATTGAAAGAGCCTTCTTAAGTCCCTGGAATGCACCCATACCGAGAGCTTCGTTGATATCCTCAGGATTGATAACACCACATCCATGAAGAGCAACACGACGCTGCTTCTTGTAGAAGTTGATATCATCCTGCTTTGTTACCTTCTCTCCTGTAGCAGGATCAACATAGAGAAGTCTCTCTACGATATTTCCGCCAACGATATCTGTATCAATGATTTCCTCAACATCGTCGATAGAAACCATACGATAAAGTGTATCTTCAGGATAGATCTTTACGAAAGGTCCCTGTGAACAGAAACCAAAACATCCTACGATGTTAACAGTTGCTTTATCAGCAAGTCCTTTTTCCTCGAGAAGCTTCTCGAATTTCTCTTTGATCTCCATAGAGTTACTTGAAAGACATCCAGTACCTCCACAAAGAACGATATGTCTCTTACCGTCTGTGCCGGCAAGCTTGTCATCCAAACACTTAGTGCAAGTGGATGAGCACTCTTCAAAAGTCTGAATATTATCTATCATATCTCATTCCCTTCCTTTCTAAGCGTTTGCAGCCTGTCTATAGCTTTCAATAATCTCCGGAACCTGTCCAACCTGAACCTTAGGATAAACCTTACCGTTAATTGAAACAGCAGGTGCTATACCGCATGCACCGATACATCTAAGTGCATCAAGTGTAAACAGTCCATCCTCTGAAGTCTCACCAGGCGCGATCTTAAGGAGTTCTGAGAACTTATCAATAACGTTCTGAGCACCCTTAACATAGCATGCTGTACCAAGACAACATCCAATAACATACTTTCCCTTTGGTGTAAGAGAAAAGAATGAATAAAATGTAACAACTCCGTAGATCTCAGCAACCGAGATACCGGTCTTCTTTGATACGAGTTCCTGAACATCGAGAGGTATGTAGCCATACTCATTCTGGATGTCACTCAGTATCATCATTAGAGGAGTCTTCTCTTCTGCGTATCTATCGCAGATTTCCTCGATTTGTGCTACCGCAGCAGCATTCAACTTGCTCATATTGCAGCCCCTTTCTTATGTTATTTTCAGTGCAATAAACAATCATATTTGCACCCTTTTATAATATATTGCATACAAAAACATTATACTAAAATAACTCGGTTTAATAAAGCTAACCTTTAGTAAACCGAGTTAATGTTTTTTAAGATTTCAAAGTTTTATTTAACCTTTTTATCACTTGTTACCTTCTACCAGGTGAACATCTAACTTGTTATAAGGAATAACTATACCATTTTCTCTGAAATCTTTTATAATTCTTTCATTTATGCTTCTCTTTAAGCTGAGATATCTATCTATAGGAACCATTATAAATACCCCAAGCTTAACTGAGCTTTCTGAAAGCTCGTCAACAAAAACCGAAATACTGCTTTCAACATCTCCAAGCTCATCCTTTGTAAGCTTTTCAAGAACTTCCTTTGCCTTCTCAATATCGGTATCATATGAAACTCCGGTATAAACAACTAGTGCTCTCAGAGAATCAGCGCTTTTATTCAAAACACTGTTATTGGTAAGCTGCGAATTCGGAATCTTGACTGTCTCTCCATAAACAGTCTTTATTGTCGTGTAGTATATCTCTATAAGCTCAACAACACCCTCAACATTCTTATCTGTAATGACTATATAGTCCCCCTTCTTAAATGGCTTTATTACCAAAAGAAGAATTCCACCTGCAAAGTTGGAAAGCGCCCCCTGCATAGCAAGTGAAATTCCGACACCTGCTGAAGCAATAAGTGCAGCAATAGATGCAGCCTCAACAATATGCAGTTGTATAATAATAGTTACAATAACAAAAACCAGGGCAGCATATTTGAGCAGACTGAGTATGAAATGACTTGCTATATGATCCACGCCTCTTTTATCCAGTCTGGTCTGTATCTTAGCAATCACCATTTTAAGAATCTTGCTGATAATGAAATATATAATAACAGCAAGTACAAGCTTGATCAGATAATCAACCACGCTCAGTCCTTTATTCTGCAGCCAGTCCTTCAGACCATCCGGGTCAAATATCCCCTTATCTAATATACTTAAAAACATAACAACCTCATTAGCTAAGCTTTTTCAAAACCTCTTTTATATAATCCCATACTCTCTTTGTGCTCTCTATATCGAGCTTTTCTCTAAATGTATGAATATCATATATGTTTGGTCCAAAGGATATAGTCTCCAACCCTTCTATCCTGTCCGCGAAGAATCCACACTCAACACCTGCATGAATCATCTCGATCACAGCTTCCTTGCCATACATTTCTTTGTAGGTATCGCACATTATCTTCGTAAGCTCAGAATCGGGATCATAAGCCCATCCAGGATAAACACCCTCAACACTCATTTCTCCGCCAGCAGATCTGGTTATATCTTCAATATCCTGAAGAAGCTTCTCCTTATCACTATTCACAGAGCTTCTCACACAATATGACAAATCAATCTTATCATCGCTTGTATTTAAAATTCCCAGATTAAGAGATGTCTGGACCTGAGATGTATCATCCGGACACATAGCCTGTATACCATTCGGAAGAGATTCAAAAGCCATAATAAAGGACAGATTGTTCATCTCATCAAGTGGATAAGCCTTCTGAACATCAGTAAGCGCTTCGTATTCTTCTGATCCTGTAGCTATTCTTTCAAAGCTTATTTTGATATCAGGATCAGTTTCGGAATAATCGGAAATGATATTTCCGAAGACTGTATCTATCTCGCCTTCAATAAGACCGGCATTCTTTGTGACAATAACAGCAGTTGTTTTTATAGGAAATGCATTGTCCTTGAAACCTCCATCAACAGCTACAATTCTGAGACTATCGTCTAGATATAGAAGTTCCTTTAACAGTGAGGCCATAAGAACATTCGAGTTAGCTCTTCCCATTTGCACCTCGACACCTGAATGACCGCCTATCAGGCCTGAGATAACTATTTTGCAACGCTCACCCTGCGCTCCTCTTCTGATTATCGGAAAGCTAGGCATTGCAATCGCACCACCGGCACACGAAACGACAAAATTACCTTCCACCTCGGAATCGATGTTTAACATCTTTTTACCGTTCAATACAGACATATCCAGAACCTCAGCTCCGAGCATACCTATCTCTTCATCTACGGTAAATACACATTCAAGAGGTGGATGAACTATAGAGTCATCAGCAAGAAGCGCAAGCATATAAGCAACACCAATTCCGTCATCGGCACCAAGTGTTGTTCCATCTGCTGTAACGAAGCCATCCTGAATCATAAGCTTAAGTCCATCATTTAAGAAATCGATGTCACAATCATCCTCCTTCTCGCATACCATATCAATATGTCCCTGGAGGATTACTGGCTCTGTCACATTTGTTCCACTAGCATCCTTGAAAATAATTACATTTCCCCTATCATCTCTTATAGACTCAAGTCCAAACTTTTTGGCAAAGCCAACGAGATATTCTGTCATCTTATCCGTATCCCTTGAACCATGTGGAATAGAACAGATCTCTTCAAAATATTCAAACACCTTTCCCGGTTCAAGATTCTTTAAAATGCCCATCCAGTGATTCCTCCAATTTATTTATATAATCAAATCTGCCACTTATATCATTATTTAATGAATCATATGTTTTCTGAAACTGTCTCTGCTTGAGTATATCCTGAAAATCTCTTTCTGCCATAGCCGGCTCCAAAGAGATAAAATATTCATCCTTTTCAAACCTTGTCTTCAGATAACGTTTTCCGTCTCTGTAACCAAGCTCCTTCTTAATAGCCAGATCTTCTTTGTCAAAACACATTGTTCCACCAAACAAACCGCCCAGACTTCTGCTTGGATATATACTTACGAACTCAGCATCAGGAAATTTATCAAAAGCAGCAAAGCTTCTGCTGCTAAGCTCAATAACTATAAACTTTCTAAGTCCCATATCATAGAGCGGCTTGATAGGAACATTATCTCTGACACCGCCATCTATATAAAGCTCACCATTCATCGAAACAGGCTTATAGATAACAGGAAGCGCCGTTGATGCAAGCACTGCATTTCTTACATATTCTTTATCCTTTCCCATGAAGTCAAGATACTTAAGCTCATAATTTCTATATACTGCTTCCTCTCTATTGGTGAGCAGCTTAAGCTCCTCATTTGTTATCTCTTCTGAGGACTGAACCTCCGGAGGGCACTTTGCAACCGCACAGTACATAGGCATGATCTGCATATCGTTTGAATTATCGAAGAAAGAATAATTGATATACTCATCCATAAGGTCGATAGTTGAATTTCTTGAGAAATGTAAATCACCGGCCTTAAGCGCCTTATAGTCAATATTAAAGAAAACACCGTAGTCCGTCTCATTCCAGACCTGCTCCATCTGTTCTATAGCATGAGCCAGTCCGTTTGAAGTTTCTGACTTTCCCTCGGCAATTCCCTCAGCAAAAAGTATGGCATTTACACAGCCTATAGAGGTTCCCGAAACGGCAACTACATCATCAAGCTTTCCTGCTTCTGCAAGAGCCTTTAACATACCGACCTGATATATACCCTTTCCACCACCGCCGGAAAGTACGAGCCCTGTTCCTTCCATATTAAAAATCTCCCGTTTAATTCTCAAGGTATTTTTTATTTACTATATAGTCCATTATATCGAACTGTGTAGATGTATCGCTTACAAAGAGCGTTCCAACATCCTTTCCATTTAGCAGGCGAACTATAAGATTGAGATCTGTAGATGAAAGTATAGCCAGATCAGCTCCTGCATGACACGCAATCTCAGCAGCGGCAACCTTGGTATACATACCGCCTGTACCGTAGGTAGAACCTGAGCCCTTTGCCATATCCTTCAGAGAATCATCAACATGCTCAATAACCGAAAGTCTCTTAGCATTAGGATTCTTCTTAGGATCATCCGTATAGAAGCCGTCTATATCAGTAAGCATTATCAGAAGATCAGCCCCGATAAGAGTAGATACTATAGCTGAAAGTGTATCGTTGTCACCAAACTCAATTTCCTCTATGGCAACTGTATCATTCTCATTTACGATAGGAATTATGTCAAGATCAATAAGCTGCTTAAGCGTATTCTCTGCATTCTTTCTTCTCTCATCAGAGGTAATAACGTCAAATGTAAGAAGTACCTGTGCAGCCTTATGATTATATTCTGAGAAAAGCTTCTGATAGATCATCATAAGCTCACCCTGACCGAGAGCGGCACAAGCCTGCTTCATTGAAAGCACCTCAGGCTTCTTGGTAAGCCCGAGCATTCTTCTTCCGACTGATATGGCACCGGAGGAAACAAGTATTACATCCTTCCCCTGATTCTTTATATCACTCATGATACGTACAAGCTTTTCGAGCTTGACCAGATCCAGATCACCGGTTTCCGGATGAATCAGTGATGATGAACCAACCTTTATTACTATTCTTCTTTTGTCTTTTAATGTTTCTCTGATATCCATTTTTCGCTCCATTTTATTCTATAAATATTTAGCTGTTTCATAAGCCTTGTAGCATTCAATCAAATCATCCACAAGATATTCAGACATCGCCTCAGCTGATTTAATACCATCAGCCGCAGCAGATGTGATTCCACCAGCATATCCTGCTCCTTCACCTGATGGAATTATCCCCGGAAAGCAGGTACACATCATATCATCCTTGTTTCTGAGAATTCTCACAGGCGAGCTAGTTCTTGATTCAATCGCTGTAATTACAGTATCTCTGTCATCAAAGCCTTTAATTCTTGTCCCGTAATACTTCATGGCCTCTATAATCGATTCTGTCATATAATCAGGAAGAACCTTTCTCAGATCAGCAAAGCTCCAACTTCCTTTTATCTCAGGACTTATACTTCCAAGCTTCTCTGATAATTTTCCATCTGCAAAATCGCCATATAACTGAAGCGGAATACTTCCGTTTCCTTCTTTATAAGCAGTCCTTTCAAGCCTTCTTTGAAGCTCTGCTCCGGCAAGTACATCATCACCCGGAAAATCATCAGGCGTTACACTCACAACAATAGCTGAGTTTGAATTCTCTCCAGAACGTCCGCTATAGCTCATTCCATTTATTACTATGCTGTCCTCTTCAGTGGCGGAATTAACTACATATCCGCCCGGACACATACAAAATGAGAAAACATCCCTTCCACCCGCTGTATGATAAACAAGCTTATAATCAGCATTTGGAAGACCATCGCCATAATGCTTGAGATAATTCTCACCATACATAGCTTTATTTATAGTCTCACTCTTATGCTCAACTCTTACACCCATAGCAAAGGACTTACGTTCCATAGTAAAGCCACGAGAATCGAGCATCTCATAAGTATCCCTCGCACTATGACCTATTGCCAGGATCAAACCATGAGTCTTTATATGATAAAGCTTCTCACCTGAATCATCTAAACCATCCTCAGCAGCAATATCAAGCTCATAAATAGGGAGCTCTGATTCATAGCCAAATGTACTTATCTCGGTTTCATGTGTTATACCCAAAAGCTTATGACCAAACCGTATATCTCCGCCATGAGAAAGTATATAGTTTCTCATATTGATAAGTATAAAACGCAGCTGGTCTGTTCCTATATGAGGCTTAGCCTTGTACGCTACAGACTCATCAGCTCCGAATCTTACAAAGGTTTCAAGAACCTCTTTAAAATAACCAGCTTTATCCTTGTTTCCGGTATTCAGCTTTCCATCTGAGAAGGTTCCTGCTCCGCCTTCACCGTAGCAGACGTTAGATTCAAGATTAAGCTTAGAATCCTTCCAGAAAGCATTAACATCCTCAACTCGTTTTTCAACTGAATGCCCACGTTCAAGAATAATCGGTCTGAAGCCGGCATCGCAAAGCTTAATTGCAGCAAAATAACCTGCAGGACCGGCTCCGATAATTACCGGTCGAAACTCGGGTGCATCATCTAAAAACTCTCTAACCTCAGTGTTAATTATATGAGGAAAACAGTATTTTCTCTCATTTGTTAACATAATATTTTTATCGTGAACAGAATTCAAAACTTTCTTTTCATTCTCACAAAAAACACCAACAGTCAGCAGATAATGTATATCATTATGATTCCTTGAGTCAAGAGATTCTTTTATTATCTTATACTTGAAGCTGTCAGTACGAAGTTTTTTTATGATCACTCTTATCAGATCATCTTCTGTATATCCGATTTTCATTTTTATATTTCGAATAGTAATCATGGCACTTTCTCTATATAAATAACTCTTCTGCTTATCTGACAGAATTACCCGCTAAAAATCCAGTTACAAATGCATACGTAAGATTATAGCCACCACATTTTCCCAGAACATCTGTGGCCTCTCCTACTGCATATATACCCTGACCAAGAGTCATCTCAGCTCTGAGCTGCATCGTCTTCGGATTAATAAATGCTGTCATTATACCACCCGAAGAAGCCTGGGACTGATCAAAGCCGGCTCTGCATCTAACAGTACTTTTCCAATCAACTATTTCCTGATATAGACCTCTTATACCTGTTTCTGTTACATCCTTAAGCGTAAGATTCATTTCAGTTTCACCATAGAATCTCTTTATCATAAAGACTGCAAGCTTATCATTCAGATAACCATTCAGAAAAAGATCCAGTCTCTTATTCGGGAAGCTATTTTTTATATCGTTAAACTGCTGAACAAAATCCTCTTCACTCACCTTCGGAAGCAGATTTACTGATATCACATCGCCGGGCTTCATATAGTAAGAAAGGTCAAAAACAACTATTCCGCTGAAACCGGTATCGGTTATCTGCAGCTCACCCATCTCAGAATGACCATCGACCGACACCTTACATTTGGTTCTGACACCACTAAGCTGTTTGACATCATCATTTAAGATAACAGGACAAAGCGCACACTCATACTCATTATACGGAACATCCAGACTTGAGAGCAGGCTGTCAGACTGATCTCTTGTAGCAGCACCGAGTTTTTCCTGCGAAAGACCGCCTGTAGCTATGATTATATTTCTCGCTTTAACGTAGTACTGCTGTTCCTCGCCATCCTGTCTGATCAAAAGATTAACCTTGTACATATCCTCTTTTTCAACAGAAACAGCTGTAGCTCTGTTAACAATTCTGCATCCGAGAGATATAGCAGTATCGGTAAGAGCCCACACGACAGTAGAAGCCTGAAGACTGGAAGGATAGATGTATCCATCCTTATTGACAGTATTTACTCCGAGTTTATTAAAGTAGTCAACTACAAAGCTTCTCTGCATCATCCCACAGCTTTTATATAAGTTCTCATAAACTGAGTCAACAAATTCATTTCTGTAGTAAGTATCGTCATCATAATCATCATTTGTGAGATTACATCTTCCATTCCCGGTGGCATAGAGCTTGTTTCCGGGCTTTTTATTTTTATCCACAACTACGCAAGAAAGCCCCCTGCGGGAGCTTTCAATTGCTGACACAAGTCCTGATGCACCTGCGCCTATTATACAAATGTCAAAATCAGTATTTTGCATTACATCCATCCATTATTTAAGAAATAACAAACGTCATTTTATTCATATGCTACATCATTGTTTGCTGAATCAGGGAACAGTGTGATGTATGTCTTACCAGGATTAAGCTTAAGCTCCTGACCATCGTTTGTATAGAAATGTGTAACACCGTAATCAGAGCAAGCACCACTTCTTGTAGCTGACTGTCCGAATATCTCTTCCTTGTAAGCAAACTTCTTCTTGGCATCCTTTTCCCATGTAATAGGAATAACCTTACCATTTGTACAGTAAAGACCTGAACCCTTACCTACATCATCGATGTACTTACTTCCTGCTTCGTCGCCAAGTACATAGTGAGGACAGAATTCATAAATAAGGTTCTTATAAGCTATCTGATTTCCGGATACTTCATCTATCTGTTCATGTCCGTAAGTATTCTTCTTATAAAGCTTTGTTTCAGGATCATAATCAAATGAAGGCTTAGACTCTATGTTACTTGTAATAGCTATCTTGTTACAGGTCTCACCACCCTCAAGATCCTTATCTTCCATGTTGAAGCTGAACATACTTTCGTACTTATCACATTTATCAAAATCAAAGCCCTTATCCTGCATACCCTGAAGGATTTTCTCTCCTGATGTGTAACCTGTAAACTCTGAACCATATCCAGGTCTTGAAACTCTGAATCCATAAGCTGAAGACTCAGTATTAAGGTTCATATCATCAAGATCTTCGATAAGAGGCATCTCCATCATAGCCCAGATACCGCCCCAGTGAACAAGAACTGCATCATGCTCAAGTGCCTTTCTGTCAAAGTTAACACGTGTACTTCTTACAGGACCGATCTTATCTGTCTCCTTAAGAGTATCCTGACTAAACAGGCAGAGGCAACGTGATATACCGCCTTCTTCAAGCATCTCGTAAACAACATCAGCCTTCTCTATACCTGACTGAGGAAGTCCGAGATTGTTATTAACTACCATTATTGCAACATATCTCTTATCAGCCTGCTCAGGGTCGATCCAATCACCGTTCATATCGCTGAGGACCTTACCATCCTTCATCATTGAGATGTTGGTAGCATCTGTAATCATAGAAGAATCTGAAAGCTGAACCTCGTAGGTGCCTGCCTCTGTTGTCTTCTTTTCCTCTTCCTTTTTTCCACATGCAGCAAATGCACTGATGCAAAGTCCTGCTGAAAGTACAGTTGCTAAAACCTTTTTATTCATAATCTCTAGTATATCCTTTCATATTTAAGATATTGTTCTGGAGCTCTTCCATTTCTTCCCTCTCAGCATCATCTATATGATCATAGCCAAAAAGGTGCAGACAGCTATGTGCCACGAGAAACGCAATCTCTCTCTTCTGGCTATGTCCATATTCTTCAGCCTGAGTGGCAACCTTTTCAAGAGATATAACAATATCTCCCAAAAGAAGCTCGCCTGATTCGGGATTAAAATAATCCTGAGGATATTTCTCTACGTAAGATAAATCTCCGGGACTATCAAAATCCAGCATCGGAAATGAAAGCACATCCGTGGGGCTGTCTATAGAGCGCTCCGACATATTTATCTCGTGTATCCCCTCGTTATCCGTAAGTGTTACGGATACTTCACACTCATAGGGGCATTTCATATAATCAATCGATGCCTCTATAACTGATTCGATGATCTCATCGAATTCTTTAGGATATTCAATATCAGATTCGTTTATGATTGAAATACTCATATATTAACCTCACAGAGACAGATTTTAACATATCTTGTATATTTTATCAACCTTGCTCACATTTTAAAGCATATCTCCCTGTCTTATTTATCTCATCTTATTCTCGAAATCTTCCCTGAAATGAAATATGTTATCAACTATTGCCGTATCATTCACTACACGAAATAGCATAAAATAGTCGTGATGAAGATAGTTAATCCTCTTATACCCCAAATCTCTCAGCTTTGGGTTCTCGCAGTATTGAAGACTGCCCGCTGATTTAGACAGGCTATTCTTCGTCTCTTCAAAATCATCAGCCACACTTTTAGCTGCCTGTTCGTTATAGAATTTTTCCAAGATATACTTTATATGCCTGATAAAATCATTCTCAGCGTCGATAGTTATAAATACTTTATATTCCATACTTAGCCCTCACATCAGCCAAAACATCATCCGCATCTCTATATAAGCCTTGATCCGCATGTGCTCTTGATACCGACAGCTTCTCTAAAAGCTCATTTTCGGTTAATGGTCTATATATCTCTGTATTCCTCTTTATTTCAAAAGGAAATCCATTTGTCGCAAGAGCTTGCGTCAGGAATATCCTTATAGCTGTTGTCGTATCTGTTCCAAGTGACTTAAAAAGAATATCTGATCTGGTTTTTAAATCATCATCTACTCTTACCTGTATTACACTTGCCATAATAATAGCCTCCTTTATTGTTATTGTATTATAATTATAATACAATAACAATGTATTTGCAATAATCTATAAAATCAAAAAATAGCACCAGCTCGTGAATTGGCGTTCCGCTGGTACTATCATACACAACATCCTGCTAAGGAAGTCCTCATTTAATTGTCTTGATGTTATCACAAAAAAAATGAACGTGCAAGGTTTTCTTAGTTGATGTCAAAATGGCTCTACTTAAATCAGTATTAACTTATATCATTTAAATATAAGCACAGATGAAAACAAATTCAGTGAATATTATATCAGCCACAGATGACATGTTATTATCTCTTGTCATGTCCCTGAGGTTTTTCATACTTCTCATAAGCTTCGACTATCTTCTGTACGAGTGGATGTCTCACTACATCCTTACTGGTCAAGTTGCATATAGCTATACCGTCTATATTTCTTACAACCTTTAGTGCTATATCAAGTCCTGATTTAGTGCCAGCTGCGAGATCCTTCTGTGACTGGTCACCGGTGATTATAGCCTTGGAGCCAAAGCCAATTCTAGTAAGGAACATTTTCATCTGAGACTGAGTCGTATTCTGAGCCTCATCAAGCACGATAAATGCATTGTCCAGCGTTCTACCTCTCATATATGCAAGAGGTGCCACCTCGATAAGTCCCTTTTCCATATTCTTCTGGAAGGAATCTGCTCCCATTATCTCATACAAAGCGTCATAGAGTGGCCTCAGATATGGATCTATCTTGCTCTGAAGGTCACCCGGAAGAAATCCCAGCTTTTCACCTGCTTCAATAGCAGGTCTTGTAAGGATAATTCTTTCAACATCGCCCTTCTTAAAAGCAGTTATCGCCTTCGCCATTGCGAGATAGGTTTTACCTGTTCCTGCAGGACCTGTTCCGAATATAATCATATTATTATCGATAGCTTCTACATACCTCTTCTGTCCAAAGGTTTTCGGCCTTATAGGTCGACCGGCAAGTGTATGACAGATAAGCTCCTTATCGGACTCCAGATCACTTGCATTACCATTATCACCATTAGAAGCAAGACTTATTGAATAATCAACATTCTGATCTGATATCTCACTTCCATTCTTAGCTATTACAAGCAGATCTCTTATAACCCTTTCAGCCTTATTCACCGCTGACTCTTCACCCTCAAGAATCAGACTGTCATCCCTGCATACATAATTAACGTTAAAAGACTTTTCGATTTTTCTGATATTCTTATCAAACTGACCGAAAACCGCCTGAATACGCTGTTCCTCTATTTTAATTGGTTTTTTTACTACTGCCATTTATTCCCCTTTTACAATTAAAGCCACGTTCCGAAGAACGTGGCAATATATCTAAGTATTACTTATTTGTATTTACGCTTTCTAGCAGCCTCAGACTTCTTCTTACGTCTAACTGATGGCTTCTCATAATGCTCTCTCTTACGTATCTCCTGCTGAATACCGGCCTTAGCACAGTTTCTCTTAAATCTACGAAGAGCGCTATCGAGTGTTTCATTTTCTTTAACAACTACGCTTGACATCCTACTACCCTCCCTTCATATTGGGAATTTACACGTGTAACTAACTAAAACACGCGACTGTTATTATAACACACTGAATTATCTTGTCAAGAATTAATTATCCAACCTGTTTCTTGACCTCTTCAATTCCGGCTGTAAGTGCATCCTGTATCTTGGAAGCATCTTTACCTCCAGCCTGTGCCATATTCGGACGTCCACCACCGCCGCCACCAACGATAGGTGCAATTGCTTTAATGACATTTCCTGCATGAACACCTGCTGAAACCGCATCATCAGATGCCATAACAACAAGGCTTACCTTTCCGCCAAGATCAGAAGCCATGATAATTACTGACTTTCCGAGCTTAACCTTATAATCATCACCGAGATTTCTGAGTGCATTCGGATCAACTCCCTGAACAGCCATCGGAAGTACCTTGATATCTCCGACTTCAACTACAGCATCCTCTGCACTTGATGCAGCTGCCTTGGCCATCTTGGACTTTAAGCTTTCGTTCTCAGACTGAAGAGCCTTGATCTCATCCATAAGTGAATGAATCTTCTCAGTCAGCTTTGCAGGCTCTGTTTTAGCAGCCTTTGCAGCAGCATTAAGTCTATCCTCAACATCTGCGTAGTAATTAGCTGCACCAACTGATGTAAGCGCTTCTATACGTCTTACTCCGGCTGCAATACCCTGTTCAGATACGATTTTAAATGAACCTATTACACTTGTATGAGGTACATGAGTACCACCACAGAGCTCTATTGACCAGTCTCCCATATTTACAACGCGAACCTCTTCGCCGTACTTCTCACCAAAGAGAGCCATAGCACCGGTCTTCTTAGCCTCATCCAGAGACATAACTTCTGTATTAACCTTGAGGTCCTCACTTATTTCTTTATTTACAATAGCTTCAACCTGTTTTATTTCATCAGGAGTCATAGCCTGATTATGGCTGAAGTCAAATCTAAGTCTGCCCTCTTCAACAAGTGAACCTGCCTGCTCAACATGATTTCCAAGCACAGTTTTAAGAGCCTTTTGAAGCAAATGAGTTGCAGAATGGTTTCTACATATAAGAGCACGTCTCTCAGCATCAACCTTAAGCTCTGCCTCTGCACCTGACTTGATTGTTCCACTTACTACAACACCGGTATGAGCCACACGGTTTCCTTTAAGCTTTACGGTATCCTCAACCTTGAACTTACCATCAGCTGTCTCAATCACACCGGTATCGGCTGTCTGTCCACCCATTGTTGCATAAAATGGAGTTGCAAGAGTAATAATAGTACCCTTTGAACCCTCTGAAAGGCTCTCAACCATAGCATTTTCATCAGCTACAGCAGCGATTTTACTTGTATCCTCAAGCTTTTCATAACCTGTAAACTCAGTCTCAATATCATCTGAAAGTCCTGCAAACAGATCATCAGAAGCAACCAGACTCTGTGAGAAGTTCTGATTTTCTCTAGCTCTTTGCTTTGCAGCCTCCATAGCCTTATCAAATCCGGCCTCGTCTACCTTAAGACCTTCCTCAGCAGCCATCTCAACTGTAAGCTCAATTGGGAAGCCAAATGTATCATAGAGGTAGAATGCGCTTTCACCATCGATTTCCTTAGCTCCGGCACTCTTCTTTTCCTCAAGTATCTTATTATATTCCTTCATACCGTTTTCAAGAGTACTCTCGAAACGTGATATTTCTTTTCCAAGCTCTGTTATGATGAACTCTTCATTCTTTGTAAGAAGCGGATAGCTGTCATCATAAACCTTCTCTATGTAGATCTTTGCAAGCTCAAGAAGATTTTCCTTTGTAAGACCAAGAGTACGTCCGTGTCTTACAGCTCTTCTTATTAGACGACGAAGCACATAGCCTGCACCTACATTTGAAGGAAGAAGCTTTGCAGCATCGCCGATAAGCATAACACTTGTACGCATATGATCTGCAAGGATTCTCATAGACTTTGTAAGCTTCTCGTCTGCTTCGTATTTTGTGCCTGATACCTTCTCGATAAAGCTGATTGCATCAGTGAAAAGGTCAGTCTGATAAACATCCTTAGTACCGTTAAGGAACGCAAGGATTCTCTCAAGTCCCCAACCTGTATCAACATTCTTCTGCTTAAGCGGAGTAAGTGTGCCGTCATGATGCTTCTCATACTGCATAAATACATCATTTCCAAGCTCAGTATACTTTCCGCAGTCACAGCCCGGACCACAGTCAGGACCACAATCAGGAACATCAGCTATATAGAACATCTCACTGTCAGGACCGCAAGGACCATACTCAAGTCCCCACCAGTTATCCTTTGCAGGGAGATAATAGATATTCTCAGGCTTAAAACCTGAAGCTATACGGTATTCAGCACCCTCTTCGTCACGAGGTGCATTCTCATCGCCTGCAAAAACAGTTGATGCGAGATGATCTCTGTCAAAGCCGAAAACCTCAGTAAGAAGCTCGAAGCTCCACTTACATCTCTCTTCCTTGAAGTAATCTCCGAGACTCCAGCTACCCATCATCTCAAAGAAAGTAACGTGGCTCTTGTCTCCTACAGAGTCTATATCATTAGTTCTTACACATCCCTGAACATTACAAAGTCTTGTTCCCATCGGATGCTTCTCTCCAAGGAGATATGGCATAAGAGGCTGCATACCTGCAACGTTGAACATAACGCCTGTTGAACCGTCAGATACGAGTGATACTGCTCCGACATCAACATGTCCTCTTTCTTTATAAAATTCAACCCAGGTTTTTCTCAGCTCTTTAGAAGTAAACTGTTTCATTTTTGTGCTCCTACTTATATTTCTTATAATTCTTATATTTCTATGTTTTTATAATTTTTTTCTTATTCTTTTAATAATCGAAATAATTAGTTATTTCTTACTCTCTTCGGGCAAGCTCATCAGCAATTTCTTCCCATGTAACACCGCGCTCAGCCATGAGCACCATTGCATGATAGAGAAAATCCGCCATCTCATACTTGATTTCTTCTGAATCCGGATTTTTAGCTGCGATAACTAGCTCTGTACATTCCTCGCCAACCTTCTTAAGTATCTTATCAAGTCCTTTATCAAACAGATAATTTGTATAGCTTCCTTCACGAGGATTCTGCTTTCTGTCCAGAATCACCTCATACACATCCTCAAATACTGAAAGTGCATTCTTTTCTTTATTATCAGCGCCTTCTGTAAGAGGTGTGAAGAAGCATGTCGGATTTCCGGTATGACATGCAGGGCCTTCCTGTCTGACTTTTGCAAGAATTGTATCTTTATCACAATCTATAATAAGGCCTACCATATGCTGAAAATGTCCTGACTCCTCACCCTTGGTCCAGAGCTTCTTACGTGAGCGGCTCCAATATGTCATAAGACCGGTATCAAGAGTCTTCTGATAGGATTCTTCATTCATATAAGCCATCATTAAAACCTCTCCAGTCTTATAATCCTGTGCAATACATGGAATAAGCCCATCACTGTTAAGTTTAAATTCTGAAAAATCTATCTCTTCTAATTTTTTGGAAATGTCAGACATGTTGTTCTGTACAAAATCCTCAACCTCTGAACGGCTGGCAAAAACTTTTTCAGGGAATCTCTCCTTTGAATATTCATACAGATTATAAAACGCTGTAGTTTTGTCATAGCCATCAAGATTAAAGACTACAAACTTTACACCACCATAAAGGATGTGCTTAACATCATCAAATGTAGCTTCACTATGATGTAATACTACACAAACATATGGCTTATTGGTATCTTTGTTCAGAAATGCTTTTTCTATTTGATCCTGAAGAGAAAAATTCACTGAATCATTTATTGTAAAATACGTCATAAACATATCTACAGAGCTCCTTTCGTAGAGAGAAGGCCTCCATCAAGCCTAGGGTCATAACTTGTAGCTATATCAAGTGCATTTGCAAATGCTTTGAAAGTAGCTTCAATGATATGATGGTTGTTCAGACCATCAAGCTGCTTTATATGCAGATTCATCTCTGCAGCATAGCTGAGGGCATAGAAAAACTCTCTTGCCATCTCTGTATCGAAATTTCCAACCTTCGGAACAGTGAGATTCAGATCAAAGTTCAGATAAGGTCTACCAGATAAATCAACAGCTGAAAGAACCAGAGTTTCATCCATAGGCATTATAAACGAGCCATATCTCTTGATGCCTGCTTTATCTCCAACAGCCTCTTTAATAGCCCTGCCGAGAACAATACCCGTATCCTCTATTGTATGATGACAATCAACCTCCAGATCACCCTTAACTACTAAGTTCATATCAAAGAAGCCATGTTTAGCAAAGCTCTTTAACATGTGATCAAAGAATCCGATTCCGGTATCTACATTGCTAACACCGGTTCCATCAAGATTAAGAGCCAGCTTGATATCTGTCTCTGCAGTTTTTCTCTCTATACTTGCTTTTCTTTCAGCCATATCATTCTCCTTAACTATATCTAATAGTGCTTCGCATCTGCGATATTGCCCCTCTCGACATCGCTTCCGCTCGGTTTGGGCTAGCCCCTAGCGGCCGCTTCGCTTGCTAAGTGCCGAACCAGCTCTCGATTTGCAAAATCGAGGGTCTGCAAAAAGTGCAGATGCATTCTGCGAAGCAGAATATAGACTTGCTTAGCAAGTCTATCATATCGCAAAGCAATATGGCACAGACCCAAAACGGTCTCGAGTGACAATTCTCAGTATGCTCAGCATATTTATATATTTTACTTAAATCTAACTGCAATCGAGTTAGCGTGTGCAGTAAGTCCTTCGGCTTTAGCGAAAGTCTCGATATCAGTGTGAACAGCTTTGAGCGCATCCTCTGAGTAACAGATAATGCTGGACTTCTTAATGAAATCATCTACACCAAGCGGCGAGAAGAATCTGGCAGTTCCGTTTGTAGGAAGTACATGATTTGGCCCTGCGAAATAATCTCCAAGTGGTTCAGATGAGTATTCTCCGAGGAATATGGCACCTGCATTCTTGACATGTGTCATAGTTTCCCAAGGATTCTTAGTAAGAATCTCAAGGTGTTCCGGGGCTATCTCATTTGTTGCATCTATAGCATCTTCCATAGTATCAGCTACAAATATGTTACCGAAGTTATCAAGTGACTTCTGTATTATTTCTTTTCTCTCAAGCTCTGCAGTGAATTTATCTACCCATTCAGATACCTCACCTGCAAGCTTCTCGCTGGTAGTTACAAGTGTAGCACTTGCGAGTTCATCATGCTCTGCCTGTGACAAAAGATCTGCAGCAACAAACTCAGGAGTTGCAGTTTCGTCAGCAAGAACAAGTATCTCACTTGGACCTGCGATTGAATCGATGCTTACGTGTCCATATACAAGCCTCTTTGCAATGGCAACAAATATGTTACCGGGACCTACAATTTTATCAACCTTCGGTATGCTTTCTGTTCCGTATGCAAGAGCAGCTATAGCCTGCGCTCCGCCGACCTTATATATCTCCTGAACACCTGCCTCCTTTGCGGCAACAAGAGTTGTAGGATAAACCTTTCCGGCAGAATTACATGGTGTTGTCATTACTATCTTCTGAACACCTGCAACCTTAGCAGGGATAACATTCATAAGAACTGTCGAAGGATAAGCAGCCTTTCCACCCGGCACATAAACGCCGGCAGACTTAATAGGCGTAACCCTCTGTCCGAGAACAGAACCATTCTCGTAGGTATTTATCCAGCTATTCCTCTTCTGAAGCTCGTGGAAGGATCTGATGTTTTCAATAGATTTTCTGATTACATCTATGAGATCACCGTCCATTGCTCCATACGCTTCCTCTATTTCAGCATCTGTAACTCTGATGTTTTCAGCACTCAGATCTGCCTTGTCAAACTTCTTTGTATACTCAAAAAGAGCCTTATCTCCGTTATCATGAACATTCTTTATGATTTCCTTTACTATTATTTCCTGTTCAGTATAATCATCAGTTGTCCTCTTAAGAAGATTGCTCATCAGTTTATTCTTGGTCTCACTTGTCAGTTTAACTATTCTCATTTTATGTTCCTCTTTCTATAAGAATCAAATTATAATACACTCTTTATGTCTGCAAGAAGCTTGTTGATCCTCTCATGCTCAAGTCTCATACTTACCTGATTTACTACAATTCTCGCAGAGAGATCAGTAATCTCCTCAAGTACCGTAAGTCCATTTTCCTTGAGTGTAGATCCTGTCTCAACTATATCTACTATAACCTCTGAGAGTCCTACTATAGGCGCCAGCTCAACGGAACCGTTCAGCTTGATTATCTCTACTGTCTGGTTCTTCTCACCAATAAAGTAATTCTTTGCAATATTCGGATACTTACTTGCAACTCGAATTATCTCATTTCTGGTAAGAAGCTCTCTGGCTGATTCAGGACCGCAGACACACATTCTGCATTTTCCGAAGCCAAGATCCATAACCTCATAGAGGTTTCTTCCCTCTTCAAGAAGCGTATCTCTTCCGACTACTCCGATATCCGCAACACCGTACTCAACATATGTAGGGACATCGCTGGGCTTAGCGAGAAAGAATCTCATACCAATCTCATCATTCTGGAAGATAAGCTTCCTTGTTTTCGGATCATTTATCTCATCACAGGTTATTCCTATTTTTTCAAGAAGCTTTAGTGTTTCCTTTGCAAGTCTGCCCTTAGCAAGAGCAAATGTAAGATATCTCATATCTCCTCCAATTATATATCCAGATCTTTTATACTTTTCTCTTCATCGACACTTCTGTCAGCACTGATTATCCTTACTGTCTCACTGTCACTTAAGATATATACCTTTCCGGCATCATAGGTATCAGAATAATCCATATACTCATCTCCGGTATGTCTCTTGGACTTTCTAATAAGCTGTGCTATCCAACCTGTAGTTCTGAGCCTCTTCGCAAGAAGCACCGCAGACTGCTGGTTTTCAATAGTATATATGATAAGCGCAGACTTATTGTTGCTTCCAAGATCAATCTTCTGTCTGGAGATAGCATTCATAAGCTCATCAACATATATAGAGAAGCCTATAGAAGGAGCATCCTTACCGAACTGTGAAAGCAGATTGTTGTATCTGCCACCTTTAACTATAGGATTTCCTGTCTTGTATGTATAACCACTGAATACAATACCAGTATAATAGTCATATCCATTAATCATAGACAGATCAAAGCTCACATAGTCTGTATACTCATAATATGAAAGTGCAGTATAAACCTTCTTCATTCTCTCTATAGCCTCAAGAGCTCTCGCATTGTCTGTAGACTCAGCAGCCTTATCGAGTATCTCCGGACCGCCAAAAAGTGCAGACATTGAATTCAGGCTATTCTTAATGTTTTCATCTATATCAAGTCTTTGCAGATATTCAGATAAACCGAAGAAGTTCTTAATCTGTATAAAGTCTCTGATTGTATTCTCGGTATCCTCATCTATTCCGGCATCCTCAATGATGCCCTTGAAATAGTCTACCTCACCGATTTCAATCATAAAATCATTAAGTCCACAGGCCTTGAGTGAATCAATGACGCAAGCAATTGTTTCAGCATCAGCGGCTGAACTGTCATCATTTATCAGCTCACTTCCTATCTGTGTTATCTCTGAGAGCTTACCGTGATGTCGCTCGTTACTGGAAAATGTTTTGCCCTTGTAACAAAGCCTGATCGGAAGCTCTTCATCTGCAAAATACTTAGCTACGCATCTTGCAACACTCGGAGTAAAATCGGGTCTGAGAACCAGAGTATTATTCTCTCTATCAAAGAATTTGTACATCTCATTAGAAGGTGCAGACCCCTTATCAGAATTGAATATTCCGAAATATTCGAAGGTAGGAGTCTCTATATCCTTATTTCCATACAGATGAAGTACATTTTCTATCTTGTTTAAAACCAGGTGCTTGTTCTCACACTCTGTACCATATATATCTCTTACACCCTCCGGTGTAGAAAGCAGATTTTCTCTCATTATCATACTCCTGAATCATTATGCCTGTGAAATGATGATATCCATATAAACACCATTTTTATTTTCTTTACATGTTACATATCTGTATCTGACTCTTTCATCCTCGTTATACCTGACTGATATATGAGAATACGGATAGGCAGTTGCTGAAACAAACTTTCTGAATGTTTTATCAGCCGAATTAACAGAATACTTTTTCATTCTTATATCAACTATATAACGGTTATAATTGACATTTATACTGAAGTTATCTATATTCTTCTGTTTCGCGAGATAATCATTCATCAGACGAGCCAGATCTTCATCAGTAACTATATTCAGTTTCGCCATATATTCATTAATAGCTCTGAACATATTCCTACCACCCGCTTAAGTTTATATGCTATGCAGACACTAAACTTCATTATACTATTTATAAATATCAGTGTCAAAATATGAACGATCAGTCATAGCTTTTTGTTTTTACATCTCTCCATGAATGATCCAGATCATAAAACTCACGCATCTCAGAAAGAAAAAGATGGATAACGATATCACTATAATCCAGCAATATCCATCCACCTAGTGTTTTTCCCTCTCTATGTTTAAGAACATAACCTGAGTCCTTCATAGCCTCTTCTACACCGTCAACAAGAGCGCCAAGCTGGGTTGTATTTGAACAGCTTGCAAGCACAAAAAAATCTGTGATTGCAGTCACTTCGCCTACAAACATAGCCTTAACATCGTATCCCATCTTCTCCTGAATTGCACCGACAGCGCAGTTTATCATATCATTTTCAAATATATCTGACATATTTTAAATCCTTTACTTGGTTTTATTTTTCTTGTTTTTATTCTGAGCCACATAATAATCATATGTCTCTTTAGTGAGTTCATCTATTATTGTATCCTTATAGATCAGATACTCCAATGTATTCTCAAGTATATGTATGATACATTTATCTATATCCTCATACGCTTCTCTTCTGATTTCAGTCAGATCTCTGATCATCTTTCGGTTTGGCTCTATAAAATCAGCAACAAATATGATCTTATCAAGCAGACTCATTCCCGGATGTCCCGTTGTATGATATGTTATCGCAGACAGGATGTCCGGATCCTTTATACCAAACTTTTCTTTAGCTATATAAGCGCCAAGCTTTCCATGAAGCAGATCCGGATTAGCTTTCTCACTTTTATTAATAGGCAGTCCGTATTTTTTTGCCTTCTTAAGTTTCTCTTCAGTAGGTATACACTTTGCACAGTCATGCAGAAGTCCCGCTATTCTGGCCTTCTGTATATCAGCGCCATAAACAAATGCAAGCGTTGCGGCAGTGTACTCAACTCCTACTGAATGAACATATCTCTTCTCATTAAGCTTTGGCTTAAGCTTTCTTATCATATCTACTCGATCCATAATATCTCCTAACCTTTATATAGATTATTATTGATAATATACTCTTCGACTGATTCAGGTACAAGACCTCCTACAGGCATTCCTAAACTTATTTTTTTTCTTATATCTGATGATGAAACTGGATTGTCCTTCATATCTAACAGGATAACTCTTGACTTGGGATGTTCGTTCTTAAGCCTCTCAATTATATCCATGCTCTTCTTCCTGTCTGTTTCACCTCTGATTGCACTGAGTACTTTAACAGATTCCAGCAGTTCATCCGCATCAACCCATCTGTCAATCCACTCCAGACTGTCTCCTCCGATTATAAAATATATATCCTTATAACCATAGATATTCCTAAGTTCTCTTACAGTATCTATCGTATGGGTAACTCCGCCCCTTTTTATCTCTATATCACTATATCTGATATAGTCATAAGAATTGCATAAAAGCTCCAGCATACAAAGCCTGTCTTCGTCCGTAGCAAGGAGACTATTATCTTTATAATAAGTTGACTTGTTCGGAACAAATACAACCTCACAGGAAAACATCTTATGGACTGACTCAGCCATAGCTATATGACCGTTATGCACAGGGTTAAACGAACCGCCCAATATGTATATTTTATCATCTCTTCTCTGAGAAAGATCCAGATTATTTCTTCTTATCAACTTTTTTTACCTTTTCTCCGGGAAATACAATCTTGATATTATCATGATTTCTCTTATACAGCACTATCTTGCGCCCGATAACCTGTACCACCTCGGAACGTGTACGTTCACTAAGCATAATAGCAAGTGTATGGGGATCATCCATACAATTCTTAAGAACATTGATTTTGATAAGTTCCCTTGCCTTAAGTGCTTCAGATGCAGCCTCAACAAACTCAGGAGTGAGACTGGCCTTTCCAAGAGAAAGAACAGGATCTGTAGTCTGTGCTATAGACTTAAGAAATGCTCTGTCTTTTGTTGTCATAGTAAATCCTTTCTTAGTTCACAGGACAATCTGCGAATATTAATTATTATTCGAGGTATTCAAAGCTCCAACCATAGAGACGAACCTCGTCTCCTTCCTGTATTCCAAGTTCCTTCAGTTCATCAATAATACCATTTTTAACCATGAAATCCTGGAAGAACTTAAAGCCTTTATCATCCTCGAGATTTGTATAACCAAGCATTCTCTCAATTCTCGGTCCTTCAACCAGATAAACACCTTCCTCTTCACCTTTTTCAACAGTATAAGGAAGCTCTTCAACTCTGGAGGTATATTCCTCAAGAGATATCTCCGGATTGAACTCAATTTTACTATCCGGAGCCTTTTCAAGAAGATCATATGCTGCATTCAGAAGCTCCTTAACGCCTTCTCCGGTCACAGCTGAGATAGCCATAACCTTCTTATCGGGCTCATACTTCTTCTTAAGCTTATCCAGCACTGCCTCTCTATCCTCTGCAGAAAGTACATCCAGCTTGTTAGCAACGATTATAGTAGGTCTATCAAGAAGATCCTCACTGTATTTACGAAGCTCTTCATTAATTGCATCTATATCCTCGATAGGATCACGTCCTTCGACAGATGCACCGTCAACTATATGAAGAAGAACTCTGGTTCTCTCTATATGCCTGAGAAAATCAAGTCCTAGTCCGACTCCTTCTGCAGCACCTTCTATGATTCCAGGAATATCTGCCATTATAAAGCTTCTTCCCTCTCCAAGTCCTACGACTCCGAGATTAGGAACAAGTGTTGTAAAATGATAATCAGCTATTTTCGGTCTGGCATTTGAAACCTTGGAAAGAAGTGTCGATTTACCAACGCTCGGAAAACCTACCAGTCCTATATCAGCAAGCATCTTGAGCTCAAGCACAAGAGTTTTCTCTATTGCAGTCTGTCCCGGCTGAGCATAACGGGGTGCCTGCATCGTACTGGTGGCATAATGCTGATTACCCTTTCCTCCTCTTCCACCCTGCAGAAGAACAAAGGGTTCAACTCTGTCTGCCATATCAATCAAAATCTTGCCACTTTCAAAATCCTTGATCACGGTTCCTGGAGGTACTTTTATAACTACATCCTTACCATTTGCACCGTGGCATCTTCTTTTACCGCCTTCTTCTCCGTCAGTAGCCTTGTATTTTCTTATATTTTTAAAATCCATCAGAGTATTAAGTCCTGAATCAACGACAAATATAACGTCTCCGCCTTTTCCGCCGTCTCCGCCATCAGGACCTCCATTAGGAACATAAAGCTCTCTTCGGAAGGAAACATGACCGTCTCCGCCCTTACCTGCTCTGACAAAAATTTTCGCCCTGTCTACAAACATATTGGCCATAGTATGACTCCTAATCATAAATGATTCCCGGACCTTTTAAACCCAGGAATAAAACAAAGGAGCTTGGTGGAATAATCCACAAAGCTCCATAAAAACCGATACTTACTCAGCTACAGGGTAGATAGAAACCTGCTTTCTGTCTCTACCAAGTCTCTCGTATCTAACAACTCCATCTGTTAATGCGAACAGAGTATCATCTCCGCCACGTCCAACATTAAGTCCTGGATGGATCTTTGTTCCACGCTGTGTATATAAAACGTTTCCGGCCTTAACGAACTGACCGTCTGCACGTTTTGCTCCAAGTCTCTTAGAAGCTGAATCTCTACCATTCTTTGTAGAACCCATTCCCTTCTTATGAGCGAAGAGCTGTAAATTCATCTTAAACATGACTTACCTCCCTAAAAAATATCTGAATATACTTATCACCATACTCTTCATATATTGAACAAAGTCCAAGTCGAAGAGTCTTAAGAAGCAGTTTACTTTCCTGACTAACATTTCCGATTATCTTGAATCTTACAAGACCATCTTCACATTCTTCAGTAACCACACTATCCTCAGTAAATTCCTCAATGGAATTAACTGTATTGATAACCAGAGCAGATACTCCTGCGCAGATAACATCCTTGCCGCAGCATCCATACTCTGCATGTCCGGATATCTTGAATCCGAAATAAGTTTCATTCTTTGAATAAAAAACTGCTCTTATCATAATCTACCTTTCGATACTATACAAATTAAGCATTGATAGCTTCAATCTTTACTTCTGTGAAAGGCTGTCTGTGTCCATTCTTCTTGTGGAAACCTTTTTTAGGCTTATACTTGTAAACAGTAACCTTCTTAGCCTTAGCAGTCTTAAGTACTGTAGCCTTTACATTTGAACCTGAAACCTTATCGCCTACAAGAACATCCTTGTCATTGTTAATAGCGATAACAGTATCAAATGTCACTGTAGCTCCATCCTCAGCATCTAACTTCTCAACTCTGATGATGTCACCCTCTGCTACCTTGTACTGCTTTCCACCTGTTGCAATAACAGCGTACATAAGTTCTTCCTCCTAACTTATAAATCTCGCCAACGTCGGTGGTATCCGGTGGATACACTTACAACCTGGTTGTGCGGCATACTTTGACATATTAACACTTATGAAAATGTATGTCAAATGTTATTTTACTGCATTTCAAGCTTGAGAGTAAGTATTCTTCTCAAACTTTCATCAATCCTGTCCTCTGATATCGTTCCATTCTTTACTGCATCTTCAACTGCTGCAACAGCAGCCTTGAAATCAGAAGGCATAAGAAGCATGTCGTCTCCAGCCTGTATACATTTTACTGCTAACTCTCCACTGGAGTAATTATTTGAAACTGCACCCATATTAAGGGCGTCAGTTATTACAACACCGTCAAATCCGAGCTTATTCCTGAGCTCGCCGGTAACTATATCCTTTGAAACCGATGCGGGTTCATTTGAAACCGAGGTAACAGTTATATGACCAACCATTACAACATCACAACCGGAGCTTATTCCACTTTGGAATGCCAGATACTCCTCCTTGCTCAGCTGATCAAGAGTTTTGGAGGTAGTAGCTGTAGATGTATGTGAATCAGTGGCTGTATCACCGTGTCCCGGAAAATGCTTGAGCGTGCTCTTCATTCCATTTTCTTCATAGCCCTTAACTGCAGAGCCGACAAGCTCAGCCGTCTGAGAAAAATTATCACTATACGCTCTTTTACCAATGACTGTATTTGAAGCATTGGACCAGGTATCAGCTACAGGAGCACAGTCCAGATTAAATCCAAGTCCTTTTAGATATGTAGCAATGGTTTTTGCATTATCGTACGCCACCTGAGTACCCTGATCCTTATATGTGAACATAGGATTAAGTTTCGGTACACTACTGAGCTTATCAGCACATCTGGCTACCCCGCCACCCTCTTCGTCAACACAAAGTATTACAGGAAGACCTGTTTTTTCCTTTGCATAGCTCTGGGTATTAGCAAGCATCGTTTTAGTCTGCTCCTCAGATTCAATATTCTGAGAGAAATAAGCAAGTCCTCCAACAGGGTAAGCATCAAAGCTTGATTTTGATGTATCGCCGAATTCAGTAACCTGTGAAAAACCTGTCAGTGATTCAGGTGTGACCACAAATAACTGGCAGACCTTTTGGTGAAGATCCATCTTGGAGATCATTGCTTCCACTTCAGGACCGGCAGCATTGTTTTTAGGTTTTTCAGTCTCATCTACAGGCTCTGCAGGTGTGGCCTGAGCAGGTGGTTGTTGTTCAGGTTGCTGTTCAGCCGTAGCCGCTTCAGTTGTGATCATTTCTGTCGTAGCTTCAGTTTTACTGCTGACTACATCACCGTTTATCTCATGTTCAGATGTAGGATCCTTCTTATCACTGATATTCAGTA
The DNA here is from genome assembly GCA_002392655.1 of Lachnospiraceae bacterium UBA3850. Taxonomy (GTDB): domain Bacteria; phylum Bacillota; class Clostridia; order Lachnospirales; family Lachnospiraceae; genus Eubacterium_Q. The sequence continues at coordinate 23,798 of DGHK01000059.1, read as the reverse complement.
CCAGTGTCAATAGAAGCAGTCCAACAACTATTCCCACAAGAAATATGATCATACCCTTCAGAAATGAAATAGCTCTTTTGTTTGAATCTCTACTCATTTTATATCCTCATTATCAGTCTTCATATTCGATAACGTACCCGACATTTCCTTCAAAATACTTAAGACCGGTATCGAATACATTTTCACGCTGGTCGTTCCAGCTCCATTCATCATTTATTTTCCATAGCATGAGATACATCTCTTCAACCTGATCTCTGTCCTGTCTTGATGGCTCTCCATCATACCAGGCAGTATAACTGTCAAAGTTCTCACCTGTTACCCAATGTCCAAAGGAAGAACTTCCATATACAGAGGTATATCCACCCATCCATACATATTTAATTCCTTCAGCATCACATAATGCACTTACTTCATCCATTTCTGCCTGAGAAGTGATAGTAACCAGATGACCTCCCTTCTGCATACAAGCCTGATTAGCTTCCGTCCATGAAACATCGGCCTTAACAACCTCATATCTGGATGTATGTGCAGCAACCTCGATAGGCTTAATAGGAGTAAATGTAGAATCTGTGTATGATCCATATGTAGCATCACTTATGATACACTCTACACTTCTCTGAGAATACTGATCTATCGAGGAGTCAGTTTCATAGGATACACAGTACATATCCTTTTCCATCTTATATATCTCGGAAAGGACCTGAGACATATCACTTACAGAGTTAATTGACCAGAACCATCCGCCGGTCTGATTAGCTATATTTTCATAAACTCCGCCATAGGATGTTGTTCCTATGATAAAGATAGGAACATTCATACTGTTTGCATAATCAATAACTTCTGTATATGAACGAGTACTTTCGTTATCGTCACCATCTGTAAAAGCAACTACACATCTGGCACCTTCCTGTGTACTGGCATTCATAACGCTTTCATATAACGCATCGTAGAAAGCTGTTCCGCCATCGGCAACCATGTTATTGATACCATTCTGCAGAAGGCTCTTATCCTGTGTATATGTACACATATACATGATATATGAATCAAATGATATAAGCTCAGCCTGATCACCTGACGCTGTATCCATAGCATCAACAAAATCAGTCATGGCCCTCTTCATTGTATCCATATCACTTTCCATACTTCCTGATTTATCAGCACAGATATTAAAGGATACTCCCTGATTACCATCAAGAATCTCAATTGATGAAACCACTCTTTCTACCTGCTGACCATTAGACAGAGTCTCGCGGACAGCTGCATTTGGACTGGTAAGGAGCAGTGTCTCCCCCATCGAATCCTCTACTGTATAATAGAGCTTAACTGTAGGATATTCAGAAACATCAGAAGAAACAAAACCTACACTCATACTCTGCTTATTCGTAAGTGAAGCATTCATCGCATCAAATGAATTCTCATCGACAGATACCGCATTAGCTCCATCCTTATCCTCAGTCGTCTCAGCTTCAGTTTCCGTAGCTTTGGCAACGTCCACATCATCATCATTATCCTTATCATCATTACCGAATTTTATAACACCCGTAAGTACAAGTATGAGAAATGTTCCTACCATCAGAAGGAGCACTACCGCCGTAATAATAAGACCTATAGCAACGCCCGACATGGATTTTTTCTCTTTTTCATTCTTATCAACAAAACCTGATCCGCCTAGCTGCTGCGGAGTTATCTGATCCTGATAAAATGCCTGTGTAGGTATATCGTCCTGACTTACCCCCTGCATCTGAGGATTCATCATCTGCGGATTTTGTCCTTGATTCATCATCTGCGGATTCATCATCTGTGGATTCTGTCCCTGATTAACAAACCCCGATATATCAGGTTGTTTGGCACCGCATACCTTACAAAAATTACTGGCATCACTTAACTGCGACCCACATGATACACAATATTTCATTTCCCCCTCCTTTAATAACACACGCCATCTGATCCTATCCAGTAACCGTCGATATATGTATTTGTGACCATATATCCACTTCCATCAAAATAGTACCAATAACCATCTATCTTTAACCACTGACTATAGGCATACCATCCAGAAGTATCACCAAACCACCATCCACCGGACGAGCTTCGCCAGCTACCTATTGCTGCATATTTCCAGGCTCCGTCAGCCCCGAGCCAGCATCCTTCTCTATACTCATTACTAGCCATATAGCCATCTATGTCAAAATAGTACCATACATGATCTATCTTCTGCCAACAGAATTTCGGATACCAGCCAGATGTATCCTCATACCACCAGCCGGATACATTCGATTTCCATGATGCAGTATATTTGTATGTATTATTACCTGATGCATCATACCATTTCCCGCCTATCCATTCATTAGAAGGCTTTCCAGTATCAGCTCCGCCTGATGCCCCCTTATTACCATCTGATCTTCCGCCTGTAGTATTATAAGTAAATCTCATCTCAGCGCCGGCAGCATTCAGATCACTTTCAGACATAAGAGCTTTGGATGTTCCATCATTCTTATGTACAGAGTAAAGAGCGGCACTTGCAAGAACCAGTCCGCTGTTATAATCAAGAGCAACCTCGTTACATTGATAATCTGTCTGACTATCAGTATATGAACCATATGAATCCTTTGGTCCCCCTACAAGAGCCCCCAAAAGTACATGCCTATTATCGGAATACTGTCCTGCATCTGATGAAGCAGACGCAGCACGATGATGCGGATATTTAGCGCTATATGAATTATAACCAACCACATAACACTGATTCTGATTATTTTCTCCGAGGAGATATCGCATCTGTCCGGTTGCCCAGCTTGCATATTCGGATTTACCGGTGACCTTGTCATAAAAAAGGCCCATAAACTGCGTGTTACAATTATATCTGGCACTTCCCCACTGAAGCAGACAGCCATAACCGCCGTTTTTATCCATTCCATTATACATATTATCAGCGCAATTCTTAAGAGACGATGCATCTCCTGAGCCATAATACTCTGCAAGAGCACTTACGTTGTCCCAGGAAAACCATGACCATATGTTATAGCCACTATTACTGTAGCTGCCATTTCCGGCTTTAACATTATCAAACTCAGTTTTATACCATGACTCACTTGTCGCCTTGTATAAAAGAGCTGCTGCAAGAGCATAGTCATCACCCCATGACTCTGACTTATAGAGATAATTTCCAGTACTGCTGTCCCAAAGCCCCTCTGTTGCACAAGATGCACTGTGACTATAAGCATAATTGAAAAGCTTTTTAGCATAGTCAAGAGCCTTTGAATCGCCGAAGTTTATATATTGCAAAGTAAGTGCAGCAGCTGCTTCACTCACCTCGTCCGTTGCCGGATTTGAATCTGAAGTGTAATAAACGTGTCTCACATCATTCTGAGACTCAGGCGAACTCCATTTTTTATGATCCTCATCACCATCAGAAACCTGATATACGAAGAAATCAACAGATCCGTCACCTTTTAAAACAGTACAATTCTCAAAATATTCAGCAAAATGATTCGTTATGGTCTTCAGATGCTCAACAGAAGCAGCATCCTCAAAAGAACTCTTATACTCCATATAGGCTACACCAAGCATCGTCGCTGAATATGCCTGTGGAAGTCCCGCCTTCAGATGATCACCTGCGTCATGAAAACCACCGCTTACATCAACTGTTTTACCATTTATTGATACACTTTTATCTCCGGCATGACAGTTACCTCTCCATGAAAATGCAGATCTCTCCGAAACCTTCTGTCCACACATATTGGCATCAAAGAAATAAAGCGATTCCTGAAGTAGCTTTGCATAGCTTACATCGATAGAGGCCGCCTTCACGTCTGCTTTAATGATACCAATTGATGCGATCACCATGAGCAGAGCCATAAAATCAGAGATTATTCTATTTTTTTTCATTTATGCTCCTTTCAAAACATGTTAATAGTAAGTGGCTTAGAAACCTTCTTCCTCGTAAGCTCCACAAGGCCGAGCGATGTGATATCTACATACTTTACCATAGTCTCATCCCTGCCAAGCTGCGATCTCAGATGGTTTATGAGCTCATTTACTTTTTCAATATCAGTCATGCTAATGAAATCTATTATTATTATTCCGGACAGATTCCTGAGTCTTATAACTCTGGCTATCTCTGTTGCCGCTTCTTTATTAATCTTAAGAAATGTACTCTGTACATTTTTACCCTTTATAGCCTTGCCTGTATTTACATCAATCACAGTCATTGCCTCAGTAGGTTCAACAACGATCGTACCTCCCGATTTTAGATACAGATATTTATTAAATCCTTTTTTCAGCTTATCCTCAAGGCTGTAAAGCTTATCCAGACTAAGCATATTATCATTATAAAAGTACAGATATCTCTTTTCTATCTTCTCCGAAAGCTCAGCGTAGACATCCTCAAGATCAGTATATACACTGAAGCTTTCATATTTATTTTTAAGTATTATATCCTTTATATCCGAGATATAGTTCCGATTAGGTGCATATATACATTTCTTACAAACTGATGTAGAGGCTTTCTTTATAATGCTATCATAAAGATCAGTAAGATTTTTTGCTTCTTCTGAAACCATTCCAGGCTCAGCTGACTCAGCCGCAGTTCTTATGATCGCTCCGAGCATATCCTTCTGCTTTATGCAACCCAGTTCACCGATAAGCTTCTTTCTAAGTTCTTCATCAGTTATTTTTTTAGATATACCTATTTCATTACTTCTATTTAGTATGAGATAATCTCCCTTCAGGGTTATGTCCGAACTCACTACGCCCTTCTTGGATTTAATCGGATCCATAGAAACCTGGACAAGAATCTCGTCACCTTCACATACCTTCTCAGTATTACCATGTTTCAGATATATGTGCTTTCCTGCATTATCATCAAGTGGATAATACAGATAATCACCCGTACCTATATCCACAAATGCAGCATTTATAGACTTTACTATATTCACAACCTTTGCAGTATATATACCTCCCAGCAGACTGCCATCATCAAGAAAGCCTACTCTAACAAGCATATTATCCTCAAGCAGGAAAAAGAGTTTTTTTGAATTGTAACTTGTGATTATATATCTGGCTTCCATACTCGTATTTTCTAATTCTTAAAAGAATGAATCGGAGCAGGTATACGACCCGTTCTACCGATAAAGCCTTCGCAGTTACTGTTATTTACAGGCATAACCGGTGCCTCACCAAGAAGACCTCCGAATACTGCTCTGTCTCCTATATCCTTTCCGATGATAGGCATTATCCTGACAGCTGTTGTTTTCTGGTTGATCATACCGATTGCCATTTCGTCGGCTATTATTCCTGAAATAGTTGCAGCTGAAGTATCTCCAGGAATCGCTATCATATCAAGACCTACTGAACATACGCAGGTCATCGCCTCAAGCTTCTCAAGAGTGAGCGCACCCTTTTCAACCGCATTAATCATACCTTGATCCTCTGAAACAGGGATAAATGCACCTGACAGACCTCCGACATATGAAGAAGCCATAATTCCACCCTTTTTAACCTGATCATTAAGAAGAGCCAGTGCAGCTGTAGTACCAGGAGCTCCAGCATATTCAAGTCCCATTTCGCAAAGAATATCTGCAACAGAATCACCAACAGCAGGTGTAGGTGCAAGAGACAGATCAACTATACCAAATGGAACACCAAGCCTCTCAGAAGCCTCTCTTGCAACAAGCTGTCCAACTCTCGTAATCTTAAATGCTGTCTTCTTGATAGTCTCACAGAGAATCTCAAAGCTTTCTCCTCTGACCTGCTCAAGAGCTGTCTTAACTACGCCCGGTCCTGATACTCCGACATTTATAATAGTATCAGCCTCTGTAACTCCGTGAAATGCACCGGCCATGAAAGGATTATCATCAGGAGCATTACAGAACACTACAAATTTTGCAGTTCCGAAGCTGTCCTTATCCTTTGTAAGTTCAGCTGTCTCCTTTATCTTCTGACCGATAAGACGAACAGCATCCATATCAATTCCTGTCTTAGTAGAGCCACAGTTAACTGAAGAACAAACCAGATCTGTTGAAGCAAGAGCCTTCGGAATTGAATTGATAAGAAGTTCATCCGCAGGGGTCATACCCTTAGAAACCAATGCAGAATAACCACCGAGGAAATTGATTCCAACATTATGTGCAGCCTTATCCAGAGTCTTGGCAATCTCTACAAAATCATCCTCTGTCTTGCAGACAGATCCACCAACCAAGGCTATAGGAGTAACTGAAACCCTCTTATTTACAATAGGAATTCCGTACATGGAAGTTATCTCCTCACCAACCTTAACCAGATCCTTTGCTTTCGTGGTAATCTTCTCATATATCTTATTACAGGTATCCTCTACATCAACTCCAACGCAGTCCAGAAGAGATATACCCATCGTGATGGTTCTGACATCAAAATTCATTCGCTGAACCATCTCATTTGTCTCTAAAACTTCATCAAGTGTAATCATTTTATCTATCCTTTATATATTTTTTTCCTAAGATTCGTGTCAAGATAATACCCCTCCAAACACGCTCCGAGTCACTAAGCTTCGAACTTCGTCCTTTTCGGACACCTCCCTGCACAATTGATTATTTTCTTTCATGATACCGAGAGACATCTTAATCAATCAGCGACTCGGTGTCCCCAGACTCGTTCTCAGCAAGTGGTCCTCCGCTATCGTTTGTCGGAGTATTACTGACGACGAATCTTGTAAAATCATATTCAAATTATATCTATCATATACGGTGCATCATCTGGAAGATTTCTTCCTTCTGTGCTTTGATCTGTACTCCGATTTCTTCGCCGAGACTTGCTAATTCACTGGAGAGCTCCTCATGCTTCTTGAGAGATTCAGAGGTATCTACAAGCATCATCATGTTGAAATATCCCTGCATGGTTGTCTGAGTGATATCGTTTATGTTGATCTTGTTACTTGCCAGGTAGTTACAAACCTTAGCGATGATTCCAACTGTATCTTTTCCTACGACTGTGATTATTGTCTTGTCCATTTACTTGCTCCTATCTGCTATATATTCTTATACTTCTATCAGTTCACCATGTTCATATCTCGGGGCAACCGTAAGTCCGAAGTCTCTTATGTCACTTGTGAAGATATTGTCAGATATCTCCTGTTTGACGGTTTCATACGCAAGCTCCGGATAATTATTCTTATCAGAGAGGTGACCAAGGGATATATGCTTTAAATGATCATTCAGGAGCTGTTTTATCAACATACCTGATGCTTCATTTGACAGGTGTCCCTTGTCACTTAAGATTCTTCGTTTCAGTTCAAAGGGATATGGTCCTACCTCAAGCATTCTAACATCGTGATTACTCTCTATAACCATTGCATCACTCTCAGAAAGAAAATCGATTATCAGGTCATCATATTTTCCGAAATCTGTCGCTATGGATACTTTACTCTTCCCGTCAGTAAAGTTAAAACAAACGGGTTCATTTGCATCATGAGATATGCTCTTGGAACTAATGGTTATATCACCTATTTCAAAGCTCTGATCACTCTTAATTGGTTTAAATAGGTTATAATCAAAGGTTCCGAGACTTTTGCAGGTCATTATCCCATCCAGCGTGCCATAGGTGGCATATATTGGAATATTATATTTGCGGGACAGAATCCCCAGCCCTTTTATATGATCCATATGTTCATGCGTGATGAGTATAGCATCCACATCTTTTCCGCTGAGCCCGATATCCTGAAGTCCGTTTATTATGTTCTTCATACTGTTCCCGACATCAACAAGTAAGCTGGTTGTATCGGTTCCGACATATGATGAATTACCGGAGCTTCCGCTGGAAATAGTCATTAATCTCATTAAAGTACCGCCTTTGGACTCTTATCCTTTGGTCTGTAACCCTTCTTTTCAAGTGTCTTCATAATGGTTTCTTTATGTTCAGGGCCAAATGCTTCAATAGTTATAATAAGTTCAACTGCTGCATTTCTGTTGAGTGAAACAAACTGATTATGTTCAAGCTCGATGATATTTCCCTGAAGCTCAGCAATAAGCTGTGATACCTTCACAAGCTCACCTGGCTTATCAGGCAGAAGCACGGAAACAGTAAAGATTCGACTTCTTGCAATTAGACCATGCTGTACAACTGAGGAAAGTGTGATCACGTCCATATTTCCACCAGATATTATGGCAGCTACCTTCTTGCCCTCAGGTTTCAGATGCTTGAGTGCTGCAACTGTAAGCAGACCTGAGTTCTCAGCAATCATCTTGTGATTCTCGATCATATCGAGGAATGTAACTATAAGCTCACTATCCTCAACAGTTATTATTTCATCTATATTTTTCTGAATATATGGGAATATCTTCTCTCCCGGAGTTTTTACTGCTGTACCATCAGCGATAGTATTTACATTTCCAAGAGTTGTAACCTTGCCCTTTTCAAGAGAAGCCTTCATACAAGCCGCACCTGCAGGTTCGACTCCGATAACCTTGATTGATGGATTCAACATCTTGGCAAGTGTAGCAACACCTGTAGCAAGTCCGCCTCCACCAATTGGAACAAGTATAGTATCGATAAACGGCTGTTCCTTGAGGATTTCCATTGCAACTGTACTCTGTCCTGTTGCAACTTCCAGATCATCAAAGGGATGTACAAATGTACTTCCGTGCTCTTCAGCGAGTTTAAGTGCATAATTACAGGACTCATCATAAACATCTCCATAAAGGATTACCTCAGCACCATAGCTCTTAGTTCTATTAACCTTGATAAGAGGTGTTGTTGTTGGCATAACAATTGTTGCCTTAACTCCATAAGCCTTTGCTGCATATGCAACCCCCTGAGCATGGTTTCCGGCAGATGCGGTAACAAGTCCCTTTTCTCTATCTTCTTCAGAGAGCTGACTTATCTTGTAGTAAGCCCCTCTTATTTTATATGCACCTGTAAGTTGCATGTTTTCAGGTTTAAGGAAAACCTTATTTCCTGTTAAATTACTAAAATACTCACTTTCAACTAATCCCGTGTTTCTGGCTACCTTTGAGACGATCTCATAAGCCTCTTCACATTTTTCTCTGGTTATCATTTCTTTGCTCCTAACTATTCTAATGACATGTTATATAAGTTTAAATTAATACTCTTCGTCCTGTATATTCCTTACAGCTTCGTCGACTATTATGTCCTGATCTGATTTCATATCAAAATCAGCAAACAGAGCATTTATATATTCATCAGGATCAAACTTCTGCAGATCCTCAATCTTCTCTCCAACACCGATGTACTTAACAGGAACATTCAGCTCTGACTGAATCGCAACTGCTATACCACCCTTTGCAGTTCCATCCAGCTTTGTAAGAATGATACCGTTTATCTCAGTTACATTTGAAAACTGTCTGGCCTGCTCAAGTGCATTCTGACCTGTAGAACCATCAAGCACTATAAGAGCCTCTACATAACATTCCGGATATTCCTTAGAGATTACCCTTCTCATTTTTGCAAGCTCGTCCATAAGATTCTTTTTGTTATGAAGTCTTCCGGCTGTATCAACAAGAGTTAGATTGGTTTTTCTGGCTTTTGCAGCCTTCACTGCATCATGTACTACAGCAGATGGATCTGATCCTTCTGAATGAGCGATTATATCAACGCCTGCCCTGTCAGCCCAGGTTCTAAGCTGTTCAATAGCACCAGCTCTAAATGTATCTGCTGCCGCAAGTAAAACGCTTCTTCCCTGCTGCTTATACTGATATGCAAGTTTTCCTATAGATGTAGTTTTGCCTACACCATTTACTCCGATGATAAGCATAACCGTTTTGGCATCTTCAAAACAGTAGGCATTATCAGGTACATTCATCTGATCTCTCAGAGAATTCATAACGAGATCCTTACAGTCTGAAGCACTCTTTATTCCAAGTTCTTCAACTTTTTCTCTCAGGTCGTCTATTACCTTCTCTGTAGTTTCAAATCCCATATCAGCTGATATGAGTGTTTCCTCCAGCTCATCATAAAAATCTTCATCTATTTCTGTGGTAGTCTTAAATACACTGGATATACTGTTACTTGTCTTCTTAAGACCTTCCTTAAGCTTTTGAAAAAATCCCATACTTTATCCTCATCTTCCTTATATTCATCAATTATCCAGCTTATCTTCAATAAGATTAACCGAAACAAGAGTAGAAACGCCCTTTTCCTGCATAGTAATACCATATAGTCGGTTTGCCGCCTCCATAGTACCCTTTCTGTGTGTTATAACAACAAACTGGGTATGTTTTGTCAGCTTATCGAGATAATGTGCAAATCTGCTTACGTTTGAATCATCAAGAGCAGCCTCTATCTCATCAAGCAGACAGAACGGAGAAGGCTTGAGACTCTGAATGGCAAAAAGCAGACTTATTGCCGTCAGACTCTTCTCACCACCGGAAAGCTGCATCATATTCTGAAGTTTCTTTCCAGGCGGCTGAGCATTAATGATAATACCTGTTTCGAGAATATCCTCCTCATCAACAAGCATCAGACTTGCCTTACCACCACCAAAGAGTTCCTTGAATACCTTGTTGAACATAGTCTGAATATCCTTGAACTTTTCAGCGAAGGTTTCCTTCATTGCTCTGTCAAGATCGGCAATAATACCACGAAGATTATTCTCAGCCTCGAGAATATCATCTCTTTGTTCAGTAAGGAATTCATATCTCTCAGATACTTCTTTATATTCCTCTATGGCATTAACATTTACATCACCCAGAGACTTGATCTTCTGTCTGATCTGACTCATCTCCTTCTTAAGGGATGCAGGATCATCGAAGTCTTCTGTTTTCAGCTGCTCAGCAGAGCTGTATGTGAGTTCATATTCCTCCCACATGTAGTTGGAAAGCTTGTCCCTGTCCTCTTCGAGCTTTTCTATAGAAAGCTTCAGAGTATAAGCAGCTTTTTCAAGTCCGTTAATATCTGATGAGAGCTGTTCTCTCTTGCTGAAGAAGTCCTTATGATTCTGATTGATTGAATCCTTTTCTTCAGTATATTCATTTAATGCCTTCTGTTTTTCTTCTATTATCTTGATATTTGAAGCCTTAGACTTTTCAAGTGTATCAGCTTCTTTTCTGAGCTCACTCACATGCTCAGAATTATCGCTGAGTCGTCCGATGAGAATATCCTTCTCAGCTTTATACTCATCAATTTCAAAGTTCACACGATTGATATCACTATCAACATGTCCTACGCTCTGCTTTATAGCAGCGAGATCAAGGTTTGCAACAGAGAGCTTATCCTCGATTGCATGCTTCTCGTCACGCTTCTCTCCAAGCTCAACTTCAAGCTTAGCAATCATTGATTCACGCTCTGTAATAGAGTTCTCATGCTGAAGACCCGTATCAAAGAGCTGTTTCTTGTTATCATCTATCTGGCTGACCTGTGAATCCAGCTCAGTATTTTCCTTTTTGATATTTGCAAAGCTCTGCTTTACTGTATCCAGTCTCTCCTCTATATTCTTAAGACCTATAGTGACTGAGTTCTGGTCTATAGTTAGCTTCTGAATCTGATTGGTAAGATTGGTCTTCTCCTCTTTAAGTGTTTCTCTTCTCATAGAGAGGTTAGCATCCTCTTCACGAGCTTTTCCAAGAAGTGCACTGGTCTCACCTATCTGTTTCTGAATATCTTCAAGCTCCCTCTTACGTCCCAGGAGATTGCTGGAATTACGGAAAGCACCACCTGTCATGGCACCACCCGGGTTAATTAGCTCTCCGGTAGGAGTTACAAGTCTCAGAGAACTGTTATACTTCTTTGATATCCTAATGGCATCATCGATGTTTTTAACAACTATACTCTTTCCGAGGAGGTTATCTATGATTCCCTTGTACTTGGCATTAGTTTTTACAAGCTGCGAGGCTACGCCGATAACCCCATCCTCCTTAAGTGCATCCGGACTTACGCTGCCTCTTTTTACAACACCTGTAATAGGAAGAAATGTAGCTCGGCCCAATTTGTTATCTCTGAGGTAAGCAATCATCTCTTTAGCTGTTGCCTCATCCTCAGTAACTATATTCTGTATACTTCCACCGAGAGCAGTCTCAATCGCAGTTTCATACTGCTTATCAACAGTTATAATATCTGCAACAACACCAACTACCTTGTTATTTGCAGACTTTCTCTCCATAACCTTCTTGATACTCTGACCATAGCCCTCATAACGCTCTGTCAGATTTCTCAGACTTTCATATCTGGACTTCAGGCTTATGACCGTCTGACTATGCTTCTGTATATCATTTTTCACTGAGCTGACTCTGTCAGAGACTGTTCTCAGTTCATTATCACACTTTGCAAGTTTAGCACTGTTTTTCTGAAGAGCTTCATTTACAGTATCCATCTCTGTTTCAAGAGTTTTCTTCTCTGCAAGTATCTGAGCCTCTTCACTTTTATCTGAAAGAAGCTTGGACTTAAGCTCTGTCTTACGAAGGTTTATATTCTCAAGCATCGTGTCATATCTGGCTATCTTCTCCTTGAGATTACCACCCTCATTAATAAATTCAATGATGTCTGATTTAGCTGTTTCTATACGAGCAGCTATAGCATCCTCTTCATCCTCAGCTCTCTGTCTGTCCTTATCTATAAGCTCAGACTCTGCTAGCTTCTTCTCATATTCTTTTGTAATTTCATCCTTTTTATTCTGATGTTCTTTAAGAGAAGAAGTGAGCTCTAAAACCCTTGTATCAACCTTCTCGATCTGAGAGTTAATTTCGGCTGTGATCACGTCTTCAGAGGTTATCTTCTCATTTATAACCCTTATCTCACCATCAGCATGTTCATTCTCAACTCGTTTTTCACTGATAAGAGTTTTGGTCTCATCAATCTTCTGATTCAGATTTTCAAGTGTTTCTTCGAGTCTCTCATATTCAGCCTTGGTAAATTCAAACTCTTTCTTAAGTCTATCAGTATCTTCTTCAGTAATTTGCAGCTTTTCTTTATTTTCATCAAGCTTTGTATGTATCTTATCAACCTCAAAAAGGAAAGAATTAATATCAAGTGTTTTTAATCTTTCCTTAAATTCGAGATATATTTTCGCTTTTTCCGACTGCTGTCTTAATGGTTCTACTCTTTCTTCAAGACCTGACAGTATATCATTTACACGATTCAGATTAACATGCTCTGCATCCAGCTGTTTCTCTGTAATCTGCTTATTCTTTTTGTACTTAACTATACCAGCAGCCTCATCAAAAAGAGCACGTCTGTCATCAGGTTTATCAGAGAGGATTCTTTCTATCTGACCCTGTCCTATGATAGAATAGCCTTCCTTACCGATACCTGTATCGAAAAAAAGTGCCGTTACATCCTTAAGTCTGGATACATTTCCGTTGATCAGATATTCACTTTCACCTGAACGATAAACTCTTCTGGCAACTTTTACCTCATTATAATCAATAGGTAGACTATGATCAGAATTATCCAGAGTTATCGCAACATATGCGGCAGCCTGTGGTTTACGCTGCTCAGTGCCGGCAAAAATAACATCCTCCATTTTTGCTCCACGGAGCTTAACAGCACTCTGCTCACCCAGAACCCATCTGACAGCATCAGCTACATTACTCTTACCGGAACCATTCGGTCCAACTATTCCTGTTATTCCCTCTTCAAATCTGAAATCTATTTTATTAGCAAAGGATTTAAATCCATTTACTTCTATACTTTTAAGATACATAATTTTTCCTTTTTATAAACTGACACTATCGTCAAAGTTTAATTTTATTATCGTTTTATGAGCAGCGACCTGCTCTGCCATCTTCTTCGTCTGGCCGCTTCCCTCTTCAAACTTTTCACCATTAACATAAGCAACAACAGTGTATATCCTGTTATGCTCAGGGCCTTTCGAAGAGATCAGCTTATACTCGAGTTTGCCACCCTCGCTCTGAACATATTCCTGTAGGATAGTCTTGGCGTCATAAAATATAGATTTATGCTCTATATCCGTAAGCAGAAATCTCTTTATGTATTTTTCTGCTTCTTCAAGTCCGCCATCTAAGTATATAGCACCGAGTACAGATTCAAAAAGATCACACAAAATAGAAGCTCTGTTCATTCCACCGGTTATTTCCTCACCATGGCTCAGATACAGATACTCACCAAATCCCAACTCTTTAGTAATCTGGGATAGTGTATATTCACAAACCAGGCTGGCCCTGAGCTTAGTAAGTTCGCCTTCCGTCTTATCGGGGTACTCGTTGAAAAGCTCTTTACTCACAACAAACTCCAATATCGCATCTCCCAGAAACTCATATCTCTCATAGGATATGATATCCTCCTTACACTCATTTGCGTAAGACTTGTGGGTAAATGCGGTATCCAGATGGGACAGATCTTTAAATTTATATCTCAGTATCTTTTCTAAATCCTTATAATTATTATTCCTCACTATTTTCAAATCCCTTTATTATTTTTCCCGTAACGTCATTCTCTACAAATGTTACACATTGAGTAATAGCAGATATGACTTCTCCATCCTTGGAATTACCATGAATCTTAACAACCAGTGCCTTCAGACCAAGCAGCGGAGCTCCACCTTTATCAGAAGCATCGAACTTCTGCAGAGTATTCTTCATACTCTTTTTAACCATGATAGCACCGATCTTACTTCTGACAGTAGAAAGAAATGCACCCTTTAGCTCTCTAAGGAGCATCTTTGACAGTCCTTCATACAGTTTAATTATGATATTACCTACAAAGCCGTCAGCGACTATGACATCAGCTTTACCAAATGGAATAGCTCTAGCCTCTATGGAACCGGTAAAATTAATTATTTTAGAGTCACGAAGCAAAGGATAAGTCTTCTTAACAAGAGCATTTCCTTTTTCTTCCTCTGTTCCGATATTGGCTATAGCAACTCTGGGATTATCTACACCGCAGACTGACTGCATATATATAGAACCCATTTCTGCAAACTGAAGTAAAACCTCAGGCTTAACATCAACATTTGCTCCGCAGTCAAGAAGAAGTGATGGCGTACTGTTAGTTGGGAGCAGGTGTGCAAGCGGGGTTCTCTTAACTCCTTTAGCTCTTCCGACAACGAACTGACCACCTGCAAGTATAGCCCCGGTGCTTCCGGCCGAAATAAATGCATCTGCCTTCTCATCCTTTAAAAGTTTAAGACCTACAACCAGTGAAGAATCCTTCTTTTCTCGAACAGCCTGAACAGGATGTTCATTAGGACTGATTTCTTCAGAACAGTCGATCACTTCAATTCTTGATTTATCATATTCATACTCAGATAAAAAACCCTCTATCTCTGATTTATGACCTGTAAGAAACAGCTTAACATTTGGATGATCTGAAAGTCCTTGAACTGCTCCTTTGACGCAGACCTCTACTCCATTATCACCACCGATAGTATCAATAACAATCGTTATTAAATCACTCATAGGGAATCCCTCCTGATTATTGTCTGTAACTTTAATATTTTAGACCATTGGATAGGTTTTTGCAATGCTTTTATAGATAAAAAAGCAAGTGGAAAACCACTTGCTTTTAAGCTTCTTAAATACAGATTTATATTAATCTACTGCTATGATCTCCTTCTGACCATATGAGCCACAATTCTTGCATACTCTATGAGGCATCATAAGCTCTCCGCATTTACTGCACTTTACAAGATTTGGAGCAGTCATCTTCCAGTTTGCTCTTCTCTTGTCACGTCTAGCTTTAGAGATTTTATTCTTTGGACATATTGACATATCGATTACACCTCCTTACGAGAAACTTTGGTCGCATTCAGACCACACTTGCACAATTATACTTATAACAGATATGATTGTCAACCAAAACTTTTAAAAAATACAAGTTTTGTTATTTTGCAACTATCTCAAGTGTTTCTCTGGCAATTGTGAGTTCTTCATTAGTAGGTATAACAACAACCTTGACCTTAGACTCAGCAGTCTGGAGCTCTACTTCATCTCCATGAACTGTTGAATTGAGTTCTTTGTCATAATCAACTCCTATATAACCGAAGTTATCAAGTATAGCAGCTCTGATCTTGTCATCATTCTCACCAATACCGGCTGTGAATGCGATAAGATCAACTCCATTCATCGCAGCTATATAGCTTCCGACTATTTTTATGGCACTGTATACAAATGCATTGAAAGCGATCTCACATCTCTTATCGCCTTCTTTGATTCCGGCATCTATATCTCTGCAGTCGCTGGATCTTCCTGAGAGACCAAACAGACCTGACTGCTTATTAAGTATATTCAAAACCTCATCTACCGACTTACCTTCTTTATCAGCTATATACTGAACTATAGCAGGATCGATATTTCCGCTTCTTGTACCCATTACAAGTCCTTCAAGTGGTGTAAGCCCCATAGATGTATCTACTGACTTACCTCCCTGTACTGCAGTTATGCTGGCACCACCACCCAGGTGACATACGATAACTTTGGTATCGTCTACAGGCTTATCAAGATGTTCCAGAGCCTTCTTTGAAACATAGCTATGGCTTGTTCCATGGAATCCATATCGTCTGATCTTGTAATTCTCATAATATGAATATGGGATACCATAGATATAAGCTCTTTCAGGCATAGACTGATGGAACGCTGTATCAAATGTAACACACTGAGGAACCTCAGGCATAAGCTTCTTACAAGCTCTGATTCCAAGCAGGTTAGCCGGATTATGAAGAGGTGCAAGATCCGAACACTCTTCTATCTGAGCTATAACCTCATCAGTAACAAGCACTGACTTATCAAAATACTCTCCACCGTGTACTACACGATGTCCTACAGCATCTATCTCATCAAGAGAGCTGATAGCTCCATCCTCTGGACTAACAAGGACATCAATAACAGCCTGGAGTGCAACTCCATGATCCGGAAGATCGATATCCTTCTCTTTTTTCTCTCCTGTCTTTGAACTATCATACTTCAGCTTTCCACCCTCAGCATCTGTTCCGATTCTTTCACAAAGGCCCTTAGCGAGTACCTTTTCAGTTTCAGAATCAATCAACTGATACTTAAGTGATGTAGAACCGGCATTAATAACTAAAATTTTCATTGTACGTCTTCTCCTTCTCGACCATCTATAGTTATTCTTCCTCTTCCATGCTCTTTACTGTAGTACATAGCCTGGTCGGCTTTGTCTACTATCTCATGGATATCTGAACAAGTTTCGGGATATGATGCAAGTCCCATACTTGTATTTAAACTAATCTTCAGATCCTCAAACTCAACTATGTTGTTCTTGATCTCTTCGTGCATCTCCTTCAATATCTCATATGTCTCCATAAGTCCCTTATCACGAAGAATAAGCAGGAACTCCTCACCACCAAATCTGACAGCTGTTCCGTTATACTTCTTGGCATACTTATCATCAACACCAGCAACAAATTTGATAGCCTCATCACCGGCCAGATGTCCATATGTATCATTTACATTCTTGAAATGATCTATATCAAGCATGGCAACAGTGAGAACACCATTTTCCTGTTCAACCTGACTCTTAAGCTCAGGATAGAACTGATTGAAGTAGATACGATTATATATCTTGGTAAGACCGTCCTTCTTGGCCATATCTTCAGTCTTCAGATAGAGACGGTCAGATATAAGTGCTGATGTGAAATCCATTATGGATGACTCATAGAATGAGAATCCATTTTCAAAGAAATCATACTTACTGGAAGTAACTACCATCACTCCGTAAATTCTATCATTCTCATATGCAGGAAATGCCACAGCATTACATATATTTCCACCAGTAAGGTAAGGATATTTAAAATCATAATTATCACAAAGCACAAGCGGTGTATATGATATCCTCCTGATAATTGCATTATATATGTTAAGCATATCCTTCTTGAGAAGTTCTTCTGTAACAGGATTGGAGGAAATGATATGCATATACGGCTCATCATTCATATATACATCCTTTTCCATATAAAGAGCCACAGCACCGGTGTTCTTGATATCAACAACGTTCTGCATCATTACTTCAGCATTCTTCTCAACATCAAAGCTGGCCGAAAAGTACTTCATAACCTCGATAAGGGAACGGCTCTCTTCATTGATCTTCGCCAGATCATCTATAGCTTTAGTCAGATTAATCTTTTGATAATTAATCTCACTATTAACCTTCTCAACTCTCTCCTGGAATTTAATGAGCTTCTTGTTTTCTTCTATCATGTCTGCATTCTTGAAATAAAGCTTCGTATATCTGTCATCCATGCTGACAATCGCTCTGTAGAATAGCTCATAAGCAAGAAATACAGTACATACTATAATAATAGTCACTATAAAAAATGTCAGTATCCACGCGCCCTTAACCTCTCCATTCATCTGGATGAAAACGAAGCACACGCAAACAACTAAACCAATGATTATTCTTTTTATATAGTTGAAAAATGTATTGAAAACATCAGACAGATATAAATCTTCAATCAATAGAACAACTAAAAAACTAAGAAGTGCAATAACAAGAATAGTAGGGAGCTTTCCTATAATAGTACCTACGCATATAACAAGAGTATAGCTGAACAATCTGACTTGAAAGAGAAGAAATGGGAATTTACTTCTCTTCTTTTTAAGAATGATCTCATCAATACCAAAAAGCAAAACATAAACCACCAGATAATAGATGGCAAGTGCATTTGATATTGCTATCTCAGAACCCCATACAAAAAGAATAGTGCCGATAAATAAGATATAACCGGCTCTATTTATCTTTTTTAAAGAATCAAGAAAATCAAGTTTAAATCTATCAGACATTATATATTGCCCCCATATGTTACATACCAGTTAATTTTATCACATATGTAAGATTTCATCAATAGATTTAATCAAATCAGAGACATCACCATTATTATAAATAATCCTGTCAGAGTTTTTAGAATAATAGTCATCATCCGGCTGATTTTTCATAAAATCAAGCGCCTTTTCTCTGCTGAATCCTCTATTATTCATAAGTCTGGATATCCTTAATTCTTTATCTGTCAAAACAGCCCATATCTCATCACAGATAAGCTGATAATTGTCCTGAATGAGAAGTGCCGCCTCGATTATATAATATTCTTCCCCGTTCTCCCTCTTATCAGCAATATCCTTATTTATGTATGACTTAACATCCGGATGAACGATACCATTTAACTTGTTCAGGCTCTCTCTATCATTCATAACAATTTTCGCAAGCTTACTACGGTCTATAAGCAATGTTTCCGAATCTTTTATATCATCACCAAAACAGGATATTATTTTATCATAGGTTTCATACCCCGGTTGCATGAGTGTATATGCTATTTTATCTGCTTCAACTATATAAGCACCGTACTTATCCGAAAGAATATCAAGAACTTTGGACTTTCCGGATCCTATACCGCCTGTTATTCCTATTATTTTCATATAAAATCCTTTTGTGATATTTATTTGGCATCAAAGAGTGAATAACCGGTATGCAGATCAACAAAAAGCGGAACTGCAAGTTCTAAAGCCTCCTCCATGTTCCTTTTAAGGAGCTCACTTACAACGTCCTTCTCATCCTCCGGTGCCTCTATCAGAAGCTCATCATGTATCTGAAGTATCAGCCTTGACTTAAGCTTCCTCTCCTTAAGTTCCCTGCTGACCTTGATCATAGCTATCTTGATTATATCAGCAGCTGTACCCTGAATCGGAGAATTCATTGCCACTCTCTCTCCAAAGGATCTCTGCATAAAGTTACTGCTGGAAAGCTCCGGGATAGGTCTTATTCTATTCATCATGGTCTTTACATAACCATCTCTTTTCGCAGATTCGACACAAGAATCCAGGTAGAGCTTAACCTTAGAATATGTCAAAAAGTACTTCTCTATATAATCCTTAGCCTCTGCTCTGGATATCCCCAGATCCTCACCGAGTCCAAATGAACTGATTCCATATATGATACCGAAATTTACAGCCTTGGCTCTTCTTCTAAGTTCGGGAGTAACATCTTCTATATCCACTCCGAACACCTGAGAGGCAGTAATAGAATGAATATCCTTTGAAGAATTAAAAGCTTCAATCAATGCCTCATCCTCTGAAATAGAAGCCATAACTCTAAGCTCTATCTGCGAATAATCAGCATCAACAAAAACACACCCAACATCAGGTATAAAGGACTTTCTTATCTCACGACCTTCAGCAGTTCTGGCAGGAATATTCTGTAGATTCGGTTCTGTTGAACTGAGTCTTCCCGTTGCTGTAACAGTCTGATTAAATGTGCTATGTATCCTGCCGTCATTTTTGATCGTTCCAGTAAGTCCGTCCACATAAGTAGACTTAAGTTTAGTCTTCTTTCTGTAATCGATAATAAGTGGGATGATCGGATGTTTATCGATAAGCTTCATCAAGACTTCCTGACTTGTAGAATATCCACTTTTTGTCTTCTTTGCAGCCTTCAAACCAAGTTTCTCAAAAAGTATAACACCAAGCTGCTTGGGAGAATTAATGTTGAAGCTTTCACCTGACTCTTTATATATCTCACTTGTCAGGCGTTCAATCTCCTGATCAAGCTCTTTCCCATAATCATCAAGAGCTTTTTTATCAATACCAATTCCAAAAAGCTCCATATCAGCCAGCACGAATATAGTCGGATATTCAATATCCCTGTACAGGCTGTCTACTCCCATATCTGTCATCTTATTATTCAGAATATCAAAAAGCTGTTCTGACACATATGCCATATAAGTAATCAGCTTTCGGTAGCCCTCCATATCATACGAGAATATACTCAACTCTTCTTTCCCTATAAGAGCTTTAACATCCTCAAATGTATAATTCAGATATTTAAATCCAAGCAGATCATAGGTATAGTCACTAGCGAGCGGATCTATCAGATAAGCCGCAACAGAACAGTCAAAAAGAGCATCCTTTTCACTAAGCCCCATATCATGTATATAATCCTTGATGCTGATCATTGATATAACTGTATCAGGACTTAAGTCCTTTCTTATATCCTTTATGCGACTGTCTCTTACCACATAAGTTGAGCCGCCATAGCTTACTGCTCCGCCTGTTATTTCTCCATTTATCGGATATATGCCGACACCAATAACAGCCGGTTTATCAATAGCTATCTTCTCTGTAAGCTCCCTATATGAAGTCTCTATGATATCAAGAGATATCTTGCCTGTATTTTCTGACACATTAGTATCAAATCTTTTAAGCATACTCTTCATTCCGAGCATAAAGAAATAATCATATGCATCCTGACCAAGTATCTCATCCAAGGTTACTGAACTCTCATCAACCCTAAGCTCTAGATCACAGTCAAGCTTAATAGTAGCAAGATCTCTGGAAAAAAGAGCCATATCACGTTCAGCATCCAGATTTTTTCTGGCCTTATCAGGCTTTATATTTTCTATATCCTCGAGCGCCGCCTCGATTGTATGATACTTCTGTATAATATTAGACGCAGTTTTAGGACCAATCCCCTGTACACCAGGGATATTATCAGATGTATCTCCCATAAGTCCTTTCATTTCAATAAACTCTATCGGAGTTACTCCATATTCCTCAACTACATCTTCAGCATAATAGTTCTCGACAGTCGTCTGTCCACCCTTTGTCTTCGGAATCCTGATAAGCACTTTATCAGTCGCAAGCTGAAGTAAATCACGATCTCCGGAAACAACCGTTACATCCATTCCTTCAGCTACAGCCTGTCTGGAATAAGTACCAATAATGTCATCTGCTTCATAGCCTCCCTTTTCTACGCAGGCTATTTTCATTTTAGAAAGTATCTCCTTGATCAGAGGAAACTGTTCGCGAAGCTCAGGATCCATAGGCTGTCTTGTACCCTTATAATCACTATAGATCTTATGTCTGAAAGTTGGTTCATGTACATCAAATGTAACTATTATATGTGTAGGCTTCTCTTCATCATAAATCTTAAAAAATATATTTAAAAAACCAAGAACAGCATTCGTATGAACACCATTTTTGGCCGTAAGTGTTTTAGGGAGCGCATAATACCCCCTGTTCATTATGCTGTTTCCGTCAATCAGTAGTAGCTTCATGGTTACCTATATCCTCTCCAAGCTTTAGTATCCTGTCATAATCATCCACAAGTCTTATAAAGCCTCTAATTCGCTCATAATCCGAAATCTGTTTCTCAGCTTCTATAAGCATGCTTTTTTCTATGTTATCCTTATCATCCAGACACATGATATCGCCGATATAATCTCTATAATAATGACTTCCCTGTTCTATATGCTTTGTATTTTGTTCAAATGCATAAACACGATTCAGAATTCCCGCGTATATGATTGTTCCAATCACTATAAAAATAGCCATAATGATAGAAAACGCCGATATCTTGACACCACGTCTGTTTCTAACTCGATGACTCATTCTATTCAGTTCTCTCTCAAGATCTGCATTCAGATCCATAGTCACATCACTATGAGTATCAAGCTGTTTCATTCCGACAAGAAGGGTGTAGTAGATTTCAAGCTCTTCATGACATTTATTGCAATTCTTCATATGAATTACAAAATCCTCCTGCTTGTTATCAGGAACTTTACCTTCAATAAAAGGCATGATATATGATTGTGCCTCTAAATGTGTCATATCTGAACCTCAAAATCAAAAATGCAAACAGGAGTCCTGTAAAGATCACAAGACTCCTGATAATAATTATAAATTGAAAAGACTGCTTGCCACACTGCTTGCAATACCATTAGATGATGTTCTTGCTGTCTGTTCAGGGCCATTTTTATTGCTCATTGCAGTTCCCGGGATAGTTGGAGCCATAAGCACCTTACCGGTACCACGATAAACATTTACAAATCCCTCTCCTGTTGCTGCTGAACCTAGTGCCTTACCGGTTATGGTTTCAACAGTAAACTGAAGTGACTTGGACCATGCTATAGCCATGTTTCCGTCTATCTTCAGAACATCATTTTCAAGATTGAACTCTATAAGTTCTTCTCTTGGCACAGGACTTTCAAGAACTGCATATCCCTGTCCTGAAAGTGTCAGGTTGAAAAGTCCCTCTCCACCAAGTACAGCAGATGAAACATTGCTTCTCTTAGTAATACTCTCCTGAAGTGACATATCACAGCAAAGGAAAAGTCCATCATCAAGAACAACTCCAGGTCCCCACTGAGCTATATCCTCAATAAGAATATAGTTATACGTCGGCTCAAGCATTACAAATCCCTGACCTGTATACTCAGGCTTAACACCAGACTCTCCTGTTACAGCACCCTTAACCATCTTTCCAAGGAAGTTTCCAACACCGGTTACCCCTGAGGTGGTCTGAATATTTCCTGCAACCCACTGCATTGCACCTGCCTGAGTCTTACAAGCAGAATTGTTAAGCTGAACAAGAACCTGACGCTTTTTGCAATTCATTTCCTTCATGAAATATTCGCTTACTGCTGACCATGGAGAAACAGATAAGTCTCTCTGATGCTCGTAAACAAAATACTGTCCGCCACTAGCAATAAGTTTAATATTCTCATTGTTAAACAAATTGTTAATATTGATCATATTGTAACCCCCTATTTTGTATAACCTAAATTATATTATTTATTAGTTGTTGATAAGCTTATCCTCATCTGACCAGCTGTAAAGTGAACGGATCTCTTTACCAACGATCTCTGATGGATGCTCAGCCTTAATCTTACGAAGAGCCTTGAAGTGAGCCTGTCCACCGGCTGATGACATATCAAGAAGGAAGTCCTTAGCAAATGTACCATCCTGGATATCAGCAAGAACCTTCTTCATAGCCTTCTTTGTATCCTCAGTAATGATCTTTGGTCCTGTGATGTAATCACCATACTCAGCTGTATTAGAGATTGAGTATCTCATTCCCTCGAAACCTGACTGGTAGATGAGGTCAACGATAAGCTTCATCTCATGGATACACTC
>DGHK01000064.1:21876-45047 GCA_002392655.1 Lachnospiraceae bacterium UBA3850 | reverse complement strand
CGTACGGTGGTGTGAGAGGTCGGAATTTCTCACTTGTGAGAAATTCCTCCTACTCGATTTTTTGTATATATTAAGGAGATTTATATATGGCAGATTTCAAACTGCATTCGGAGTTTTCTCCTACCGGTGATCAGCCGGAAGCAATCAAAACCATTGTTGAAAATTTTAAAAACGGAAAAAAGCATCAGACGCTTCTTGGAGTTACGGGATCGGGAAAAACCTTTACTATGGCAAATGTTATAAAGGCGCTTGGTAAAAAAACTCTCATCATGTCCCATAACAAAACTCTGGCAGCGCAGCTCTATGGTGAGATGAAGGAATTCTTCCCGGAGAATGCGGTCGAGTACTTCGTATCCTACTATGATTATTATCAGCCGGAGGCATATGTTCCATCTACTGATACATATATAGCAAAGGACTCATCTGTTAATGATGAGATAGATATGCTGAGGCACAGTGCTACGTCTGCTCTTGTCGAAAGAGACGATGTTATCGTTGTATCCTCTGTATCATGTATATACGGTATCGGCAATCCCGAGGACTATAAATCCATGATGCTGGGACTAAGACCCGGAATGGCGCTTGACAGAGATGTTATGATAAAGGAACTGGTAGATATGCAGTATACCAGAAATGAGATGGATTTCAAAAGAAGTACATTTCGCTTCAAGGGGGATACAGTTGATATCATACCGGCGAATAAGGATAGCGAAGCTATACGTATAGAGTTTTTCGGAGATGAGATAGACAGGATTTCTGAATTCGATCCTATGACGGGAGAGATAAAAAGGGATGTGAATTTCACTTGTATCTTCCCAGCGTCATATTATGTGATCGCTCCGTCGAAGCTGGAGAAGGCGCTTAAAGAGATTGATGATGAACTTCGTGAGAGGATAGTTTACTTCAAGTCTCATGATAAGCTCCTTGAAGCTCAGCGGATACAGGAAAGAACTGAGTTCGATATGGAGATGCTGAGAGAAACGGGATTCTGTTCAGGCATAGAGAATTATACGAGGATTCTGGCGGGAGGCAAGCCTGGCGATCCTCCGGATACACTTATCGACTTCTTCGGAGACGACTATCTGCTGATAGTGGACGAGTCGCATCAGACACTTCCTCAGGTAAGAGGCATGTATGCCGGAAACAAGAAGAGGAAGGAAACGCTTATCGACTTTGGTTTCAGACTTCCCTCTGCGATGGATAACCGGCCTCTTGATTTCGAGGAATACGAGGAGAGGATAGATAAGATACTTTATGTATCTGCTACACCCGGTCCATATGAGCAGGAGCATGAAGAGGCGAGAGCTGAGCAGGTTATCAGACCTACAGGACTTCTTGATCCTGAGATTGATGTGCGTCCCGTTGCAGGTCAGGTAGATGACTTATATAGCGAGATAAGCAGTGAGGTGTCTAAGGGTAACAAGGTGCTTGTAACAACACTGACCAAGAGGATGGCAGAGGAGCTTACAGAGTATCTGAGAGGCCTGGATGTAAAGGTCAAGTATCTACACTCCGATATAGATACACTTGAGAGAATGGAGATAGTGCGTGACCTGAGACTTGGAGTTTTCGATGTACTGGTCGGAATCAATCTCCTCAGAGAAGGTCTTGATATTCCGGAGATAACTCTGGTTGCGATACTCGATGCGGACAAGGAGGGTTTCCTTCGTTCAGAGACATCGCTTATTCAGACTATTGGACGTGCTGCGAGAAATGTGGATGGTCACGTTATAATGTATGCAGATACGATAACAGAATCAATGAAGCGTGCAATTGATGAAACAAACAGACGTCGTGAGATACAGCAGAAATATAATGACGAGAATGGTATCACACCTCAGACTGTTCGTAAGGCAGTAAGAGAACTGATTTCAACAAGTCTTAAGGCTGCTGAGGAGGAAGCGGCAGAGAGGAAGAGCCGCGTTGGAAAAGATCCGGAGCTTATGAATAAGAAAGAGCTTGGCAAGGAAATAGAGAGACTTACCAAGAAGATGAATCAGGCGGCGGCTGAGCTTAACTTTGAGCTGGCGGCTATCCTGAGAGATGAGCTGATAGAGCTCAAGATAAAGCTCAGGGATTATGACAAATAATGTGTATTATTATTTGAAGGTTAGGATAGAGAATATGAAAAGAAAGAAAAATTATTTGAGAAGGATTTATGGGATAACTGCAACTTTTCTTGCTTCTGCAATGGTACTTTCGGGAAGCTTCAGATCAGAGGCAGAGGTGATCTACATGGATCATGTAACTTCTGAGATGACGAAAGCATCCTATTGGTATTCGAAGGTAGAAAACCCTGACGAAGTTCTTGCGGACATAAGTGAGATAGAGTCTATAAATGCAGATATTGTAGCAGGCTCCGGTACGGGGGTTGGTGACATAAGAAATGTAGCTGAAACGGTAGATGGAACAGTGCTTAATCAGCAGCTGAAGGATAGTGCTATAAGTGATTCGAACTATTTCTTAAGTCTGGCTTCCACCATGTACACAAACGGTGGAGAGGTTCTGACAAAGGATTCCTTTGCGGATGTTATAGAGAATACTCAGAATCCTAATGCAACTACAGAGCAGGCTGTCATGTATGGAGTCGTAACAACCAGAACAACACTTAATGCTCTTCCGACGGATATGATGGTGCTCGATGAGCAGTGGGATTATAATTTTGATTATATTCATCTGACTGCTCTTCTTATGAATGAGCCGGTAGTTATCAGATCCATTTCAGCTGATGGTCTCTACTATTATGCGGTTACAACCCACAGCAGAGGATGGGTAAAGGTATCAGACGTTGCTGTTTGTAAGGATAAAGAGGAGTGGCTGTATGCCTGGGATATTGAACCTGAAAATGTTCTTGTTGTCTATGGAGACAAGGTTACAACAGAGGAGACCCGAGTAGATCCTGAGATCTCAAAAAAAGTTCTTCCTATGGGTACTATCCTCAGACTGGCTGAACAGAAAGACTGGACCAAGGTTATATCAAACAGGTCTTCTTATTATAATCATGTTGTATGGATGCCAACAAGAAAAGATGATGGAACCTATGAAAAGAAGCTCTGTCTTATTTCTCAGCATACTAAAACGAGTGAGGGTTATCTTCCGCTTACATATAAGAATATAGCAGATGTTGCATTTAATATGCTTGGAAATACATATGGCTGGGGTGGAATGCTTTCTTCCAACGACTGCTCCGGATATGTCAGAGATGTATATCGTTGTTTTGGATTTAATCTCGGAAGAAATACAAATAACCAGATGAGCCAGCCGGTAAAGAAGTACGATGTAAGTACATTTACCAAAGAAGAGAAGGAAACTTTGCTGAAGAATCTGCCTATCGGAAGTGTTCTTCTTTGGGGCGCACATGAGATGATTTATCTGGGACATGAAGACGGATATTTCTACGTAATTAACTCTGTAAGCTCTGCAACAAGACCTGACGGTCAGGGAACAAGAATAAGAAATGTAATCATAAATACTATTGATATAACAAGACCTAACGGTCAAACCTGGCTGGATTCTGTAACAACCATGGAGATACCTTATATCGGTGTAAACAGTCCGGGATATGACTATGATTATACAATCGATAGAGAAAAGGAAGCAGCGCAGAATTCTCTGGATGAATCCATAAAGGGTGCGAAGGAATTCTATGAAAGCATCAAGTCTGATTCTGCTTATTCAGAGATAGCCGAGGAGCTGAAGAGTGCAATCGAGGAGGCTGTAAAGGCTTCTGAAGATGCTGAGCTTGGTACAGAGGAGCTTATTGCTGCAGATACTGCTCTTCAGGAGGCTCTTGAAAAAGTAAAGGCTGAGAAGGCAGCAATCGATGAGGAAAAAAACAAGAAGGATGATCCTGATGATAAGAAGGATGATCCTGACAAAAAGGATGATGATAAGCCTGCTGAGCCTGCTCATAAGAGTGAGTGGATAGACGGACAGTGGTACGACGAGGCAGGTAAGACTGACTACGCAGCTAAGGGTTCATGGAAGCAGAATGAGACTGGCTGGTGGTTCGAGGATTCTTCAGGCTGGTATCCGGTTAGCAGCTGGCAGAAGATAGACGGACTCTGGTATTACTTCAGAGCTGATGGATATATGGCTGCAAGTGAGTGGATAGATGATTACTGGCTGGATGCAGACGGAGCACTCAGATATGAGCCAAGAGGTGGCTGGAGAAGAAACAAGGCCGGCTGGTGGTATGAGGATACAGCAGGATGGCAGCCTGCTGCCCAGTGGCTTAGAATAAATGAAAAATGGTACTACTTTGGAGAGAATGGAAATCTGGTAACCAGCAGTTATGTAGATGGTTACTGGGTAAATGCGGACGGAGTATGCGAATAGACGGAATGCTCCGTGAAAGGATAATCTGATGGGTGAGATAAAGTATATAACAGTACAAGGTGCACGTGAGCACAATCTTAAGAATGTGGATGTAAAGCTCCCCAGGAATAAGTTTATTGTTTTTACGGGACTATCCGGTTCGGGTAAATCCTCGCTTGCTTTTGATACGATTTATGCAGAAGGACAGAGACGCTATATGGAGTCTCTGTCCTCCTATGCTAGACAGTTCTTAGGACAGGCAGAGAAACCGGATGTGGATAAGATAGAGGGGCTTTCGCCAGCAATCTCAATAGATCAGAAGTCTACGAATAAGAATCCCAGATCTACTGTTGGAACGGTAACTGAGATATATGATTATCTGAGACTTCTCTATGCGAGAGTTGGTACACCGCACTGTCCGAATTGCGGAAGAATAATTGAGCGACAGACAGTGGATCAGATGGTGGATCAGGTTATGGATATGCCTGAGAAAACAAAGTTTCAGGTGCTTTCTCCGGTAGTGAGAGGAAGAAAGGGTACACATGAGAAGCTCCTTCAAAGAGCGAAGAAGAGCGGATTCGTCAGAGTTATAATTGACGGAAATATGTATACACTTGACGAAGAGATAAAGCTTGAGAAGAATATCAAGCACAGTATAGATATTGTTGTAGACAGACTCGTGATAAAGGAAGGAATTGAGAGACGACTTGCTGATTCTATAGAGACTGCACTGAAGCAGGCTGAGGGAACGGTCAAGATAGAGGTCATAGACGGTGAGACTTATACATTCTCTGACAGCTTTTCCTGTCCTTATTGTAATATCTCCATAGATGAGATAGAACCGAGATCCTTCTCCTTCAACAATCCGTTTGGTGCATGTCCTGTATGTACCGGAATCGGCTGGGAGAGGAAGCTGGATCCGGATCTTATGATACCGGATAAGTCAAGAACTCTGAATGAAGGAGCTATCGCAGTTTCCGGCTGGGCTTCCAGTGGTGATCCGAAGTCTTTTACGCACTCACTTCTTGTGGCACTTTCTGAGGCGTATGATTTTTCAATGGATGTACCCTTTAAGGATCTTCCGGCTGAGGCAAAGGATGTTATAATAAACGGAACGAGGGGCAAAAGGGTTACTATACATTATAATAGTCAGAGATCCAGAAGAAGTACATTTACCCATCCTTTTGAAGGACTTATTGCAAATGTAGAGGAACGCTATAAGTACACTGGTTCAGAGGAGATGCGTTCGGACTATGAGTCTTATATGACATTTACTCCATGTGCTGTCTGCGGGGGAAAGAGGCTGAAGCCGTCCTCTCTGGCTGTTACGATTGGAGAAAAGAATATATATGATATGACGGAAATGCCGATAGATGAGCTGTCAGATTATGTGGAAAACCTTGAGCTCACCAAGAGGCAGGAGATGATCGGTCGTGATATCCTGAAGGAGATAAGAGCGAGACTTAAGTTCATGGTAGATGTAGGACTGAACTACCTATCACTCAGCCGTGCGACTGCGACACTTTCCGGTGGAGAGGCACAGCGTATCAGACTGGCTACTCAGATAGGATCAGGACTTGTCGGAGTTACTTATATTCTGGACGAGCCTTCAATTGGTCTTCATCAGAGAGATAATGATAAACTAATTGCTTCGCTCAAGAGACTTCAGTCACTGGGCAACACACTTATTGTTGTCGAGCATGATGAGGAGACGATGAGAGCGGCAGATTACATAGTGGATATAGGACCGAGAGCGGGAGTTCATGGCGGAGAGGTCGTTGCTGTAGGTAAGGTGGATGACCTGATCAAAAATAAAAAATCTATCACCGGTCAGTATCTGAGTGGTGAGGAGATTATTCCCGTACCGTCTGAGAGAAGAAAGCCTACGGGATGGCTTGAGATAAAAGGCGCCAGAGAGAATAATCTGAAGAACATAGATGTTAAGGTTCCTCTCGGGGTGCTTACGGTAGTAACCGGTGTTTCGGGTTCGGGAAAAAGCTCGCTCATCAATGAGGTTTTGAAGAAACGCCTGCTTCGTGATCTGAATCGTGCCAGGGTAAAGCCCGGAAAGCATGATGATATAATCGGTTATGATGTTCTCGACAAGGTCATTGATATAGACCAGTCTCCGATAGGAAGAACCCCGCGGTCGAATCCTGCGACCTATACAGGTGTTTTTGATCTGATAAGAGGTCTCTTCGCTGAGACGAGAGATGCGAAGACTATGGGTTATAACAAGGGAAGATTTTCTTTCAATGTTTCAGGAGGAAGGTGCGAGGCTTGTAAGGGTGATGGAATAAATAAGATAGAGATGCATTTCCTTCCGGATATATATGTGCCGTGTGAGGTATGCGGCGGCAAGAGATATAATCGCGAAACACTTGAGGTCAAGTATAAGGGTAAGAATATCTTCGAGGTGCTGGATATGCCGGTGGATGAAGCCTGTGATTTCTTTGAGGCGGTGCCTTCTATTTACAGAAAGATAAAGACGCTTCAGGATGTTGGACTTGGGTATATCAAGCTCGGACAGCCTTCGACCACACTTTCCGGTGGAGAGGCGCAGCGTATAAAGCTTGCAACTGAGCTCTCAAAGAGAAGTACCGGAAGTACGATCTATATACTTGATGAGCCTACGACCGGACTTCATTTTGATGATGTGAAAAAGCTCCTGCAGATACTTCAGAAGTTTGCGGATGGCGGGAATACTGTTGTTGTTATCGAGCATAACATGGATGTGATCAAGCAGGCCGACTACATAATTGATATGGGACCTGAGGGCGGAAACGGCGGTGGTACTGTCGTAGCTATGGGTACGCCGGAAGAGGTGTCGAAGAAGAGGAAGTCTTATACCGGAAAGTATCTGAAGAGGTATCTATGAAACAGTTGTTTGAAAATAATATGAAGGATGCGGTTTCGATATCCTTTGCAGGTGATATCGCACTGGATAAATATTTGTATAAGGCATGGGAAGATGAGAAGTTGATTTCAGAGGATATACTGGAATTTATGAATGCTTCTGATCATGTCATAATTGATGTAGAGGGAGCGGTTTCCGAATACGAGCAGGATCCGGATGCGAAGGGGACAGATGCAATGCTTCATACAACCCATCCGGAAGGAATTAGTCTGTTTAAAAAAATCGGTGCTGATGTCTGGTGTATCAATAATAATCACATCTCAGACATAGGTCCTAGAGGGATTGAGGAAACTCTTAAATATGCGAAGGAAAGCGGTGCACTGGTTATAGGCGGAGGTATGAATCCGGAGGAAGCGGCGCGACCGGTATACTTTGATGGAGCAGGCGGCGTAGGTGTTTTTGCGGTTGGATACAGACCGGGCTGTAAGCCTGCCGGAGAGGATAAACCCGGAATTCTTGAATGGAGTGATATGGAAACCATTCAGGCAAATATCGATATTATAAAGAAGAAGTGCAGGTGGTGCATAGTTCTCGTTCATGGTGGGGAGGAGTTTGTATCGATGCCGATGCCGTATATCCGGGACAGATATATAAAGTTTTTGGATATGGGAGCAGATATAGTTGTAGGACATCATCCGCATGTTATATCAAATTATGAAACATTTCCGGGTAAAGCTATTTTCTATTCGATAGGGAATTTTCTGTTTGATACGAATTACCAGAGGACGCAGCTTTACACGGACGTTGGTATGGTGCTGAAGCTTATACTCTCTGAGGATGGGTATAAATTTGATACGATATGCTCCAGACTGGACAGGGAGAAAGTCAAACTGACGGGAACTGATCTTCCGTGTATCTTCCGTGATATTCAGCAGGATGAATATGACAGGCTGATACCGCTAGTGGCTAAAGCATTTATCTCTGCGATTAAGAAACGTCAGCTGTTCCTATATCCGGAAAAGTATCAGAGCTACGGTGAGAAGGAGTGGGAGGAACACTTTATGGATCCGAACAGACTTTACCGTATGCCATATGAGACGCTTGATTTCAGAGTTGTTTATCCGCTTGCTAAGACGGCAGAGAAGGGTGAGTGGAAGAATTCGAAGCTCGAGGATGTGAAGCAGTATATCCTGGCACAGATTTAGTATTTTTACTATAATGGCGATTAAGGAGGAGACTTAAATGAAAGAGAAGCTCAGTAAAAAAGGATTAGTACTTGTTATGTTGGCAGTTTTTACGAGTGCGGTTATATTTGGAGGAAGTGATTCATATGCTGCAACCGGATGGGTATGGTCTTCGTCAGGAAACAACTGGTGGTATGATACCGGTTCGGGGTATGCACAAAGTGAATACAGGGATGGCTATTGGCTGAATGCTGCCGGATGGTATGATGCCTCGTGGAATGGCTCCTGGCAGACTAATGGCAGAGGCTGGTGGTTCCAGTCGGGAAGCTGGTATCCGGTAAATCAGTGGCTTAAGATAGATGGTAAGTGGTATCATTTTAATTCGTCGGGTTATATGGATGTAAATACCTGGATAGGAAATGATTATGTCGGAGACGATGGAGCCTGGACAACAGCACCGGTAAAGAAGACCAAATACGGTGATACTATTGTAGCTAATCTCAAGACTTATGCGTCAGGTGCGGTTGTTAATTCTAGAAAAAATGTTCTGGTTAGAGAAGAAAAAGTGACAATTACTATCAGCAGGAATGAGGAAAGCTTTAATCTTTCTGATTATATGGTTGATGAGAAGGTAATTATGAAAAATGTAAATAAGGCTATAGGTTTAAAGGTAGGAGATACCTTTGAACTGGAGGCTGAATATGGAGATGGTTCGCGAAGATTCGTATATACTATACTGGAAATAAAGTAAAGCGACCACTTATTGTGACAAAGAAAGGCAAAAACGATGAAAAGGAAACTTTTAGGTTTTACAGCAATCTTATTAATTATGTTCTTTGTTATATCCAGTAATCCACTTCCTGAGGTAAATGCTATTGCCAGTGGAAAATGGATGAGCGATGCCACCGGCTGGTGGTATGATCTGGATGGCACATATGCCCATGGCTGGAGAGAGATAGACGGATATTGGTATTATTTCTTAGATAGCGGATATATGGATTACAGCGAATACCGTGACGGCTGCTGGCTGAACGCAGACGGCACCTGGAATACTGCATATTCAGGTGGTTACTGGGCAAGTGACAGCAAGGGCTGGTGGTATACCGATGCTTCAGGATGGTATCCGGTAAGCACATGGCTCTGGATAGATGGCAACTGCTATTACTTTAAAGCTAACGGATATATGGCTGTTAATGAGACGATAGATGGATATTACGTAGATGCTTCAGGAAAAATGACATCAAACTCTGATACTTCTTCTAACGGAACTCACACTCATACATGGGTATGTACCAAAGATGCTTGGGACGAAAAAGTTCCTAAGTATGAATACAAAGAAAAAGTTCACTATTACTGTGCGGATTGTGACACAGAAAAAGAACAAGGTGTGCCTTGTCCAAACTGTGGTGGAGGTGTTGTTTATAATGAAGTATCTTATGACGAAGTCCTTGTTGGTTATGATACAGTTCACCACGATGCAGAATACACCTGCTCCACTTGCGGAGCAACCAAATAACATGGAGTGAACCCCTTAATGGGATAAATTAAAAGGATTACAAATAAAACAGAAACCGTCACACGAGTGTGGCGGTTTCTTGTTTATCCTTCCATAAGATCAAATTCATCTTCGATGGCTTTCTCTACAAATTTATTGAGAGATATGCCAAGAGACTTGGCACTATTAATAGCTTTTTGATGAGTAGAAGGGGATAATCTTACATTGAATTTACCGGAACATGGTTTTTCGGGGGCTATTCCTTCCTCTTCACACCATTCAAGATAGTCATCAACAGATAGGTGAAACTCTTTTTGAAGTTCATCGACGGAAGTGCCCTGAAATGTAATGACTGTTTGAGTGTTAATGACTGAACCGGTAAAGATTTTGAAGTCATCATCATATTCAATTTTACCAACAAAACCTTTGTAAATCATTGTGTTCATAATTGTACTCCTGCATTTTCTAAAAACTTTCTAACTGACTTTATTGCACCTTTGTCTGTATTGCCTTCAGGGTGCGGACGATGGAATACCGCCATTGCACCATTTAACATTACACGAACTCTGGAACCATTTCCTTCGGAAATAGTTGCGCCTAATGCCAAAAACAGCTTCTCTATATCCTTCCAACTAATATCTGATTGGATAGGATTTTTATATATGTTATTGTACGTTTTTATTGCTTTATTATTCACGACTTAATAGTACTATATAATGGTACTATCGTCAAGGGACAAGTCTTTGATGATTGTGTGAATGTTGAAAATAACCAAAATAATAGTTTATGTATTGAGATTGATATGGTAATATATAGCATATAAAGGCAAAGCATGGGAAATCATGTGACGCAAAGCCAAGGGCCTAAGGAGTAGTATTTATGGTAGCCGGTTGCAAATGATAATCGAGGGAGTTTTAGAAGTAGTATATGATTATTATATGAGAAGCGTCACGTGGAGTGGCGCTTTTTTGTTTCAAAAATGTATTGGAGAGAGAAGGGGATTTTTAATGAAAAAATTGGTACGAACAAGAAAAGTGTTAGCGGTGTTATTGACATGTTTTATTGTATGGATGAATGTATTCGGGGTGTTAACAGGCAGGGTATATGCTGAAAAGAGTCCAAATGTGATAAAGAGTGTTAGTTTATCTGACAAGAGTACACATTTACCTGGGCGAATCACTGCATATGTTGAGCTCGATGCTGGAGAATATAAGGTTGAGGAAGTGGGTATATATTTTGTTCGAATGGATCCAGATATATATGATCCGTCATTTTGTATGTGGGGACAATGGCTCGCAAATGGAGAGGAGATTCATGATGGAAGAGTATCTGTAGATGTGCCATTTGATCAAAGCTGGGATATAGGCGAATACATGATTGGAAGTATCGATGTTGAGTTAAAAAAAGGGGAAGAAACACTAAGCCTCAGCTATGGAATAGATTTTGATTATGAAGGAAGAGGGATAGAAGGAAGACATTATAAAAAATGGTACAATTTTGAACAAACAGGAAAAGTGCTTAAAGAATCGGATGTTACAGTTGGTGATAAATTAATGAATGGAGATGAAGTTGTATGTGAATCGCCTTCATTTGAAATAATAGATGATACTGAATTTTATAAAAAAATAAGTGTTGGAGATCCAGACTTAGTAGAAAAAGTAAAAACTGTACCTGAAGGAAAAAAAGTTGGAATATACTATGGATATGAAGAAGATGATGA
The DNA here is from genome assembly GCA_002392655.1 of Lachnospiraceae bacterium UBA3850. Lineage (GTDB taxonomy): Bacteria > Bacillota > Clostridia > Lachnospirales > Lachnospiraceae > Eubacterium_Q. The sequence goes on along the minus strand of DGHK01000064.1, from coordinate 33,474 downwards.
TACATCCATGCATATAAATAGTGACAGAGTAATACCTAAGGAGGTCTTTGATTATATAGCTGGAAAGGATATCGCATTGATTGTTTATTTTGAATCATATCGTTGGATATTCTATGGGAAGGATATAAAGGGGGAAACAAAGGATATATGTGGATTTGTGAATGCTTATCCAGTAGATAATGATAGTGACGGAAAGATGGATGATATAGATGTAATATTTCCTGAAAATGGAAAATTGCCTTGCAGAACTGAAGTAAAGCTAAAGAGCAATTATTTATGGTATGGAGATAGTTATAAATTGAATCTATATCATGTTGTTGGCGATGAATATATACTTGAAGAGAATGCAGAATGTGATATGCAAATAGATTCAGTTGATAAATGGTGTTGCTTTTACATAGATCATAATTCTACTTTTTTAGTTACTGATCGGGATATGTCTAAAGGGAAGCAGGAAGGAGACGAAGATAATAAGAACGGTGAAAATAGTTCTAAAGAAAAAATAAGTGATGAATGGATAAATGGTTATTGGTATGATAAGGATGGTAATCAGACATATCAATATAAGGGTTCTTGGAAAGGTAATGAAAATGGCTGGTGGTTTGAAGATGAGTCGGGCTGGTATCCACATGATAAATGGTTGAAAATAGATAGAAATTGGTATTATTTTAAACCAGATGGGTATATGGCTTCAAATGAGTATTATAATGGATGCTGGTTTAGTGATTCAGGTATATGGGATTCGACTTATTCACTTTCCTGGATGTCTAATGCCTTAGGCTGGTGGGTAGAGGATAAATCTGGTTGGTGGCCTTCGAGTCAGTGGCTCAAGATAGATGGTAGCTGGTATTACTTTACATCTGATGGATATATGGACTATGGAGAATATCGAGATGGTTGCTGGCTTGGTTCAGATGGTGCCATGGATCCGAATTCAGTAAATGGAGCTTGGCATTTAGACGGTAAAGGATGGTACTATAGCGATAATGGATGGTACCCGAAAAATCAGTATCTGTGGATAGATGGAACGAGTTACTGGTTTGATAGTAGCGGATATTGTAATTAAAATTGTTTACTGATATGTGAAATCGAAACCGTCACACGAATAGTGTGGCGGTTTCTTGCTTATTCCTCTTTATTCTGTTATATTCTATAAGGCGAAAAAAAACTACCGGAAAGGAAAGCAGGAACGTGCGGACTCTTTTATTTACATTTGTATTTATGGCCATGTGCTGTGGCGCATTCATCTATATGTTCGAAAAAGACAGAAGCAGATATCGTAACTGTTATCTGATGATTCTTGCTATGCTTTCAATTTTTCCTTTCCTTTGGGCTGTCGGAGGAGATGTAGGCAGGATAATTACGGTTATTCTTTTTGATGCCACGCTGATCGCAATTCTTATCGTCCCGTTTTTCCTTATTATAAATGGTTTCGTCATGATTAAGAAAGAAGGCCGGCGTCTGGCACACATGCTCTCCCTTGGATTAGGCGTTATGATCCTTGTGGGCGAGATTGCAACTGTTTCCATGGCGATACGTGATGTGACTTCTTACTATAGCGAAGACCCGGTCAGAGACTATTATCTGAACGGCCGTACAATTATAGATCTTTTTATCAGTTTGTCTGTGATTTATTTCTCTGTTTCATTTCTGGTGTTTATGATATATGTTGTTTTCCTTCAGATAATTCCGAAAAGGAAGAACTTCGATTATATAATCATTCATGGTGCCGGACTTCTGGACGGTGACAGGGTTCCGAGACTTCTGGGAAATCGTATCGACAAGGCCATAGATGTTTACAGGAAGGATGATACTCCGACGAAGATCATTCCATCCGGCGGACAGGGATCCGATGAAAGCATCTCCGAAGCGGAAGCCATGAAGAGATACCTGATTGAAAAAGGAATTCCCGAAGAGGATATAATACTCGAAGATAAGTCGACTACGACTTTGGAAAATATAAAGTTTTCTATGAATATAATTGAGCAGGATAATCATGGTGAAGATGTGGCGCTTGTCACCAGCAACTATCATGTTTACAGAGCTCTTCGCTATGCGAGAAAATGTAATCTCAAATGTACCGGTATCGGAAGCCATGTTGCTTTCTATTACTGGCCCAGTGCGCTTATCCGTGAATATATAGCAATCCATGCGGAGAAGAAACATGCCATAATGCTGGCTGCTGGATATGTGGCAATGCTGGGGCTTACCTTCTATATGATATACAGTCAGTTTTAAAGTGATTAAATAAAGATGAGCAAATATATGAAAAACGGTCAGAAAAAATCTGACTGTTTTTCAATTTATACAATAAAATAATACTTTATAGTTAAACATTTGTGCAAGTTGCACAACAAAATCGAAAAAAGTATATGCACAATACTGATTGAATGTGATTGATTTTGATTGTATACTAGGTTTATCAAGTTTAACGGAGGTAGATACTATGGTTTATACCGTAACATTTAACCCATCTCTGGATTATATTGTGACGGTTGATGACTTTAAGCTGGGACTGACCAACAGAACTGAGTCTGAGCTTATGTTGCCAGGTGGAAAGGGAATAAATGTTTCCATCGTACTAAGTAATCTGGGTATCGAGAATTCTGCTATATACTTTTCGGCAGGGTTTGTAGGAGATGAGATAACCAGACGTGTACAGGAGAGTGGAATCAGATCTGAGGAAATCCGCCTGGAAAACGGCTGCTCAAGAATCAATCTCAAGCTTAAATCAATCGACGGAACAGAGATAAACGGAATGGGACCTGATATCTCCGAAGAAGATGTCAGCAGGCTTTATGAAAAGCTGGACAAGATAGAGGAGGGTGACACACTGGTGCTCGCGGGAAGCATACCGGCTACTATGCCTGAAACTATCTACAGCGACATTATCGAACATCTTAGTGGACGGGGGATAAGGATAGTTGTAGATGCTACAAAGGATCTTCTGGTGAACGTACTTAAATTCAAACCTTTTCTTATCAAACCAAACAATCATGAGTTGGGCGAGATATTTGGAGTCAAGCTTGAAACCAGAGAAAGCGTAGTACCATACGCAAAGAAGCTTTTGGAAATGGGTGCAGAGAACGTGATCATTTCCATGGCAGGAGAAGGAGCGGTATTTGTCAGTTCGGATGGACAGGTATATATGAGAGAAGCTCCGAAGGGTAAACTCGTAAACGGAGTTGGTGCCGGAGACTCCATGGTAGCCGGATTTATAGCAGGCTATCTCACCGAAGGTGATCTGCTACATGCATTCAAGATGGGACTCAGTACTGGATCAGCAAGTGCATTTTCAGAATACCTCGCAACCAAAGAAGAAGTAATGGCAGTATATAAAACTGTAGAATGAGTCAGTGGTGACTTAACAAAACAAGGGAGGGAATGAAATGAGGATAATTGATCTTCTAGATAAGAAAAGCATAAGTCTTGATGCTGCTCCGAAGACAAAGAATGAATGTCTCGATATGGCAGTAGACCTCATGGATGCAAGCGGTAAGCTTAAGGATAAAGAAGCCTATAAAAAGCTTGTTTATGCCAGAGAAGAAGAAAGTACTACAGGTGTAGGTGAGGGAATCGCTATACCTCACGGCAAGGGTGACTGTGTCGAGCAGCCGGGACTTGCAGCAATGGTAATAAAGGATGGAGTTGAGTACGCGGCACTTGATGATGAGCCTGTAAATATACTTTTCCTTATAGCAGCTCCTGATACAGAGGATAATGTGCATCTTGATGTGCTTTCAAAGCTTTCAATGATGCTCATGGATGAGGATTTCAGAAAGAACCTCATCGAGGCAAAGAGTGAGGATGAGTTCCTTGATATTATCGACAAGGCTGATGAGGAAAGAGGAAGTGTGGATGAGAGTCTGGCAGAAACCTCAATAGCTGATGATAATTCAGGAAGTCTCAAGGTTGTAGCAGTTACATCATGTCCTACAGGAATTGCTCATACATATATGGCTGCTGAAGGTCTTGAGAAGGCAGCTGAAAAAGCAGGAATCAAGATCAAGATCGAGACAAGAGGATCTTCAGGAACAAAGAATGAGCTTACAGCTGATGATATCGCTGCAGCGGACTGTGTAATAGTAACAGCAGATGCAAAGGTTCCTATGGATCGTTTCAAGGGTAAGAAGCTTATCCAGAGAAAGGTTGCAGATGGAATCAATAAGGCTGATGAGCTTATGGGAATAGCTCAGGCAGGAACTGCAAGTATATTTGAGGGTGAGAGTGATTCAGCAGCTTCTGAATCCGGTTCATCGGACGGCGGATCAGGCGGAACAGGACATAAGGTTTATACCTGGCTCATGAGTGGTGTTTCACATATGCTTCCATTCGTTATCGGTGGTGGTATCCTCGTAGCACTTGCATTTCTTATTGATACAATAGCAGGCTACGGTGCATCAGGTGGAGGAGACTTCGGTAGTATCACACCTCTGGCAGCACTGCTTAAGTATATCGGTGGACTTTCAATGGGACTTATGGTTCCGGTACTTGCCGGATACATCGCTTATGCTATAGCTGACAGACCGGGTCTTGCAGTTGGTTTCGTCGGTGGTATGCTCGCATCCAGCGGAAATGCAGTGCTTTCAAGCTTCACATTTGCAGAGGGAGCTCTTGTAGATGGAAAGCCACTCGGAGGCTTTAGTGAGTTTTTATCAAAGTTTGCTTTCCAGCAGCCTGATGGTGGTAACACTGTCTCAGGTTTCCTTGGAGGTATAGTTGCAGGTTTCCTTGCAGGTTTCCTGGTTCTTGGAATTCAGAAGGTCTGCTCAAAGCTTCCTGAAGCATTTGATGGACTTAAGCCTACACTGATATATCCACTCGTTGGTATATTCCTTGAGGGAATCATCATGTGTTTCGTACTGAATCCGCTTATCGGACTTGCAAACACAGGTCTGTCAAATATGCTTACATCTATCTCAGATGCAGGTATGATAACAGTTCTCGGACTGATTCTGGGTGCAATGATGGCTATCGATATGGGTGGTCCTATCAACAAAGCAGCATATGTATTCGGTACAGGTATGCTGGCAACCGCATCACAGTATATGGCACAGGGAATTTCAAGCAGTGATCCGAAGGTTGAGGCTTGCTACATAGCTATGGCAGCTATCATGGTTGGTGGTATGGTTCCTCCGGTAGGTATCGCACTTGCATGCTGGATATTCCCGAAGAAGTTTACAAAGGCAGAGAGAGGCTCTGCAGTATCAAATGTAGTTATGGGTGCTTCATTTATCACAGAGGGTGCTATCCCATTTGCAGCAGCTGATCCGCTTCATGTTATTCCATGTACAATGGTAGGAGCAGGTGTAGCAGGATTTTTAGCAGCACTTTTCAAATGTACTCTTATGGCACCACACGGTGGAGTATTCGTATTCGCAACCGTAGGTAATCCGCTCATGTACATAGTGGCGTGGTTAGTCGGATCAATAGTAACCTGCTTCATGCTGGGAATGATAAAGAAGCCGGTAGAGCAGTAAATGAACAGACGATTAAAATAAATATGTAAATTTATATGTAAAAAGGGAGGTAACAAAATGGTAAGTTTTGAATACACAATTAAGGATGTACATGGTATACACGCAAGACCTGCAACAGATCTTTTCAAGATGACTAAAAATTATGAGTCAGTTGTCAAGGTAGCTAAGGGTGATAAGGAAGTTGCTTTCAAGGGAGTTATGGGCATCATGTCACTCGGAGCTAAGCAGGGAGATACAGTTAAGTTCTCCTTCGATGGACCTGATGAGGAAGCAGAGTGTGCTGCAGTTAAGGAGTTCTTAGAGGCTAATCTGTAATAGATTCTTTTAGTCATGAGGTATAACTATGCGGGATCTGGATTATTTGAAGCTGCTCAGTCATGAGTTTCCGACGGCGGGAAGCTGTCAGGCAGAGATGATCAATCTCAGAGCGATACTCGCGCTTCCGAAGGGAAATGAGTATTTCTTCTCGGATATTCATGGAGAGTATGAGAGCTTCATTCATCTGATACGAAGTGCATCCGGTGTAGTCAGAGCCAAGATAGAGGATATAATCGGTGGTCAGATGACCGAGGAGGAGAAGAAAAAGCTTGCGAGCCTTATCTACTATCCGAGGGAAATCTTAACCGAAATGAGGCGGTCAGGAGAGATAAGTGATGGGTGGTACAAGGATACCATCCATCATCTGATCGCTCTTTGTCGCGAGGTGGCATCAAAGTATACAAGATCAAAGGTCAGAAAAAAGCTGCCTAAGGATTTTGGCTATGCGATAGATGAGCTGATTCATACTGATGAATCTGTGCCGGATAAAAAGCTTTACTATATGGAAATAGCTGAGGCTGTGGCTGATGTGAAGGCTGCGGATAATTTTATAGTTGCTCTTTCGGAGCTGATTCAGACGCTTCTGATAGACAGTCTGCATATCATAGGAGATATATTTGACAGAGGACCAAGAGCTGATTATGTAATGGATGAGCTTATCGGTTTTCAGGATGTAGATATCCAGTGGGGTAATCATGATATTAGCTGGATGGGTGCAGCAGCAGGGAATACTGCGTGTATAGCTACAGTTCTCAGGATTGCAACAAATTATAATTCGTTTGATGTGCTTGAGGACGGCTATGGTATAAATCTGAGACCGCTTTCCATGTTTGCCGATTCAGTTTATAAGGATGATGAATGTGAGTGCTTCAGACCACATCTGCTCGATGATAACAAGTACGATTCCGTGGATCCGATGCTTGCCGCAAGGATGTGTAAGGCTATCACTATCATAGAACTGAAATTAGAGGGGCAGCTGATAAAGAGACATCCTGAATATTTTATGGACAGACGACTTTTCCTCGATAAGATTGATTATGAAAAAGGAACAGTGCTTATCGGTGATAAGGAGTACGAGCTGAGGGATAAAAACTTCCCGACTATAGATTCAAAGGATCCATATAAGCTCACTAAAGAAGAGGAGCTTCTGGTAGAAACGCTAAAGTATTCTTTTCTACATAGTCGTCGTCTGCAAAAGCATGTCAGATTTTTATATTCACATGGAAGCTTGTACAAGATATGTAACAATAACCTGCTTTTCCATGGATGTATACCGATGGATAAAAAGGGTGATTTTCTGATAATAAAAACAAAAGAGGGTAACAGATCCGGAAAGGATCTTATGGACTTTTTCCAGGAGAAGATCATAGATGCTTATTTTCTGGACGAGATAGATGAGCCGGAGAAGAAGGCTGATAGCGTTGATCTTATGTGGTATCTGTGGGCGGGTCCCGTCTCTCCGCTTTTCGGAAAGGACAGGATGGCGACCTTCGAACACATTTTCCTGGAGGATAAAAAACTGTCAAAGGAAAACTATAATCCATATTATGAGTTTTCTAAAAAGGAAGAATATTGCGACAAGATATTTGAAGAGTTTGAGATGAAGCCGGAAACGGCACATATAATAAACGGACATGTTCCGGTTAAGGTAGCAAAAGGGGAAAAGCCTGTAAAGGCCGGAGGAAAGCTATACGTAATAGACGGGGGTCTATCAAAGGCTTATCATCCGAAGACCGGAATCGCAGGCTATACACTTATTTTTAACTCCCATCATCTGGCACTTGCAGAGCATAGGGAGTTTGATAAAGACGGAGATAATACCCCGGAGATATATGTAACAGAGACGATGAGAAGACGTCTTCTGGTTCAAGATACGGACAAGGGTGAAGAGATACGTAAGCAGATATTTGATCTGGAAGAATTGCTGGAGTGTTACAGCTTGGGGTTGATTAAGGAAAAGACGGGTGCAGAACAAGGTTATATGATGTAGAGGAGGTGTTGCTGGAAATGATTATTTATGAAGGCAAGGCAGTTTTTGAGGGTGTAGCTATAGGAAAACTGTCAGTATATAAGAAGGCAGAGCAGTTCGTAAAAAGAGAGAAGATAGAGGATCCTGAGGCTGAGATCTTGAGGTACGAGGAAGCGAGAAATACTGCAGTTATGCAGCTTCAGGTTCTTCATGATAAAGCTGTAAAGGAAGTAGGAGAGTCCGGCGCTGAGATATTTGAAGCTCACCAGATGATGGTTGAGGATGGAGACTTTATAGATTCCGTTGAGAATATCATTCGCACGCAGATGGTTAATGCTGAGTTTGCTGTTGCGGAGACAGGCGACAACTTCCGCAAGATGTTCCTTGATATGGAGGATGAATACTTCAGAGGCAGAGCTGCTGATGTTAAGGATATATCAGAGAGAATCATAAATGTACTTATGGGCGTAGGCGGAGGCGGAATAGAAAGCAATGAGCCTGTAATTGTTGTGGCAGATGATCTGGCACCATCAGAGACAGTCCAGATGGATAAGGACAAAATACTTTCATTTGTTACAGTTCATGGTTCTGCCAATTCACATACCTCTATACTTGCCAAGACGATGAGTATCCCTGCAATAATCGGATGCGATATTCCGCTTACGGATGAGATGGATGGCAGGGAAGCTATAGTTGATGGCTTTGAAGGCAAGGTATATGTTGATCCGGATGAGGAGACACTTGCAGAAAAACAGAAGATAGTTGAAAAGGAGCTGGAGAAGAAGTCGCTTCTTGAGCAGCTAAAGGGTAGAGAGAATATCACTCTTGACGGACAGAAGATAAATATCTATGCAAATATCGGAAATACAAAGGATCTGGGACTTGCACTTAAGAATGATGCCGGTGGAATAGGTCTCTTCAGATCAGAGTTTATATATCTGGGTTCAGATAATTATCCAACAGAGGATGAGCAGTTTGCGATATATAAGCAGGTTGCTGAGACTATGGCAGGTAAGAAGGTTATTATCAGAACTCTTGATATAGGAGCTGATAAGCAGGCAGATTATTTCGAGCTTCCGGCAGAAGAGAATCCTGCACTCGGACTTCGTGCCATCAGGATATGTCTCACAAGACCGGAGATATTTAAAACTCAGCTGAGAGCCATACTTCGTGCGTCAGCTTTTGGAAAAATATCTATCATGTTTCCGATGATTATTTCCGTTGATGAAGTAAAGAAAATCAAGGAAATCGTCGCAGGAGTGAAGGCAGAGTTAGACGCTGCCGGAGCACCATATGATAAGGATATCGAGCTTGGAGTTATGATAGAGACACCGGCTTCCGTTATGATAGCAGAGGATCTGGCGAAGGAGGTTGACTTCTTCTCAGTAGGAACCAATGACCTGACACAGTATACACTTGCGATTGACCGTCAGAATCAGAGCCTTGATGAATTCTATGATTCACATCATCCGGCGATTATGAAGATGCTGAAGATAATCGTTGATGCTGCACATAAGGGTGGAGCATGGGCAGGAATCTGCGGAGAACTGGGATCTGATCTGTCACTCACAAAAGAATTCCTCGCTATGGGATATGATGAACTGTCTGTATCTCCGGGAAGGATTCTTCCACTTAGGAAGGTTGTTCTGGAGACAAATGTCTCAGAGTACAAAAAAGAAAATGGACTGGAATAGCAGTATTGCAGTAAAAGAGGTGGAGAGATGCTTACTGAAGAGCGTAAGTTATTAATTCTTGAAGAAGTAAACAAGAGAAAAAGTGCAACTGTTCAGGAACTGAAGGACGAGCTGGGTGTTTCGGAATCGACTATCAGAAGAGATATAACTGCACTCAGTAGAGAGGGCAGGCTGGTTAAGGTCTTTGGCGGAGCGGTAGCACTTGAGAAACCGCCATCATCAGAGGAGCTTTCAGTTCTTACGAAGGAGTCGATCAACAAGGATGAAAAGCTTCGGATCGCACAGTATGCCGCATCACTTATTGTTCCCGGTGATTATGTATATCTGGATTCCGGGACAACCACAGAATATATGACAGGGTTCATAAGTGAGAAAAAGGCGACGTATGTTACAAATGCGGTAAGTCACGCAAAGGATCTTGTCAGAAAAGGCCTCAAGGTTCTGCTTATAGGTGGTGAGCTGAAGGAGAATACCGAGGCTATAGTTGGTGCAGATGCCATACTTCATATCCAGAAGTATCATTTCACAAAAGGTTTTTTCGGAACCAACGGTGTGAATATGAAGCTTGGCTTTACTACACCGGATGTCAGAGAGGCACTTGTAAAAAGAGTTGCTATAGAGAACACTCAGGCAGGCGGTCGATTTATCCTGGCTGATCATGATAAGTTCGGTAAATCGTCAGCGGTAACCTTTGCCGATTTCGGTGGAGCGGTTATAATAACAGACAAGTTTCCGGGTGAGGTTTACGGAAACGCGGTCGATATCAGATTAGCTTAAATAATATAACTTGAATTTAAGGGGGATGACAAAATTGAAAAAACGTAAACTGCTGAGTATAGTGGTTTCTTTTGCAGTTATAATATCCTTGTTATATGTTCCGAAGCTTGAGGTGAATGCAGCAGGACAATGGATGGAGAGCTCAGAGGGCTGGTGGTATCAGCAGGAGGACGGTTCATATCCATGGGAGACATGGAAGGAGATAGATGGAGCCTGGTACTATTTTGACTGGTATGGTTATATGACAACCGGCTGGAAAAATATAAATGGCTACTGGTATTTCTTCTTCCCGGATGGACGTCTTGCTACATATATGTGGATCGGAAATGATTGGGTCGATGAAAATGGAGTCTGGACCGATACCTGGGGTACAACAGGATGGCAGCTCAGAAGCGGCGTCTGGAAATATTATGACGAGAACGGAAATGAGTGCTCTGGATGGATAAAGAGCGGACGTTACTGGTATTATGTAGGTGACGGAAGCATGCACACCGGATGGCTTGAGGATGGTGGCTACTGGTACTACTTTGACTCGGAAGGACGGATGTGCACCGACTGGATATGGGACGGAAATGACTGGTATCTGATGGATGCAAAGGGAAGGTGGATAAATGATAGTAAAATTATCTATCTGACATTTGACGACGGTCCCGGACCTTATACGGACAGGCTTCTCGGAATACTCGATAAGTATGATGTAAAAGCAACGTTTTTCGTTACGTCTGCATTTCCAAGCTATGCGGGATGTATAAAGAAGGAATATGATGCAGGACATACTGTGGCAGTACATTCCTTTACACATAATTACAGACAGATATATGCAAGTGAGGCTGCGTATTGGAGTGACTTTGAGAAGATGCAGTCTGTCATCGTAGGTCAGACGGGTGAAAGAACCAACCTATTCAGATTCCCGGGTGGAAGCTCAAATTCCGTGAGTCGTTTCAATAGTGGAATAATGACGAGACTTTCCAGAGAGGCCGGGCAGAAGGGGTACAAATATTTTGACTGGAATGTTGCCAGTGGTGATGCAGGTGATACTACCAGTAGTGATGTTGTATTCAGAAATATCGCGAATGGAGTTAAGGGACATAATGAAAGTGTTGTTCTCTGTCACGATGTTAAGAGTTATACAGTTACTGCTATGGAGACCTTTATTCCATGGGCGCTATCCAACGGATATACATTTATTCCTCTTTCTGAAAACTCTTTTGGAGCTCATCATCCGATTCAGAATTAAAATAAAATAAATAAAGAGTTGATTCGAATAAATCCTTGACACGTGTGATGCATAAGTGGTAATATCTTCTAGATGTCTTCAGGGCATCTAGATATGCGTGCTTAGCTCAGCTGGATAGAGCGT
>DGHK01000064.1:0-21812 GCA_002392655.1 Lachnospiraceae bacterium UBA3850 | reverse complement strand
AGGTCGGGGGTTCGAATCCTCTAGCACGCACATAAAAAAACCGGAAGTCTAATGACTTTTCGGTTTTTTTTGTTTATAATTATGTATAGTTTTCAAGGGAGTTTAGACAGATGACATTAAAAGAATTGAAGATCGGTGAGTCTGCAGTGATTATCTCGGTTGGCGGAGACGGGGCGCTAAGACAGCATTTTCTTGATATGGGTGTAATTCCCGAAGCTACGGTCACTCTGATTAAGTTTGCACCCATGGGTGATCCGATGGAAATCAGGATACATGGTTATGAACTGACACTCAGGCTGGATGATGCCGAGAAAATAGAAATAGACAGGATAAATGAAGCTGAGGTAGCAGAAAAGCTGTCGGAAGAGGAAGAAGAAAAAAGAACGAGATCCGAAAGGAGACGAGGCGATAGAAGGGTCTTTGATAAGGGTGTCAGCTCTGATGGGTTAGACAGAAGAAAGGGCGAAAGAAGAAAATCTGCTTCTCATCACCCCGGACTTGGTGAGGGTGGTGTATATCACGATCACGCAAATGAGAAGCCACTTCCTGAAGGAACTGTTCTTACATTTGCTCTTGCAGGTAATCAGAACAGCGGTAAGACTACTCTTTTTAATCAGCTTACAGGCTCCAATCAGCATGTCGGAAACTTTCCGGGAGTTACGGTGGACAGGAAGAGCGGAAGCATCAAGGGCGCCCCTGATACAGAGGTCGTGGATCTTCCTGGTATATATTCGCTGTCACCTTATACGGATGAGGAAATAGTCTCCAGACAGTATATACTGGGTGATAAACCGAAGGGTATAATCAATATAGTTGATGCTACGAATATAGAGAGAAACTTATATCTCACTATGCAGCTTATTGAGCTCGATATCCCCATGGTGCTGGCCGTCAATATGATGGATGAGATGAGGGGAAATGGAGGCTCTATCAGGATTAATGAGATGGAAGCACTTCTCGGAATTCCCGTTGTCCCTATAGCTGCTGCGAAGAATGAAGGTGTTGATGAGCTGATAAGCCATGCACTTCATGTGGCAAAGTATCAGGAGAGTCCGGGAAAAAAGGACTTCTGTGATGAGTCAGATCATGGTGGAGCTGTACATAGATGTATACATGGTATCATGCATCTCATAGAGGATCACGCCATATCAGCAGATATTCCTGTAAGGTTTGCCGCCAATAAGCTGATAGAAGGTGATCAGAGGGTGACGGATGCACTTAATCTCTCTCAGAATGAGAAGGAGATGGTAGAGCATATCATCCTTCAGATGGAGGAGGAAAGAGGTCTGGACAGGTCCGCTGCTATGGCAGATATGCGATTCTCCTTTATCGAAAAGCTGGTGAAGGCGACTGTAGTCAAACCTGCTTCCAGCAAGGAAAGAGAAAGAAGTGAGAGGATTGACCGGATACTCACGGGAAGATTTACGGCGATTCCGATGTTTATTCTGATAATGGGTATTATCTCATTTCTGACATTTAATCTGGTCGGTGCCTGGCTCCAGGGGATTTTGGAAAACGGAATCGGAATGCTCACAACTGAGATGGATGAACTGCTTTCAACGCTTAATGTAAACAGTGTTGTCCACTCGCTTATAACCGAAGGAATAGTGGCCGGAGTCGGAAGCGTACTGAGTTTTATACCGATAATTATTCTGCTGTTTTTCTTCCTGTCTCTTCTTGAAGATACAGGCTATATGGCCAGAGTTGCATTTGTCGTTGACAGACCTCTCAGAAGGATGGGTCTATCCGGCAGAAGTATAGTGCCTATGCTTATAGGCTTTGGATGTTCTGTTCCGGGTGTCATGGCCAGCAGAACGCTTCCTTCGGAGCGAGACAGAAAGATGACGATAATGATGATTCCGTTTATGAGCTGTACGGCGAAGTATCCTATATATGGATTCTTTGTTGCCGCATTTTTCCCAGGAAAGGGCGCGCTTATAGTTGTGAGCCTCTATCTGATCGGAATCATAATGGGAATACTTATGGCACTCATATCCAAGAGAACGGTATTCAAGGGTGAAGCGGTACCTTTTGTTATGGAGCTGCCGAATTATCGTATGCCGAAGCTTAAAAATGTACTTCAGCTCCTTTGGGAGAAGGCAAAGGATTTCCTGGTAAAAGCATTTACTATAATTCTGGTAGCAACTGTGGTCATATGGTTCCTTACAAACTTTGATCTGAGTCTGGGACTTGCGAAGGAACCTGAAGAGAGCATACTGGCTAAGTTTGCCGGTTTCCTGGTGCCTGTGTTTAAGCCTCTAGGCTTTGGAGACTGGAGAATAGTTACGGCATTGATTACAGGTTTTATGGCAAAGGAGAGTGTTGTTTCCACGCTTACGATTCTGTTCGGGACAACAGCTGCACTTTTGGGAGCAATTACTACTCCCGCAGCACTTGCAATACTTGTTTTCTGTCTGCTTTATACTCCTTGCGTTGCTGCCATTGCAGCAGTCAGGAGAGAGCTTGGACACAAGTGGGCGGCAATGATGGTGGTTCTTCAATGTGCGGTGGCATGGTTGATTGCATTTGGGGTTTACGGACTTGCGAGCCTGTTTTGATTAGGGGGTTAATATGCTGAGGGTTGATGATTTTCCCACGCATGAGAAGGATGGGATAAAATACAGATGCGGAAGGGTTCAGCCCTTTGGCGCAAGCGTTGTAGGTAACGGCGGAATTAATTTCTCGATTTTTTCGAGATATGCAACCTACTGCGAACTGGTTCTTTTCAATGAAGGTGAGATGGAGCCATTTGCACGACTTCCGTTTCCTGAGGAATTCCGTATAGGAAATGTTTTCTCTATGATAGTCTACGGACTTGATTATGAGACACTTGAATACGGTTACTCAATGGATGGACCGTATGATCCTGCTCGCGGACATCTCTTTGACAGAAGCAAGATACTTCTGGATCCGTATGCACATCTGATCAGTGGAAGAGAAAAATGGGGAGAAGAACCCAATCCTGATAATCCATTTCAGCATAGAGGCTGTGTAATTCCTGATGATTATTACTGGGACGGAGATAAGCCTCTTGAGATTCCGATGGATGATCTGGTCATCTACGAAGCACATGTGAGAGGCTTTACTCAGAGCACCTCTTCAGAGGTGAGGCATCCAGGTACATTTGCAGGCCTTATAGAAAAGATTCCTTATCTGAAGGAACTAGGCGTAAACTGTATCGAGCTGCTTCCGATATTTGAGTTTGACGAGATGGAAAACAGCAGGACGATTGGAGGTCAGAAGCTCTATAATTACTGGGGCTATTCAACTGTCGGTTTCTATGCTCCGAAGGCAGGATATGCAGCTACTGCGTCCGTAGGTCTTGTGGCTGAGGAGATGAAGAATCTGGTCAAGAATCTCCATAAGGCAGGAATCGAAGTAATACTGGATGTTGTATTTAATCATACAGCAGAGGGAAATGAAAACGGTCCGTATATCTCTTATAGAGGTATAGATAACAAGACCTATTACCTCCTGACGCCGGAGGGCTATTATTACAATTTCAGCGGCTGTGGAAACACTCTTAACTGCAACAATTCCATAGTCCGTAACTATATACTGGACTGTCTGAGATACTGGGTTTCCGATTATCATATCGACGGTTTCAGATTCGATCTTGCATCCATTCTATCCAGAGATGAGACCGGTGCACCTATGGCTAACCCGCCTCTTCTTGAAACACTGGCACATGATGCAGTGCTGGGCAAATGTAAGCTCATCGCAGAGGCATGGGATGCAGGTGGACTCTATCAGGTTGGAAGCTTTCCAGACTGGGGAAGGTGGGCTGAATGGAATGGCCGATACAGAGATTGTCTCAGAAGGTTTATCAAGAGCGAGGCTGCTGCCGGACCGGAACTCATATGGAGAATCCAGGGATCACCGGATCTGTATCCGGACAGAGGCTCCACAGCATCCATTAATTTCATAACCTGTCATGATGGATTTACTCTGAATGATCTGGTTTCATATAATGAAAAGCATAATGAAAAGAATGGTGAGGATAACCGCGACGGTGCAAATGATAATAACAGCTGGAACTGCGGTGCAGAGGGACCGACCAAGGATAAGGAGATTAATGCTCTCAGATCAAGGCAGGTTAAAAATGCTGTTTCGATACTGCTTCTCAGTCGTGGAATTCCTATGATACTGGCAGGAGATGAATTCAGGAATAGCCAGTCGGGTAACAACAATTCCTATTGTCAGGACAGTGAGATATCCTGGCTTGACTGGAAGAATCTGAAGAAGAACAAGGATACCTATGAGTTCTTTAAGAAGATGATCGAGTTCAGAAAGTCTCATCCGATAATCAGAAGAAATGATTTCTTTACCGCTCATAATTCTACCGGCTATCCGGAGCTTTCTTTCCATGGACTGAAGCCTTGGGATTTTAATTCTGAAAACGAATTCTTATGTTTTGGATTTATGTATGCGGAGTCAGCGAATGATTATCCTGTCGAAGAGGACAGCTTCATATATTGTGCTGTAAATGCACACTGGGAGAGACATGTCTATGAACTGCCTATTATTCCGGAAGGAATGCAGTGGGAGATAGTTGCATATACTGCCGATGAAAAGGGCAGAGAGGATGGAAGAAAAGTAGGGAATACAGCAGAGCTTGAGTCAAGGAGTGTTATGGTTCTTGTTGCTCGTTCGGAAGGAGTGTAATATGAATAAATATATGAAAATAGCAATAGAGCTTGCTGAGGATAATCTCATTACGAATGCCGGCGGCCCCTTTGGAGCGGTGGTTGTAAAGGATGGTGAGATTGTCGGAAAGGGATCCAATCAGGTTGTAGCCGGTAATGATCCAACGGCTCACGCAGAGGTGACAGCGATAAGAGATGCTTGTAAGAAGCTTGGTACATACGACCTGGAGGGTTGTGAGATATATACTTCCTGTTATCCTTGTCCTATGTGTATGTCTGCAATCATATGGGCAAATATAAAAACTGTATACTACGGAAATACAAAAGAGGATGCTGCAGCTATTGGTTTCAGAGATGATTATATATATAAATTTATGGAAAAGCTCTCAGGTGTCGGAAAGCTTGTTGAGAAAAAACTGACGGAGAAGAGAACTGAAATAAGTGTCTCGTCTGAAGATGAGAAGCATACGGTTGCTCTGATAGAAATTGATAGAGAAGAATCGATAAGCAGCTTTAAGAAATTTGCCAAGAAGCTCGACAAAAAAATTTACTAGGTATGGTTTTCTAAGCACTTCATAAAATATGACAAGGGGAATTTGATATGAATAAACTGCAAGAACGTATCATGAAGGATGGAAAGGTTTATCCCGGAAATATACTTAAGGTCGACAGCTTTCTTAATCATCAGATTGATATAGCTCTGATGGATGACATAGCTGAAGAATTATATGACAGATATGGGGAAATGGGAGTGACCAAGATTCTCACTATTGAAGCCTCGGGGATAGCGATTGCAAGTTCTGCTGCGAGAGTGTTTAATGTTCCGATGGTTTTCGCAAAGAAGGCGAAGAGCAAGAATATAGGCGGAAGTGTTTATACTGCAAGAGTTACATCCTTCACTTATAAAAAGGATTATGATATAACGCTCTCCAAGAGTTATCTGGGCTCTGAGGATAAGGTTCTTGTTGTCGATGATTTTCTGGCTACGGGAAGTGCGATGAAGGGACTCCTGAAGATATGTAAATATGCAGGAGCCAAGGTTGTTGGAGTTGGTATATGTATCGAGAAGGGCTTCCAGCCCGGTGGAAAAGAGATACGTGATATGGGCTATGACGTAACATCGCTTGCCATCATAGAAGAGATGACAAGCGACGGAAGAATTATATTTAGATGACACTTTGAGGTCCCTTTGCCAGGGCGTCCCATAAGCCGTTTTCAAACTCTGCGCATTTTTTAAAAATGTTGCAGAGTTTTTCTTTTTCTGTTTCGTCTATATCCTCTGTTTCCTTATCGAGAGTATCTATCCATAGCTGATTTGCCTCGTTATATTCAGGCCCTGTATAGGCGTCAAACCAGCTTTTATATGGCGACGCTTCCAAAGTATCAGCATACTTATCTGAAACTTTTTTTGCTACATATGCATAGTTCCATGAGCACTGAAGAAGTGAGGTAATACCTGCACGCAGTCCGTGTTCTTCGAGACTTGAATTCATGTACTTAATATAGTCTGCGAAAGCTTTTTCCTGTTTGCAGCCATCGGCTTCAGAAGCATCTACACCAAGACCTTTCATGGTAGGAATATGAACTGCGTAGATTTCTTTTTCAACTTCATTTATTATATCCTTCAGATGGGTTTTAAGCTCATCGTCTTCAGCAAGCTTAAGAATCTTGTTCAGTATATCTATATATTCTTTCAGGTATAAATAATCCTGAATCATATAATTTTTGAAAAGCTCCTGGCTTAGCGTACCATCTGCCATCTGTGCTAAAAACTTTTTTTCGGAAGCTACATCCCAGAGTGGACGTGCTATGCTATAAAGACTGTCTGATAATTTCATAATACTCATCCTTTCTCTGCTATAATAGCAACGTAACCGCCGCTCTTGTAGCCTTCTACTACTTCTTCAACTTCCTCATTTGTATACATAGGATTCTTTACCAGTGTCTGGTAGAAGTTAAAGTTTTTAACGCCAAGGTTCTTAAGTACACCTATTTTTTCTTCTGTTGAATGCCATACACCTGACGCCGCAAGTGCGAGTGGGTAAGGCAGCTCAGGCATAGTGCCCTCTAAGTATTCATGCTCGTAGGTTCCGAGGCTCTTTCCGAGGAGGTACATAAAACCAAATGCACTTTCCTTTGGTACGTCGAGAAGGATGAGCTTTCCGCCCGGCTTGATTGCCTTCAGGCTCTTTTCATAAACCGGTGTGAGATCCTCCATATAGCTGGAGCTTCCGTTGAAATATATGATGTCATACTCTGCATCAGGGAGCTCAACATCCTCGATAAGTCCGTACTTGATTACATTTATTCCACGCTTCTCAGCGATTTTAGCCATATCCTCTGAAGGTTCGATTCCTTCGATATTTGAGCTATCAATATAGCTCTCGAAAAGTCCGCTTCCGCATCCGACGGAAAGAAGCTTCTTACCTGTTATATCGCCAAGAACCTTTTTGAAAAGCTCAAGCTCACTTGTGAAGAGCTTGTCATTTACCATAAACCATTCATCATACTGATTTGCATATCCATCAAACTTCTGCTTTTTATCGTTATTCATTTTGTATCTCCTATTTTTCTTCTTTTATTACTGATTATTATTATGATATTTATAAGTTGTTTTCAATCAGCACGGAAAGGGCAGTATGGTGCTTTCTAAAGCAGCACATAATTATGTGCCATTGGACCGCTTCCTTTTCCGAGGTCAAGCATGGCAGCCAGTGCTCCGGATATATAATCCTTAGCGTTCTTTACTGCATTTTCCAGTGTCTCACCCTTTGCGAGATTGGAAGCGATAGCACTTGAAAGTGTACAGCCGGTTCCGTGAGTGTTAGGATTATCGATTCTCTTACCCTTGAACCACACCGGTCCATCTGCGGTGTAGAGAAGATCGTTCGCATCATTTACCTGATGACCACCCTTACATAGAACTGCGCAGCCGAATCGCTCGAATATCACCTTTGCGGCAGTAACCATATCATCCTCTGAGGTTATCTTCATATCAGATAGAACCTCTGCTTCCGGAATGTTTGGTGTTATTACGGTTGCAAGTGGGAGTAGATGCTCTTTAAGTGTATCGATTGCTTCGTCACTTATGAGCTTTGCTCCGCTGGTTGCGACCATAACAGGATCAACAACGATATTAGTCGCATCATACTGTTTGATTTTTGCGGATATAACGTGTATCAGTTCACTTGAAGAAACCATGCCTGTCTTAATGGCGTCCGGATAGATGTCGGTAAAGATCGCATCCAGCTGCTGCTCAAGAAACTCCGGCGTTACTTCCATTATTCCTGTTACGCCGGTAGTATTCTGGGCAGTAAGTGCTGTTATAGCACTCATTCCATAGACTCCATTTACAGTCATGGTTTTAAGATCTGCCTGTATACCGGCGCCTCCGCTGCAGTCACTTCCTGCAATGGTTAATGCTGTGTTCATTTTATCTACCTTCTTTCTTTTAAAGTATGTTCAGCCGTGTGTGGCTGACAGCATTATTTATATAGCGGTGCAAAGTGGTGCCCCCGATGCACCGCTTAGTATTTGTCTTAGCGCGATAGGTAAATAGTTGCCTTGGGCAACACGCGTCTCGCGCGAAACATGTCGCAAGCGACATGCGATGTTAATATTTAGTTTAGTCGTGGCCAAAATGAAATAAGCTCGGTGAGGTTTCTTATATAAACATCTCCGGTTGCTTCAACTCCTGCCTGATCCGTTTCTCCGTCCTTGTCATAGACTCCGGCGGTTTTATAGCCTGCTTCCTTTGCTGTTTTAAGAGCATATAGAGAATCCTCAAGAACGAGTACCTCAGCTGGTGTAAGATTCATATAGGACGCTGCTTTGTTATATATATCAGGTGAATGCTTACTGATTCCGATTTCGCCTGTTGTATAAATAACCTCTACGTAGCTAAGTAGTTTGTTACGTGTAAGAGCTTTTTCTATGTGTGATCTCGGACTTGAGGTGGCGGCAGTTATCCGCATACCTTTTTCCTTGAGAAACTCCATAAGCTCCTTTGCTCCGGGCTTTGCAGAAACCTCATAATAGTAAAAGTCCCTCAGCATATCCTGGATGCCGTTTAGTATTGAAGCTGTAGATCTTTTCAGTTTGTAATGCTCCTTCAGATAGTCAGCTCCCTGCTCCATACTCATAGAGAAGAGTATCTCGTTCAAACCTTCTTCAGGTTCTACATTTAAAGAACGTAGGTAACGTGCACCTAAGTCATTCCATATACTCATAGAGTCAAGTACTACGCCGTCTATGTCGAAGATAATTCCCTTGATCATGTCTAATCCTTTATACCAATTCCTTATATAAAATCTTCTTTAGCCTTTGATTTAGGCGGGAAGTACTGTTTACGAATTAACGGTTTTTTCCGTGACTTCCTTCAGTTTAGCTGTTGCAGCCGGAATATCATCTGCGGCATAAATAGCACTGATAACTGCAATTCCGCATATACCGGTTCCTGCAAGCTCCGGAGTGTTATCTACAGTGATTCCTCCGATTGCGATAACAGGAATTGAAACTGCATCACAGATAGCCTTCAGTGTTTCATGAGATACATCATCTGCATCATCCTTTGAACCTGTAGGAAATACTGCGCCGACTCCCAGATAATCAGCTCCTCTTTTTTCTGCAAGGATAGCCTGCTCAACTGTCTGAGCGGAAACGCCGATTATTTTATCCGGTCCGAGCTTTGCTCTTACATCGCCGGCTTCCATATCGCTTTGTCCGACGTGTACTCCGTCGGCATCCATCTGAATAGCTATATCGACATTGTCATTTATAACAAATGGAACCTTGTACTCTGCGCAGAGCTTTTTAAGCTCCTTTGCTTCCTCTAAAAAGTGCTCATTATCCAATTTCTTTTCTCTAAGCTGGATAAATGTAGCACCGCCGTCCAGGCTCTCCTTGACAACCTCATAAAGTGTTCTTCCGTTAAGCCAGTGACGGTCTGTAACTGCGTAAAGCAGAAGATCCTTTTCGTCCAGTCTCTTATCTGATTTCATACTTTGCTCCTTTGTTCAGAGTCTCTGCATCCATGTTGAAGATGGCATCGATTATACGATTACGATAGGTTGAGTTTCCGTCGCCATCCTGCATACGTGACCATCCAATTTCGCCTGCAAGTCCCATAGTACATACTGCAGCTGCAGCAGCCTCAAGCTTGTTATCAGGATTTGCTACAACAAATGCGGTGGTGAGAGCTGACAGCTGACAACCGGTTCCTGTTATTTTTCCCATCTCAGGACGTCCGTTTCTTATTACATAACATTTGTCACCGTCACTAACGAGGTCGATAGCGCCTGTGATTGCAACTACTGCATCAGCCTTCTTTGCGAAGTCCTTTACAAACTTAACAGCACTGTCCAGTGTTTCATCTGTAACTGCATCTGCTACATCGGCATCAACGCCCTTTGTTGTTCCGCTTCCAAGAGCAAGAGTTTTGATCTCGGATATATTTCCTCTGATTACAGTGAATTTGATCTCATCCATAAGCTTTACAGCAGTATTGGTTCTTAAGCTCGATGCACCTGCACCAACAGGGTCAAGCAGTATGGTGTGTCCAAGCTCTGCAGCCTTTCTTCCGGCTCTGAACATACCTTCGATTGTCTGCTTATTCAGAGTTCCGATGTTGATGTTGAGTCCGCCACAGATAGTTGTGATATCCTCTACATCCTCCGGCTCGTCAGACATGATAGGGCTTCCACCTGCAGCGAGCAGTACATTTGCAACATCGTTTACAGTAACGTAGTTAGTGATGTTGTGTACGAGTGGTACGTTTTTTCTTACATTTTCGAGTGTGTCTCCAAGCATTTTGTTTCCCTTCTTTCTTTTTATTTGTGCTTTGTAGAACAAAGAGTGTCGCCTTGCGACACTCTCCGCGCGAGGCGCGTGTTGCCGCAGGCAACTATCTACCTAACACGCCGAGACGCATCCTCAGCGGAGCGTTTTTTATATAATAGGGAACGCAGTTTCCTATTATATAAAAACAGGTATGCCTGGTTCAGACATACCTGCAGTGATCTTAAAGTCTATGTCCCTACGTTGGCATTATCCAAATCAGGTAATGGGTCCAGGCAGTACAGCCTGTTCTCAGCCGAGTCATGCTCAGCTCCCCGGTTTTATTGCGTCAGGTAAGCTCTGACGCTTACGTAATTATAGTACCGGAGCAGGGGTGTGTCAATAAAAACAAATGTTGGGCGATTAGGTGAATCGGGTGTATAATGTGCGCGAGTTTTATAAAAAGATTTGAAAGTCTTGGAGAATTAGTAAAAGGCCATAATTATCGCAGTTTTTGCGAAAATTATGGCCTTTTTTGTATGATTTCCGGTTATTTAAGCGCTTGTTAAAAATCAGCAGCAATAATAATTGAAGTTTTTGTTAGAATTATGGCCTTTTAAGCGAATCACTGGAAATTCAGGCCATAATTTCAGAGGTTTTTGATGAAATTATGGCTTTTGCCCATCGGTCCAAGCCATCGGGCCTCCAGAGGCAAAGTCAACCATCCTCGCAAGCAAGCCAGCTGGCCCATCTTTTCTTGCCGCATTAATAAGATGATATATACTCTAAGGGGACGGTAGAAGTGACGTCCCCTGTGTGTTATAATCAAGATACATTTTGTGCGATGGGAGGAAATGTATGAGATATCCAAAACCGCTTCGAAAAGGGGGAACAATCGGTTTCATAGCTCCGTCTTTTGGCTGCGCTATAGAACCTTATGATTCCAGGTTTAAAAATGCTCTGAAGATATTTAAAGAAATGGGGTATAAGACTTACCTCGGACCGAATTGTTATGAGGCTTCAGGAATCGGAATAAGCAGTACACCGGAAAATTGTGGTGATGAACTGAATTCAGTTATGATAGAGAGCAGCCTTTTTGCGTCGAGTGAATATGATAAGTCTGATGTTATTATCACCTGTGGCGGCGGAGAGCTTATGGTTGAGGTTGTTCCATTCATTGATTTTGATTCGATTAAGAGAAGTAAGCCTAAGTGGTATATGGGTTATTCGGACAACACAAACTATACATTCCTATCAAATATTCTTGCTGATACTGCGGCAATTTACGGACCTTGTGCACCGGCGTTCGGAAGAGAGCCTTGGCACGAATCAGTAGGAGATGCTTTTAAGCTTATCTGTGGTGAAATTGATGAGGTTTCAGGTTACGGACTCTGGGAGAAGGATGAGGCCGCGGTTGAAACAAGTCAGGAATCAGAGAAAGAAAATGACCAAGAAATTTATCAGAAAAACGAGCAAGAAGAAATAACAGAACCTGATCCACTTGAACCATACAACGTAAATACCAAGACGGAGCTTAAATACTTACTTCCGAACAGTGGAAATGAAATAACAGATAACAAAACAGTAGACAAAACAGAGAATGATGAAATACTTTCCGGAAACAATCCTGAAATCAGAGCCGAGTTTAGTGGGCGTCTGCTTGGTGGATGTGTGGATATCCTGACACTTCTTTGTGGAACCAGATATGATAAGGTTGATGAATTTCTTGATAGATATAAGGGCGACGGAATAGTGTGGTTCCTGGAGTGCTGTGATCTGAATCCGCTTTCTATGAGAAGAGCATTCTGGCAGCTTAGAGAAGCGGGCTGGTTCAGAACTGCAAAAGGATTTTTGATAGGAAGACCTCTTCATTTTGAAGAAGAGATGTTCGGAGCGGACCAGTATAATGCAGTTACAAGCATCCTGGGAGATATGGGAGTTCCGATTGTTATGGATACGGATATAGGTCATCTTCCTCCGATGATGCCTATAGTAAGTGGTGCACTTGGTGATATTAGGGCATCCGGAAATGAAATAAAAATAAAGTACTTGTTTGAATAAAAATCAAAACAATAAAATAGATATAGATTGAAGTGCTAATAATACTATTTAGTATTCGGGGGCAAAATTGGGCGAAGAACAACTAAGGCTTGAAGAACAGAAAAACGAAAAACAGAATAACGAAGAACAAAAAAACGAAAAAAACAAAGATGCTGAAATGAAAGTAGAAGAGGCTGTCAGTGTGGACAACATTTACAAGCTGGATGGAAGGGTGCCTGTCTGGAAGGCTATTCCCTTCGGACTTCAGCATGTTCTTGCTATGTTCGTTGCGAACCTGGCGCCTATAGCGATAATAGCAGAGGTTGCAAGTCCTGAGCTTACTCAGAATCAGGTTGGAAAGATCATAAGTAACGCGATGTTTGTTGCGGGCCTTGCAACGTTGATACAGCTGTATCCGTTATGGAAGATAGGAGCCAGACTGCCAATAGTAATGGGAGTCAGTTTTACATTTGTTACTATTCTCAGTACTATAGGTGCAAATTACGGCTATCCGGTTGTAATAGGATCGGTGTTGGTGGGAGGTCTTGTCGAAGGGACGATAGGACTTCTGGTCAAAAGGCTTGCGAAGTTTATAAAACCGATTGTCTCGGCAACAGTTGTCTGTGGTATAGGACTGTCGCTTTTTACGGTAGGAATTCGATATTTCGGCGGTGGTTATACAGAGGATTTCGGCTCACCGGAGAATCTTATCGTAGGTACAATAACGCTTCTGGTTTCTATCATATGGATGGTCTCTATGAAGGGGTATCTGAAAGCACTTTCGGTTCTGGCAGCGATGATCGTCGGATATATAGTGGCAGTTAGTCTCGGAATGGTCGACCTGTCATATGTTACCAGTAGTCGTTTCACATCGATTCCGGATTTTCTGATGTTTACGCCGGAGTTTAAGATAGGTCCTATCCTTTCGGTTATAGTTATATTTTTTGTCTCTGCTGCGGAGACGATAGGAGATACATCGGCAATGGTGTCGGGCGGTCTGAACCGTGAGGTGAAGGACAGGGAGATATCAGGCTCAATAGCGTCTGATGGATATATGTCATCGGTATCGGCTCTTTTCGGATGTCCACCCGTTACATCCTTCTCGCAGAATGTCGGACTGATTGCCATGACCAAGGTGGTGAATAGATTTACAATCATGACGGGTGCGGTTATCATGATGTTCGCCGGATGCTTCCCAATCGTCGGCAACTTCTTTGCGACCATGCCACAGGCAGTACTCGGTGGCTGCACGGTTATGATGTTCGGTCAGATATTTATGTCCGGAATCAAGATGCTCTCAAACTGCGGCTTCACAAGTAAGAACACAACCATCGCAGCACTTTCTCTAAGTATAGGAGTGGGAGCGACAGCGGCAAGCGAGTCGGAGATATGGCACGTATTCCCGCCTATAATAAGAGATGTATTTGGGGCAAATGTAGTTGCTGTGATTTTCGTTATAGCGATGATTCTTTCCTATGCCTTGCCGGAATCTATGGATGAAGAATAGTGCAAGTTAATTTCCTGAAGAAGAATAGAAAATTGTTATCTTCTGATGATGAATAGCGAAAGTAATATCCGGAGGAAAAGTAATGAAAGCAGTTTATCTCGAAGAGGGAGCGGTGAATCAGGGAGACATCTCCTTGGAACCCATAACCTCAATTCTTGAAACAAAGGTTTATCAGAATACAACTGAGGCTGACAAGTATGAGCATATCGGCGATGCAGAGGTGGTTTTTGCAAACAAGATAATCTTCGATGAGGAGACCTTCAGCCGTCTTCCGAATCTAAAATATATCGGAATCTGTGCAACAGGCTACAACGTAGTTGATCTGGATGCGGCAAGGCGTCATGGTGTAACGGTGACAAATGTGCCGGCCTACAGTACAGAGTCGGTAGCCCAGCTCACATGGGGATTTATCCTTGAGATAGCAAGCAAGATATCTCTTCATAATGAAAGTGTGCATAGAGGTGACTGGGTGAAGTCCGAGACCTTCTGTTATTGGTTAGACAGTGTGATGGAGCTTGCCGGAAAAACTATAGGAATTTTAGGCTACGGAAATATAGGAAAAAGAGTTGCTGAGATAGCAAGGGCATTTCGAATGAACGTGCTGGTCTCAACTGCGCATCCGGAGAATTATACAAATATGCAGAACACTGGCATACAAAACGGTGCGACGGTCGAAAAAGAAGAGGTCAGTATAAAATTTGTATCCCAGGAAGAGCTTTGGAAAAATAGCGACATCATTACGCTTCACGCTCCGATGAGTCCTTCAACTGAGCGTATAATATGCAAGGAAAATATATCGAAGATGAAGGACGGTGTGATAATAATAAATGTATCCCGGGGCGGGCTTGTAGATGAAGAGGCTCTGGCTGATGCTCTGAGAAGTGGCAAGGTTGCTGCGGCAGCAGCTGACGTGATGACGGTTGAGCCGATGAAGGCGGATAATCCACTACTTACGGCTCCGAACATGACAATCACACCGCACATCGCATGGGCAAGTGTGGAAGCAAGAAATCGCCTCATACAAACCATAGCTGACAACCTTAGAGCATATCTGAAGGGTGAGAGACTAAACGTAGTTAGTTAAGAATAGCAAGTAAAACTTTGTATGCTTAATGAGATAAGCTGAGAGTAATATATCAAAGGAGGATGTTATTATGAATCCAAATAAGTATAAGAGAAATGAGCTTCTGGCTGAGAAGGTAATAGCAGGTCTTGAGTCAAGAAACATGACAGGCTACTATGCGGCAGATAAGGAAGCGGCACTTAAGAAAGCGCTGGAGATCATCACTGAAGGATCATCAGTTACAATGGGTGGCTGTGAAAGTGCAAGAGAGATAGGACTTGTAGACGCACTTAAAGAAGGAAATTATAACTTCATAGACAGAGATAATTATGAGGATAAAAGAGAGGCTATGCTGCTTGCGTATGATGCAGACTTTTTCCTTTCAAGTGCAAATGCTATGACTGAGGATGGAATAATCATCAACATAGATGGAAACTCTAACCGTGTTTCTGCCATAGCGCAGGGACCTAAGAAGGTTGTTTTTATTGTCGGAATGAACAAGGTATGTAAGGACGTAGACGGTGCGATGAAGAGAGCGCGCAACATAGCTGCTCCGGTTAATGCACAAAGATTCGGACTTTCTACTCCGTGTGCAAAAACAGGCTCCTGTATGGACTGTAAATCACCGGATACTATCTGTTGTCAGTTTCTGATGACAAGATTCTCGAGACATGCTGACCGTATCCACGTGATACTTGTAAATGAGGAACTTGGATATTAATGGATTATTCGTTTTTTGTTAACAGTTTTTTGCTGGGTATCGGACTTGCTATGGATGCATTTTCCGTTTCGATTGTAAATGGTATGCGAGAGCCCGGTATGAGAAAAAAGAAACTATTTCTGATGGCTGGAGCCTTTGCTTTCTTTCAGTGTCTTATGCCACTCGTGGGCTGGGTTCTTGTCCGTACTGTAGTAGAGGTTTTTAAAGGCTTTTCAAGATATGTTCCCTGGATAGGTTTTGTACTCTTACTTTTTATCGGAGGCAAGATGGTAATCGAGGGAATCAGAGAAAAGCGAAGTACTGAAGAAGCGGGAAATGAAGCGGGAAACGAAGCCGGAAATGAATCCGTTGACGAGTCAGATCCTGTAGTCCGTCTCACTAAAAGCTCGCTTCTGGTCCAGAGTATAGCAACTTCGATTGATGCGCTTTCTGTCGGGTTTGCAATATCATCCTATAACAGGTATATGGCACTTGTAGCAGGACTGATAATCGGATTTACTACATTTGTCATCTGTGTTTTCGGTGGAGTGGCCGGAAAAAGGATAGGAGACAGACTTTCAGGCGGCGCATCGATTTTTGGTGGATTCATACTTGTGATAATAGGTATTAAAATGCTCCTTTAGAAAGGAGGCTCGTATGAAAAGAAGCAGAATAATCAATCTTCTAATAAGACTTATAGTGGTCTCAATTGCGTCTATCATTATGGCACTGGATATAAATACATTTGTTCATACGGGCGGACTTCTTCCCGGAGGAGCGAGTGGTCTGACACTTCTCATTCAGGAAAGCTTTGATAAGTTTTTAGGCATAAAACCTTCCTATACTCTGGTGAACCTTCTGATAAATGCTATTCCTGTTTACATCGGTTTTAAGTATATCGGAAAAAAGTTTACGATGCTTTCGTGCTGGTGCATAGTCCTGACAGGTGTACTTACGGAT
Source organism: Lachnospiraceae bacterium UBA3850 (assembly GCA_002392655.1). Lineage (GTDB taxonomy): Bacteria > Bacillota > Clostridia > Lachnospirales > Lachnospiraceae > Eubacterium_Q. Next base: position 5,121 of record DGHK01000064.1, on the reverse strand, counting down.
GTGCTTCCGTCAATCAGTATAACTGAGGATATAATGCTTATAAGTATCTTCGGTGGACTTATAAGCGGTGTTGCGATAAGTCTGTGTCTTTTGGCGGATTCGACCAGTGGCGGAACTGACTTTATAGCTATCTATCTGTCTGAGAAGAGGGGGGTTGATTCCTTCTCTGTTCCGCTTATCATAAATGGAGTAATCCTTTCAATGGCAGGAATACTTTTTGATTGGGACAAAGCTCTTTATTCGATCATATTCCAGTTTGCGTCGACTATAGTTATCAGAATTATGTATAGGAAGTATCAGAAGGCTACGCTTTTTATTATCACAAACAAGCCGAGAGCGGTCTGTGATGTGATACATGAAGTCAGCAATCACAGTGCAACGGTAATTGATGGCGAAGGTTCGTACGAGCATAGTGAGAGAAATGTAGTCTATTCGGTAGTCAATGCTGCGGAAGCAGGCAAGGTTGTGAATAAGGTAAAAGAAAAGGATAAAGAAGCATTTGTAAATGTTATTAAATCCGAAAGAATTCTGGGAAGATTTTATCAGAGACCGACAGATTGATATAATACATAAAAATCAGTGAGTAATAACGAATTTTTATGCTTTAGTTTGTGTACCTTATGTGATATAATAATCTAGTGATACGGCGTAGTACTCTGCACCGTATGCATACAAATATAATGTACGGGTGTGGTGGACAAAAATGGTAATTAAAAATATTCAAAACATGATTTCTGAATGTATCACATATGCAGATGAGATACAGAACAATCCTAACATTTATCCAAGTGATTCAAAGATGCAGCTTAAGGATCTCCTTAGGTATGATATGATGATATTCCTTGGATATCTCTATGAGCCGGGCAATCCGAATTTTCCAGATCAGATGGAGTATATTAAAACAAATCTCCGTATGATACTTTCTGAAGAAAAGTTTCTTGCACTTGTAGAAACCAAATGTGCAGACACCAGATTTTTAACAGAGGCTCCAAAATCACTTTCATATTTCATAGCGGCTGATCGTGACAGTGAGATGAACAAGGCGGCAGCAAGTGTTGCCAGATCCAAGTTCGTGGTTGATGCGTTCAGAAAGCTCGGTGAGGGCTTTATCGCATATGATGGAGCAAAGGATGCTACAAAGCAGTCACTCAAGGATTATGTGACTGTTCTGAATGGAACTCTTAATAGTGCAGGAATAGTAACATCTCAGTCAACGAGTGTGCTTAAGTCACAGGATATGCCTGATTATATGAAGGGTACAGCTACATTTTCCAATACTGCAAATCCTGATCTTGAGACGATCACTTCCTTTGATGAGAAGACAGGTGAGTTCGTATCTAAGAAGGCAATCGGTATATCCGGACGTAATATCCAGAAGAAGGCAGCAACAGACGTATCTGAGTTCCTGAACTTCAAGCAGGAGGAGGATAACGAGGGCAAGGTCTTCAAGCGTGGTGAAGGACGTGTCGGTGGAAGAAGAGGCCGTAAGGATGAGGCTGAGGAAATTGATAAATCTCTGGATGAGCTTGTACATGATCTGCAGGCACTTATCGGACTTGGTTCCGTTAAAGAGGACGTTATGCACCTCATTAACATCATCAAGGTTCGTAAGCTTCGTGAGATGAGAGGCTATAAGCGAGTTGAGATGTCATTCCACCTGGTATTTACCGGTAACCCCGGTACAGGTAAGACAACAATTGCTCGTCTCCTTGCTAAGATCTATAAGCAGCTCGGACTTGTCAGCAAGGGTCAGTTCATAGAAGTTGACCGTTCAGGACTGGTTGATCACTTTGCCGGTGGTACAGCTCTGAAGACTACAAATGTTATTAACCGCGCAATCGGTGGTATCCTCTTTATCGATGAGGCATACACACTGACACATAAGAAGGATTCAGGTGACTATGGTCAGGAGGCAATTGATACACTCCTTAAACGTATGGAGGATGATCGTGATGACTTCATCGTTATCGTTGCCGGATATACAAATGAGATGACAGAGTTCATCGAGTCAAACCCTGGTCTTAAGTCAAGATTTAATAAGTACATATACTTCCCGGATTACAACAGCGGCGAGCTGATGGAGATCTTCAAGTATATGTGTAAATCAAATGATTACATACTTACACAGAGTGCGGCAGATGTTGCTGAGACATATCTCAGAGGTATGTCAGAGCAGAAGAAGGATAACTTCGCAAATGCCCGTCTCGTTCGTAACTACTTCGAGCGTTGTGTAGACAGACAGGCTACACGTATCATCGCTGATGAGAACATAAACGATGATGATCTGATCACACTTCTTCGTGAAGATATGGTTGAGGATACTACAGCCGGAGCACTTACAAAGAATGATGACTGATAGAGTTATGTGTGGATGATTTATATGAGTGGGAACTGGTGTGCCAGTTCCCACTTGTAGAATAGCGATACTTACAGGAGAAGGCTTATGGGAGAGATAAAAGAAACCAGACCGTTTGTTCCGTGGGATGTGATGAACGCGTTTATGATCGATGCCTTTAAGGGATATGGGGTTCCCGAGGAGGACGCAAGGATATGCGCGGATGTGCTTCTGGAATCAGACAGAAGAGGCATAGAGAGCCACGGATGTAACAGATTTAAACCTATATACATAGACAGAATCGTGAAGGGAACCTTGCTTCCGGTTACAAATATAGAGATCATTAAGGAGACTCCTACAACGGTTGTTATGGATGCCCATGATGGTATGGGTATGGTGGCAAGCTATCGTATGATGGAGAAGCTTATAGAGAAGGCCAAGACCTATGGAATGGCCGGCGGTGCTATAAGGAATTCAACCCATTACGGAATAGCAGGCTACTGGACTTCTATGGCCAGCAAGGAAGGTATGGTGGGAATAACTGGAACAAATGCAAGACCATCAATTGCTCCTACAAATGGAGTTGAGAATATGATGGGAACGAATCCGCTTACATTTTCTCTTCCTACTGATGAGGAATTTGATTTCTGTCTGGACTGTGCTACATCGATAGTACAGAGAGGAAGGATAGAGTACTATGCGCGAGAAGGAAAACCTACTCCGGCTGGAACGGTTATATCGGAAAACGGGGAGGCTCTGACTGATAGTGCTGAGATACTGAAGGCGCTGGTCGATGGAACAGCGGCGCTTGCACCGCTTGGTGGTATAGGAGAAGAACTGGCAGGTTATAAGGGCTATGGCTATGCAGCGGTAGTCGAAATCCTTTCAGCAGCACTTGCAGGCGGAAGATTTATGAAGGCTCTTACCGGCGTAAGTGAGGATGGTAAGCCTCAGATGTATGGGCTCGGACATTTCTTCTTTGTGGTAGATCCTGATGCATTTGTGGGACGAGAAGAATTTAAGAAGATAGCCGGTGACATATGCCGAGAGCTGAGAGCTTCGAAGAAGGCTCCGGGTGAGGACAGGATATATACCGCCGGAGAAAAAGAGTATGATATGTGGCTTTTCAGAAAGGACAAAGGCGTGCCTGTAGGTGAGGCGGTTCAGAAGGACATCATCACTGTAAGGGATGCACTGGGGCTTGACTATAAGTTTGATTTTGAGTAAGTACATACGAAATATATGAAAAATGGTGGAAATATAGAGGAATTGATATGGCAGTAGTACCGGATTATATAGAGGATTATTTGAAAATAATTAGGCAGGAGTTGATCGAAAAGTATGGACTCACGAAGGATGAGGCCAAGAGAGCGGTTTATAAGTCTGCGGTAAGAGGTATACTTATCGGAGACAATGAGGAGATGCGCAGATATCAGATGCATAAGTCTCTGTCGGAGACAACTCTTGATGTTTACAGACAGTTTAAGAATATAGGTGCATATCCCACCGATAGAAATGGTGAGAGTGACGCAAACAAGATAAATGAATATGAGGAGACTGCACCTATCAGGGAAAAGCATAGGAAAAAGGAAGAATCCATCCAGGATATTCCGCTTATGTTTGCCGATGACGAGTAAGATTAAAAGAACTTTCTTATGCAGTAGTTGTTTGACTAATTCATGGGGGATATGGAAAACAGATGGAAGATAAAAGATATGCGGTGCTTATCGATTCAGACAATATCTCATCGAAGTATATAGGCAGTATACTGGACGAGATGACAAAGTATGGTGTAGTAACCTATAAGAGGATATACGGTGACTGGACATCCTCGCAGGCTACTAAGTGGAAGAAGGAGCTAATGGAGAATTCTATTACTCCTATCCAGCAGTTCAGAAATACAGTTGGAAAGAATGCAACTGATTCAACACTTATTATAGATGCGATGGATATCCTCTACACAGATAGTGTGGATGGATTCTGCATAGTATCAAGTGATGGAGATTTTACCAGACTGGCCAGCAGACTTCGTGAGTCAGGTATGCATGTAATAGGTATGGGAGAGAACAAAACACCTCGTTCCTTCAGAGCGGCATGTACGGTCTTTACGGATCTTGAGCTCCTGCTTGATCAAAGCGTGGATGAGGCGGGTGACGACAAGGGTGCATCCAAGGCTAAGCGCAAGAAGAAGGCAGAAAATGTAATCTCACAGAAGGTTATCGAGAATGACATAATCGAGATCATTACTGAGAATGATAACCGCGGAAGGGAAACCGGTCTGGGAGAGATTGGAAGCAGACTTCAGAAGAAGTACTCTGACTTCGATGTCAGAAATTATGGATACAGCTCGCTGTCTACATTTATCGATGAAACATCTGCATTTGATGTAAAGAAAAAGGACAGCACGGTTTTCGTTGCTCTTCATACAGATAAGGATATGAAGAGGAAGGTTAAACACTTCACTATCGATACCGTGGCAGAGGCCGGAACCAAGGGTATCGAGCTTGGACTTCTGGGACAGAAGATACATGATGAGTTCCCGAGATTTAATGCAAAGGAGTTTGGATATGCCACTTTATCGAAGTTTATTTATGGCATAAAAGACCTAAAGGTTGAGAGTTCTGGATCCAGCAGAAAGGTTTACATAAGATAAAACATTTTGCATAAAAATTTTTGTTTTTTTATAGATTTTTTGTTGTATTTCTATAACAAGTGTGGTATTATATATATAGTGAACGAGATAAGTTCAATAAGAAAAGATTTTTAGTGTTTTATCATAATTTTTC
>DGHK01000027.1 GCA_002392655.1 Lachnospiraceae bacterium UBA3850 | reverse complement strand
CTGATAGACCCGCATGCTGGAATGTAAATCTTCCTTTAAAAGATTCTCTTACCAAAAATGTCTTTCCTATCCTTCTCCTACCATAGATAGCTATGAAATGTGAAGAATCATCTAATAACGAATTATTAAGTATTTCAATTTCACTTTTTCTTCCTATAATCATTCAATCGCCTCTTTCAACTCTTCTTAATCTCGATTTTTTTGCTACTTTAAGAAGAGTTTACATCAATAAAACTCATAAATCAAGGCAAAAACAGGTTTCAACTCTTCTTAATCTCAATTTTTTTGTTACTTTAAGAAGAGTTAAAGTCTATTACTATCCCTTTCTCCCCTCAAAAACATCATATTATCCACCCATAGATTCCCAACTTCGTCCACTTATCAATCACTCCCTGATATAGTTTTCCCTTCTTTCTGACAAAGGATCTTATTCCTATATTCAGAACAACAAAATGTATCAGACTTTGCATAGGATACACCTTTTCACTGTGCATATCTCTTATCATTTTCCTGGCAACCTTGAGACATTTTATATCTCTCTTTTCTCTCTCAAAATCGCTACTATTAAATGGCGCTTTAAAAACTATACTTCCACAGAGCTTTCCACCTGAATATATCACAAGATTTTTAAGAACCTTCGCCGCATCCTTATTTCCATAGTTCTCACCTGTTGCAACAGTAACACAGGATTTCCCATGCAACAACTGCTCAATAACCAAATGCCCTCTATCAATAAAATCCTTCATAAGACCTGACACATTACTTGCATAGGTTGGTGTCCCCAGGATTATGCCATCCGCTTCCGCTATGCATCTTACATACAAAAATGGAGAAGTACGCGTTAGACATACCTCTCCGAAACTACACTCTTTATTACACAGCCAATGACATAATTCTTATCGTCATGTGATCACTTGCTTCTATGGAACATATATTCTACCTTCCAATGGTCATATGCATTGACTTTGATCTGTCCAGTTCCACAACCGATACTTGCGGTTTCTTGATTGCAACGCCGATTCCATTTGATCCAGTACCGCAGCACATATCAAGAACTCTGCATTTTTCGTCAGGTATCAATTCTACCAGAACATCCCGGGGATTTCTGCCATCCTTCTTCCCATTATCCCTTAAAAAGGTCTTATCCAAGATATCATAACCAGGTGACATTACCTTATACATATATTTGCTTGCCATCTTACTTGCCATCACTATCAACTCCCTTTCAAACATTTGTATCGTATGTTCATCTGTTCATATATTAATACAATGTATTGTAATTGTCAATAAAAAAAGAAATGCCTTTCGACATTTCTTTAAGTCATGGTTATTTCAGAAACTCTTTTACTTTCTTGGCAAACTCTTCCGAATCATCGCAATGAACATAATGCCCACAACCATCTATAAGGTCGTACTTTGCACCAACCATCTGGGCATAATCCACCATATCAGTAACCGCACAGTTCCAGTCACATTCACCAGATATGAAATATACCGGTACATCATAATGAGTTTGGGTCTCTCTAAGATTTACTGTCATAAGGTAGTCCATGAGGTTACCACTGTATATTAAAAATGTTTCGTAACTGGTCACATTCTTATACCATAGCAGATCTTCACTAGACAGGGTTGGCGAAACTAGTGCTGAAAGAATTGTGCTCTTCTCTCGTGTTGCCTTGTGATAAGGCGCTGCATAAGTACTCACTTCATCTGCAGCTTCAACAGTCTTCTCTCTAAGAAACTTTTCATATGCTTCGGTAAGTTTCGTAGTATCATCGCCCGCTGCATTTGCCTTTTCGAGAGCATCTTTATACTCATATTCTGTTGACGATGCGAAGCTTACGAACTGGCCGATTCCTATGAAAGCCTCAACATTTTCCGGATGCTCATAAGCATAAGTACTACCAAGTACTGAGCCATAGGAATGTCCCATAATTACTATCTTATCTTGATTAAATCTTTCCTTCAGATACTTCGTGAGTGTATCCACATCAGCAAGTGCCTGATCAAATGTCACAGTCTCATTTTCTTTATCTATATTTTTATTTCTTACATATGTTCTTCCGCATCCACGCTGGTCCCAACACACCACCGTATAATCATCGATGAGCTCATTGGTAAATATATAAGTCATGGAACTGTCTGGAGATCCCGGTCCCCCATGAAGATATAATATCACAGGATTCGAAGCATCTCTTCCTCTGATTGTAATAAACTGCTCCTGACCATTAATCTCCACATACTCACTTTCATCAACACCCTTATCTGTATCGATATAGCATGCGAAGTAATTATAATTTCTCACAGCGATTATTCCGATTATCAGTAGAACAACCAGACATACAGGAACCAGAAGAACCGTCTTAATAACACGGGCTACTCTTCTTCCTTTCTTTATTTTTCCATTTGTTTTTTCAGTTACTTTTTCATTTGTTTTTTCTTCTCTACCCATCATTTCTTTTCTATGAGCAAGGTGAATTCCAATATGTCCAATTCCTAGAATTATCACACTTATGATAATAAATATATTGCTTGCATATATACCGAGTGACAGTGCAGCAAAAACCGGAAGCGATGCCCCCGCAACAGGGAAGCCCGCAAAGGAAGAATACATATCTTCCATTCGCTTCTCACTCTTAAAATATCTTGCCCAATACATTTCATACATAGCCATAAGGACAAATGTAAGAATCAGCCATCCAATCCAGAGAGACCGAGGTCTTATATTACAGTCCTTGAAGATAAGGAGCAGTGTCATAACAAGAGCCTCACCTATTCTTTCGAATATAAGAAGTACTTTATTCTCATTTTTACTATACTCGTCATATCCTTCTGGCTTATGCTTTATCCAGATTATATTAGGAATAAGCAGCATAGCTATAAAGATAAGTCCAATGTATGAAAAGCCAAAATTCATTTATATTTTCCTCTTTTCGTAATAAATAATTTCTTTCCACAAAGAAATATACCAAGAAGTCAGTTTCTCAAGAAATTGACCACTTGGTATATATATAACCTAAATCTTTTAAAAAGTCTTTAAATGAATCTTAATTGTTTACAATATTTTCTCTTTATTTATTCTTCTTTACAGGTACAAGCTCAATGTAACCTCTCTCGCCTCGTGGTTCAAGCTGGATTCTAGGATTGGATTCATCCCATTTGTATCCTATAAATTCCGGATTATACTTCTTCTCCGCATCCCATATCTCATTAATCGCCGCAACATAATCTTCATCTTCAAATTGTTCGCCTCTGAACAGAAGGAAAGTCGTAGCCGGAAGTTCAATCACTTCAAAGCCTTCAGGAACTGGTTCGTCATAATTCTCTTCAACTTCTACACCCTGAACATATACATTTGTCACCGGCTTTCTCATATTCTCTGGAAGCCACATACATACAGGTTCACCACTTATAGACTTAATACTTGTTAGAAGCCCCCAAACATCGCAGCCCACTTCCTCACAGTAGCTGAAATATTCGTCAGCCTTAATACCTCTTTTGATGATTACTTTTCTGGCTGGTTTCTCAATAACCTGAATAAACACATTTCTAATTTCACTCATATCGCTCATTTTCCTTTCTCCACTCGTTATTAGATAAGGCGTGAAGAGCCCTAACGGAATTGGACAAAGAGCATACTCTTTGGGATTACAACCAATGATATCAAAAGGTTTTGGGACACTCGCTCACTATATATTCTTATAATAATATATCGCGAGATTGGTTCTGTCTCTAAGCTCCAGCTTGGACAGTATGCTGCTGATGTAGTTTCTTACAGTCCCCTCGGAAAGGAACAGCTTATCAGATATCTCCTTATTGGAAAGACCATCTGCAACACATCTGACTATCTCAGACTCCTGTTCTGTAAGACCATGTGCTGTATAGTCAAAGCCGGAGGATTGATGCATGATGTCAGAAAACTTCTCAGTTATCTCATTTCCAAATACTGACTGTCCGCTATTTACTGTCTTTAGTGACGGGATAATAGAGTCGAAATCCTGCTTTATGATATAGCCCTTTGCGCCTATAGATAGCGCCTTCACTATATAGTCATCGTCACTAAAGGTTGTAAGATACAGTATGCGGGCATCCCTATGAACCGAAAGAATCTGCTCTCCCGCCTCAAGTCCTGTCATTCCGGTCATCCTTATATCCATAAGCAGTACGTCCGGATGATACTGCTCATAGAGAGCTATTGCCTCTTCACCGGAATTGCCCGTCGCCAGCACCTCTATATCCTTATCTGATTCTACTATCGTTTTAAGTGACATAGCCACGAGTTTATCATCATCGACTATGATTATCTTCATGGACGTGATTCCTTTCTAAACATTATGATATCTGTCTGGGAATAGAAACAAATATCCTGAATCCATTTTCATCTGATATATGAAGCGTTCCATTTACGGACTCAGCACGGCTTCTAATATTCTCCAGACCGATTCCATTTTCCTTTTTTACAGCTCTATCTTTCGAAGTGTTTTCTGCTTCTGATTTTTTATGTGCTTCTCCGGTATCCTTTATCCTTACACTCTCTTGAGCCTTATCCGCTTTTACACCGGAGCTTCCAGCCTGTCCTCTAGTCCTGTCATCCAGCATATAATCCTGTATCACCAGTTGATACATGGAGGGATGCTGACTCAGCTTTATATCCACATCACTACTAATGCTATGCTTTATAATATTGGATATAGCTTCTTTGGTGATTCCTATAACAGCATACTTCACATTTCTGGGCATGTCATCAGAAATATCTATATCCAGATGAACATTATAATTATTATATAACGGCTCTGCCAACTGAGTGATAGAGGATTTTACATCAATGGAATCATCATGCAGGTTATGGACACTGGATCTGATGCTTCCCATAGCAGAGTCCAGAGTCTCACGAACTCCCTCCAGCTCCTCGGAAATGGGTTCTCCCTTATGAATAGCAAGCAGCGCACCCATCTGAAGTATAGCTCTGGACAAGGTATGTCCAACATTATCATGTATGTCCCTTGCTATCCTGTTTCTCTCAGATAACTGCGCATTATGAAGCTCTGCATCTCTCGCCTGAATCAGCTCCTGATTCTGCATATTCAGCTTTCTCTGTTTCTCCTCACTGTCATCGCGGATTTTTTTATACCCTTTCAGAAGCAGTGCATTTCTTTCTGTTTTAATAGACAGGATAACAGAAAGTATTGTAATCATTAATACATATACCAGAAGTGTCCAGGACAGAGCCTCCGTCCGCCAGGCCCCCGGTCTGATAGCATTTAGAAATGCTGCCACTACTACTGCCGCTCCGGGATAATTCCTGCTTCTGGTCATATCATATGCCGCTACAGGTATTATGGGTATGAGTTCAGGATTAAATACAGCCGGGACCACACTTATTATCTGCACTATAAATGCTATATATTCTCCGGTTCCCTCCGGTCTCATCCTGCAACTCTCTATATCACGAGACAGAAGATAGTAGCCTAATGCGCTTAGAATAATAGACATATAGAGCAGCACAAGAAATGCATTTCCATGTATCATATAGTTCATGGCAAATACAGCAAGTGCACATATTATTATTTTATCAATAACCCTGCTCATATGTTATTATCATCTCCACTTAGTACACATTTACTACATAACTTATCGGAACAAAAGAGAAGCCCCGCAAAAACCGAACCAATAAACAGGCATAAAAATAACCGCCCATATCCTTACCAGAAATAGCGGTTATTTTTATTATCCATCATTCAGGACTAACCGTCTATCGTTAGTCTTTCTTGACACCTCGTACATTGTCAGTCTCCCCTGACACCTCGTACATTGTCAGTTTTCCCTGTCATCCGGTACATCGGTCACAAGATAGCTGGACTAATCATTATTTCCAAGATTGAACTTATCATGGATTGCATTCATAGCTCTCTCAGTGTTCTTCTCATTTATAAGAACTGTAACACGGATCTCAGATGTTGATATCATACGGATGTTGATATTAGCATCATAAAGAGCCTCGAACATCTTAGCTGCAACACCTGCATTTGTCTGCATTCCGGCACCAACTATGGAAACCTTTGCTACATGCTTATCAACATCAATCTCCTCGAAGTCCATCTGCTCTTCGATGATCTTCTTGGCAAGATCTGCATCATCATCTGTACATGTAAAAGATATATCCTTCTTTCCATGTCTTCCTATAGACTGAAGGATCATATCTATATTTATATTCTGCTTTGCAAGTGCATTGAACAGCTTAAATGCAACTCCCGGCTCATCCTTAAGACCTATAACTGCAACTCTGGCTGCATCCGGATCCGCTGCAACACCGCTTACTATCATTTTCTCCATCTTACTTCCCTCCCTAACTATGGTTCCTTCGTTCTTATTCAGACTGGAACGTACAACAAGTTTTACTCCATACTTCTTAGCAAGTTCAACTGAACGATTGTGAAGTACGCCGGCACCAAGTGTTGCCAGTTCAAGCATCTCATCATAGGTAACCTGATCCAGCTTACGAGCAGTAGGCACCTTTCTGGGATCCGCTGTATATACACCATCAACATCTGTGTATATCTCACATTTATCCGCATGAAGTGCAGCCGCGATTGCAACTGCCGTGGTATCAGAACCACCACGTCCCAGTGTCGTGTAGTCATCAAACTTGTTGATACCCTGGAAACCTGTAACTATGACTATCTTTCTCTGCTGCAGCTCACTCTGTATGCGGTCTGTATCAATCCTCTTGATACGTGCATTGCTATATGCAGAGGAAGTATGCATGGCAACCTGAAATGCATTCAGTGATACCGCAGGTACTCCAAGGGCTGCCATAGCCATAGACATAAGTGCAACCGACTGCTGTTCTCCGGTTGTCAGGATCATATCCATCTCACGCTTAGGTGGGTTGGGGTTTATCTCCTTTGCCATATCTATAAGTACATCTGTGTATTTACCCATGGCGGAAAGAACAACTACTACATCATTTCCTTTTTGATAATCCTCGATACATCTCTGGGCCACATTAAATATACGGTCGCGATTTCCTACCGAGGTTCCTCCGAATTTTTTAACTATCAGCATTTTATCAATCTATGCCTCCCAAGTATATTTCCCCCAACAAACTACATTTTGAGAAGCTGACGCTTCTCATAAACTGCTGAACCTGATGCTTCATCAGTTACTAACCCTGATTCTGCTGATTATCTCAAAATCAGCAGCAGCCTGTTCAAATTCCGACCCTGCAAGTACCTTTGTGATAAATGCAGTTTCTTCACCTGCGATTTTCCCGGCAGGCTCTATGAACTGAACCTCTCCGAAAGCACTGCGGATCTTATCTTCGATGCCTTTTCCCTTTACTCTTACAAAGAATGGAGTGGTAAATGCATCTACACCACCAAGTATTCTCTGCTGCCTGTTCCAGTGAATGCTGGCTGTGTAGCCATTTCTCTTTACAGCATCTACTATGTCAGATACTACCGCACTTGCTGTAGGAAGAGAACCGGCGCCCTTTCCGTAGAACATTACATCTCCCAGCATGTCACCCTTTACAAGGATAGCATTAAATACATCCTTTACGTTATAAAGAGGATTGTCCTGATAAATCACAAACGGGGCAACCATGGAATAAGTTATGCCCACATTCTTTCTGGCGATTCCCAGAAGCTTGATGGAAGCACCAATACTCTTCATATATTTAAAATCATCCGTAGTAATCCCGGTGATTCCTTCTGTATAAATATCCTCGAAGTTTACCTGCTTCTCATAAGCAAGTGAAGCAAGTATAGCTATCTTTCTGCAGGCATCATAGCCCTCGATATCAGCCTCCGGATTTCTCTCAGCATATCCCTTCTCCTGAGCATCCTTAAGAACAGTATCAAAGTCAGCACCCTCATCCTCCATCTTGGTAAGGATGTAGTTTGTTGTACCATTCATGATTCCCTGTATTTCTTCTATATGATCTACAGTAAGACACTCGATAAGCGGTCTTATGATAGGAATACCACCACCGACTGATGCCTCGAAGAAGAAGTTAACCTTATTCTCTGCAGCTATCTCCAGCAGCTCAGCGCCATGCTTGGCAACCAGCTCCTTATTAGAGGTACATGCACTTTTACCTCTGTCCAGGGCTCTCTTCACAAATGTATATGCAGGCTCAATTCCGCCCATTACCTCGACAACAATATCGACCTCATCATCCTCCATGATGACATTTACATCATGAACCAGAACCTCCTCCACAGGATCTCCCGGGAAGTCTCTCAGATCAAGCACATACTTAACCCTTATATCGTCACCTGCTCTACGTGAGATATGGCTATTATTATCTTTTATGATCTTATATACGCCGGAACCAACTGTTCCATATCCAAGAATTGCTACATTAATCATATTACTACCTATCTTTCATGTATTTCCATAGAGTATCTCTACACGCCGGTACACAGATTTTTAATCAGCTATACTAACGACACAGTGTACTAGTCCTGATTTCCGCCTGTAGAAAGCCATACCAGATATGCACTCATAAACGGATCCAGATAACCGTCCAGTACTTTATAGGCATCACCCATTTCACAGCCGGTTCTCGAATCCTTTACCAATGTATAGGGCTGCAGGAAGTAGGATCTGATATGAGCTCCAAATCCATTTTCCATCATCTCACCCTTTATACCGGAGAGCTGAGCTGCCTGCTTCTCCCGCTCCAACTGATACAGCTTGGACTTCAGCATCTTCATTGCCTGATCCTTGTTCTGATGCTGGCTTCGTTCATTCTGACACTGCACCACGATACCGGAAGGAAAATGTGTTATCCTGATTGCCGAAGAGGTTTTATTGATATGCTGTCCGCCGGCACCGCTGGCTCTATAGGTATCTATTCTGATATCCTCATCAGCTATCTCAATATTGATTGCATCATCTATAACCGGTACAACCTCCACTGCACAGAAGGAGGTCTGTCTTTTACCATTTGCATTGAAGGGCGAGATTCTTACAAGCCTGTGAGTTCCATGCTCAGACTTGAGATATCCATAAGCATGATAACCGGAAACCTGGAAGGTGACTGTCTTAAGTCCGGCTTCATCTCCCTCAAGCTCATCCAGAAGTGTTACGGTAAAGCCATGACTCTCTGCCCAGCGGGTGTACATACGATATACCATACTGGTCCAGTCACAGGCCTCTGTTCCACCGGTTCCGGCATTAACCTTAACGGTTGCATCATATGAATCAAATTCCCCGGACAGAAGTGTCTCTATACGGAAGGCATCGAACTTCTCCTTGAAACGTCCAAGCTCCTCGCCTGCTTCGCTGATAAGCTCGTCATCCCCCTCCTCTTCTGCCATCTCTATAAGGGTTTCGATATCCGAAAAAGCTGTTTCCATCTCGCGAAAACTGGCTATAGTTGATTTCAGTCCCTTGACTTCCTTCATAACCTGACCGGATCTCTCTACATCATTCCAGAAATCCGGATCTTCCATGATCTTGTCTAATTCTTCTATTCTTTTTTCTTTCCCTGCGATGTCAAAGTGAATCCCTCACTTCGTTCAGGGGTGTTCTGTACTTTTGCAGTTCGAACTTATACTCGTCCAACTCAAGCACCCTGATCACCTGCCTTTATTTTGTAAGTATTATACGATCATCCATCCAAGCATCATGCTTAAAGATCTATAAACGTGCTTACTTAATATATATCGTTTTGATTATCTACTGCTGCTGTCTTCTGTCCGGTCCATCATAACCGCCAAGCGGCAGATGACAGTTCTTATATTTCTTACCTGAACCACATGGGCACAGATCATTTCTTCCGATCTTCTTGGTCTTATTAACCTTCGGTCCCTTAACAACCGTATCGTCCTTGTTAGTTCCTGTTTCCTTGACAACCTGTTCTCTGACAGCCTCCTCCTTTGGACGAGGTCTGAAATGAGTCATGTTAAATGCAACCTGCTCCCTGATAGAAGCGATCATCTCATTAAACATTTCAAAGCCGGCCATCTTGTATTCGACTACTGGATCTCTGTTACCATATCCCTGAAGACCGATACCCTGACGAAGCTGCTCCATGTCATCTATCTGTTCCATCCACTTGGAATCGACAGCCCTCATGATCATCATTCGTTCAAAGTCCTGAAGCTGATCTTCATCTTCATAGACATCCTCACAGAAGGTTTCAAATGCATCTAATATCTCAGCCTTAACTCTTTCTGTATATTCAGCAGCATTACCGCTGTTCTTTTCTTCATCTGTCGGCTCAAGCTTTACAACCTTGTCCTCTCTCTGAGGAGGCATGGTTCTGGCTATCTCTCTGGTAAGACTCTTGATATCCCACTCTGATGGTTCGATCTCATCCGATACGAACTTGCCTATGAACTTCTCTGCTGTTTCGCCGATCATTTCACGAACAGTGTCATGCATGTTCTCGCCATCAAGCACCTTACGTCTCTCAGCATAGATTACTTCACGCTGTTCATTATTGACCTGATCATACTCCAGCAGACTCTTTCTTACTCCATAATGGTTAGACTCAAGTCTCTTCTGAGCAGTCTCGATAGCCTTGGTAACCATTCTGTTCTCTATGATCTCGCCGCCTTCATCTCCGCTTAATCTCTTAAGGGTTTCCATAGTTCTTTCAGCACCGAAGAGTCTCAGAAGATCATCCTCCAGTGACAGATAGAACTTGGATTCGCCGGGATCTCCCTGACGTCCGGAACGACCACGAAGCTGATTATCTATACGTCTGGACTCATGTCTTTCAGTACCGATGACCTTAAGACCACCCAGCTCTTTAACCTGAGGAGCTTCTGCCTCGGCAATCTTTTTAGCCTCAGCCAGAGCTTCCTTCAGCTCTTCATCGCTTGCTTCTTCCAGTGTGAGCCCCTTATCCTTCAGCATTTTCTCTGCCATCTTCTCAGGGTTACCACCAAGAACGATATCTGTACCACGACCAGCCATGTTTGTTGCAATAGTGACTGCACCTACACGTCCTGCCTCAGCAACTATCTCTGCCTCTCTGTCGTGATGCTTGGCATTAAGTACATTTGCCTTGATACCTCTCTTCTGAAGCATCTTATCCAGCTCCTCAGATACTGCAATATTTGCGGTACCTACAAGAACAGGCTGCTTTCTCTCATGTGCCTCAACAACTGCATTTACAACTGCATTATACTTGTCCTGCTTTGTTGCATAGAGTGAGTCATTCTGATCATCTCTTGCAACCGGTCTGTTAGGCGGAATAACAACTACGTCCATTCCGTAGATCTCACGGAACTCAGTCTCTTCTGTCTGAGCTGTACCTGTCATTCCCGCTTTCTTATCATATTTATTGAAGAAATTCTGGAACGTGATAGTAGCCAGAGTCTTATTCTCTCTATTGATCTTTATGCTCTTGTCATACTCTGCTTCCTTCGCTTCAAGTGCCTGATGAAGACCATCGCTGAATCTTCGTCCCGGCATAACACGGCCTGTGAACTCATCAACGATAAGAACCTCGCCATCCTTTACGATATAATCCTTATCTCTATGCATCAGTGCATGAGCCCTGACAGCCTGCAGCATACAGTGATATTCATCGATATGCTCCGGCTCGGTAAGATTAGTTATATCAAGATAATGCTCTATATTTTTTACACCCTGCTCAGTAAAT
Organism: Lachnospiraceae bacterium UBA3850; assembly: GCA_002392655.1. Taxonomy (GTDB): domain Bacteria; phylum Bacillota; class Clostridia; order Lachnospirales; family Lachnospiraceae; genus Eubacterium_Q. The sequence continues at coordinate 24,827 of DGHK01000027.1, read as the reverse complement.
ACGATAAAGTTATCCTTTTCATTTACCAGATAATCTCCATCCTCCTCTACCTGCTCTCCCATAAGAGCCTGAGCCTTGGTTATCTCAGTAGAAGCAGTACCTCTCTGCATACGCTTAGCCAGGTTGTTACATATCTTATAAAGCTCTGTAGGCTTTCCGCCTCTACCGGATATGATCAGAGGTGTTCTTGCCTCATCTATAAGGATAGAGTCTATCTCATCGATGATAGCATAGTGAAGTCCGCGCTGAACCAACTGATCCTTGTAGGTTACCATGTTATCTCTCAGGTAATCGAAGCCCAGCTCATTATTAGTAATATATGTAATATCCGCCTGATATGCTTTTTGTCTTTCTTCTCTGGAATAGCTCTGAAGTACAGGCGCAACAGTAAGTCCAAGGAACTCATGCACACGGCCCATCCACTCAGCATCACGGAGTGCCAGATAGTCGTTAACGGTTACAATGTGAACACCCTTTCCTTCCAAAGCATTCAGGTATGCCGGCATGGTAGAAACAAGAGTCTTACCTTCACCTGTACGCATCTCTGCAAGACGTCCCTGATGAAGTATGATACCACCGATAACCTGTACCCTGTAAGGTCTCATGCCCAGTACTCTCCAGGCAGCCTCTCTTACAACAGCAAAAGCATCTACAAGTATATCGTCCAGAGTCTTACCATCAGCAAGAGCAGCCTTGAATTCGTCCGTCTTGGCTCTGAGCATGTCATCTGTAAATTCTTCTCTGTTACTGTACTTATCTTCCAGTGCCATGACTGCATCTACAGTCTTTTCGATTTTCTTAAGTTCTCGGTCACTATATGTACCGAACAGCTTGTCAACTAGAATCATAATTCCTCCCAGATATCCAGGGTATAATACCCTAAACTAAACCATCTACCTACTATACCATCAAAATAAAGTGCTAGCAAGTTTTTTCTCATGTCAGCTACATAACCCTGCTTACGACACTTTTGCATAGCCCTGCTTATGACACTTTTGTTGAAAGCAGTATTTTTATGTGCTATAATCTAGCGTAAGCACATTAATGTCGTTGGGTACGACTGTTTGTGTATTCTAGCGAGAAGGAGAACAGCTTATGAACTATATTATAAGTGGAAAAAACATCAATGTAACTGAGGGTTTAAAACAGGCTATATATGATAAGCTTGGAAGATTAGAGAAGTTTTTTACGGAGGACACTAATGCACAGGTTACTCTTTCTGTTGAAAAGGAAAGACAGAAGATAGAAGTAACCATTCCTATGAAGGGACATATAGTTAGAGCAGAGCAGGTTAGCGATGATATGTATGTATCTATCGATATGGTAGCTGAGATAATCGAGCGCCAGGTTGTAAGATATAAGAAGAAGATCATCGATCAGAATCAGGACATTGCATTCCTTAAGGACAGCTTCTTAGAAGAGGATGACGAGGAAGAATATGATGAGATTCAGATCATCAGAAGCAAGAGATTCGCTGTAAAGCCTATGTATCCTGAAGATGCATGCGTACAGATGGAGCTTCTGGGACATAATTTCTTCGTTTTCAGAAATGCTGAAACAAATGAGGTTTGTGTTGTTTATAAGAGAAAGGGCAACACCTACGGACTGATCGAACCTGAGTTCTAATAAATATAGATTCTTAAATATAGATTCTAATAATAAAAAATCTGCGGATGACCTCCGCAGGTTTTTTATTATTCTGAATGTCAATAATCAAATTGATAAATAAAAAAGTTTGTGACTAATCACGAAATTTAAAAACTTTTTCCTGAAAAGAAATCCATGTTATGTTTACAAAAAAAAGGTTGATAATGTTGATAACTTTGTTTATAACCCCATTTAAAAGGGGTTGTTGATTAAGTTATCAACAACCCCAAAAAAATCTTATGTTAATTATTGTCAACCAAATGCTTTTTTCATTGTGCATATTGCACAAAACAGTTTCTTCCTCTCTTTTTGGCTTCATATAGAGAATTATCAACATTGATAAACATTTCATGCTTATCCTCTTTGCCATCAGTTGTTATAACACCCAGACTTGTTGTAATAGTTCTCTTTACTCCGGCAAAAATATGACTCTCAACTTCTTTTCGTATCCTTTCCGCATATTCCGCCGCTCCTGTCTTATCAACATCCGGAAGATATATCAGAAATTCCTCTCCGCCCCATCTTCCTACTGCAGCACCTTCTACACTCTTGACAGTCTCTTTTAATATATCAGCGAATTCAATCAGTACCGAATCGCCAATCGCGTGACCATAGTTATCATTTACAAGCTTAAAATGGTCCAGATCAAGCATTATCATACTTGCAATCCTTCCCTCTGAAGCAATCGTATCCAGACCCTCATCAGCTATCTCCTCGAATCTTCTACGATTATATAATCCCGTAAGCGCGTCATGGTTTGAAAGCTTTACCAGCTTCTTGTTCAGTTCTTCGAGACTTCTGTAGGTATTCTGCAGCTCAACAGTTGTTGCGGAAACTAACTGTGTAAGCCTCTTTATAAGCGACGCCTGTCCTTCGAGCACAGAATCATTTATCTTAACCTCCGGAAGCTCGCCCTCAGGTGCATCTCCCTCTCTCATTGCGATGGAGAGCAGCGTAATATTATACTCCAGTACATCATTTGTCAGCGGGTTACGCTTTACCTCTCCCCACGTATGGAAGCCTGCGGTTTCTGCCAGCTCCTGAAAGGGCTCCATCTCCATATCTACATACTTTTCCCAGAATGACTTTCTTACAGAACAGGAATACAGAAGAATAGCCTCCGGTCTGAACTGTCTCACTCTGTCCAGTCTCTTGTTGACCTGCTCTACTATAAGTGATGGATTACCATAGCAAAGATATATATACATACCCTCAGTTACATATCCGGCAAGATCAAGTGTTCCATCCTTTTCAACAGTTATAGTATGACGAAGCAGTTCATCCCCTCCAACCTTAACTATCAAAGGAAACTCAAAGGTATTCTCAGCAAAGTTTTCATTTCTGTTAATTCTGAGATACTTCTCATATATTTCTACGGCAGGACGATTATTTATCTCTATCAGTCTGTTCTCATCCGCCTTTGTCACCTCAAAATGATGCCCCAGCGTCTGCCATCCAACCGACTTATCTACATCGATATGAAAGTCCTTTCCTATATATCCCAGAGCAAATACAGCGTTATCGCTAAGTCCCTTCTCGTCAAATATATAGTGCTCGCCAATATTCATATCATGACCGCCGGCATAACCTCCAAATACCTTTATGGAGTCATCGCATCTGCTTATCTCCTCTAATATCAGCCTGGTATTCAGCTCAGTACCCGGCATCAGAAGCTCTATCGCCTTCAGGTCTTCAGTAGCAGTGGAAGTCTCTGCAATTATCCTTCCCACCTCTGACTCTCGCCCCTCTACATCCTCTATTCTGAGCTCACGAACCTCAGTACTTACAAATAGCATGGCTGATATAAGTATTCCACGATCCATAAGTCTGGCTTCCATTATCTCACCGGCTGATACAGTACCTACCACGTGAGTCTCCGGAAAGTCTCCCACAATCTTGCCGGCAATACATGTAAGCAGTTCCTCATCCAGTATGCCACTATAGATATGAAAGAGTATATGCTTATACCCGCCAGCTTCAAACTCTTTCCTGACTTCCCCAAGTCTTATGTCTAATTCTTCATCGGAACCGTACTGTATTAATATCTGCTTCATAATACACACCCCACATTATATCCATCCCAATACAAGCTATAGATTTTCCAGTACTATTACATTAGTCGCAAAATAACGGCACTCTCAGGTAAGCATTTGTTCCCGTTATTCAAGAATCGATATACTGATACGCTGTTTCGTAATCAAAAATCTGTGTACTAGTATGCACGTCCAAAGTAAACCATCTTCTTTGCCGGTTTTCCACAGCATACACAAACGTCTGAAAGTGTTTCCTGCTCAAATGGCATGCATCTTGTTGAAGCTCCGGTCTCTGCCTTGATATGCTCCTCGCACTCGGTTTCTCCACACCACATAGCCTTGATGAATCCGGGTCTATTCTCTACTGTATCTACGAATTCCTCCCAGGTTCTCGCCTCGTAGGTATGGCTGTCTCTGTGAGCTCTTGCTGCTTCCAGCATATCTGCCTGAATGGTATCCAGAAGTTCAGATATCTTATCCTCCAGCTCATCCAGTGATACTGTGATCTTCTCACTGGTATCACGTCTTACCAGAACGCACTGATTATTCTCTATATCACGAGGTCCGATCTCTACTCTGAGCGGGATACCTCTCATCTCACATTCTGCAAACTTGAAACCGGGCGACTTATCTGATACATCCACCTTTACTCTTGCAATCTGTGAAAGTCTTACACGAAGCTCCTCAGCCTTATCCAGAACGCCTTCCTTCTTCTGCTGGATAGGAACGATCATAACCTGTGTAGGCGCAACCTTTGGTGGAAGCTTCAGTCCGTTGTCATCACCATGAACCATTATGATAGCACCTATAAGTCTGGTGGTCATTCCCCATGAGGTCTGATGAACATATTTAAGCTGATTATCCTTATCTGCATACTGAACGCCAAATGCTTTTGCAAATCCATCTCCAAAATTATGACTGGTTCCTGACTGAAGTGCTTTACCATCGTGCATAAGTGCTTCTATAGTATAGGTAGCAACAGCTCCGGCAAACTTCTCCTTCTCAGTCTTCTGTCCCTTTACTACAGGGATAGCAAGTATCTGCTCACAGAAATCTGCATATACATTTAACATCTGGATAGTTCTCTCTTCAGCTTCCTCAGCCGTAGCATGAGCTGTATGTCCTTCCTGCCACAGAAACTCTCTGGAACGAAGGAACGGTCTGGTCTCCTTCTCCCAGCGAACTACCGAGCACCACTGATTATATACCTTTGGAAGGTCTCTATAGGATGTAATATCCTTCTGATAGAAATCACAGAAAAGTGTCTCAGAGGTCGGTCTGACGCAGAGCTTCTCCTGAAGAGGATTCAGTCCTCCATGAGTTACCCAGGCAACCTCCGGTGCAAATCCCTCTACATGATCCTTCTCCTTCTGAAGAAGTCCCTCAGGAATAAGCATAGGAAGATATACATTTTCCACGCCTGTTTCTTTGAATCTTGCATCGAGCTGCTTCTGAATTAATTCCCAGATTGCATAACCAGCCGGCTTAAGTACCATAAATCCTTTTACACTGGTGTATCCTGTCAGATCAGCCTTTACAACTACATCTGTGTACCACTGGGCAAAATCCTCTTCCATTGATGTAATTGCCTCTACCTTCTTATCAGCCATTTTTCTGCTCCTTTATACTAAGTAATAAACCGCACCCTTCCCGTAAAAGAGTGCACACATAGCTATTATACTACACTATCAAAAATGTGACAAGGGGACAGGCACCTTGTCACATGTGACAGGGGGACAGGCACTTTGTCACATGTGACAGGGGGACAGGCACTTTGTCACACAGGGGGCAGGCACCTTGTCACTTTTTTATAGAGAGGAGAGATACCAGAAGCGACACTCCCATACCTATAAGTGACAGATATCCAAGTAGTGTCGCAGGAATTCCTACAGCAAGTAATACCGTACCGAAATATGTTCCTGCTATTCCAAAGAGTCCTCCCAGAACTGATGCCAGAAGCCAGACCCATTTTCTGATTTCCTTTTTCTTATAGCAAAGAACCGCTACCAGTAGTGGAAATATAACGCCAGGGGTATAGATAGAATAAGCTCCGGTCAGAAGACTCATGATATCGCCTCTTCCCATTACTGCAAGCAGAGTAGCAAGAACACCCATAACCGCCACGGTAATTCTCACTGCGGATACATTTTCTTTACCCAGTATATCCTTTACAAATATAGTAGATGCATTGATGATACAGGTGTCTGTTGATGAAAGTATTGCAGACAGGAGCCCAAATATCATAAGTATAGCTACCGGCTTTGGAAGCAGACCGATAACGTACATCAGCGCTTTTCCGTCCCCAAGCTCATCCGCTGTCACATTATATCTTACCCACATTCCGATAAGGGTTATAATAAATGAAAATGCTATCAAAACCATACCGGAAATAAGAACAGAACGTTTTGCTGTTTTTTCATCCTTTGCAATAAAGTTACGCGACATTATATCAGGACCAAGAAAATATACTCCTCCGATTACAAAAAACTGTGTAAGAAGATTCATCGGTCTGTAGTTTTCATTTAGAAGCTCTATATTTCCTAACACTTCATGTGATGCATCGCCCTTTATCAGATAGAGATAGCCACAGCAAATTACCACACCCAAAAGTATGATAATGAGCTGTATCTTATCTGTTTTCACAACTGACATCTGCCCGCCGATCAGGGTATATCCAACAACTATAAGCGATACTATTACGAAAAGTAATTTACTGTTCTTCCCTGTTGCGAAAACTATAAGACTGTTCATAGCAACCAGTTGTCCGGCTATTACGCCGATCCACGATATAACTATCACCGCCGCTATCAGCTTCTCTGCCGCACCTCCCACCAATATCTTAGCAAGCTCAGGAAGTGTATCAGCACCTGTGGCTCTGACCTTTTCTGATATAAAAAATGACTGAAGTATAAGTCCTATCGCACCAAACATCAGCCACCATATTCCGGGAAAGCCTACGCTATATACCGTATCCGTTATTCCTATTGTCGTCGAAGCGCCGATAACAGTAGCAAGCAGCGTCATCAGAACTGCAAATGCGCTCTGGGATTTACCTGCAACACTATAATCGGTAAAGCTTTTCACACGCCTTAGATCCAGTATTCCTATCAACATAAAAACAGCAAGATACAGAAAAAGAACTACAGTAAAAAAGATGTCCATTATGATTTCCCCTCAACTTGATACATTTTATTAACGCCTCGTAATGTATCATAACAAAAAATAAATGTCAACCCAGTTATGTTTCTGGGTTGACATTCACGTGAACTGTTCTAGGTTGACATTCATGCGAACTATTTTTGTTTGTCATTCGCGCGAACCATTTTAGGTTGTCATCTATTGTCATTTATTATCACTATTATACCGATTAACACATATCACTTAGGAGTCTGGCAATCAACTGATTTCTATTTACTATAGCCACTTCATTTCCCTCTGCAGATGGCATTTTAATATCACTGATCCTTATTCCTATTCCGGCAATGTAATTACTATATATTCCGGTTTCCAGATCGGATATTCCCTCAGTCAGTATTCCGCAGATTTTCTTCTTTCCTTGAAATACCGCATTATTCTTTTTTACTGAAACCTTTATGCCAAATGCTTCTTCAAGCGATGCTTTTACAACTGATGCTATATATTCAGTAACCGGACATGAACTGTCTTTCATCTTATCCGGTTCTAATATAATACTGATATATATACCGCCCTCTGGAGAATCAAATTGCAAGCCTCCATGACCTCTGCCTCCCGATTGACTACGGGCAACGATCAGGGTACCATGACTGATTGCCCCATTTTCATTTAAGATAAGCCTCTTTGCCTCTGTATTTGTAGAATCCAGTACGTCAAATACATAGATATTCTTTCTAAGCTCGTCAGGAAGATACAGCTCGATTCCCTCTTCAGATATAATATCCGACTTTTCAGCCAGACAGTATCCCTTGTTATTTTGAGACGCTATATCATACCCGGATCGTCTGAGATCAGCTACGCATTTCCATATGGCATTTCTGGAGACTTTACATATCTCTGCCAGTTGCTCACCAGATATATATATTCCTTTGTTTCTTTCCAGTTCCTCAAGAACTAAGCTGCGCGTACTCATGATCAATAGTCCATCTGATCTACTATATCAAATGCTCCCCCTTCCGGTTCTCTATGAAGTGTTATCATATCCCCGGTAACAGGATGTTCGAACTCCATCATGGTTGAAAACAGCCCCATCTCTCCTGACTGATTCTTACCACTCCTGCCGCCGGTTTTTTCGCCATATGCTTTACTCTTGCCATACTTCGTATCTCCCCATATAGGAGTACCATTTGCCGCAAGCTGACATCTGATCTGATGATGCCTTCCGGTAATAAGCTCAATCAGAAGATAGCTGATAACGCCCTCATCTGTATCGAGCTCATCCAGAACCTCATAATAAAGTTCAGCCTTTCTGGCACCCTTGGTTCCCTCGGAAACCATACGTGATATATTAAGCTTCTTGTCATGGAGAAGATAGCCTGAAAGTTCTCCCTCCGGTTCCTTCATAGCTCCCCGAACAACTGCCTGATAATACTTGGTTATCTCTCTATCCTGCACCATATCAGAAAGCTTTGCCGCAGTAGCTTCATCCTTTGCCATGAGGACTATACCCGCCACGGGTCTGTCCAGTCTGTTGATGATTGCAATATAAGGCTCCTCGCCATCGCCATTATACAGATATTCCTTTACAGCCGTAAGAAGATCAACCCCATAGGTTTTATCTGGCTGACTGGACATACCGTAGGGCTTGTTTACCGCAATCATATATTCATCTTCATATACTATATCAAGCTTCATGCTTTATCCTTATGACCAGTAATATGCTCTTCATAGAGCAGCTTACGGCTTATTCACCTTACACTCATCAACATTGCAACTTCATTTTAAATAAAATACTAATCTCTAAGCCTATGCACCGAGCTCATTATATATCTTCTCAGCACTTACCAGTCTTACACAAAGTGTGAAAAGCTCAGCAGCCAGCTTCAGATCTTCAAGGTTAGGATAGGTTGGAGCTATACGTATGTTGCTGTCGTGAGGATCCTTGCCATATGGCCAGGTTGCACCGGCCCCTGTCATAACAACTCCCGCCTTCTTAGCCTTATCTACTATCGCCTTTGCACAGCCCTCCAGTGCATCAAAGCTTATAAAGTAACCACCGATCGGTCTGGTCCACTCACCTATCTCAAGACCACCCAGTCTGTTGTCAAGAGTCGCGAGAACAGCCTCAAACTTAGGTCTGATAATATTCGCATGCTTCTTCATATGCTCTGTCATACCATAGATATCCTTGAAGAATCTTACATGACGAAGCTGATTAACCTTGTCATGTCCTATAGTCTGATTCTTAAGCTGCTTCATAATATCTTCCAGATTGTTAGGTGATGTGGCAAGTGCAGCTATACCACTACCCGGAAATGATATCTTGGAAGTTGATGCAAACTTATATACCAGATCAGGATTTCCGCATCTCTTACATTCTGCAAGAATCTCCACCAGATAATCCTGCTTATCTTCATATAAATGATGTATTCCATAAGCATTATCCCAGAATATACGGAAGTCCGGAGCAGCCGGCTTCAGCTTTGCAAATCTGGTAACTGTCTCATCCGAATAGGAATAACCCTGAGGATTGGAATACTTCGGAGTACACCAGATACCCTTGATAGCCGGATCCTCAGAAACAAGCTTCTCAACCATATCCATGTCAGGTCCGGTTGGAGACATAGGTACCGGTATCATCTCTATTCCAAAATATTCTGTAATTGCAAAATGCCTGTCATAGCCGGGCACAGGGCATAAGAACTTCAGCTTATCCTGCTTACACCATGGAGTATTGCCCATGATACCATGAGTCATGGCTCTTGCTATCGTATCATACATGACATTCAGTGATGAGTTACCATATATAATTATATTATCGGGATTGTTCTCCATCATATCTCCAAGAAGAACCTTTGCCTCCTCGATTCCTGTAAGTACACCGTAATTTCGGCAGTCTGTTCCATCTGCACAGGAAAGGTCTGCCTCCGAATTCAAAGCATCCATCATTCCCATAGATATATCCAACTGCTCACGACATGGCTTACCACGACTCATATCCAGTCTCAGGTCCATATCCTGAAATTTCTTGTAGGAAGCCTTGAGCTCCTTTATCTCCTGAGCCAGTTCCTCTTTTGTCATGTCCTTGTATGCCTTCATATTTTCCTCCTCTATAGTAATTATTTCGTAATTATTCATATACCTCAATCGCTATATAAACGACTTGTGATTTACTGGGAATTCGCTATCTCAGTTCTTCCATATTCCTTAAATGCTTCCAGCCACTGGGCATAAGCGGCATTTGTCTGATGAACATAGTTATCTGAGCAATACTGTGATGCCAGACCATAGCCATCAGAAACTGCATTATTAAGATCTATAAAACCATAACCCTTGCTCATACACATTGCCTTAATAGCTGAATTAAGTGCATTTACATTTGAATTCGTAAAATAGCTTCTCTCTCCGCCGGAATATACTCCTGTTATACTGCACACAGTAACCTGAATACCCGGCGAGTATGCAACCACCTTATCTATCAGCTCCTGATATTTGACAATACTGTCAGTATATCCTATATCATTCATACCCATGGAAAAGTAAACATGATCCGCACCGGAAAGAGCTACCGAATCCCATATCTGTCTTCTCGAACCCATATACATCGGGTTAGTACCATTTCCCCCTATGGTAAGAGCATTGTGGATACCAAAGCTTACATTTGCCATAAATGTAAGTTCACTGGCAACCGGATCCGAAGACGAACCGCAGTAAGTGGCAAAGCCTGAACAAATAGAGTCTCCAACCACTACTGAATTGGCAAAGTAACCTTCCAGCGTAGTTGCACTGGTTCTTCCCGCACTGGTTCCCTTAAAATCAGGATCCCATTCTCCATTACTATTAACATAGTATCCATCTATATAACGATTGGTTGCCACATAGCCCGATGAATCAAAGTAATAATACTTTCCGTCTATCTGATACCAGGCACTGTAAGCATACCAGCCGGCATCATCCCCATACCACCATCTGCCGTCATATCTCCAGCTAGCAATATCGGGATAAGTCCAGGAACCGTCTTCATTCATCCAGTAACCACCGATGTAGCAATAGCTTGCCATAGTGCCATCTTCATAGAAATAGTACCAGAGATTATTGATCTCGGCCCACTCCTCCTTCATATAGTCACCATTTTTCTTCTGGTATTTCCAGACGTCCTCCTCCCATATCCAGGTTCCTTCATTCTTGGGTTTCTGAGTTTCAGTTTTGGTCTCAGCTTCAGTACTCACCTGGGTATCTGACTTTTTTTCGTCTGCATTTACTATCCTTGCAGGGAATAAAGTCAGGATAAATGCTATCGATAATATAAAACAGATATAATGTTTGACATTTCTTATTTTCATATTCAGCCCCCATATTAACCGTTGAAAATGCATCCGTAACCAAGAAAACATTCTATCACACATCCTTTCTTATCGCAAGAACAGTGCGCCTATCGTCATAATAAAGAACAGCTCGCACATCATCAACAAAAAAAAGCGCACTCACCGCCAACAAAATTCAGCGCGCTCACTGCCAACACACAAAAAACCCTCCTTGCTGATTAACCAGTAAGGAGGGAAATTATCTACCACATCACACCATCTGCGCCGAGATAGTATCCATCTATATATTTATTTGTTACCATATAACCGCTGCCATCGAAGTAATACCAGCTTCCGTTAATCTTCTGCCACTGATTTGCAGCATACCATCCTGAGGTATCTCCGAACCACCAGCCATTTCCATCCAGATGCCAGCTTCCATATGCCTCATATGTCCATGCGCCGCTGGAACTGAGCCAGTATCCATCACGCCATTCATCACTTGCCATGACACCATCCGGAGCAAAGTAATAATAATTGCCTTCCAGCATCCTCCAACCGGTTATCATATATTCATGTGCATCAATTGCGTACCATTTTCCACTTCTGGTATTAATCCATGTATTCTTCACAAAGTATCCATTGTAGGCATATTTCCAGCCTGCCCCATCATTTACCCAGCCATTAGGATAGGAAGTTGAAGTACCTCTGCCCTCGTCTCCTCCGGAGCCCGAACTACCACCCGAACTACCTTCATACTGTCCAATAGTGCTTCCTGAAATTGCATTATTCGCAGAAAGTCTGTTATAAACATCTGAAGAAACAACTACTGAGAAGGTCTTATCTACACGGTCCGATCTTCTTCCGGGATCAACGCCTTCAGAATATCCAAATTCCTGAGACCAGTAATAATAATATGAACCGCCATAATAAACAGCTCCGATACCTACAGACTTATAACCCTTTGTCAGAATATTGCTTCTATGTCCGTCAGATCTCATCCATGCACTATGATCCATATCAGCGGAACTGTTAGGATTGATATTTCTATTTCTGCCAAACATAACAGCAAACGGGGTATTGATGCCCATTGCGACATTTTCACCATAAGACCTGGAGCTGACCGTGAAGCAGGTTTCTCCATTAGGTCTCGTATGCGCAAGCTCCTCATCCTGCTGGAACTCCTCATTAGAATATGCAAGACCATTTACAACAGACTCAGCAGCTCTCTGCATGGCGGCGTCCATAAGCTCTGCATCCATAGTAAGCTCATTAAGACCATTAGCTACTCTTTCCTGATTCACATAGTCAAGAACTTCATAAGCATAGTCATAAAGCTGTGTTACTGTGACTGATACATAGCCATAATTCTCAGCATTTACCTCACTAATCGCTGAAGCAGGAAAGATTCCTACAACAAGCAAAACGGAAAGCATAATGCCAAGGATAGCCCTGAATACCTGCTTTTGTCCTCCGGAGCGCCTTCCCCTGCTCCGGGTGATCCCCATAAAACCCATCATAACTAACCTCCGATAATCATATATCCCGATAACAAAACCCCAATATATCCTAAAAACACAATATATTATTCACAACATATTGTGCAATCTATCGAGTTGGTTATCATTATAGCTTAGTTTTTCTCATCATGCCATATAAAAATAAAAAAATTTCACGTAGCAAGATGTGACAGAATGTAACAAGAAAATGTGACAATGTGACAAAGTGCCTGTCCCCTTGTCACATGTTTATCAGTAGGTATATGAAGTATCCAACGTAGGAAAGCAGCATGAGCAGTCCGCCCTTTCTTCCCAGTTCTTTTCTTCTTGCAACCAGCACAAAGAGGAGAGCTGCTGCATAAAGTGCCACGAAGCCGTCTATGAAGAAATTCGCTCCGTCAGACATATACGGAAGATCTATGAGCACACTGGTCATTCCCAGAATAAAGAGGATATTGAACAGATTACTTCCTACGATATTACCTATGGCAATATCAGCGCTGCCTTTTCTCGCCGCCGTAACCGAAGTCATGAGTTCAGGAAGAGAGGTTCCAAGCGCAACTATGGTAAGACCTATCAGTCTGTCAGACACACCAAAAAACCTGGCTATCTCAGTCGCTCCATCTACTGTTATATTACTTCCAAATATAATTGCTGCCAGTCCTCCCAGCAGAAATACAGGTATCAGCCATAGCTTCAGATCCTTTATCTCGTCGCCTTCACCATCGTCCTCTTCGCCATGCTTTGAATACCAGAAAAGATATATAAGGTAAGCCATCAGTATAAGCAGAAATATGATTCCTGTCAGTCTGGTAAATGTTCCACCTATTATCCCCCAGAATACCATAATGATAGTTGCCCCCAGCATTACAGGAATATCAACCCTGACTGTTGCCTTTTTTACTTTAAGCGTCGTAATTAATGCAGTAAGACCAAGAATCAGAAGCACATTCATGATATTACTTCCTATAACATTTCCGATAGAAATACCATTATTCCCTCTGAGCGCTGCACTCAGACTTACCGCAGCCTCCGGAGCACTGGTGCCAAAGGCTACTATAGTAAGACCTATGACCAGCTCAGGCACTCCAAGCTTCTTCGCAATGGCAGATGCACCATCTACAAAAAAGTCAGCTCCCTTTATAAGCAGCACAAACCCCAGAACTATTTTTACCAATCCTATGAATACAACCATATTTAACCCTTTCATTCTCCAAATTGAACCCACTATATCATAAAACCCATACCTTTACAAACTGTCAAAACGGTATTATCATGATTCACGTATTATCTGATTACCATTCATGGTTGACTCAGAAATCACACTTAAGTCCGCACCGCGCGAGGCTCGGTCCTATATATAGGCATAAACGAGATTCGATATGCGATGCTATATATACAAAATTGAGGTAGTAACATGATAGCAATTATTAAACCAGAAGCAACTGAAGATGAGATATATGAGCTCACTGAATGGTTCCGGGCACAGGGCGTAAAATGCGACCTTTCGCGCGGAGATTATCAGACCATTATCGGTCTTGTCGGCGACACCTCCGGAATAGATCCTGAGCTTGTTGAAGCTCTGGATATAGTCGAGTCTGTAACGAGAATATCCAAACCCGATAGTGAAGAAGCAATCCGTACCAAGGCGCCCGGAGATTTCAGTCGTTCCGGAATAAAAACCGTGGGAATAGTCGGACTGGGGCTTATCGGCGGCTCCTACGCAAAAGCATTTCACGACAAATCAGATGCAAAGATTCTCGGCTATGACATTTCCGATTCCATCACTTCCTTTGCAAAGCTTGAAGGCACACTGGACGACATTCTTACAAAGGACAATATCGGCGAATGCGATCTGCTGATCGTTGCTCTATATAATCAGGCAATTATAGACTTTATTACTGAACACGCACCGCTTATCAAGAAGGGCGCTCTTGTTATAGACACCGGCGGTCTGAAGAGACGCATCTGCAGGGAATGCTTCCCTGTTGCGACTGAAAATGGATTTACCTTCGTAGGTGGTCATCCTATGGCCGGAAAAAAATTCTCAGGCTACAAATACAGCACCGGAAAGCTGTTCAGAGACAGCTCCATGATAATAGTTCCCGATCCAAAATGCAGCGATATATACAGCATCCTTCACAGAGTAGAGGACGCTCTGGCTCCCTGCCGTTTTGGAAGCATCACAGTCTGCAGCGCTGAAAAGCACGACTCGATGATAGCATTTACCTCCGAAATGGCCCACATCGTATCCAATGCCTATATCAAAAGCCCGACTGCCAGAGAGCATAACGGTTTCTCTGCCGGAAGCTACAAGGATATGACCCGTGTCGCCTGGCTGAATGAGGATATGTGGACAGAAATATTTATGGAGAACAAAGATAATCTGATATTTGAGCTGGATACCATCATTGCATTTCTCGAAGAATACAAAAAAGCCCTCGAGGACGAGGACTTCGATAAGCTGAAAACTATTCTTCGTGATGGTAAGATGGCAAAAGAAGAACTTGATGGAATCTAAAGTGCATCTTCATTTAACGTATCAAGTATAAAGTTATATATAACAGAAAATATGTACGCGCCCAGGCCCAGAATATAGAAAAGTATTCCCGGGCCCGGCCACATATAGCATCTCATACGGTGAGCCCCCTCAAGATGATTGATATTGCACATCTCTATAAAAGAATCCCAGCTCGTCTTCAGCTCATTCATAGCATCTAATCCGATCTTATAATAAGCTGTATGAGTCATAAGGATTATCAGTATTATAGTAAGGGCTGCCATCCCAAGTCTCACTCTTTTTTCCCACTTCATAAGAAATGGCTTTCTGGAAATATTATCATTATATGCTGTATATGCCATTAACAGAATAAGAGCAAAATATAATATAAGCAGGATAAGTGGTGAAACACTTGCAAATCTGAGATTGGATCTGACCACATTTCCATCCGCATCCTTTACCGAAACGCCCTTAAGAGCTGCCACAACAGCCGAATAAAAACTGACACCGGTATATGTCTTCTCTATAGTTCTTATGATAATATTTTTCCAGTAGAAAAAGGCCGCCAGGACCATTAAACCACAGCCAGCCAGCGACACTATTCCACAGTTTCTATATGCATGTTCTCTTTCATAAAATGGTACAGGATTTTTACCATTTTTCTGAGACATAAACGCCTTCCTCTCTGAGCTGCTTCAGTCTGTTCTTCACATCCTCCAGCTCTTCGATATAAGTCATACCAAACCACTTCTCATTAGTTGGTATGCATTTAACTGTTCCTTTGTTTCTTGTAAGAATACTCTGAACAGCATCTGATATAGTTTCTTCAAATGTGTCAGGCTTTGTCTTTACACCTTCCGCGAATCTTGAAGCAAATGTGACCTCTATATCATCTATAAAGCCTTCACTGAATGCCCAGAGATTCATAGAAGCAAGAGCTCCACTCGGTACAAGATGGTAGGATGCACCGCCATCCTCTGTAAAGTAACCTCTTCCATCCTCCAGCTTGATATTCTTTCTCTCATCTATACGAACAAGCGTATTAGTATCATCCACCTGACAGATACCGCGACTAACAGTACCCGTAGGACTAAGAGTTTTTACAAGATCATAGCATATACATCCATGCTCTCCCGGAGTCTTAGCTTCTGTAAGGAACTTAAAGGCAGCCTCATAAGCACCTCTGCCATAGAAATCATCAGCATTTATAGTAAGGAACTTCTTTCCCTTGAGAGCTTCTCTCGCACTCCAAAGAGCATGAGTTGTTCCCCAGGGCTTTACTCTTCCTTCAGGAACCGGAATATCCATAGGAACAGTGTCAAGAGACTGATATACATAGGTTACAGGTATCTTTTTACTGATACGATCCCCTATTGCCTCTTTGAACTTATCTTCAAATTCCTTTCGGATAATAAATACAATCTCTCCAAAGCCAGCTTCAATAGCATCATATATAGCATAGTCCATAAGCACATGTCCTGCGTCATCAACTGACTGGATCTGCTTCAATCCCTTAAAACGACTACCAAGCCCTGCGGCCATTACTACCAATACAGGTTTTAAGTTAGCTGCCATATCTTTATTCCTTTCCTAATTAATAAATACTTTTTCCCTCTTTAAATTATCTGTAACTACTCAGGATCAGAACCCGTATCTGTACCTGAGGTTTCATCTAATGTTCTCGTCTCAAGATATTGATTGATCTCGTCCTGTGTTACCTCATCACCATTCAGAACCTTATCGATAAGATTTGTAGCATATGTTACATCATTTGTATATGGTTCCATGACGTATGCTGACTGACCAAGTGAGAAGCATACCTGAGTTGAATCACTACCACTTACACTGCAGGTAAGAACCTTCCAGTTTCCACCAGACAGAGTACTCTGAACCAGATAACCGATATCTTCCTTCTTCATATCTGTCTGGAAGGAACCATCCATATCATCCATGATAGCACCGTAGTTCTTAAGCATTTCAGAAGACTCAAGCTTCTCTATGGTTGCCTTGATAACCAGCATCTGATTACGTCCACGCTGTCTGTCTCCATCTGTAAATGCATATCTAGCTCTTGCAAAACCAAGCGCCTCTTCTCCATTCAGGTGATTCATTCCCTGAACATATGAATAAGTACCTTCCTGAGTTTCTGAAGTAAATGCATATTCAGAGTCAACATCGATACCGCCCAGCTTATCTATAATGCTCTGGAAACCGGAGAAGTTAACCCTTACATAGTAGCTTATATCTGTATCATAGAAGTCTTCAAGAGTCTTGGTGGAACAGTCAATACCATAGATACCTGTATGAGTAAGCTTATCCTTCTTTCCATTTATAGAAAGCGGAACATAATAATCTCTAGGTGTTGAAAGAAGCAGAACTGTCTTAGTCTTGTTATTGACTACTCCGATAATATTTACATCACTTCTACTTCTTACTGTAACAGAACCAAATGTATCAATTCCACTGAAATATACACAGAAATGATCCAGATCGACTTCCTTCTCTTCCTCTGCTGCAAGCTCTTCCTTGTAGGTTGTTTCCATGATCTTCTTGAGCTTTGCAGAGTAATCCAGATAGTCTTCTGTAGAATCAAGAACCAGAATAGTACCTGAGCTTGAAATAATAGACTGAATATTTCCTGCTTCAAAATCAGCAATAAGATCAAAAATAGTATCGTACTCTTTGGTAGTGATCGTAGTACCAAGATCACTGTTTATCTTATCTATAGTCTCACTAATATGTGTTGTATCATCTGTTGTTACAGTTCCGAATACATAAGCATTTGCCACTGCTTCGTTGATAGAACTGATGACATCATCCTTGGCCACATAAACATTTACTTCATCCACCTCTACCGTTACACCGGTAACATCATCCATGGCTTTATTCGCCACTGATACGAAGTAACATCCGATAAGAAGTACAACTATCATAAAGAGAGCTATAATAATTGCAGCTATACGAGCACCCTTCTTCCTCATCCTTGCCAAAAGAACAACTACACCAAATACAAGCAGCAGTGCTATGGTTCCTAACACTCCGAACTTGGTTGGAACAAGCTTGGTTGACATGGCAAGATAGATTGCAGCAATAGAAGCAAAGAGCTGCACTCCGGCCAGAATATAACCTATAATCTTCATCGTCTTCATTAAGATTCCCCTCCTACTCTCACACGTGCAATTTGCTTCTGATTGCACCTTAGTTGCGCTTTAGACGTCTAACTATGATAACACAATTTCTAATAAGTTCAAACACTTTTAAAATAAAGAATCTTGATTTTGATTATTTTGTCGTTTATCATGGCATAATGAATATATAAACCAGCGAAACAAAACAAAAAAGTCGTATCAGTTTTCTTCCCGCAGAACTGTAAGGATTTTTTTACTCTGCCTTTAAAACTATAATGGCAATTAATTACGAAGGATATAATATGAAAGATATATCATACTATTGCAATAAAATGAATATTGATCTGAACGATAATCAGCTTAGCCAGCTTGATACCTACATGAACATGGTTATAGAAAAAAACAAGGTCATGAATCTTACTGCTATAACCGAACCGGAAGAATTCCAGCTTAAGCACTATGCCGACAGCCTATCAATATTAACAACAAATTACATCAATCCGGAATCAACCATGATAGATGTTGGTACCGGTGCCGGATTTCCGTCACTTCCTATTAAGATAGCCCGTCCTGATATCAGACTTACCATGCTGGACTCACTGAATAAGCGAATCAGATTTCTGGACGAGGTCATAGCCGCTCTTTCTCTAAAGAATGTAGAAACCATTCACGCACGCGCCGAAGAAGGTGGTCGCAGCCCAAAGCTTCGCGACCATTTTGATATAGCTGTATCCAGAGCAGTAGCGGATCTTAGAATCCTTGCTGAGTACTGTCTTCCATATGTAAAGGTTGGCGGTGTCTTTATCTCATACAAATCAGATAATATTGACGAGGAACTGCGTCTTTCTGAAAATGCCATCTCTCGTCTGGGCGGTAAACTGGAGGAAACTATAAGCTTCACTCTTGCCGACTCTGACATAAACCGCCGTTTTGTTATAATCAGAAAGGTAAAACCTACTCCAAAGACATATCCCAGAAAACCGGGAACTGCCAAAAAAGAACCGCTATAAGCTAAGACATACCTTTTAGAAATCCCGTATCCGGTCCCTGCCTGATAGCACCGGCCTGAGGCAGCCGATGTGTCAGCTTTCCTTCGTACCACCGGAAGCATCCTTCCTCTTGGTCTGATTCTTACGAAGCCTGTCCGTTGTTGCCACCACATTTTCCCGCGCGGTAAGATTCTCACGATAGCGTTTTTCACGTTCACGCTTCTTCTCATCATAGTTTGCCTTCTTGTTTTTTATCTCCCTGAACTTTGTTTTGGAGATAGGCATGACTTTCTTTACCGCAAATACAGCATCCGTACTGTCAGATGCCGGCTTCAGCTTTATAGTAGCCATGATATTTCCGTGAAGGAAGCATTTTCCTACTGAAAGCTCTGTCCCGCTCGGAAGCTGGAACCACTTTACCCTTCTGGTAGTCCTTCGTCCGCATCTTGGGCATACCACTGTATTTATATCCATATCTGACATGGCTTCAACTCTGGAAGGATATTCCTCAGATATCTGGTCTATGATTCCGTTGTGAAATGCAACTATAGCCTCCTCATGCTTTCTGGGATGTCTATATAGATCAAATGTGTACTTGTCATCTATCTTTCCAAGCTTTGCCTCCTTCATCACCCTTGCCGTATAATATGCATCATTTACCGCCGCATGAAACGGACGGTCTCTTTCTATCTTCAGCCTTTCGATGGCCTTTTCCAGCTTACAGATGCTTCCATCCTTGGAGTATTTCTCAGCATAAATCTGCTGTATATCATAGAATTTGAGCGGAAATGAGAGCTTCTCCATACGGTAAAAATCCATGTTATTCTGCAGATAACTCAAATCCGAACAGCCCCAGGTGCAAAAATCATACTGCTCATTTCCTTCCCTGCACCACTGCAGGAACTCACTGCAGGCAGTCTTGAAATCCACACCATTTTCCTTCAGATCCTTTTCGGTATAGCTCAGTATTTCTTTTATGTATTTGTGAAATCTTGTATAGAGCTTTGGGCGGATGAGACGTCTGAATTCGTCAATAATCTCATACTTATCATTCAGCTTCACCGCTCCTATCTCTATAATCTCAAATGGCATCCTGGGATGCTCTCCCGCCTGTCCTATAGGACTCTGATTCCATTCAAGATCGAAAACTATGTAGTCCATAAACATTCCCTGCTGCCAGTTGTTCCATCTGGTTTCTTAATTATTATTTCGTATCCTGAATATCAGTATTTTAAATACAGCATAAGCATATTAATATCCGAAGGTGATACCCCCGATATTCTGGAGGCCTGTCCAATAGAAACCGGTCTTACCTTCTCAAGCTTCTGCCTGGCTTCGATTCTCAGATTCTTAACCTGGCTGTAATCAATATCTTCAGGTATCTTCTTCATTTCCATCTTATATACGTGATCTATCTGACGTTTCTGTCTGTCGATGTAGCCCTCATATTTGAGGGAAATGTTAATCTGCTCGACTATTTCCTGTCTTCTGTACTCTATAGTATCTGTATCCTCGTGCTCTCCGTCACACGTATTATAATAAGCCTCTCTCAGCATTTCTGCAATATCAGGTCTGCCCGTGTCAAGCGGTGCCACCTCATCATAACCAAGCTCCGGTCTTCTGATAAGATCCGCTACAGAAACCGCGGTATGTATCTCAGAACTGTTATGCGCCATCAGAAATTCCTGATTGCTCTTTGACGCACCTATCATCACGCCCTTCAGTCTCTCTATCTCACTATTTATAATATCTCTCTTCTGTTCACATCTAAGATATCTTTCTTCACCGATAAGTCCTATCTCATGTCCTATCTCTGTAAGTCGCATATCCGCATTATCCTGTCTCAGAAGAAGTCTGTACTCTGCCCGGCTGGTCATCATACGGTAAGGCTCTTTGGTTTCCTTGGTTACCAGATCATCTATAAGCACACCTATATAACCGTCTGATCTTTTTAAGACTACAGGTTCTTTTCCCTGAAGAAGTCTGGCAGCATTTATTCCTGCCATAAGACCCTGGGCACCTGCTTCCTCATAACCGCTGCTTCCATTTATCTGCCCGGCAGAAAAAAGTCCATCTACCGTCTTGAACTCCAGCGAAGGCTTGAGGCAGGTAGCTGATATGCAGTCATACTCTATTGCATAGGCAGGTCTCACGATTTTTGCATTTTCCAGTCCTTTTATAGAATGAACCACCCTGTACTGCACATCTTCAGGCATGGAAGAGGAAAGTCCATCCAGATACATCTCTGTGGTAAACTCACCCTCAGGCTCTACAAAAAGCTGATGACGGTCCTTATCCGGAAACTTCATTACCTTGTCCTCTATGGAAGGACAGTACCTCGGACCGGTTCCCTTGATTACCCCTGAGAAAAGCGGGGATCTGTCTATATTTTCCTTTATAAGCTCATGCGTATCTTCATTTGTATATGTCAGCCAGCATGATATCTGATCTCTGGCTATATCCTTTTCCGTATTGGTAAAGGAAAATGGCTGGATACGCTCGTCACCCTTCTGCTCACTCATCTTCGAGTAATCAACTGTGGTTCCATCCAGTCTTGGCGGAGTTCCTGTCTTGAATCTCCTAAGTGCTATCCCCGCTTCTTTCATAGAATCCGAAAGATGGTTTGCTGCCATAAGTCCATTTGGACCGGTATAGGTTATGGTATCTCCATAGATACACATAGCCTTAAGATATACACCGGTGCAAAGTATGACTGCCTTTGCATGATATATAGCACCGGAAAATGTTCTCACACCTGTTACTTTATAGCTTCCGGTATTTGGGAGTTCGCCTTCTGCTATACCGCTGTCCGGGGATACGCTGCCGGCTTTTGATGCATTATTATCCAAGGATGCGCTGCCGGATTTTTCAATACTGCCGTCTGTGACCGGCGTATTAATACCGGTTACTGGTTCTACAATAAGCTCCGCAACCTCTGCCTGTCTGAGTGTAAGATGCTCCTGCTTCTGAAGTGTAAGCCTCATCTGCTTAGTATATTCCACCTTATCCGCCTGTGCTCTCAGACTGTGAACAGCAGGGCCTTTTGATACATTTAGCATCTTGGACTGAATATAGGTCTTGTCGATATTCTTCCCCATCTCTCCACCCAGCGCATCAATCTCGCGCACCAGATGACCTTTGGAGCTTCCACCTATATTCGGATTACACGGCATCAATGCCACACTGTCCATGCTTACTGTAAATACTATGGTTTCAAATCCCAGTCTTGCCGCCGCAAGTCCGGCTTCACATCCCGCATGACCGGCTCCGACTACTACTATGTCATATGATTCTTCTACGTTCATTTTACATTCCTGCTAATCTTAATACTATATGCTATAAACTTATGATCCCGCATCTGGTTCCGGAAATTTATTACTTACCCATGCAGAACTCACTGAATATCTTATCCGCCAGATCGTCCTCCAGCGTTTCCCCTATGATTCTTCCCAGAGTTTCATAGGCTGCCATCAGATCTATGGTATAGAAATCCTCACCAACTCCAGCCTCTATACTTTCACGAACTCTGCCCAGACTGTTTCTCGTTTCGATAAGAGCCTCCTTATGTCTGGTGTGAGTTATGATGATTCCATCTTCCTCATTTCCAAGGCTGTTATCAAAAAACATTTCTTTTATTATATTGCACAGTTCCTCTATACCCTGTCCGGTTTTTGCAGATGTATAAAGCGTCCTCAGGCCATCTGTCCCTTCCTGTTCCAGAATCTTTTTTAATTCAGCCAATCTGTCGATATGAACCAGTTCATCATTATTACTATATTTTCCCGGTTCTTTTATATCAGTCCGGTCTTCCGCATTATCCATCATATTCTGACTGCATGTTCCATCCGCCGCGGGATGAACAGACTCCTTATCAGCCACAGTCTTACCATCTAACGCATCCATTTTTACTATGCTGTCTATTTTATTTACCAGAAGAAGCACTCTCTTTCCACCCAGTTGCCTTGCCAGCTCCATATCCTCCTCATCAATACCATTCGTGGCATCCACAAGAAACATGACAAGCTCTGCATCATTTAAAGCTTCTCTGGCTCTGTCCACACCAATTCTTTCCACAGTATCGTCTGTATCTCTTATTCCCGCGGTATCAATAAGTCGAAGAGTGATACCGCCAATATCCACCATTTCCTCAAGTGTATCTCGTGTGGTTCCGGCTATATCTGTAACTATGGCTCGCTCTTCTCCAAGCAGCCGGTTCAGCATGGAGGACTTACCCACATTAGGTCTTCCTACTATAACTGTCCGGATTCCTTCTCTGATTAGCCTTCCTTCATCTGCAGTTTTAAGCAGGTTGTCTATCTCCCTGCTAATATAATCAAGTGTTTCTGTCAGCCTTTCCGCGTAGCCATCCAGACTGTAATTCTCCGGATCATCAAGTGCCGACTCTATAAATGCTGTTTCATACAGAAGCTTCTCCCGCAGCTCTACTATCTTATCCCTGAGTTCTCCTCTGAGCTGTTTCATAGATGCACCAAGCGCACTTCTGCTGAGAGAATCTATAACATCCATCACAGCCTCTGCCTCAGTCATATCTATACGTCCGCCAAGAAATGCTTTCTTGGTAAATTCGCCCGGCTCCGCCATACGGGCGCCCTTTCTGATAAGCAGCTCTAATACACTTCTGACCACCAGTAGTCCACCATGAAGATCTATCTCTACTGTATCCTCTGTGGTATATGTATGCGGTCCCTTCATCACGAGGACTATAGCTTCATCAATTATTTTTTCAGATTCATCAACAATTCTGCCATATGCAGCCGTAAAGGTTTCCATGTCAGCAACTTTTTTCCTGCCTGCAAAGATACCATCAACAATACTTATTGCATCGGGTCCGCTAACCCTCAGTATCGCGATGGCTGATCTGCCCATGCCCGTAGCCACGGCACATATTGTATCATTTTGTTCTATATATGATGCTGACATTATTTTCCTCTTACCATATTTTTAAAATATCCATATTCCCTTGAACGATAAATTACCGAAGAAAAATCTCCGGCATGAAGACATACCGGAGACCATTGTATCATATTAATAGTTATTAAGCATAGTAGTTTTCTTTTTTGATAAGCTTCATTACCGGAACCAGCAGGAGAAGTATTGCTCCAAGCATGCAGAGCCAGAATGAAAATCCATAATATACTCCACCATATGCACTGTGGCTCATATTTCCTACTGAGAATATCATATATAAAAGCCACATAAGACATACGAATCCGGGATAATAGAACTGCGAAAATGGTAATGACTTATACATATTAACGATTGGTGAAATCTGTGGAATCAAATCCAGATGTATAAGTGCCTGAGCCACCGAAAGAACTATAAACAAAAATCCAATCAGAGGCCAGATTCCGCCACTTCCAAAAAGTCCAAAGGACTCCTTATATCCTAGAACCTCCGCAGTGATCCATAACGGAATTATAGCTGAAAGGAATACGAATACTATTCCTGATACCTCCGTCCATCTGATAGGTTCTGCCTTGAGCTTATTGAGAAATGCAGTTATTCCATTTCCCATCATACCAGGCTGACCAAACTGACTAGGTCGTGGCTGACCGAACTGTCCCGGCTGCT
>DGHK01000047.1:2765-11985 GCA_002392655.1 Lachnospiraceae bacterium UBA3850 | reverse complement strand
TCCAGAACTACGCTCTGTATCCACATATGTCAGTTTATGATAACATGGCATTTGGACTTAAGCTGAGAAAGGTTCCGAAGGAGAAGATCGACAAGCAGGTTCATGAAGCTGCTAAGGTTCTTGAGATTGAGCATCTTCTTGATCGTAAGCCAAAGGCTCTTTCAGGAGGTCAGAGACAGAGAGTTGCTATGGGACGTGCTATCGTTCGTGAGCCAAAGGTATTCCTTATGGACGAGCCTCTTTCAAACCTGGATGCTAAGCTTCGTGTTCAGATGCGTGTTGAGATCTCTAAGCTTCATCAGAGACTTCAGACAACAATTATCTACGTTACACATGACCAGACAGAGGCTATGACACTTGGTACTCGTATCGTAGTTATGAAGGATGGTATCATTCAGCAGGTTGATACACCTCAGAATCTTTATGATCATCCATGCAACCTCTTCGTTGCCGGATTCATGGGTATGCCACCTATGAACTTCATCGATTGTAAGGTTGTTAAGTCAGGAGCTGACGTACTTCTTATGTTCGGATCACACTCAATCAAGGTTCCTGAGGCTAAGGCTAACAAGCTTATCGCAGGTGGATTCATTGACAAGGATGTTGTTCTTGGTATCCGTCCTGAGGATATACATGATGAGCAGCTGTTCATCGAGTCATCACCTGAGTCAGTTATTGATGCTCGTATCAATATCTACGAAATGCTCGGTGCTGAAGTTTATCTGTATTTCACAATCGACCAGTTTGATATTACAGCAAGAGTTAATGCTCGTACAACTGCTAGACCTGGTGATACAGTACAGTTTGCATTTGATCTTTCAAAGATTCACATCTTTGATAAGGAATCAGAGGAGATAATCGTAAACTAGTTTTGTTATAATGATAGTGTAAAAAAAGCGAGTTTTGGTTCGTTTCTAATGGACAAAACTTGCTTTTTTTATGCTCTAGTTATAAAATAGCTATGTATGGACTCAAGCAGGTTTCTTGAGTTTGCTATGATAATAAGTATATATAGGGGTAGTAGAATAGGAGACAGGTATGATATCAAATCAGATTTTACAGGAGACGCTCGAAGGCATTAAGACTATAACGAAGGTAGACCTGATAGTTATGGATGTAGAGGGAAGACTTCTTGCCAAGACTGCAGAGGATGGTCCTCTTGACTATGAAGATGCTGTAATAGCATTTGCTGAGTCACAGGCAGAAAGTCAGTCACTTCTCGGATATCAGTTTTTCAAGGTGACGGATGATAAGCAGACTGAGTATATACTTCTGGCAAAGGGTGAGGCTGACAGTACATATATGGTCGGCAAGATGGCAGCATTCCAGATACATAGTCTGCTTGTGGCTTATAAGGAGAGATCTGATAAGGATAATTTCATAAAGAATCTTCTTCTGGATAATCTGCTCCTTGTAGATATTTATAATAGAGCAAAGAAGCTGCACATTGATACTGATGTGAAGCGATGTGTATTTATTATCGAAACAAAATCTGAGAAGGATAATAATGCACTTGAGACAGTGAGAAATATATTCTCAATCAAGACCAGAGATTTCATCACAGCTGTCGATGAGAAAAATATCATACTTGTAAAAGAGGTTAAGCCTACAGATACATATGAGGATTTGGGCAAGACTGCAAATATCATAGTTGATATGCTGAACACAGAGGCAATGATCTCAGTGCATGTGGCATATGGAACTATAGTAAATGAAATAAAAGAGGTTTCACGTTCCTACAAGGAAGCCAAGATGGCTCTGGATGTAGGCAAGATATTCTATAGTGATAAGAATATCATCGCATACAGCAACCTCGGAATCGGAAGACTTATTTATCAGCTTCCTATTCCTCTCTGCCGTATGTTTATCAAAGAGATATTTGACGGAAAGTCACCGGATGAGTTCGATGAGGAAACTCTCACAACTATTAATAAGTTCTTTGAGAACAGTCTGAACGTTTCCGAGACATCCCGTCAATTATATATCCATAGAAATACTCTTGTGTACCGTCTCGACAAGATTGAGAAGTCCACAGGACTTGACCTCAGAGTATTTGAGGACGCGATTACATTTAAGATTGCACTTATGGTTGTAAAGTACATGAAGTATATGGAAAGTTTAGATTTTTAAGGAGTCCCGGGAAAGTTAATGGAAGATAATAAAAATGTGATGCTGAAAATGGAAAACGTCACGATGAAGTATCCTACGGGAACTGTTGCCCTAAAGGATGTAAACATCGAGATCGAAAAGGGTGAGTTTGTTTTCGTAGTTGGTTCGTCCGGCTCAGGAAAAACTACATTTATCGAGCTTCTTCTTCGTGAACTGGTTCCTACAAAGGGTAAGATTGAGATAGCAGGAGTTAATTACGAGAGACTGAAGAAGAATAAGATACACAAGGTCAGACGTAAGATAGGAGTTGTTTTCCAGAACTTCAGACTTCTCAAGGACCGTACTGTATACGAAAATGTAGCTTTTGCTCAGAGAGTTATTGAGACTCCGGCAAAGTATATAAGAAGACAGGTTCCTGCAGTGCTTGCACTGGTTGGACTGGAGGAAAAGTTTAAGTCTTATCCGAGACAGCTTTCGGGTGGTGAGCAGCAGAGAGTTGCTCTTGCCAGAGCACTTGTAAATAAGCCGGAGATCATTCTTGCGGATGAGCCTACGGGAAATCTGGATCCAAAGAACTCATGGGATATCATGAATCTTCTGGATGAGATAAATCAGAAGGGAACTACAGTTGTTGTAGTTACACATAATAAGGAAATAGTTAATGTTATGAAAAAGAGGGTTATAACCTTGAAGAAGGGCGTTGTGGTAAGTGATGTCCAGAAGGGAGGTTATATCGATGAGGATTAGTTCGGTTGGTTACAGCGTTAAACAGGGTGTTAAAAACATCAGACGAAATCTGCTTTTCTCACTCGCCTCTATAGGTACGATAATAGCCTGTCTGTTTATTTTCGGATTATTTTATATAGTCCTTGTAAACTTCAGAGCTGCTATTCATAAGATAGAGAATACCATCTCTATTTCTGTTTTCTTCAATGAGGACATATCCGAAGAGGGTATGCAGCTTATCGGAGAGCAGATCAAGACCAGAAAAGAGATAAACACAATTGACTTCATATCTGCCGATCAGGCATGGCAGGAGTTTTCTGAACAGACATATGATGATCCTGAAGCTGCAAGAGCGGCATTCGGAGAGGATAATCCTCTTGCAGGATCTGCATCATACAAGATAACGCTGAATGATGCGGCTGCACAGGCCGATTTTGTTCAGTTCCTTGAGAGTATTGAGGGTGTAAGAAAGGTTAAGAGTTCTGCTGTTACGGCAGACAGTATATCCGCTATTAATGCATTTGTTGGATATGCGTCCTTTGGTATCATCATTATACTTCTCCTGGTATCAATGTTCCTTATCAACAATACGATAACGATAGGAATTACAGTTCGTAAGGAAGAGATTAAGATCATGAAGCTGATTGGTGCAACCAATGCATTTGTAAGAGCACCATTTATCATCGAGGGTCTGATCATAGGACTGCTGGGATCTATAGTTCCATTGGTTCTTTTATACTATCTCTACGATATAGTGATCAATTATATCGCCGGAAGGTTTACGATACTTAATAATCTGTTTGAATTTATGGAGCCTATGCAGATGTTCAAGGTGCTCGCACCTATAACTCTTGCGATAGGTATAGGAATAGGCTTCTTCGGAAGTGTTATTACAACAAGAAAACATTTGAAGATATAATCTGAGGTTAAGGGAATAAGAATGGATAGAAAATCAACTATCAGTTATTTCATTTTAACTGTCGGTGTAATGTTTATTATGTATCTGACATTTAATGTCCCTCAGGAGAAAACCGGCTTATCTGTAGTAAATGCAGATGAGCCGTCTGTAACACAGGGCATAGAATCGGGAAAATCGACTCCTACAGATGCGGATGACGACGCACAGATTCCGGATATTAATAATGGAACGACTAATCCGAATCTGCCTGTGGCGGAGTCTGCATCTCCTGCTTTGTCTCCTGAAGAAATTGCTGCTCTTTCTGCAAAGTACAGTGACATCACGACTGAGAGGAACGATCTGCAGGCAAAGCTGAATACGCTGCTGGACAGTCAGAATAACTTTATAGCGACTCTGAATGAACTGGATGATTTGATAATTGAATATCAGGACAAAATAGACGTACTGAGGGATAGTGTTAATCAGGCTACTGATATGCAGATACAGCTTGGTGCAGAACTTGAACAGGCTCAGATTGCTCAGGACGCACAGTATGAGCTGGTTAAGTCGCATATAAAGGATGAGTATGAAAATGGTACTTATACATATCTCGATGCGCTTTTTGATGCGACTGATTATTCTGAGCTGGTAAACAGAACTGAGTACATCAATGCGATAGATGCATATGATGAGAGGATACTTCAGGAATATATAGATAAGAGACAGATGATAGCTAACAAGTCTCTTGTTATATCATCCCTGGCAGCTGACCAGCTGGTACTTCAGGATGCTTATCAGGAGGAGCAGGATGCGCTCAAGATGATAAGTGATGCAAAGGAGAGACAGGTCAACTCTTATCAGAATAACATAGATGAGCTTCAGGCAATGGTAGATGAGCTGGAGAAACAGCAGAATGAGTATATAGCTCAGATAGAGGCGAGTTATTCAGTTCAGTTCAGCGCAGGTAATCCAAATGGATCGGCCGGACTGGTTTATACAGGAGAAGAGTTTACTTGGCCTATGCCTTCAGGTCACACTATTGTTTCTTATTATGGACCGAGAATTGCACCAACGGCAGGAGCAACATCCTATCATAGAGGTATAGATATAGACTGTGCTATGGGAAGTGAGGTTGTTGCTGTAGCTGCAGGTGAAGTAATATATACAGGTTATCTGGGTAGCGCAGGAAATGCAGTTATAGTGGATCATGGTAGTGGAATATCATCATGTTATTTCCACTTGTCTTCTTATGCCTGTTCAGTGGGAGACAAGGTAACCGCAGGTCAGGTAATATGCTATTCTGGTAATACCGGTGTTTCGACGGGACCCCATTTACATTTCGCTGTAAGAGAAAACGGTGAATATGTGAACCCGCTTAAATATTTCAGACAGATTGATGATCAATCTACGGTGGCTAACACAGAGGGAGAATAATGATGAAAAAGAAACTGAGAGTTATACTTGCTATGTCACTTGCTTTTGGTATGGTATCGGGATGTGGCAGAAGAGCTCCGGAGAGTAGTAGCGAGGAGAAGACTGAGGCTGTAACTGATTCTACAACTGAAAAAAGTGAGGATTCTGAAGAAAAGGAAACCGTTGAATTTGACAGAGATTCAAAGGATGTTCAGGACAAAACAAAGAAGATAGAGGATTATATAGACAAGTATTTCTATTTCGATGAGGATGGAGAAAAACAGGAAGAAAGCTATTTTGATGGAATTATGGAAGGTCTGGATGATCCTTATTCCTGTTATTATACTAAAGAAGAATATGACAGAATGAAAGAGGATGATTCGGGTTCCTTCAGTGGAATCGGTGCAACTCTTCAACAGGATGTTGAGACCGGAGTAGTAGTCGTAGTTAAACCTATGAAGGGTAATCCGGCTGAGAAGGCTGGAGTTCTGGCAGAAGATAAGATCGTACAGGTTGATGAAACAGAGCTCACAACTGATATGGATCTTGATTCTGTAGTAAGTATAATCAGAGGACCAAAGGGTTCAACGGTACATCTCAAGATATATCGTGATTCTGATAAGAAGTATCACGAGTTTGATATCGTAAGAGATGATATCAAGGTGGATACTGTAGAGTATAGCAAGATTGAGGAAGCGAATATAGGATATATATATGTTTCCCAGTTTATCAATACTACAGCTGAGGATTTTATGGCAGCTGTAGATGATCTTCAGAGTCAGGGAGTTGAATCGCTGGTAATCGATATGAGGAGTAATCCCGGTGGCTTTGTTAAAGCAGCTACCACGATGGCTGATTATCTGGTTGAAGATGATCTTCTTGCAGATGGAGCAGAAAAAAACGGACTTCTGCTTCAGACAAAGGATAAAAACGGAAAGGTTGATGATGAGATAGTCTGTCAGGATGGACATTCTGTGGATCTTCCTATGGTTGTTCTTGTAAATGGTAATACTGCAAGTGCATCTGAGATATTTACAGGTATAATGAAGGACTATAAGAAAGCTACAATAATCGGAACAAAAACCTACGGTAAAGGAATAGTGCAGCAGGTTATTCCGCTTGATGACGGAAGTGCTATAAAGATAACTATTGCAAAGTACTTTATTCCGAGTGGTACAGATATCCACAAGGTTGGAATAGAGCCCGACAAGGTAGTAGAATATGAGCCGCTTTCCTCTGAGACAGATGCTTCCAAGGTAGATGATACTCAAGAGCAGTCGGCATTGGAAGAGCTTACTGAATAGTCATACAAGAGGTAGTAATACATAGAATGGAAAAAGAATTAATAATCGTCCTTGATTTTGGAGGACAGTACAATCAGCTGATTGCAAGACGTGTAAGAGAGTGTAACGTTTATGCAGAGGTTCATCCATATACGATACCGCTGGATGAGATAAAGAAGATGAATCCGAAGGGAATCATTTTTACAGGTGGACCTAATAGTGTATTCCTTGAGACATCACCGCATTATACAAAGGAGATATTTGACCTGGGAATACCTGTTCTGGGTATCTGCTACGGTGCACAGCTGATGGCATATCTTTTAGATGGTAAGGTTGCAACAGCTCCGGTAAGTGAGTATGGAAGGACTGAAACCTATGTAGATGGGGCATCGGAGAACTCAGATGCCAGAGGTGGTTCGCTTATCTTTAAGGGTATTAAGAAGAAGATATCATCATGGATGAGTCATACTGATTATATAGCAGAGGCTCCTGCAGGCTTCCGTATCACAGCACACACCAAGGACTGCCCTGTGGCAGCTATGGAGTGCGAGGAAAAGGGCTTTTATGCTACACAGTTCCATCCTGAAGTAATGCATACTGAACAGGGAAAAGAACTGATACATAACTTTGTTTATAATGTCTGCAAATGTAAGGGTGACTGGAAAATGGATTCCTTCGTGGAGTCTACTATTGCAGCCCTTCGTGAGAAGATAGGAAATGGTCGTGTGCTCTGTGCTCTTTCCGGTGGAGTTGACTCCTCGGTTGCAGCAGTGCTTCTTGCAAAGGCTGTTGGAAAGCAGCTCACATGCGTATTTGTAGATCACGGTCTTCTCAGAAAGAATGAAGGCGATGAGGTAGAGGCAATCTTCGGACCTAATGGAAATTATGAGCTGAACTTTATAAGAGTAAATGCTCAGGATCGTTTCTATAGTAAGCTTGCCGGAGTTACAGAGCCTGAAGAGAAGAGAAAGATAATAGGTGAAGAGTTTATCCGTGTATTTGAGGAAGAGGCTAAGAAAATCGGTGCCGTTGACTTCCTTGCGCAGGGAACTATATATCCGGATGTTATAGAATCAGGACTTGGAAAGTCAGCTACCATTAAGTCTCATCACAATGTAGGCGGACTTCCGGACTATGTTGATTTTAAGGAAATCGTAGAGCCACTTAGAATGCTCTTCAAGGACGAGGTTCGTAGAGCAGGACTTGAGCTCGGAATCCCGGAGTATCTGGTGTTCCGTCAGCCATTCCCGGGACCGGGACTTGGTGTCAGAATAATAGATGAGATAACAGAAGAGAAGGTTCATATAGTACAGGATGCAGATGCTATCTTCCGTGAGGAGATGGACAAGGCCCTGGCATCAGGACGCATCAAGCATCTTCCAAACCAGTACTTTGCAGCACTTTCAAACATGCGTTCAGTCGGAGTAATGGGAGACTTCAGAACCTTTGACTACGCAGTAGTGCTCCGTGCAGTAAATACTTCAGACTTCATGACAGCAGACTGCACAGATATCCCATTTGAGATACTTCAGAAGGTTATGAACAGAATCATTAATGAGGTTAAGGGAGTAAATAGAGTAATGTACGACCTGACGAGTAAGCCGCCAGGAACAATTGAACTCCTTTAGTCCGGGTGGTTTATAAGTGAAGAACGAATTTTTGTTGCTTGATGGTGGCTTGGACAGACTTATTATGATATAGTATTTCAGTACAAATAGAAAAAATATCTGAAGGGATTATAATACATGGAAAATGGTATTGATAATCAGAAAACGATATATGTTTATGTTGATGAGTCTGGAAGTATTACGAAAACCAATATAAGTAATAATAGATATTTTGTGGCAAACTCATTTTATAGAAATATTGAGAAGAAGAATATGGAAAGTCGAGAAAATGTGAATATGTGGATTCCAATGCTATGTAATGGAGACATATTTGATTTTTCCGAATCTCATGATATTGCGCTGAATCTACCAACATAGATTTGTTATATTTGACAAAGGTAAAGACTTTTGTTACTATATAAATAGCAAAGTAAATCGTTGATTACCGCATGAGGATGTAAGGCAGATGCAAGCTGTCCGG
The DNA here is from genome assembly GCA_002392655.1 of Lachnospiraceae bacterium UBA3850. GTDB lineage: Bacteria > Bacillota > Clostridia > Lachnospirales > Lachnospiraceae > Eubacterium_Q. Next base: position 3,468 of record DGHK01000047.1, on the reverse strand, counting down.
CTCAGCGTTTTTGTTAGAAAAGCATTCCAGATATGGGATGTTTTTTGTTTTATTTTGCAATAACGGAGGAAGGGGCCTGGAGTTGAATACAAGAGTGTTCAGTTCTGTCTGCCCGGTGTTTATACCATTGTGGAAGTGAAGTCCGGGAATGGATCTTCAGCCGGATGGGGAAGACTCAAATCTGGAATAGGCTGGCTGAGCCTTGATTTTGTGAAGAGAGTTTAACTGAATAACGAATCGTTATTGAGCCTGTGAGCATTTGGAAAAATCCTGATGTTCGCAGGATTATTTTCGTGATAGCTAGGAAAAATACTTGACCGGCTAATGAATGTTAGCTATAATGAGGCTAATATTTATTAGCTGATTGGAGGAGCTCATGTCTACTAAAGAGAAGATACTGGATGCGGCATTAAGTTTATTTGCAGAGAACGGATACGATGGAACAAGTGTGGAACAGATTGCGGGTATTGTCGGAATCAAAGCTCCATCGTTATACAAGCACTACAAGGGAAAAGAGGATATACTGAATGCACTGATTGACTCTGCTGAAGCGCGTTATGAGGAAATGTTTGGATCTGAAAATAATATTGGGAAAGTGCCAAAGACTCAAGAAGAGTTTATTAAAGTAACTATGAAAAGGATTTCATTCACAATAAAGGATCCTGTAATCCGAAAGACAAGGATGCTTCTTGTCCAGGAACAG
>DGHK01000047.1:0-2647 GCA_002392655.1 Lachnospiraceae bacterium UBA3850 | reverse complement strand
ATCATCAAAGGTATGATGGATGAGGGTATCATCAAAAATGATGATCCGGAGTTGCTTGCGGTAGAACTTACCGCGCCTGCTGTTCTGCAGATTGCAAGGTCGGACAGGCAGCCGCAATATGAGGAAGAATGCATGGAATACATCGAAAAGCATATGCGGCATTTTTGTAAGGTATACATGAAATAGTGGGGAAACAAGCATTATGTCCAATTATTTATTATTATCATATCCTTTGACAATAGTTATAGTTCTATTTGCAGGATGTAGTATAAGGAAGAAGGGCGAATACAATGATGAGGCCTGGAGTATGACTCAGTCAAATGCTCTCAAGGCTGTTGCTGCATTGATGATAATTCTTCATCACATGGTTCAAAGTATCACCAGATATGGTGAAATAAAAAAAGGCCCTATTACCGTATGGAATTCATTCGGCATTCTATTTACTTCGATCTTTTTCTTCTTTTCGGGCTTTGGACTATATAAGAGTTACAAAACAAAAGAGAATTATTTGGAGGGCTTTCTTGCTAAGAGACTCCCTCGAATAATTCTTCCTTTTCTTTTTACAAATATCATCTATATCGTGACTCTTTCCGTTGACAGGATTAGTGAGGTACGTCACATATTCACATCTATTTTCGGCTTTACCCTGATAAACACGAATGCATGGTTCATTGTAGAACTGATAATCCTTTATGTCGTATTCTATTTGTGCTTTAAAAAAACAAGATTGAATCGAGAGCATTTGCAAAGCTACTGATTTTTACATTTATCTTTGTTATTATGTGCTTGTTGCTTGGGCATGATAATACAAGCATCAATGGCCACTGGTTTATGGGAGAATGGTGGTACAATACAACTCTGATCTTTATGATGGGAATGTACTTTGCCAGATTTGAGGAGAAGATTAAAGGCTTTATGAGAAGGTTTTTTCCTATTCTTCTACCATTATCCATCGTTTTGTTAGTCGGATGGTTCATACTGGAGGAAAATGTAATTGGCACTTTTGGTTATTATCAGGAGTGGAAATATCATCCGGGATATCTCGAAAAAGCTCTCTCGCTTGTGACGCAGATAATTCTTTGTGTGCTATTTATGCTGGTAATACTTCTTCTCAATATGAAGGTGCGTTTTAAGAATAAAGCGCTTAAGTTCTTGGGTGGGATTAGCTTAGAGGTGTATCTGATTCATGATGTTTTCAGATGGATGTTATTTAGAGGTGTGGATGGAGATGTGCCGGATGCCGAATATATGATACTAACTTACGCGGCGTCGATTGTCTGTGCATGGCTCCTGTCTCTTGCTGATAATTTTATCCTGAATTTTTATAATACTTATTCGGATTATTTCCTGTCGTTTAAGAAACCGAGATTTAATGACGAAACCACCTTCGAAGCTAGAGAAAAGGCTTACAGGATATGGGACATAATCCAGGGATTTAAGTATGTATATGTGGTAGCATTTGCCGCGATGCTGTTCTTCGAAGGTGTTGTAGTTTACAAAAATATCTATAATAATACCGCTCTAGTCAGTGAAGAGAAATCTTTTTTGGAATCGGCGAAAGTTGGTGATACAGTAGAGTTTGGAAGAATTATACAGGACTATAGTCTGGATAAAGAAGAGCCGATATCCTGGAAAGTTTATGATGTGCAGGATGGGCATATGCTTCTGGTTTCGGAGAAAGTTTTGTATGACTACTCGTATCATGAATACCATAATGACACTCCTTGGAAAGATTCTAAACTGTGCCGTATGCTTAATCATGATTTTTATTCTTCTGCATTTTCGAAAGAAGAGAGAAAAATGCTTTGCGGAAAAAAGAGTGAAGATAACCCTGACTGGAACATAACCGATAAGAATGCATTTTCCTACTTTATCAATAAAACCGGTGATTATGATTACGAGGATATAAGGGTTAAAACGGAGCTTGTTTTTGTTTTATCTAAGGCAGATGTGGAAAAGTATATGCCTTCCTCGGAAGATAGAATAGCAACTGCCACTAAGACTGTCCAAGCCCAGGGAATAGGCGACAGCGATAAAAGGGCACCATGGTGGTTAACGGATATGGGATCCGGCGAACTGAAAGCTATGTACGTTGACGCAAAGGGAAATATAAATACGGATGGGAAAACTGTTAATAATTCCGGAATGGGAGTCAGACCGGCGATATGGATAAAAACGGAGTAAATGAACTGTTGAACTACTTCTTGTATCCTGAAACTTGGGATAAAATTGTGATTGGAGATTAGTTAATCGTGGTTACGAAGAATGAATGGCCTATGAGTTTAAAGCTGTTAAAGGCAGGGACTTCTGATGTGCTGACTTTAAACGGAATATCAAAGCGAGCGTTTGACAGTGATATCTTGGTGGGAGCCGCATCACCGAGCGGGCCACCCGGATATATGTCAATGGCATTTCATATGAAGATGGCAAGACAGGGTCATCTGTATAAACTGACAGATGATGGATCAATCGTTGGCGGAGCTATTCTTTTTCTGGAGAACAATGTTTTGAATGTCGGCAGGATATTCGTTGCGCCGGAGCATTTCCGCAAAGGCTATGGAAGCTTTATGATGCGGGAAGTGGAGAGTTTATTCCCGGAGGTAAAAGAGTTTACACTTGATACTCCTGTTTGGAATGTGAGGACAAA
>DGHK01000051.1 GCA_002392655.1 Lachnospiraceae bacterium UBA3850 | reverse complement strand
AGCTGATCCATCATTATCTTCTTCATGTTATTAACATAGACATCGAAGGTTGTAGCATCAACAAATGAGATAACCTGAACAACTGTCCAGCCCTTTGGAACTCTTAACTGGAAGAGCTTATCGAGTTCCCACATACCATTATATTCGATGATTACATTTTCAGGATTATACTTCTTACCAAGCTCGAGCAGTCTCTCTGAAGTAAAAGTACTTTCATCAATCTCTTCTAGGTGAATATTTTCATCCTCAAGATCCTTTATATCATACTCTTCCTCTCCATCCTCACACATAAGAAGGAGTGTTGGCTTACTCTCGGTAAAACCCTGTCTGACCAGAGTATCAACTGCAAATGTAGTCTTTCCGCTTCCGAGGAATCCCATAAATACATAAACCGGGATTTCCTTTGGTTCTTTATTAAACATATCTGTTTCCTTTCTTACAGATTAAACAGTTCTGCTATCTTGTCCTCTTTAAGCTCGCTTCCGATAACGCAGAGCTTTCCTGTGTAATCAGGGGAACCTTCTCTTATCTCATACTCACCAGGTACAAGATCGAATTCCTGCCATTTACCGTCCTTGTCAGGTACGATACCCTTAGCTCTGAGGATAATTCCATATTCGTTATCTTCTTCTACTGCAAGCTTATCAAGGATAGCCTTCAGCTCGTCAGCACTGTACTTGTGAGCTGTTTCTTTACCCCAGCTTGTAAATATCTCATCAGCATCATGATGGTGATGATGATGACCACAGCTGCAGACACCGTTCTCGTCATAGTGATGCTCATGATGGTGATCATGGTCATGATGATCATGCTCATCATGGTCGTGATGGTGACAGCATTCATGATCCTCGTCGTGATCGTGGTGATGGCCGCACTCATGATCCTCGTCATGATCGTGGTGATGATGCTCATCATGATCGTGGTCGTGGTGATGATGGTGATGCTCATGCTCTTCCTCGTCTTCGTGAGTAAGCTTAAAGTTCTTCATTATATCCTCTATGGATGAAGAATGTTCCATAGCATCAAGAATTATCTCACCTGTTATATCATCCCAAGGAGTTGTGATGATTCTGGCATCAGCATTATGCTCCTTGATCATATCTACAGCTTTTACTATCTTCTCTTCTGTAGCATTCTGGGAACGGCTCAGCACAACTGTTCCACAAGCCTCTATCTGATTGATAAAGAACTCACCAAAGTTCTTTATATACATCTTTGCTTTTGTTACATCAACTACTGTTGTTGCACTGTTAAGTTCTATCTCTACATGCTCTGATGCATTCTGAACAGCCTTGATTACATCAGAAAGCTTACCTACACCTGAAGGCTCAATGATAACTCTGTCAGGATGATAATCATTTACAACCTGCTTAAGAGCCTCACCAAAATCTCCGACAAGTGAGCAGCATATACAACCTGAATTCATCTCAGTGATGTTTACTCCGGCCTCCTTCAGAAAGCCTCCGTCGATACCTATCTCACCAAACTCATTTTCAATAAGAACAAGCTGTTCATCCTTAAATGCTTCACTGATCAGCTTCTTGATAAGTGTTGTTTTTCCGGCTCCGAGAAAGCCTGAAATTATATCTATTTTCGTCATCTCTTTTTCCTCCTCTTTGAACGAATTATTTTTAAATCACCTAAATATTATTGTAGCAAACTTGTCAAGAGGGACGGCAAAAAAACCGTCCCCCTGTAGCTTCTTATTCTATTTATTTCTCAACCTTTTTTTCATCAGGTTTCTTTCCGGCCGGTTTCTTTCTGGTTGTTCTCTTTCCAGCCGGTTTCTTTTTTGTTGTTTTTGCATCCGCTTTCTTTTCAATAGCTATTGGATCCGCTTTCTTCTCAATTGCTATCGGGTCTGCTTTCTTCTCAATCGCTATCGGATCTGCCTTCTTTTCGATTGCTTTCGTATCTGTCTTCTTTTCGATTGCTTTCGTATCTGTCTTCTTTTCAATCGCCTTTACAGACTTCTTCTCAATCGCAGCACTAGTCTTCTTCTCGATTGCCTTCTCACCCTTCTTCTTGAATACGGAAATCGAAAGTGCTGGCACTGTAACAGATATATAATTTTCTCTGTCATCAACCTTTCCGGCCTTAGACTCCTTCACTACTTTGTTATTATGTCCTTCGCCACCGAACTTCGGAAGGTCACTTGAGAATATCTCCTTCCACTTTCCTGCACTAGGAACAGCGAGCTTATAATTCTTCTGATCCACAGGAGTAAAGTTACAGATGATAACAAGTGTATCCTCTTCCTTATTACCTCTTCTTTCAAAGGAAAGAAGTGAACGATTAGCATCATTCGGATTGATCCAGGCAAAGCCATCCGGATCAGCATCCTTTTCATAAAGAGCCGGCTCACTCTTATATAGCTTATTTAATTCTCTTACATAATCCCTGATACAGTTATGAGCATCAAATTCAAAAAGTGACCAGTCAAGCTCTGATGATTCGCTGAACTCCTTCATCTGAGCAAATTCCTGTCCCATGAACAGAAGCTTCTTACCAGGATGCGTAGCCATATATCCATAAGCTGTTCTTAAGTTCGAGAACTTATCCTCATATCCGCCAGGCATCTTCTCGATCATAGAACATTTCTCATGAACAACTTCATCATGTGAAAGCACAAGGATAAAGTTTTCACTATATGCATAAACCATACTGAACGTAAGCTCATTATGGTGATACTTTCTGTAAAGAGGATCGAGGCTGATGTACTTAAGGAAATCATTCATCCAGCCCATGTTCCACTTAAAGTCAAATCCAAGTCCACCCTCTTCAATTGAATGTGTGATCATCGGCCATGCAGTAGACTCCTCTGCGATCATCATTACCTGAGGGAACTTCTCTTTCATCTTGGTGTTAAGCTCTTTTATAAACTCAACCGCCTCAAGATTCTCATTTCCACCAAATTTGTTGGCTCTCCATTCACCGCCTTGTCTGCCATAATCAAGGTAAAGCATCGATGCAACTGCATCCATTCTAATTCCATCGACATGGTACTTATCAGCCCAGTAAAGAGCGTTGGCAATAAGGAAGTTACGAACCTCGTTACGTCCGTAATCAAATATATATGTACCCCAATGTGGATGCTCTCCTCTGAGAGGATCTGCATTTTCATAAAGAGGTGTACCGTCAAATCTGCCGAGTCCATGCTCATCCTTAGGGAAATGTGCAGGCACCCAGTCAATAATAACTCCCAAGCCCTGCTCATGCATGTAGTCAACAAAATACATAAAGTCAGTCGGCTTTCCATATCTGGAAGTAGGTGCATAATAGCCTGTCACCTGATATCCCCATGACGGATCATAAGGATGCTCCATAACAGGCATGAGCTCTACATGAGTATAACCCATATCCTTCATATACTTGGCAAGTGCTCTTGCTATTTCCTTATAATTCAGGAACTCTCTTCCATCATCCGGACGTTTCCATGAACCAAGATGAACCTCATATATATTCATAGGCGAACTAACCAGACTCTTCTTATCTCTGGCCGCCATCCAGGCATTATCCTTCCACTTGTAATCAAGCTTCGTAACTCTTGATGCATTTGCAGGTCTGACCTCTGACATAAATGCATATGGATCGCTCTTCATAAAGACCTTACCGGATTTTGCAAGTATCTCATACTTGTAAATCTCATCCTCAAAATCACCCGGGATAAAGAGCTCAAATATACCGGAATAGTCCAGCTTTCTCATCTGATAGCGGCGTCCATCCCAGTTATTGAAGTTACCAACTACAGAAACACGCTCTGCATTTGGTGCCCATACCGCAAACAACGTACCAAGAACACCATCCACCTCCATCGGATGTGAACCGAGCTTCTCATATATAGAATAATGGAGTCCTTCGTTAAACTCGCTGATATCGATAGGATCGATAACAGGATCAAATGTATAAGGGTCGATAAATGATTCCTCATGTCCATCGAGGAACTTCGCCTTAACCCTGTATTCGAATTCAGACTTATTCTTAAGTCGTATAGAAAAGAAACCGTCATATCTCTCAGATGTGAGAGAATATGTCTTGCCTTCAGTAATATCCGTTATTTTAACTACCTTCGCATCAGGAAGATAAACATTTACAAAAACATCATCAATACACTCATGTATTCCAAGTATATGGTGAGGATTATCATGCTTTGCTTTCGTCAAAGCCTCAACTTCCATCCAGTTAATTGCAAATACTGCTTTTCTTCTAGTCATAAAACTATCCTCGTTCCTTTAAAATCCAACAAAAACCTAATTTATAGTATACTCAAAAAGGTATAATCGTGCAAGCAGTAATAAAAAACATTGATCACAAAAAAGAAAAAAAAGAGCCAAGGTGAAAACTCACCCCGACTCTGAATTATGTAAACTAGATTTCATGAATAAATATACCACTTCTCAGCTTTGGCTCAAACCATGTAGACTTAGGAGGCATAAGGCGTCCTGCATCAGCCACATCAAAAAGCTCACTGATTGATGTCGGGTACATAGAAAACGCAAGCTTCATATCTGCATTTGATCTACGCTCCAGCTCTGCGAGACCTCTGATTCCGCCAACAAAGTCAATCCTCTTATCCGTTCTCGGATCTTCGATTCCAAGAATTGGAGTAAGGATGTGATTCTGGAGTAGTGAAACATCAAGCCCCTCAACAGGATCATCTGATTTAAGCTCATCCTTGATAGAAAGCTTATACCACTTACCATCTATGAATAGACCAAATACTCCCTTTGTTTCAGGCTGATATGCAGAACTAACCTCAGTTACTTCGCAGACCTCAGAAACCTTAGCAATAAACTCCTCTGTTGAAAGCCCTGCTGTATCCTTAACAACTCTGTTATATGGAAGTATCTTCAGCTCACTTTCAGGGAAAAGAACTGACATAAAGAAATTGAAATCCTCTTCGCCTGTGTAACCCGGATTTTCCTCTCTTTTCTTAAGTCCAACCTTTACGGCTGATGCAGCTCTATGATGTCCATCTGCTATATAAATCCTGTTTTCATCAGCGAATTCAGACTGAATCACTTCTATATCAGCAGCCTCACTTATTATCCAGACATTATGTGTTATCCCATCATCTGCAGTAAAACCATAGGTTTTATCAGTCTTCTTTACTTTTTCTACTATCTGGTTTATCTTCTCTCTATCTCTATATGCAAGGAAAATAGGACCTGTCTGTGCATTTAATGTGCTTATGTGATTTATTCTGTCCTGCTCCTTAGCTTCAAGAGTATTCTCATGCTTCTTTATAATGCCATTTACATAGTCATCAACAGATGCCACAGCAACTATTCCTGTCTGGCTTCTACCATCCATTATAAGCTCATATATATAATAAAATGGTTTCTCGTCATGTATATATACGCCGTCGGCTATATCTTCGCTAAGCATCTGGGCTGCTTTTTCATATACTTCCTTAGCGTACATATCCTGATCATCAGGAAACTGAGTCTCAGGTCTGTCTATTCTAAGAAAGCTCTTCGGATTATGCGATACATACTCCTTTGCCTCCGGTCTTTTATATACATCATATGGAAGTGCTGCAACTTCACTTACTACTTCCTCATTGGGTCTAAATGAGGCAAATGGTTTTATAACAGCCATAATATATCTCCTCTCAATCGCTTCAAAGGAACAAATGATGTTCCATCGTATCCTGCTTCTTCGCAGTCTACATATATGATAATAGGCACATCTTTGATTGCAAGCAATCACGACGTACCTATTATCATATAATATAATCCTATAAGTAGTTACTTATCTTCGGATGTAGTCAACCGCTTGAACGATTGACTCATCGAATTCTTCGTCACTTGAGTTTTCAAATACGAACAGCTCCGGGATTCCTTCAGGAATAGAATAGTCCTGAGTAGCAACATACTCATCCCAGTGTTCAATCTTCCATGTATCTCTCTCTGAATTTCTTGTTACCATTCTCTGATGAACAACCTCAATATCAGTGTGAACGAAAATGATACAAAGCTCAGCATTCTTTGCTGCAAGCTTCTTACGCATCATTTTGAGCCATTCCTGGTCTCTTATCTCTGATTTAAAAGGCGCATTAATAAGAACCGTATCATTGTAATTAAGCGCATTAAATGCTATCTCAAGTATAGCTAGATACTCAGCATCTCTGATGTTCTCCTGGAAGAACTTAGATGATCTGTCAAATGGTTCACCTGCAACCTTGTATATCTGCTTTGAAAGAATGATCAGATCATCCTTATCTAGGTATACACAGTTATTAAGTGCACGTGCAAGATTCTTTGTAATAAATGTTTTACCACACGCAGGTGGTGATGTTACAAGGATAAGCTTCTTCTTAGCCATAATGCCTCCTAATAAATCCAATAAATTAATCTACTTCTTTGTTATATATCCCTTTGCAGTAAGCAGCTCTGCTGAAAGTACAGCGCCACCTGCAGCTCCACGGATAGTATTATGAGAAAGACCTACGAACTTGTAATCAAAGATAGTGTCCTCACGAAGTCTTCCCATAGAAACGCCCATTCCATTCTCGTAGTTAACATCAGCCTGAACCTGAGGTCTGTTCTCCTCTTCCATATATCTGATGAACTGCTTTGGAGCTGATGGAAGATCAAGCTTCTGTGGTTCTCCGCTGAAGCTCTCCCACTTCTCGATTATCTGCTCCTTTGTAGGCTTCTTGCCAAAGTTTACAAATACAGTAGCAGTATGTCCATAGAGAACAGGAACTCTGATACACTGAGCTGTAATCTTTGGTGCGTTAGGATCAAGCTTTATCTCTCCATCCTCAACCTTACCCCAGATACGAAGTGGCTCTCTTTCAGACTTTTCTTCCTCACCACCGATATAAGGGATGATATTCTCAACCATCTCAGGCCAGTCCTTAAAGTTCTTTCCTGCACCGGAGATAGCCTGGTATGTTGAAACTACAACCTCTTTAGGCTCAAACTCTTTTAGTGCAAAAAGAGCTGGTGCATAAGACTGTATAGAACAGTTAGGTTTAACTGCTATAAATCCTCTTTTTGTTCCAAGTCTCTTTCTCTGTGCTTCAATAACCTCATAATGCTCAGGGTTAAGCTCAGGAACTACCATAGGTACATCAGGAGTCCATCTATGAGCACTGTTATTAGAAACTACAGGAGTTTCAGTCTTAGCATAGGCTTCCTCGATAGCTTTTATCTCATCCTTAGACATATCAACTGCGCTGAATACAAAATCAACTGTAGAAGCTATCTCCTCAACCTCATTTACATTTTTGAGCACAAGGTCAGCTACACTATCAGGAATAGGATTATCCATCTTCCATCTACCCTCAACTGCCTCGCTGTATTTCTTACCGGCACTACGAGGTGAAGCGGCAACTGTTACAACCTCAAACCAAGGATGGTTATTCAAAAGGTCGATAAAGCGCTGTCCTACCATACCCGTAGCTCCGAGTATTCCAACTCTTAATTTCTCCATATATTTTTCCTCTTAGATATAATATATACGGTGATATACGGATTTCTCCGTTTCTTCGAAACTCTCGAAATCCTATATCACTTACTTAACTACTCTTACACGGATAACTCCGTCGATTGCCTCAAGCTCCTTAGCCATCTCAGCAGCATCAGCTGTATCAACATCAAGAATTGTGTATGCATAGTCACCGCGAGATTTACTTACCATATCAGGAACATTTACATTTGACTTAGCAAAGAGTCCTGTGAACTGTGTAAGCATGTTTGGAATGTTCTTGTGACATACTGTGATACGTCCTGCTGATGAAGGAACTCCGGCATCACACTTAGGATAGTTAACTGAGTTAACGATGTTACCATTCTCGATAAAGTCTCTGATCTCGTTAACTGCCATAACTGCACAGTTATCTTCTGACTCAGCTGTTGAAGCTCCGAGGTGTGGTGTACAGATAACGCCCTCGTGACCAACTACTGTTGGATTAGCGAAGTCTGTTACATAACGATGTACCTTACCGGCATCAATTGCCTTGAGAACAGCAGGCTCATCTACGAGGACATCACGAGCATAGTTAAGGATAACCACGCCATCCTTCATCTGTGAGATAGCCTCTTCATTGATCATTCCCTTAGTTGTATCCATAAGTGGAACGTGAATTGTTATATAATCACAATTTGCATAGATATCATTTACATTATTGATGTGCTTTACAGACTTTGAAAGGTTCCATGCTGCATCTACTGATACAAATGGATCATAGCCCCATACTTCCATTCCAAGATGGATGGCTGCATTAGCTACTCTGCATCCGATAGCACCAAGTCCGATAACACCGAGCTTCTTGCCCTGGATCTCATTTCCGGCATAAAGCTTCTTCTGCTTCTCAGCAGTCTTTGCGATGTTCTCATCATCCTTATCTTCTACTACCCAGTTAGCACCTGCAACGATATCACGTGATCCGAGAAGAAGTCCTGCTATTACAAGCTCCTTAACACCGTTAGCATTAGCACCAGGTGTGTTGAATACTACGATTCCCTTCTCAGCATAAGCATCAAGAGGGATGTTATTAACTCCGGCACCTGCTCTTGCAACTGCAAGAAGTGAATCAGGAACCTCGAGCTCATGCATAGATGCACTTCTTACAAGAACTGCATCAGCTTCATTTAAGTTATCTGTCATCTCATAGCTGGCATCGAACAGATCTGTTCCGCACTTAGCTATAGGGTTTAAGCAATTAATCTTAGCCATTATTTTTCTCCTTAACTATGTGTATATTAAGCATTAGCCTCTTCAAATTCTTTCATGAACTGAACAAGCTTCTCAACACCCTCAATTGGCATTGCATTGTAGATAGAAGCACGCATACCACCAACTGATCTATGTCCCTTGAGGTTAACGAATCCGGCAGCTGTAGCTTCCTTAACGAACTTAGCCTCAAGATCAGCATCGTGATTTCTTGTTACGAAAGGAACGTTCATAAGTGATCTGTCCTTCTCTACTACTGTTCCCATGAACATCTTGGACTGATCAAGATAATCATAAAGGATCTTTGCCTTCTTCTCATTATGAGCCTGCATAGCCTTGAGACCACCCATAGACTTAACCCACTTAAATACAAGTCCGCAGATATAGATACCATAGCATGGAGGTGTATTGTAAAGTGAATCAGCATCAGCCTGAGTCTTATACTTAAGCATAGTAGGAACATACTCAGGAAGATCATCTCTGATAAGATCCTCACGAACAATTACAATTACAACACCTGCAGGTCCTACGTTCTTCTGAACTCCGAAGAAGATAAGTCCGTAATCCTCAACATTTACAGGCTGTGAAAGAATGTCAGATGACATATCAGCTACGAGAAGCTTACCCTTTGTGTTTGGAAGCTCCTTAAATGTTGTTCCGTAAATAGTATTGTTATGACAAATGTATACATAATCAGCATCTTCTGAAATAGGAAGGTCTGAACAGTCAGGAATGTATGAGAATGTCTTGTCCTCAGAAGAAGCAATCTTGTTTGCCTTTCCGTACTTCTGAGCTTCCTGCCATGCCTTCTTAGCCCACTGACCTGTTATGATGAAGTCAGCAACTCCATTCTTCATAAGGTTCATTGGGATTGCAGCGAACTGCTGTGATGCTCCACCCTGAAGGAAGAGTACCTTGTAATTATCAGGGATGTTCATAAGATCTCTAAGATCTTTCTCAGCTTCCTTGATGATGTCATCATAAACCTTTGAACGGTGTGACATCTCCATAACTGACTGACCACTTCCCTTGTAATCAAGCATTTCTTCCGCTGCCTGCTTCAGTACAACCTCCGGGAGAATTGAAGGTCCTGCTGAAAAGTTGTAAACTCTTGCCATTTTAGTTTTCCTCCATATGTTTATATTATTAAATAATTTTTTTTAAAACTTAAATAAAAATAGTATACCACAATATAATAAACTATTTTTCATATTTATCAAGGCGAAATTCTTTCAAAATTCCGCCTATCTTTTGTTTAAAATGTATATTTACTTCTTAAGTGCATCCTCTGAATCAAAGCATGTCTCAATTGAAGCACCCGGTGCAACCATAGGCCAAACCTTATCATCCTCTGCTATCTGGCAGTCGATCAGGTAAGCGCCCTCTCCGGAAATAGCCTCATCAAGAGCCTTCTCAAACTCAGCAACTGTTCTTACTGTGAAGCCCTTGGCACCCATTGCATCAGCGAGCTTTGCAAAATCAGTCTTGTCCTCAAGAACTGTGTTTGAATATCTCTTTCCGTAGAAAAGAGTCTGCCACTGACGAACCATACCGAGAACGTGATTGTTGATTACAACCTCGATCACATGAAGATCTTCTCTTGCTGCTGTTGCCATCTCGTTCATGTTCATACGGAAGCATCCGTCTCCTGCTATATTGATAACAGTCTTGTCCGGACATCCAACCTTTGCTCCGATTGCAGCACCAAGTCCGTATCCCATAGTACCGAGACCACCTGATGTAAGGAGATGTCTAGGCTCCTTAAACTTATAATACTGAGCAGCCCACATCTGATGCTGACCTACATCAGTAGTGATAATAGCATCACCCTTTGTAAGCTCATATATCTTGGAGATAACAGCCGGACCTGTAAGATGCTTCATATCATACTGAAGAGGATTCTCATCCATCAGCTTCTTGATCTCAGCATTCCACTCAGGCTTCTTAGAAGTCTTAACACCTGCGTTCAGCTTCTTAAGTATCTCATTTGCATCACCGATAACCTTAGCATCAACATCGATGTTCTTGTTTATCTCAGCCTTATCTACATCTATATGAAGAATCTTTGCATTTTTTGCAAATGTAGATGCATCTCCGATAACTCTGTCAGAGAATCTTGCTCCTACTACCACAAGAAGATCAGCCTTATTAACTCCAAGGTTTGAAGTCTTTGTTCCGTGCATACCGATCATACCTGTGTAATTCTTCTTTGTTCCGTCATATGCGCCCTTACCCATAAGAGTATCACAAACAGGTGCATCAACCTTCTTTACAAGCTTCGCAAGCTCTGCACTTGCACCTGAACTTGTAACACCACCACCTACAAGGAAGTAAGGCTTCTTGGAATTATTGATCATCTCAATAGCAGTTTCAATATCCTTGTCCTTGATAGTCTCTGTAGCCTTCTTTATTGGTTCAGGCTTCTTAGGTGTATAGTCAGCAACAGCTGCTGTAACGTCCTTTGTGATATCAACAAGTACAGGGCCCGGACGACCGGTCTGTGCTATCTTGAAGGCACGTCTTATTGTATCTGCCAGCTCATGGATGTTCTTAACGATAAAGCTGTGCTTTGTTATAGGCATAACAACGCCTGCTATATCAACCTCCTGGAAGCTGTCCTTTCCAAGCATAGCAACGCCTACATTTGCAGTAATTGCTACTATAGGAATTGAATCCATGTAAGCTGTAGCTATTCCTGTTACCAGGTTTGTTGCACCCGGTCCTGAAGTAGCCATACATACACCGACTTTTCCTGTTGCTCTTGCATATCCATCTGCTGCATGGCTTGCGCCCTGCTCATGAGATGTGAGCACATGGTTTATCTCATTACTATGCTTATATAATGCATCATAAACGTTAAGGATTGTACCGCCCGGATATCCGAATACGGTATCTACTCCCTGTTCTTTTAAACACTCTATTACTATTTCTGATCCAGTTAACTGCATAACTATCTCTCCTGTCATCTTATTTATCATATTTAAGCATGAGGGATCTCAAGAATAGCTCCTCTGTTACCACTTGTAACCATAGACGCATAACGTGCAAGATAACCGGTTGTTACCTTTGGCTCACGTGGTGTCCATGCTGCTTTACGCTTTGCCATCTCCTCATCACTTACCTTGAGTGTGATCGAGTAATTATTGATATCTATCTCGATCATGTCGCCTTCTTCAACAAGTGCGATAGGCCCGCCAACAGCAGCCTCAGGTGAAACGTGTCCGATAGATGCTCCACGGCTTGCGCCTGAGAAACGTCCATCTGTTATAAGAGCCACTGTGCTTCCAAGTCCCATACCTGCGATAGCAGATGTTGGGTTAAGCATCTCTCTCATACCAGGGCCGCCCTTAGGTCCTTCGTAACGAATAACAACTACATCGCCCTCAACAATCTTACCACCAAGGATAGCCTTGATAGCATCCTCTTCTGAATCAAAGACTCTTGCAGGACCTTCATGCTTAAGCATCTCAGGTACAACTGCAGATCTCTTAACTACAGAACCATCCGGTGCAAGATTTCCCTTGAGTACTGCAAGTCCACCTGTTGCAGAATATGGATTATCTGTAGGACGTATAACCTCAGGGTTCCTATTCACACTATTCTTAACTGCCTCACCGATAGTCTTACCGGTTACAGTCATACAATCTTCATTTATGAGACCGAGCTTACAAAGCTCGTTAACGACGGCATACACTCCACCTGCCTCATTCAGGTCTTCCATATATGTAGGACCTGCCGGTGCCAGATGGCACAGATTTGGAGTCTTTTCACTGATAGGATTTGCAAATGATATATCAAAATCAAATCCGATCTCATGAGCGATTGCAGGAAGATGAAGCATTGAGTTTGTTGAACAACCAAGTGCCATATCAACTGTAAGAGCATTGAGGATTGCATCCTTTGTGATGATATCACGTGGACGGATGTTCTTCTCAAGCATATCCATTACAGCATATCCTGCTCTCTTTGCGAGACGAAGTCTCTCTGAATAAACTGCAGGGATTGTTCCATTTCCCGGAAGTCCCATACCGAGAACCTCTGTCAGACAGTTCATGGAGTTTGCAGTATACATACCTGAACATGAACCGCATGTAGGACAAACCTTCTCTTCGAACTCAGTTACATCTGCCTCACTTATTTTTCCGGCAGTGTACTCTCCAACTGCTTCGAACATAGATGAAAGACTTCTCTTTCTTCCATGGATATGACCTGCAAGCATAGGACCACCTGATACAAATACAGTTGGTACATTTACTCTTGCTGCAGCCATAAGAAGTCCCGGAACGTTCTTATCACAGTTAGGTATCATAACAAGAGCATCAAACTGATGAGCTATAGCCATAGCCTCTGTTGAGTCAGCTATAAGATCTCTTGTTACAAGGCTGTACTTCATTCCTATGTGACCCATGGCGATTCCGTCACAGACCGCAATAGCAGGGAACATAACAGGTGTTCCACCCGCCTCAGCTACTCCGAGCTTTACAGCCTCAGCTATTTTATCGAGGTTCATATGTCCAGGTACTATCTCGTTGTAGGAACATACGATACCGACCATAGGTTTCTTAATTTCTTCAGCGGTGTATCCCAGTGCGTTCAGAAGTGAACGTGCCGGCGCCTGCTGGAGTCCGCATTTCATGTTATCACTCTGCATAATTAAACTCCTTTTTCAAATAATCTTTTATAATTACACTCTCTCAGCTATAAGTGTTCCCATCTCGTCACATTTAACCTGTGGTTCACCAGGCTTAGCGAGGTCAATAGTTCTATAGCCTTCTTCAAGAACTTTCTTCACAGCATTTTCTATCGCATCAGCCTCTTTGTCAAGGTCAAATGTATATCTCAGCATCATTGCTGCACTGAGAATTGTCGCTGTAGGGTTTGCGATATTCTTACCTGCAATATCAGGAGCTGATCCACCTGATGGCTCATAGAGTCCAAACTTTCCTTCATTAAGTGAAGCAGATGGAAGCATTCCGATAGAACCTGTTATCATGGAAGCCTCATCTGAAAGGATGTCTCCAAACATATTCTCTGTAAGAACTACATCGAACTGTGCCGGATCCTTAACGAGCTGCATAGCTGCATTATCAACGAGCATTACATCATACTCAACATCACTATACTGCTCTGCAACCTCGTTTGTTATCTTTCTCCAGAGTCTTGAAGAATCAAGTACATTTGCCTTATCAATAAGAGTAACCTTGTTACGTCTCTTACGAGCTATGTCAAATGCTTTAATTGCGATTCTTCTGATCTCACTTTCTTTATATTGAAGTGTATCAACAGCTGTAAGCTCTCCGTCTATTTCCTTTGTATATCTCTCTCCGAAATAGAGACCGCCTGTCAGCTCACGCATCATCATCATATCGAAGCCCTTTTCAGCAACTGACTCCTTAAGCGGGCAAGCCTCCTTAAGCTCAGGATAGAGATATGCAGGTCTCAGGTTTGCAAAAAGCTGAAGCGCTTTACGGATTCCGAGAAGTCCTGCCTCAGGTCTCTTCTCAGGTGGAAGCTTATACCAAGGAGATGTTTGTGTATTACCACCAATAGAGCCCATAAGAACTGCATCCTTCGACTTAGCAATATCGATAGTCTCCTGCGTAAGCGGCACGCCATTTACATCGATTGAACATCCGCCCATAAGGAGCTGCTCATAGTTAAATGTATGACCATACTTCTTTCCAACTGCATCCAGAACCTTCATAGCCTCTGTAACTATCTCAGGTCCGATACCATCACCCTTGATAACTGCTATATTACATATCATTTATCATTACCTCTTTTCGCTATAAATTCGCTATAATTTCGCTATAGTAAATTAACTCTTTTTTATTACATATACATTAACACAAATACTTGATTAAGCCTTAGCATTAATTGAATTGATCAGTCCACCGCTTGTTATGATGTTCTGCATGAACGGAGGAAATGCCTGACCCTGATACTTCTTTCCTGTTGTGAGGTCTGTTATCTCACCGGTATCGAAGTTAACCTCAACCTCATCCTCTGCCTTTATCTCCTCGCTTGCTTCCTTGCACTCAAGAATTGGGAGTCCGATGTTGATTGAGTTTCTATAGAAAATTCTTGCAAAGGACTCAGCGATAACGCATGAGATTCCCGAAGCCTTGATAGCTATCGGAGCATGCTCTCTTGAAGAACCACAGCCGAAGTTCTTTCCGGCTACCATGATATCTCCTTCCTTTACTCTCTTAACGAAATCCTTATCGATATCTTCCATACAGTTCTTAGCAAGTTCCTTTGGATCTGCTGTGTTCAGATATCTGGCAGGGATTATAACGTCTGTATCTACATTGTCACCATATCTATGTACTGTACCCTTAGCTTGCATATTGTTTTCCTCTCTTTTCTATACTCATGTGCCTCCTTCGTACAACTAATTCAATCGGCACATCTATGTCATTGAAAACTCTAACCGCTACTCACTTCCCGCAGTATGATTTTGGGTATCGCTCTCGCTTCCGTTCGGGATTACCCCTAGCGGCCGCTTCGCTTGCTAAGCTCTCACTTCGTACTTCGTACTCGTGAATCGCTAAGCACCGAGACCCGAAAGGCCCCAAAATCGTACTCGTGAAGTTCGTAGCGTTATATACTATTATATATCTTCAGGTGATGAGATCTTGCCGGTAATTGCAGAGGCTGCTGCAACTGCAGGGCTTGCAAGATATATCTCAGAATCGATTGCACCCATACGTCCGATGAAGTTACGGTTAGTTGTTGAAACCGCTCTCTCTCCGTGAGCAAGGATTCCCATATGTCCACCCAGACATGGTCCGCAGGTTGGTGTACTTACGACAGCTCCTGCCTCCACAAAGATTTCTACAAGACCTTCACGAAGCATCTGAAGATATATCTCCTGTGTTCCCGGAATAACTATAACACGGAGCCAGTCAGCTACCTTACGTCCGTTCATTATATCTGCAGCGATACGCATATCATCGATACGTCCGTTTGTACATGATCCGATGACTACCTGATCTATCTCGATATCACCCTCTGCATGTATCTCATCGATTGTCTTTGTATTTTCAGGAAGATGAGGAAATGCAACTGTTGGACGAAGTGTTCCGAGATCTATCTCTATAACCTCATCGTACTCAGCATCATCATCTGCCGTATAAACTGTATATTCTTTATTAGCAAACTTCTCTGGAGCATGTTCCTTCATATATTCGAGAGTAAGCTCATCAACAGGGAAGATACCATTCTTTGCACCGGCCTCGATAGCCATATTTGCAATAGTAAAACGGTCATCCATAGTAAGAGACTTAACGCCCTCTCCTACAAACTCCATAGACTTATATCTTGCACCATCAACTCCGATCATACCAATGATATGAAGGATAAGATCCTTTCCGCTCGTCCACTGAGCCTTCTCACCCTTAAGTACAAACTTGATGGCAGAAGGAACCTTGAACCAGGCTTTACCAGTAACCATACCGGCAGCCATATCTGTAGAACCTACACCGGTTGAAAATGCACCAAGCGCTCCGTAAGTACATGTATGTGAGTCAGCTCCGATACATGTATTTCCTGCAACAATAAGTCCTTTTTCGGGAAGCAGTGCATGCTCGATACCCATCTGTCCGACATCAAAAAAGTTCACTATATTGTTAGCCTTTGAAAAGTCTCTGACCTGCTTAACATGCTCTGCACTCTTTATATCCTTGTTAGGTGTAAAATGATCCATAACAAGAGCTATTTTAGTGTTATCAAATACTGTTTTTTTATTAAACTTATCAAGCTCATTGATTGCAACTGGGGTTGTTACATCATTACCGAGAACAAGATCAAGATTTGCCTCAATCAGATCACCAGCTTTAACGCTGTCCAGTCCGGCATGAGCTGCAAGTATTTTCTGTGTCATTGTCATTCCCATAGAGATTTCCTCCTTAAGATAAATATCAAATGTCTCTTCATAAGTCATAATTAGTAGACATTTTACCATATTTATAAGAATATATCAAAAAATTTTATAACAGATAATAGGTTTTATAAATAGCTGAAGCCTCACGAAAAATCATGAGGCTGTTAATAGTCATTATTTGAGTTGTAGCTGTTTTAGCTGTCGATTGTAAGACTATCTCACTTTAGACATAAGATTAAGTACATCCACAACCTGCTGCTTACCATAAACGAGGAATATCTGGTCGCATATCCATTGATAAAGGTCTCTATCATCTGCATCAAGCTCGAAGCCTTCCTCAAGGTAGTAAACCACATCTACTTCTCCACCCAAAGAAACCATATAATTGTAGGTCAACTCTTCACCACACGGATTACCTGAATCATATATCAATCTATCCATAGTCTGGCCTGGTCGCATATAGTGATGCTCAGGAAACTTAATTCTTAGAATCGTTTTAGCATAATGCATATATTCAGCCATTTTTATGTAATCATCAGATATAGGATATGTGAGTGCAGCTTCGTGAGTATATTTATATATAAACCTTCTGACCTCGTCACATATTTGTACATAATCCAGTTTGCTCATTTTACAGTCCCTCTTCTTTTTAACATTCACATCTGTTTCTACATTTTCTTCAGCTTCTATTAAGCTTCAAATGTTTCAGCAACCTTCTTCAGGTTTTCAATGATAGGCAGATGCTGAGGGCAGATTCCCTCACACTGACCGCAACCTATACATTCGCTTGCTTTACCGAATTCTTTTGTAAGATTATCATAGTATTCCCCCTGTGGCGTCCAGCCCTTACTCTCTACCTCCTGCATCTCCGCATTGTAGAGCGAGAAGTATCTCGGGATATTTATATTCATCGGACAACCCGGTGCACAATAAGCACAACCTGTACAAGGAATTGCTATATTCTTATTAAGTATAGCTACTGCTTCATTTATGATGGATCTTTCCTCATTGTTAAGTGGCTTGAAGTCCTTCATATAAGAAGTATTATTATCCATCTGTTCGATATTACTCATACCACTCAGAACCATGCATACATTATCAAGACTTGCAACATAACGTATAGCCCAGGAAGGAATGCTTGCATCAGGAGCATAATCCTTCATCAGCTTTTCAGCTTCCTCCGGTAGTGCTGCAAGTGTACCGCCCTTTACAGGCTCCATAACAATAACAGGCTTACCATGCTTTGTAGCAATCTCATAACACTCACGTGAACGAACGCCAGAGCTGTTCCAGTCCAGATAGTTTATCTGAAGCTGAACATACTCTATTTCAGGATGATCTGTCAGCACTTTATCCAGAAGCTCCGGACCATCATGGAACGAAAAGCCTATGTGCCTTACATCTCCCGCTTTCTTTTTTTCCTGCAGCCAGCTCCAACAGTCCAGCTTATTATAAACCTCAATTGAATGAGTGTTTACATCATGAAGCCAGTAATAATCCATATAATCAGTACCCATCTTCTTTCTCTGGGTATCAAATATCCGGTCTCTATCTTCCTTTGTCTGAATAAAGCCCGAATGAAGCTTAGTTGTAATGGAATATCCATCTCTCGTATGACGCGATGTAAGTATATCCTTAACAGAATCCTCACTCTTAAAATTACAATACATCCATGCTGTATCAAAATAATTAAAGCCCCTGTCAAGGAACATATCAACCATTTCACAACATTTTTTTATATCGATCTTGCCCGGATCCTTCGGATCAGTTGATGGAAGTCTCATAAGACCGAACCCCAATTTACCGTTCATGCTTACATCACTCATATTCATACCTCCCATACAATTAAAGTAAAACTATAGATTTTTCATAAATGAAATACTTATGATTTCTATCACTTAATCCACACCCCTAAGTCCGGCATTTTCGACATACGGCTTCACAATCTCCAGAAAGCCTCTCAGTTCATCTGCCGTATAGGCACTAAGTCCCTCAGTCGGAACCGTATCCCTGTCAATGAAACATTGAATATAGTAATTCTTAGCTCCACTAATCATCTGGGCTATATCCTTAAAAGAATCCTCATCATGATACTCTCTCATGACCGTAGTCCTGAATTCATATTCCACATTTGATTCCTTAAGGATTCTTATTGACTCTTCTATATTCGATGTATCAAATCCGGGAAGCCCGATAGTCTCACCATATCTAGCTCTCGAATTCTTAACATCCATAGCTACATAATCTACAAGACCCTCATCCAGAAATTCCTTCAGCCTGTCCGGATGGTTACCATTTGTATCCAGCTTAATAAGAAAACCCATATCACGTATCTTACGAATGACATCTCCCAGATCATTTCTGAGAAGAGGTTCTCCACCCGTAAATGCAACACCATCCAGAAGACCTACCCTTCCTCCAAGAAATCTAAGAAGCTCCTGATCATCCATGATTGCAGGAGCATTCATATCAACCAGCTCAAAGTTGTGACAGAAAGGACATCGCATATCGCATCCGCCCAAAAAGACGGTGCATGCAACCTTTCCGGGAAAATCCAGAAGAGTCATCTTCTGAAGTCCATGTATATTCATATCACCAATTCCTATCTAATAACCAGGCGCCGACACTTCACCCTGTGAAATAACCAGGCGCCGTACGGTTTCTAAGTATATTTACTAAGTGCCCTCATTTTGTTGTGCCATATCGCTTTGCGATATGCAAGTCTTTCTCTGAAAGCCTTGATTCTGCTTCGCAGAATGCATCTGCTTTCAGCAGACCCTCGATTCTTCGAATCGAGAGCTACCATGACGCAGATTTCACGAGATTGCATTTCCTGCAATCGAGGGGAACTGCGTCGCTATACCCTGTGAAATAACCAGGCGCCGTACTAATTAACAGAGAATAGTAACTGTCCGTAGCTTGGGAACGGCCAATCTCTCTGCGACGTAAGCATCTCCGCCTCATCTACAAACTTTCTGAGCTTGTCCATTCTCGGAAGCATTGTGTCTCTCACGAATTCAGATGACTTGAATACATCTCCTATAGTCTTGAACTCAGCAAGTGCATCCTCGAGTTCAATAACTGCATCCATTATATAGTCTGTCAGTTCGGACAGTCTCTCCATAGTTGAAACTTCATATTTGCACTTTACATTTTCACTTACCTGTCTCATAAGGACTGTTGTCTGTGAAAGTCTGTAAAGGTATCTCTCTATCGCAGGCAGATAGTTCTTGCGAACCATGTCGACCATTGTAAGTCCTTCGATATTGACAGTCTTCACGTAGTTCTCGAGCATGATCTCGCAACGTGAGTGAATCTCCGCCTCTGTAAATACCTTATGACTCTGCAGCATATCCATGTTCTTCTTATCAAGAAGCTTTGGCATTGCATCAGCTGTTGTTATGAGGTTGGAAAGTCCTCTTACCTCTGTAGCTTCCTTAACCCACTCTTCTCCGTATCCGTTACCGTCAAAGAGAATTCTCTCATGCTCCTTGAACACTCTCTTGATAAGCTCGTGAAGATCGTTCTCAAAGTCTGTAGACTTTTCAAGCTCATCAGCATACTGACGAAGACTCTCTGCAACTGCTGTATTCAGCATAATATTGCAGCATGCAATACTGTTTGATGAACCAAGTGATCTGAACTCGAACTTATTTCCGGTAAATGCAAATGGTGATGTTCTGTTTCTATCTGTTGTATCTCTTGAGAATCTAGGAAGTGAATGAACTCCCAGCTTCATCTTAACTTCTTCTGTTCCCTGATATGGTTTGTCTTCCTTGATTGCATCGATGATTGCTGTAAGCTCTTCGCCAAGGAATACTGAAATGATTGCAGGAGGAGCCTCATTGGCACCAAGTCTGTGATCGTTTCCAGCTGTTGCAACAGAAAGTCTGAGGAGATCCTGATAATCATCAACTGCCTGAATAACTGCAGCAAGGAATAACAAGAACTGTGCATTCTCATAAGGTGTCTTGCCCGGTGAAAGGAGATTAACGCCTGTATCTGTAGCTATCGACCAGTTGTTATGCTTACCGGAACCATTTACTCCGGCAAATGGCTTCTCATGAAGCAGGCATACAAGACCGTGACGGTTTGCTACCTTCTTCATTATCTCCATTGTAAGCTGATTACCATCTGTTGCTATATTGGTAGTAGCATAGATAGGTGCAAGCTCATGCTGTGCGGGAGCCACTTCATTATGCTCTGTCTTTGCAAGTATTCCAAGCTTCCAGAGTTCAATATTCAGATCTTCCATAAATTCTGAAACTCTTGGCTTGATAACTCCGAAATAATGATCATCCATTTCCTGTCCCTTTGGAGGCATAGCACCAAAAAGAGTTCTTCCTGTATACTTAAGATCCGGTCTCTGCTTCCAGAGCTCCTGATCGATAAGGAAGTACTCCTGCTCCGCTCCAACGCTTGTCTTCACATACTTAGCATCTGTACCGAATATCTTCAGGATTCTCATAGCCTGTCTGTTAATGGCCTGCATGGATCTGAGAAGTGGGGTCTTCTTATCCAATGCCTCTCCTGAGAATGAACAGAATGCTGTCGGGATACAAAGTGTATGATCCTTAATAAATGCATAGGAAGTCGGATCCCATGCAGTATAACCTCTTGCTTCAAATGTAGCTCTGAGTCCACCAGATGGAAATGATGAAGCATCAGGCTCACCCTTTATAAGCTCCTTACCTGAAAACTCCATTATTACTCCACCGTCACTTGAAGGTGTGATAAAGCTGTCGTGTTTCTCTGCAGTTACTCCTGTGAGTGGCTGGAACCAATGAGTGAAATGTGTCGCTCCGTTTTCCAGTGCCCAATTCTTCATCTCCTCAGCTACTGCATCAGCAACCGCTTCATCCAGCCTGACATTTTCATCTATGGTCTTTTTGAGAGAAGCATATATATCCTCCGATAGCCTCTCCTTCATTACCCTGTCATCAAATACCAGTGAACCAAAAAGTTCAGGAATATTAACTGTACTCATAATTTTTCTCCTTTTTCAAAGCTTTGTTAAGTATAGCATCTAAGAAATATGACTTCAAGCCTTCCGCACTTAACAATCTTAAGTGTTTACGCTGTTAAATCTAAGGATGTTTAGTTTCATTTCGCATTTTTCATCTTCTTCAGATACTTTGAATCAGGTATCACATCCCCGTATCTTACTGCCTCATACAGCTTTGTGATGCTTTCATCATTTATCTGAGAATCACCTTGCACTGTTTTATCTATAGGATGATCAGCTTGTAATGCTTCACCCATAGAATGATCCAAAAATTCTGAATTACGTATCATCATTTTATCTATATCTCCTGCAGTGTTTTCCTTTGCAGGAACAAATATGTTTTTATAAGAAAGAACCTTTTTCTTATATATATGTCTTGCCTTATGAACCGGGTCGTTAAAAAGCGGCCTCTTCTCTCTTTTGATCTTTTCCTTTTTTATACCTCGATTTCTCGCGTATATCTCTTCCACGACCTCAAAATCATTTCTATGCTTTGCCATTATGAGGCGGATAAACCAGCTGACAAGCTTCACTATCAGATAAATGATGAAGCAGGCAAATGCTATAAACATAATCGTCTGAAGTACATTTGCCAAAAGTCCGGCATCCTCCGCCATATTTTTTATCTTCTTGAACTTTGAAACCTTGAAGCTGCCTCCTCCTGTAAGAAAGGCGATGATCATACTGAGGAGTATATAGATAAATGTAAATACTATTTTTACAACAACAATTATGGTCTTGAGAAAGTCAGCCGCAATCACTTCGAGGTTCAGTACATCTGAAAGCACTAGCAGAGCCACTGCTATACAGATGATTCCGGCTATGATGATCGTATTTACAGAAACGATCTGCTTCATAGGTGCACCTGTAACATGCTTTGAAGTATTCAGATAATCCTCAAGTCCTTCAAAATATACGGCGATTATATATATAAAAATCGTCGCTACCGGAATAAGATATCCCAGAACCATGAGTGTATGATCCTTCATGTAAAGTCCCAGCAGTACTGCAGCTATTCCGACAACAAAGCTTTCCCACGGAACGTCAAACATCCTCTTAAGTTCGTAACCCTTTGAGATGTATCGCTGTCCATCAGCAAAGTACTCGATAATTGTAAATGTAACAAGAAGCCTTATATAGAGATCATCTGTCACAAACCAGATTGGTACAGATATGGCTATATGTATCAGGAATAGATAAAGTCCCCTCGAACACATTTCCCTAAAGGTATAGGAAACTGCAAGCGCTCCAAAAAGATATGCAAACCATCCAAAATCAGGGAAAGGTGCCTGGAACGCAGAATAAATGATTGCATAAATAAGGAGTACGAAGCAGTATTGATAAAGGAGTCTCAGCAGCCTTCTTGTAAACGAAATCCATTTATACATTTATCGGCACCTCCCATCCGGAGCAGTAATGCCGTTCTGATACAAACGGATATTCATCATAGAATGGAACTATCATCCTTACGGACGCATCCTTCTCCTCAAGCTTATCAAGAAGCTCAATCAGATCAGGCTTCGCATATGGACTGATCACCAGATAAAGCGTATCAGTCCTGACTGACTTAAGCTCTTCATTTATGTAATTTATAAATACATCCTTTCCTTCAGAGCCTGCTATCTCTGAAAGTGTTTTATCAATTGT
This sequence comes from Lachnospiraceae bacterium UBA3850, assembly GCA_002392655.1. Lineage (GTDB taxonomy): Bacteria > Bacillota > Clostridia > Lachnospirales > Lachnospiraceae > Eubacterium_Q. Next base: position 81,282 of record DGHK01000051.1, on the reverse strand, counting down.
TATCTGGTGACGTTTTTCTGCACCCTCTTCTATAGCAGGCAGAAGAATATCATCCCTGTCTTTTCCATTTGTCACAAGAGAAACAAGTATACCCTTATCAAGAAGCATTCTGGAAATACTGCTTGCCAGAGATATCGCCTCTTCCAGAAGCTTATTCGTCTCGATCATATAATCATTATCAAGATTAAGCATGATACGAACTCTGCTGTCAGTAGTGTATCCATACATGTTGACCATCAGCTCGCGAGACTTAGCGCTCTGCTTCCAGTTGATGCTTCTGTAAGGATCAAATGGCTGATACGGTCTTATACCCCTGAAGGTCATACTGTCCTCAACTATACTTTTTTTAGACTCAAGCTCACCCATGATTCCTTTGAAGAATATACGTATCTGTTCGGTATTTATCTTCTTAGGAAAAATGTATATAGTATCGGTATGCCTTATTTTTGTTGCATATATCCCCGTCATGAAAAAATCTCTCACGAGAATACTTGCATTATTAACTGCAACCACTCCCCTGTCTCTTCCCACAAACTCAAGCCTCCTGGTTATCCTCTGATGACCGAGTATGGAAAAAAGCTCATTCTTATGATAGAGATCTGTTGTGCTGGAGTTTTCCCTTTCAATAAACCTAAGCTTTTTATCCACGGAAAACTTCAAATGAAAAACAGGAAGAGGCAAAAACTTATTGTTCGAAATGATTTCGATAAGCTCTGCGTTCTCCCCGCATTCTATGTAGTCCCGATTGAAGCGAACTTCTGCATCGAGACCCTTATTCCAAAACTTTCTATACAGAAATCTCTGCATAAAATAGATAAATGTAAGTAAAATTACAGCAACTACAAGCTTCATAACTCACTCACCCAAGTAACTACCAATGAAAAAAACTAATCCCATTTTTCCACCGGAACCTCAACACCTGAAATAATGCCCTTAATGATATCTCGTACATCCTTAAGGCCACTTACTCCCGCACCGGTTATAACCCTATGCGAATAAACATATGGTGCAAGAAATCTGACATCGTCAGGAGTCACATACTCTCTTCCTGAAATAGCAGCAAATGCCTGTGACATCCTCATAAGATTAAGCGATGCTCTTGTGCTTACTCCCGAAAACAGCTTTGATGATGTTCTGGTTGCATCAGAGATATCTACGATGTAGTTCATCACAGCATTATTCACCTTTATCTGCTTTATCATTTCAGATGCTTTTACTATATCCGAACCTGTGCAGACCGCACTCACCTCATTCTGAGGTGCGTCTACTATAAATCTCTCAAGAACAGATACCTCATCATCCTTAGAAAGATCACCCATTGTAAGCTTTACCATGAAACGGTCAAGCTGAGCCTCAGGAAGAGGAAATGTTCCGGTCGTTTCAATCGGATTCTCTGTAGCAATAACTATAAACGGAGAAGGAAGCTCTCTGCTGACACCATCAACTGTCACTACCCTTTCCTCCATCGCTTCAAGAAGAGCGCTCTGCGTTCTCGGTGTGGCTCTGTTTATCTCATCTGCAAGAAGAATATTCGTAAAAACAGGTCCCGGAATAAACTCAAATTCCTGAGTCTTCTGACTGAAGATATTCAGTCCTGTTATGTCCTGTGGCATCAGGTCCGGAGTAAACTGTACACGGCTGAAGGTTGCATCTATACTATCAGCAATGCATCTTGCCATTGTAGTTTTTCCGGTTCCCGGCATATCCTCCAGGAGTACATGACCACCCGACAGCATGGCCGAGAAGACGAGGGAGAAAACCTCCTCGCTTCCGATCATGACCGTACGGATATTTGTAAGTACCCTGTTATATAATTCTCTGATTTCCTTAATTTCCATAAATCAAACCCTGGATTATTTAAAATACTCTACTCCCGCTTCAAACAGCTTCTGATCCTTATCACCATAGATGTTAAGGTAAGTATTCTTGTCACGACGCTCTGAGTGTCCCATCTTGCCGAGCACACGACCGTCAGGACTTGTGATACCCTCGATTGCCATATAAGAGCCGTTGATATTGTAATCCTCATCCATTGTAGGATTTCCTTCTGCATCAACGTACTGTGTAGCAACCTGTCCGTTTTCAAAGAGCTTCTTAAGCCACTCCTGCTTAGCAACGAATCTACCCTCACCATGTGAAATAGGAATTGAGTATACTCCGCCAAGCACAGCCTGTCTCAGCCATGGGCTCTTATTAGATACAACCTTAGTATATGCTATACGAGACTGATGACGGCCGATAGAGTTACGAGCAAGTGTAGGGCTCATCTCTGTCTGCTCAACTATCTCACCTGTCGGTACAAGTCCCAGCTTGATAAGTGCCTGGAAACCATTACAGATACCAAGTGCCAGACCATCTCTCTCGTTAAGAAGCTTCATCAGCTCATCCTTGATCTTCTCATTTCTGAATGTAGTTGCAATAAATTTACCTGATCCATCAGGCTCGTCACCACCGGAGAAACCTCCCGGGAACATAACGATCTGTGCCTGACTGATTGCTTTCGTAAATGCATCTACACTATCTCTTATTCCCTGAGCATCCATGTTATTAAGGACAATAACCTCAGTCTCTGCTCCGGCTCTTTCGAACGCTCTTGCACTATCATACTCACAGTTAGTACCAGGGAATACAGGTATAAATACCCTAGGCTTAGCAACCTTGTTCTTTGCTACTATTATATTCTTAGCCTGATAAACTCCACCTTCATAACCGGTAAGCTCAGGATTATATCTATATTTAAGCTCTGCTTCAGGAGTACCGGACTTCTTTAATTTTACATAATCCTTAGCATGTTCCTCAAAACGAGCCTCTACTCCACTATCTGTACTGAACACTCCCTTGAGAGGTTTTGTCCATGCATCAAGAGCCTCATCAATACTGATCTTAACTGAACCATAAACAAACTTCTGATCAGCTGTAACTGTACCGATAACCTTTGCAGGAAGATCAAGTGTTGCAAGATCCTCTGCACTTACTTCCATAATGATTGAACCATAATCCTTACGTCCGAGTTCATCCTCATTAACAGCATTCTTATCAAGCTCAACACCCAGTTTGTTACCAAATGCCATCTTGCTCACTGCTTCTATAACACCACCGAAGCCTACTGCAAATGCAGACTGAATCTTTCCGGCCTCTACTGCTGCACGTACCTTCGCGTATCTGTCAAGCACATCTGCAAATACCGGAACATCCATCTCGTCCTTCTTTATGTCCATCTTAACAAGCAGATTTCCTGCCTTTTTAAGCTCGGATGTAACTACATTTTCTACTGTATTCATAACAACTGCAAATGAACAGAGTGTAGGCGGAACATCTATCTCATTGAAGGAACCTGACATACTGTCCTTACCGCCGATAGAAGGAAGTCCCAGACCTATCTGTGCATTATATGCACCAAGGAGAGCTGCAAGAGGCTTACCCCATCGAGTCTTGTCCTCTGTCATTCTCTCGAAATATTCCTGGAAGGTAAGACGTATCTTGGATACATCACCACCTGCTGCTGCTATTTTAGCGACTGAATCAATTACCGCATAAATAGCTCCGTGATATGGGCTCCATGAAAGAAGATATGGATCCAGACCATAGCTCATCATGCTGACAGCATCAGTTTTTCTGGTTCCGAGCATAGGAACTGTAGCAACCATCGTCTGCATTGGTGATAGCTGATACTTACCACCATATGGCATAGTTACTGTATTCGCACCGATTGTTGAATCGAACATCTCTACCAGACCACGTTCAGAAGCAACGTTCAGGTCTGAGAGGATATCAAGCCACTTTGTCTTCAGGTCTGCAGACGGATTGCTGTAGGTTTCCGTACTTCCCTCTGCATCGATACCTGCAAATGGCTTCACTGTTTCAGACGGCATTTCTACCTCAGCCTCTGTTTCCTGATGTGCACCATTTGTATTCAGGAATGCACGACTGATATTTACTATCTCCTTACCTCTCCACTTAAGTACGAGACGCGGAGACTCAGTAACTGTTGCAACCTTTACAGCTTCGAGATTCTCTTCTCTTGCATAAGCCAGGAGCTTGTCAGCATCCTTTGCATCTACTACGAGAGCCATTCTCTCCTGTGACTCTGAGATGGCAAGCTCTGTACCGTCAAGTCCGGCATATTTCTTAGGTACAAGATCAAGGTTTATATCAAGACCATCTGCCAGCTCGCCGATAGCAACTGATACACCACCTGCACCGAAGTCATTACATTTCTTTATAAGTGTTGTAACCTCAGGACGACGGAAAAGTCTCTGAAGCTTTCTCTCTGTAGGAGGATTACCCTTCTGAACCTCAGCTCCGCAGCTTTCAAGTGACTCAGAATTATGAGCCTTTGAAGAACCGGTAGCTCCACCACAGCCGTCACGTCCAGTACGACCACCGAGAAGGATGATCACATCACCCGGATCAGAAGTGAGTCTCTTAACATTATCCTTTGGAGCTGCACCGATAACAGCACCAATCTCCATACGCTTAGCCACATAATTCGGATGATAAACCTCCTGAACGAGACCGGTAGCAAGGCCGATCTGGTTACCATAGGATGAATATCCCTTTGCAGCTGTAGTAACTATTTTTCTCTGAGGAAGCTTGTTTGAAAGTGTCTCAGCAAGTGACTTTGTAGGGTCTGCCGCTCCCGTAACACGCATAGCCTGATAAACATATGTTCTTCCTGACAGCGGATCACGAATAGCTCCGCCAAGACATGTCGCAGCCCCACCGAAAGGCTCTATCTCAGTAGGATGGTTATGTGTCTCATTCTTAAAGGATATAAGCCAATCCTCTGTTACTATCTCACCATCTTCATTTCTTATCTGAAGAGGTGCAACGATCGTACATGCATTTATCTCATCTGAAACATCCAGATCCTCGAGCTTTCCATCCTTACGAAGCTTCTTCATACCCATAAGTGCGATATCCATGAGACATGTAAACTTGTCGTCACGTCCTGCATTTATCTCAGCTGCATCCTCGAGATACTTTTTAAATGTACCCTCGATTGCCGCCTTATATTTGCCTTCGTCAAACTTTATATCCTTCAGCTCTGTCGCAAATGTAGTGTGGCGGCAGTGATCTGACCAGTATGTATCAAGAACCTTGATTTCCGTAAAGCTCGGATCTCTTTTCTCTTCATCAGTGAAGTAATTACGGATATGCCAGAAATCCTTATAGGTCATGGCAAGTCCCATGCTGTCATAAAGAGCCTTGAAATCATCCTCTGACATAGTACAGAAGCCATCCATAATCTTGACATCTGCCGGCTCTTCATAATTCATCACAAGTGTTTCAGGCTTAGCTGCATTATCTACACGGGCTTCAACGGGGTTAATAACATAAGCCTCTATAGTTTTCTTATCCTCTTCGCTGAGAGTTCCTTCAGCCACCTTTACTACATAAGTGATACCTGATCTGATGATTGGTTCACTGCTGTCATCGAGAAGCTTTACACACTGCTCAGCAGAGTCAGCTCTCTGATCAAACTGTCCCGGGAGATACTCCATAGAGAAAACGAAGTCTCCCTCATCATATGGGAACTCCTCCTTATAAACTATATCAACCGGCGGCTCAGAAAAAACAGTAACTATAGCCTCCTCAAAAACTGAGTCAGACAGATTCTCAACATCATATCTGACAAGCTCTCTTACAGTTACGCTCTTAAGTCCCAGATAAGCTCTGAACTCATTCGTCAGCTCATCCGCTCTAACAGCATAATCCGGTCTCTTTTCTACGTAGATTCTTTTTACACTCATGTTTTTCTCCTCTTTTATATATGATTGCATAGCAACCAAGTAATTATTACCAACTTATATAACCAGGCGCCGTACTTACTTATGTATCTTCTTGATTATGCGGAATATAACCACATTCTGATAGATAAGCGGTGCATCCTGCTGATAGAAAATAATTCCATCCACAGGTGAACGTACCTCGCTCAGTACGTGTCCATCCATCGGGTCTATAATCTCCGCAAGCAGATCTCCACGCCTTACTTCTACGTTTACATTTCTCATACGTCTGAAGAAGCCTGCAGCCTCTGACTTAATGCTGGTCATCTCATCTTCGTTCATTAGCGTAGATATATGACCACCCATACTATTATATCTGATTATACCCATTCTGGACAGAAATCTCAGAACGGCACTTACTGCAACTTCAGCATACTCCTCATTTATTCTGGAGGTTCCTCCGGAATACAGAGAAAAAGCTTCCGTGCCCTGCATCTGCAGATTATAGTTAAGTGTTCCCTCATCGAATGCTCTTCTCTCAGCCATCATTACAAAAGGAAGTCCGAACAGATTCGCAAGATTTGTACTTTCTCTGCCTGTCATCATCATTCTTATATGTGGTATGAATCTTCCTCTCATATAGTATGAAGGAAATTGTATACAATAAGCATAGGTCTTAATCTCTTCCAGAAGCGCATACGCCAGTCTGCTGGTCGCAGGACCGTCCGGATTTCCCGGAAAATTTCTGTTTATATCTGAATCATCAGACAACCAGTATTTATGATTGGCATTCATGGCACTATAGTTTACCGATGGTACGATAAGTATAGACTTACCGGGAACGATATCCCCGTTTGCCTCCAACTCGGAAAGCCTGGCTGTAAGCTTCGAGCAGATGTAAAGCTGCTGATGTTCATTTCCTCTCATGGCGCCGACTATGGCCGCACTATGCTCAGCCTCTGTCGGATCCGAATAGGAACCCGCGCCATATACAAATCCATATATGTTATGTTCTCCACTAAATGGAGTCTCATACGAAAAAAGTGTTTTTTGCCTCATTTTTTGCCCCTATTTTAAGCTCCCCTCTAAAGCTCAACTATTCTTGCCAGAAGTGATCCCATCTCAATCGCAGGATATTCACGGATAGCCGTGATGACTCCGGCACATGGTGCTATAACCTTCTGTTCAACTGTCCCCGTAAGTACATTTACAACTGTACCCAGCAGCATACCTGCTTCTACCCTGTCATGTACATTTACATTTGGTATGAAGAGTCCGCCGCTCTCTGAATTGATATAAGTAACCTGATTATCATAAGCTACATGGGGTTTTACTACTTCATTTACCTCACCGCTCCAGATACCCATATATTTCATAACTGCAAATATACCATCAACCAGTCTGTTACCATACATCTGATCTATCTTGTATGCAGTAGTCGACTCAGTAACACAGGAAATGACTCCCCTTTTATTCAGCTCATATACAAGGCTTCCGCCCTTTACCTGATTTGAAGGATGTACCCACACCATATCTGTATTCAGCTTCGTGGCATATGGCATAGTCTCATCAACCATATCATCATTCATCCTTATCTGAAGTACTTCCTTCAGATACAGGTCACTTCCGTGAATATCCAGACAAAACTGTGTCTTCGGACCATCCTCACTGCTGAGTATATCATCTATCAGGCAGCTGGCTGCATACTCGCCTATAGCTCCGCTCTTTGCTCCCGGAAAAAGCTCGTTCATATCAAGCTCAGGTCCTGGAATTTCTCTTGTTTTCGCCTCGAGCGCCATAGGATTAATAAAAGGATATATATCTACTATTCCTGTCAAACTGGAATAATCCTCCTTAACCCTTCTAATCACTTCGTAGCAGACATACTGCCCCTGAAGCTCATCACCATATACCCCCGATACAAGAGCTATCCTCTTCTCATTCCCCGTAAGAACATCCGGCGTAAGCCTGTTCTTTTTTATCTTCAGAACCTCATTTACCATGAGATTCACTCTGGCTATTGTCTCTATCATCTTGATTCCTTCTCCGCAGTACTAAAAACCTTTACCAGTATAACACATGTATCATCTAAGTTTCCATCAGTCTGATATCATCTCTCTGGCCGTTGCAATAACTGTATCGGTTATACTTGCTCCACCCAAAAGTCTGGCAAGCTCCATAACTCTACCTTCCTTATCCAGCTTCCTGATACCGGTTATTGTTTTGTCCCCTACAACTTCCTTCTCAATAACATACGCCTCATCCGCACATGCAGCAATCTGAGGCAAATGCGTGATGGAGATTATCTGTCTCGACTCAGCAAGCCTGCGCATCATAGCCCCTACTCTTTCAGCTGTGATGCCACTGATTCCCACATCAATCTCATCAAATATCAAAGTCGGTGTATCAGCAGCCTCCGAAACGACAGATTTGATGGCAAGCATAACTCTGGACAGCTCACCACCAGATGCAACATCCACAAGTGGTCTCATCTGTTCTCCAACATTTGTAGATATGATAAACTCTGCGATATCGTTTCCATTTGAGCTGAAGCTGTCTGCCTTTTCAAATGTCATATCGAACCTTACATCATTAAAGTTCAGATTCCTCATAGCATCTGCTATAACACCGCACAGCTTTTTTGCCGAAGCTTTTCTTACCTTCGTCAGCTCATTACAGCTTTTCTCGAGCCGGGTCAGGCATCTCTTTTTCTGCTCTTCTAGACTTCTGACAGTTTCTTCATAGGAAACCAGTTCCTCTTCCTCCTGCTTAAGCGTGGAAAGGGTACTCATGATAGTCTCATAATCTTTTCCATATCTGGATTTAAGAGTATTTATAAGATTAAGTCTGTCCGTAGCAGTTACCAGAGTTTCTTCATCGAACTCCATATCAGATATATATTCAGCAAGCTGTCTGTTGAAATCGCCCATCAGCTGATCTATATCTGTCAGCATACTTATCAGCTCTCCGGCGTTCTCATCATATTTGGATAATGAGCTAAGCTCTGATACAGCATCAGATATCTGACTTCCGCCTGATGCCTGATTGTCATATCCTGTAAGTCTCTCTACCGAAGATGTTATCTCAGCGATATTTTGTGAGTTGCTCGCTTTTTTATATAACTCCTCAAGTTCCTCATCCTCACCCTGCTTCAATCTGGCGGACTCGATATCATTTATCTCATAGCGGATGTAGTCAAGTCTCTTCTGTCTCTCTACTTCATCCATAGACATAGATTCGAGTTTTTCCTCGCACTCTCTGTACTCCCTATACTCCTCTGCCACCTTGCTCTTTATATCAGCTATTCCCGAGTCATAAGTATCTACTATCTCCAGATGCTTTGATTTCTTGAGGAGAGTTCTCTGTTCGTGCTGTGCATGAAGACTGATCAGCTTCTCCGCAACAGTTCTAAGCTTTGAAGCAGTGACTGTTTTATCATTAATCCTGTTTATAGTTTTACCACCGGTAAGCCTTCTTGATACAAGAAGTTCACCATCTTCTACCTCTATCTCTTCCTGTATAAGCTCATCCTCAAGCTCCTTATCTACAGAAAAAAGAAGCTCAACCATCCCATCTCTGTCAGGGTTTCTAAGAAGAGCCTTATCAAATCTGCCACCGAGACCTATACCTATAGACCCAATGATGATAGACTTTCCCGCACCGGTTTCACCGGTCAGGACACAAAGTCCATCTGAAAAATCTATATCCAGCTCATCTATAAGAGCTAGATTTACTATGTGTAAATTAATCAGCATATCTATTTACCCCAGTTTCTTCTTTAATATCTCATATACATTTGCATCATCAAGTTTGATAAGCTTGAGAGTATTATCAGAAACGGATATCCTGACTCTGTCTCCAACCTTCATATGATAGTTTTCAGCTCCGTCAAATGCAACAAGGCCGTTATTATCTGCATCCTTTCTCTTTTCGAGAAGTTCTATCTCAAGAGTGTCATCCGCACCAAACACCACACTCCTCTTTGACAGCGAATATGGTGAGATAGGTGTCATAACAATAAGTCTCGCACTTGGAACCACTATCGGTCCGCCTGCAGAGAGATTGTACCCTGTAGAGCCTGTTGGAGTAGCAAAAAGAATGCCATCAGCCTCTATGGTATCAAACAACTTGCCGTTTACCCTGAGACTCAGCGCAATAAGTCTAAGGGCACTCTCACGGGCTATAACTATATCATTCAGAGCGTCATGCTCCTTTTCACCGCTTTCATCAATAACGGTACCGGACAGCATCATACGCTCTTCAACCTGGAAGTCTCCCAGTAGAAGTCTGTCGATCATTGCCTCTATCTCTGATCTGATAACCTCCGTCAGGAAACCTACTGTTCCGAGATTTACACCGATTATAGGAATATCCTTGTTACTCAGCACATGTGCCACCCTGAGCATGGTGCCATCCCCGCCCATAGCAATCACAACATCTGCATCAGTAACCAGGGTGTCCTGCCCATCTTCTCTTCCACTTACGTGGAGTTCAGCCTCTGCACCCTTTATCTGTATATATTCCATAGCCGACGTTGACCATCTGAGGTCCTTGTCCTTTATTTGATTAACAAAAACAAGAAATTTTTTACAACGTTTCATGACTCTTCTCCACAAGCTCCTTTATAAAAGCTTCGGTAAGTTCTTCTTTGGGGGTTCCTTTTCTGATATACATCAGATATTCTATGTTTCCTTCCGGCCCTTTTATAGGCGAAAAGTCAAGACCTTCTACTGTGAAGCCAGCCTCCTTTGTAAAGCCGGTCACAGCCTCGATAACCTCTATATGTACGGACTTATCGCGAACGACGCCCTTCTTGCCAACCTTTTCACGTCCGGCTTCAAACTGAGGCTTTATGAGACATACCGCCTCTCCATCATCCGTAAGGAGCTCCATAAGTACAGGAAGGACTTTGGATAGAGAGATAAATGATACATCGACCGATGCAAATTCTATACGGTCATCTATATCCTCAGGCTTCACATACCTGATATTTGTTTTCTCCATGCAGACAACTCTTTCATCCTGTCTGAGCTTCCATGCAAGCTGTCCATATCCTACATCCACGCTGTAGACCTTGCGTGCACCATTCATGAGCATACAGTCAGTAAAGCCTCCGGTAGATGCACCTACGTCCATACATACCTTGTCCTGAAGCTTTACAGGAAAAACTTCCATGGCCTTCTCCAGCTTAAGTCCGCCACGGCTTACATACTTAAGAGTTTTCCCTCTGACCTCTATCTCTGCATTTATGGGAAAATTCGATCCTGCCTTATCTTCTTTTTCTCCGTCAACATATACGATGCCGGACATTATAATGGCCTTCGCTTTTTCCCTTGATTCTGCCAGTCCTTTTTCCACCAGCAGTACATCCAGTCTCTTCTTTTCCATATTATCTGATCTTCTTTATGATATCCTCATATATACTTTCAGCATCAAGTCCGAGAACCTCTCTCAGCTTCTTCTGACTGCCATGGGATACCGTCTCACTTTCTATCGCATAATGAAGCAGTTTTATTGTTGAGCCGGACATAGCGATTTCGTATGCAACCGCTTCGCCGACACTTCCTCTTTTCGTTGCTTCTTCGAGGACTGCGATATAATCAAACTTCTCAATTATATCCCGTATCCTCTCTTTATCTAATGGACATATGAATCTGGCATTAACCAGCTCAGGTTCATAGCCACTTTCTTCCTTTATCCTATCTCTTACCTCGCTCGCAACTCTCACCATATCACCTACTGCAAAGAGCGCGATTGAACCGACCTTCTGCTCCCCTATCTGCGAGCTGAAATTAATGACCTCAGCTTTGCCCTGCAGATACTTAAAGCTTCTGTTATCCATATCACTATAAGCCTTACCCTTCGGATACTTGATAGCAACCGGTCCATCTAAACTAACTGCATACTCCATAGCATCCTCCAGATCCTTTGCCCCTCTCGGTGCAATTACTGTGAGGTTCGGAACCGATCTCAGGAATGCTGTATCATAGATACCCATATGAGTCTCTCCATCCTCACCCACAATTCCGGATCTGTCAACCATTATGATGACATGCAGCTTCTGCAGACATATATCATGCAGCAGCTGATCATAGCCACGCTGTAGGAATGAGCTGTAAAGTGCAACAACAGGTACATATCCACCTGCAGCAAGTCCTGCCGCAAATGTAAGTGCATGCTGCTCTGCTATTCCGACATCATAAGTCCTGTCCGGAAACTCCTTCTGGAATGCCCTTACTCCTGTTCCTTTAGACATAGCTGCTGTAATAGCAACTATTTTGTCATTGTCACGTCCCATCTCTACAAGTTTCTTGGCGAAAACATCTGTATAAGAAGGAGCGGTCTTTACCTTCAAAGCATGTCCATTCTCCGGATCAAACGGCGGAACTCCATGGAAGTATTCCGGATATCTCTCGGCGAATTTATAGCCCTTACCCTTCTTGGTCTTAACATGTACAACAACAGGTTTATCGAGACGAAAGGCCTTCTCAAATATTTCAACCATTTTCTCGGTATCATGTCCGTCTATAGGTCCTATATATGTTATTCCCATTTCTCCGAAGATAGTTCCGGGTACAAGGAGATTCTTGATGGAATCCTTGGATTTCTTGATTCCTTTTGCAACCTTCTGTCCTACGGAAGGAATATCAAGGAGTGCATTTTCTACGCTTGATTTAAACTCATTATATGATTTTCCTACTCTTATCTTGCTGAGTGTACTAGACAGACCACCTACATTCTGGGATATAGACATCTCGTTATCATTTAACACAACCAGACAGCTGCTGTTTAACTGTGCCAGCTGATCTAATGCCTCAAATGCCATTCCACCGGTCATTGAGCCGTCTCCTATAACCGCACAAACCCTCTCATCCGTTCCTCTGAGGAGCTTAGCCTGAACAAGTCCGATAGCTGCAGATATTGAAGTTGAGCTGTGTCCTGTGTTAAATGCATCTGTCGACGATTCGCTGGTCTTCGGGAAGCCGCTTATTCCGCCATACTGTCTCAACTTGTAGAAATCATCCTTTCTTCCTGTAAGTATCTTGTGTGTATAGGACTGATGCCCTACATCGAAAATTATCTTGTCAGTCGGAAAGTCCATACATCTGTGAAGCGCCATGGTGAGTTCCACCGCTCCGAGATTGGACGCAAGATGTCCACCTGTTTTACTCACACTCTCAATAAGAAAACTTCTTATCTCCTTTGCAAGCTCAGGCATATCATCCATGTCCAGCTTCTTTATATCATTTTCTTTTTTTATCTGATCTAATAGTGCCATTTTCAGCTTTCCCTTTTAACGAGACTCATCACCAGAGTAGTGAGCTCATTTCTATAATTACTTTCTTTTATATTCTCCTCGATAAGCCTTACTGCTTTCTTGGATTCATCCTCCACATACTCGGCAGACTTCTCGAGTCCGAAGCTTGCTACATATGTATTCTTCTGATTTCTTTCGTCCTGATGAACTTCCTTGCCCAGCTTCTCTGCATCACCGATCATATCAAGGATATCATCCTGAACCTGGAATGCCATACCTATTGCTTCGCCTGCCATCTCAAGCGCCTTAACAGTCTCCTTATCAGCTCCTGCAACTATTGCCCCCATCATGATAGAAGCCTCAATAAGAGCACAGGTTTTGTTCTTGTATATATAGTCTCTGTCTTCATCATTAACTATCTGACCTGACAACTGGACATCCAGTCCCTGACCTCCGATCATTCCATCTATTCCAGCCTTCTTGTAAAGCACACGCTGAGCTCTGCAGCAATTAATCAGATCATCAGCTGTAAGCTTACCTGCCTCTACCATATCAGCAACCTTGCATATAGCGTCAGCTGTAACTTCCATCGAATAATTGAGCAGTGCATCTCCGGCAAGTATTGCTGTACTCTCACTAAACTGAACATGAACTGTAGGTCTTCCTCTTCTCATAGTATCATCATCCATAGCCGGAAGATCATCATGTATAAGCGAATATGTATGTATCATCTCAATTGCAGTAAGAAAAGGATCCAGAATCAGTTCTCTTACTGCATCCTCTCTCTCATTGCCATTACATACTGCCATATAAGTCAGATATACAAGAGATGGTCTCACTCTTTTTCCACCGGCCTCTATAGCATAGTTCATAGCCTTGGTTATATCAGACGGTGCATCCTCCGAAGGAAGGAATCTCTTAATCGTAGCCTCAATTGTATCTAAATAGTCCATAGTATCTCTCCTTATTCTTCAGAAAGAATCTTAATCTCTTTTTCTACTCCCTCAAGATGTATCTTACACTGCTCCGCAAGCTGCACTCCCTCTTTATAGAGCTCAAGGGAAGTTTTAAGGGAGGTTCCTGATTTTCCGAGTTCTGAGTTTATCTCTTCCAGACGCTCAAGTGCCTTCTCGACATCAAATGCATCTTCTTTTTTTTCATTCTTTTTTTCTGCCATATATTTCTCCACATCCATATATATTATCGGATTATATTTCTTTTCTTATGCCTCGCTATTTAATAAAATCACCGAACAACTGTCGATATATCACCATCGTGAATCGTGATTCGAATCTCCTCTCCTGAACTCACATCATTCACAGATTCAAGCGGTTTTCCTTTTGCTTCGAGATATCCAAAGCCGTTCTTAAGCTTTGCTGTAGGTGACAGACCATCGAGTCTCGCGATAAGAACGCCAAGTCTGTTTGTATAAGTACTCAGCTTATTATCCATGAGATAACCAAGCCTGTCAGAAAGTCCTGCCAGATACTGCTGTCTGTCTCGAAGAAGTTTCTCAGGACTGCGAGCTTCAAGCCGGTTTCTTATTCCCTCAAGTCTAAGTGCTGTCTCATTAAGTCTGGACTTCATTGCTCTGTTCATTTCATTTTTCAAAGCATTAAATCTATTAATGGTTGACATAATATCAGGGATGGCTAACTCTGCCGCTGCTGACGGGGTAGGTGCCCTCTTATCGGAAACATAGTCCGCTATAGTATTATCAACCTCATGTCCTGTACCGGAAATGATAGGTGTCTTTGCGGCATATATAGCCCTAGCAACTATCTCTTCATTGAAGGCCCAGAGATCCTCTATCGAGCCACCGCCACGACCTATTATGATAGTGTCCAATCCCATAGCATCCAGGACCTCTATTCCTCTGGCTATGGTCTCAGCCGCTCCTTCGCCCTGCACCTTCGCAGGATAAAGAACCAGCTGAACATAAGGATTTCTCCTTCTGGCTATATTCATTATATCCTGTATGGCCGCTCCGGTTTTTGCAGTAACTATTCCAACCGCCTTCGGATAAGCAGGAATCTCTTTTTTCACCTCAAAGTCAAAAAGGCCTTCATCACTCAGCTTCTGCTTCAGCCTCTCGTACTCTGCAAAAAGTTTGCCCTTTAGGTTCTCATCCTGAATTATCTTCCTTGCATACAGCTGATATCTGCCGTCCCTCTCGTATACATTTACCGAACCTTGTATGTATACAGACATTCCGTCCTCGAGCCTGAACTTAAGCCCTGCCGGAATGCTGCCTTTGAACATAACACAAGGCATGGAGCCGCTCTCATCCTTTATAGAGAAATAAATGTGCCCCATGCTGTGATATTTACAGTTAGATATCTCGCCCTTAACAACAAGATTTTTAAGCAGATAATCACTGGATATTAAATTTTTGATATATGTATTTACCTGTCCAACAGTGTAGTACTTCATGCTTCGCCATTTCTAATAAAAGCTGTATCTACTCTGACTTAAGAAGTCCGGACAAAACACCATTTATAAAGGCAGGTGCTTTCTCATCGCAGTATGCCTTCGCGAGCTCAACAGCTTCATTTACCGCAACCTTATCAGGGATATCTGCGTCATACTTTATCTCATATACTGCAACGCGAAGAATAGCAAGCTCTGCTTTACCAAGTCTCTTGGTCTTCCAGCCCTTGCTACACTTTTCTATCGTTTCATCTATATCCTTGATATTCTCCTTTATAAGAGCTACCTTGGTGTTTATATATTGCCTGTCCTCTTCAGAGCAGTCCATATCCTCTTCTGCATCCAGCTCGGGAATATCATCCTCATAAAAAGGAAGTTGAAATATATTCTTGAATATCGATTCTCTAAGTTCGTGTCTGGTCATGATCAGTCTCCAAAATCAACACTTGATACTCTTACATTTACAGTCTTGCATTCAAGCCCTGTCATTGTAGCAAGTGTACTCTTTACCTTATCCTGTATCTCATGAGATACATTTACTATGTTGTAACCAAACTTAACAACAACAGATATATCAACCTTGATCAGATGACCCTCAACCATCACTCTGACTCCATTAGCAAGGCTCTTCTTTCCGAGCTTCGCTATAAGGTCTCTTGACGCACCGCCGGTAAGTTTGGAAACTCCGTCAACCTCAGTAACGGCAAGTCCTACTATACTGGCAATTACATCATCCGCTATCTGAATCACGCCTGCACTCTCTTCGTCTATTACTATTTTTGTTTCCTTTTCTTTCTCTGCCAATTTCTTTTCCTCCGTATAGTTAATGTCAGGCTTTAGCATCTGCAGCATTCTTTCCTGCAGCTGTCTCAGTCTCATCATCCTCTGTCAGGTAAACAGCTCCATCCATTATCCCCAGAACCGTAGGCACACCTGTCCAGAAAAAGAGCAGATACAAAATCCCTTTTTTAATGTTCCCCATATAAAATTGATGAATGCCGATGGTACCCAGAAAAAATGCGAGTATACCGGCTAAAGTTCTGTTCTTCTTTAACATAAAAATCACCCTTTTGTATTTTACCAAAAATAAGATATTTCTACAACTTTATCATTCTCTGCCCGAATGCTTTCTTTTGTACCTGCCTGTTATAGCCTGAGCCTCATTAAACTGAAGCGCCATACATATCATAGGAACAACTCCTATGGGAAATACTGTAAATCCATTAAAGTAATGTAGTCCCAGATAAACAGCAATGATTCCGGTTATACAACCTATAATAGTCGTTATCTCATTTCCCCATATGATCACTGCAACCTCAATCAGGACCAGTGCAAAAATAAATGCAATCATCGTGTTGTAATAAGAATCCAGGTTTTCTCCCTCTGTATGATCGTGTATATAGCCAAGTCTGAAAAAATCAACTAAGCAGATAATAAACAGAAAAACACCCAGGACAATGATCATAGTTCTCTGCCCCTTTTGCTCAGGTGCTCTGTAGAACTCTGTTCTGGTAGGCTTTTCTTTGACCTCATAATAGCTGCCCCCATAATCACTTGCATCCGGATCCACCGGACCCTGTTCTATATTCTCATTATCAGAATAATAGTCACTCCCCATCTGCAACCTCCGTTTCAGTGGCCAAAGTGTCGTCTTCCTTCACTTCCGAACCACTCTTTCTTCTGACATCCCATAACAAAGCAAAAAATATAGCCCATGAAACAATCATGATCACAAGTCCCATGGTAAATCCTTGCGGAGTATACTCAAATCTGAGATTATGCTCTCCTTCAGTCAGACTGATGCCTGTAAATCCCCTAAGTACAGGAACAGTCTCAACTCTCTCTCCGTTATCATATACCTTCCAGCCCTTGTCATAGGGGATGGTTGTTACGAGCATCTCATTCTCCCCTATATCAGCTCTTGCATCAATCGTCCCCTCGCTGTAGGAAGTAACATGCAGACCATTTTCACTAAGGAATCCCAGAACGGCATCAGATGTCTCCACATCAAATCTGCTGAAATACCATACAAGAGATGTCTCAGTATCGGTCTCAAAATATATATCTATTATAACACCCTTATCAAGCTCGGGTAACGCCAGCCAGCCATTTATTATTTTGCCTTCCAGATAGAGCTGTCCATCCAGAATAACGCTGACACTTTTAGCATCCGTAGCCG
Source organism: Lachnospiraceae bacterium UBA3850 (assembly GCA_002392655.1). Lineage (GTDB taxonomy): Bacteria > Bacillota > Clostridia > Lachnospirales > Lachnospiraceae > Eubacterium_Q. Next base: position 63,686 of record DGHK01000051.1, on the reverse strand, counting down.
CCAGATATATATAATACTGTCCGCTTTCTTCTGTCGTATATTCCATAACAAAAGCTGCATCTTCAGATGAATTCGGTGTAATAAGAACTGAATTCTTCTTCGATACACTTTCTTTTACATCGCAGTAGAAATTCTCATATGTAACCTGTCCGGTAACATCCTTCATTATCTCAGCATCACTTCCTGTCATCAAAGAAGCCATACTGTTTACATTTGAAGGAGGATCTATCTCTTTGCTCGGTGTATAGGAAAGCGTACCATTCTTAGCAGCAAATCCTATTGGAAGAGCCTGTGGATTTTCCTCCATATATACCTGATTATCCACTGTATAGTAATGATTCCTTACTCCCAGAAGAGAACTGGTAAATGGGTTATAGCCCTGATACATAAATTCGTTATTACGGTAGCTGAAGCCCATGTCCATCATAGTATAAACACTGTCACCATATATAGTCGAACAAAATGTATCTGCATTATTAAGTCCCTGGAATGTAGCTTCATTTGATATAGAAGGATTCAGTATCTCTACCCTGTAGAAAGTATCCGGTTTTTCCGAATGATACTGCTCCATATAATCTGTCATCGCCTCTATAGCTTTTTCATCTACAGTGTAGGAGTTTTTGTCGTAGCTTATATAAGCATTTGATAATATCTCCACCATAGTCAAAACTGACACAGCCGCTATGACTTTACTGAAATGCTTCTTTCTGAATAATCCGAAAATCAGCATAAATGAATAAATAATAATTAGTATTATATTTACCAGAATAACCGTGGTGCTATTCATAAATGCATCGAGGTCAACAAAGAAGAAGCATAGACAAGGGAAAATCACAGCAAAACTTCCTCCGATACATATTCTTGCCAGACTTACCCTGTATTCTGAATTCTTAGAGCCTATCGCATCATATCCCACGCAAAGTATCAGGAATATATAAATAAAGGAAAATCTGTTCGGAATAAGAAACTGCTCATGGAAACCGTGCCATATATAGTTTAGTACCTTTTCATTCATACTGACAACAAGGATAAGCAGCATCCCCAGACGTCTCAGTCTGTCAGAGAGACTTATACCTGATGAGATAAAATATATAAAAAACAGAAGTATGATGAGGCTTCCACAATAGATGTTAGCTACTCCGTTATATCTCTCCGTGACTACCGGCTTAGTCAGATAAAATGCATTTCTGAAGACCTTAAATATATTTCCGAAGAATCCAAAGGAAGGGGCAGAAAAACCGGCTGTTTCCGTTCCTGATATTCCAAAATAAGTAACAAAAAGAGAAATTGCCGTCATTCCGGCTGCAAGAATTGAACTAAGAGCAAAGGTTAAGAAGCTTCTGCCAAACTCCTTAACAGAAGTATACTTCCAGAACAAAGTATATATGACAAGGAATATACATATCATAAATGCCATATAGAAATTCAGATATATAGTAAGACTGAGTGACAGGATATACATAAAAGGTCTCTCACCCTTAAGAAGCTTCTCCAGTCCCAAAAGAACTATCGGGAACATGATCAGGCTGTCAAGCCACATAACATTCCAGAAATAGCCACATACAAATCCACTAAGTGAATATCCTATGGAAAGTGCGACAGTAAACAGGCCGCTCATCGGGAAGCTTTCCTTCTTAGACAGATAATAGGAAAAGGACGCCGCAGAAAGTGCTATCTTCAGTATGATTACAACAGTAAGCGCACCTACTATCCCACTCTTTGATACAAAAAGAAGAAGCAGACTAAATGGACTTGCCAGATAATAAAAGAACAGGAGCAGATAATTTGTTCCGAGTCCAACCTTCCAGGAATAAAAGAGGTCGTGTATAGAGTCGATACTTCCCAGTCCCAGAGTCTTATCCCTGAAGAGACTGAAAAAAGGCACATACTGCTCGTAGCTGTCTCCGAGCAGTATGAACCTGTTTCCGAAAGGCTTTATACCGATTATGGCAAAGCTTATAGTCAGGAATAAAAACACTATTAAGAAAGATATTAAACTTGTTCTTTTTTGCATAAGAAGGCCACCATAAAAATCACAACCTCGAGTATCGGAAGTACATACCTCGCATCAGGAGCAGGTATAGCAAGCATCAGAACAGCCGAATAAACCAATACTCCAAGGATACAGAGTATATATCTCTTTTTCTTTTTTATAAACAGTACTGCAACTCCAAGCAGACAGATAAACAGACTTAGTCCTCCCCTCAGGAATGCACTGTGAAGCCAAGGTACATAATTATAGAATCTTGATATCGGATTTGTTATATGATACAAACCACTATAATCGATGTTACTATCCTTCGGAATCTTCGCAATTTCACTTACCGGCATATAATATTCAACCATATCTGCAGGTCTTGATATAGACCACACATCATTTGACATTCCAAGAAATGCCTCAGACCATATGACAGGATGCTTTAACAAAAGCTTAAGATTAAGCTCAAGTATAAATGAACCATATTCATCCTCTTCTATCAGCTCATTCATTTTAAACAAATTATCCGGTCCAATGAATCCCCAAGGTCTGGAAATTCCATCTGCCCAGTACTTATCATAGCAGATTGCCCAGTCTGAAACAGGCATTACTTCTTCAAGCTGTTTTATATCTTCTTCGTCAAACTCTACCTTTTCAGCTGCCGCCGCACTGATTATAGAGAGCGGAGTTCCATACTTAACATATGCAGGAACTTTTTCTACATCCATTGCATTAAACAAAACTAAATAAACTAAAACATATGCAAGTATATGCACTACTGGTATAATTACATACTTCTTAATCAAAGCCTTGTTTGTTTTTATCAGATATATGCCGAGTCCACCAAGTCCTATTACTACTGCAACTGCTCCACCATGTCTGCATAAAGTAGCAAAAAGTGATGCTCCGCCCAGAATGAGGATATCTCTACCTGCGACCTTATTATTCTTTATTATCGTAAAGATTCCAGCCGCAAGTGCAAGCACACCCATCGAGAATACACTATCCTTATACATTACACTGAGGTAAAGCATAGGTGTAACAGCAAGTGTCATAAGCACAGTATATATCTTCATGGACCTTATACTAAATGATTCAAGACTCTTTAGTATATATCCATTTATAAGAATCCATATAACAGTCTGTACAACATTTGCACCAAACTGGAATCTTCCACCTATGGTTGTTATATAAACATATAAATAATATCCATATGTATCCCAGTCACTCGGAGCATTATTCTTAACAGAATACATCACTCGTGCCACATCATCCTGAACCCAGAGTCCTGGCATTGCTGAAAACAGGAATATACACGATACAACTATTATTATAATAAAGCAGGTCTTTCTACTGTCGAGAAGTTTTGAGATTCTATTCTGAGTAACTACTTTCGCCTCTTCGCCTTCAATTACTCTATCCTTGTAAATACTAAGGAACAGTCTGCCAATTGTATACCCAACACTGATTATAGACACAGGCAAGTATACAATCCATTTCCATATACTGAAAATAGTACTCGTTTCTGTAAGTGCTGTGCCCTTAATAAGATCCGTGATAGGAAGCATCAGAAGAAACAACCCGCTGAAAAGAACCGTAAGCATCTTGCCTCTGTCAGTCAGTTTTCCAAGCGAATCCTTCTTTCTGAACATAAGTATAAGTGTTACAAGAATTAGAAGCCATATATTCTCATACGCATAATTCTTTGAACCATCGAATATAATAGGTAACGGTAGAAGAGCCAGTATCATATATACTAAACCCACTCTTCTCTTTATCTTGGAGCTATCTATCTCAAAATCAGGCTTTTTCTTCAGCATAAGCATATATGCAATCAGCATAATTAATGCGGTGATTATAGTTATCTGCCAGCCTGTCACAACACCGTCCGGAATATAGGAAAGTTCAACCCTGTGTTCACCCGGCGAAAGCTGAAGTCCTATTCCATCCATATAACTTTTGATTTCAGTTTCTTTTCCATCCACATATGCTTTAAATCCGGGAATATTCGGCATAGCCAGATAAAGCATACCACTTTCCGGCATAACCACATTTCCGCCTATGGTATTATCACTGTAATACTGATCTGTCATAGTATTTCGGCTGAGTATATTATAAAGAGCGGTAAAGTTACTTACATTCCATCTGGCAAGCTTCACATCATCATACTCATGTAGATTGATAGTCTGTGGAACATAATAATAAAGTACACCTGCTTCACCATCAACCGCTGCGCCTATATATTCAGGAGCCTGTGCAATCTGCATATAGATAGCACCACTTACATCACTGTTCAAATAAAATGTATAGAGTGCGTTTCCTTCCGAATCCTCCTCGACCATATAGTAGTTACCTTCATCCCCCAGCTCTTCTTCAGAATATATTCTTGAAATATCAATACTATCATAGATATCTCCAGTTCCAAATGCAGCTGAAAAAGCATTATCTCTATCAAATGCTCCATCAAAATTTGTATATGACTCAGCCTTTTTGTTCCACTCATCGAGGATATTACTATCAATAACTACTCCGAGCGGAAGATAGAAAGGATTCTCATACAAAACGATATTATCTTCCTGGTCTATAGGAATATAAGGCGAAATTGTTTCATACTTATCACTGTTTACAGTATGATACCTCACATGAAGCATCATATCTGCCAGAGGAGAACCTGTTGAATAATATGTAATATTCTTTGAGAAAAGCATTCCCCATCTGTAGAACAAATCGAAGTGCTGGCTATAACTACTTGAGGTATAAAAGCTTAGAGAATGAGTTCCGGTCATATATGAAATATTCTGATCAAATGTTTCTCCCGGACGTTCCGTAATTGAATATGGCTCCATCATAAGTGGATTTCTTTCGGCTAAAGCTTCCATTTTTTCTATATAATCAAATTCTGCTTTACTTCCATCGTAGGATAAAGAAGTCTTAAGTGTCGGCACTGAGCTTATTACTATCTCAATTGCTGCAATTACAAATAAAGCTGCTTTCTTTTTACCATTTAGCTTTCCGAGAGCATATAGTGTAAAACAGATCAGATATAATCCAAGAAATACAAAACTCAGGAGATAACATTTGGCTGAATTATCAGGAATCTCAGGATTACCGATGTTAGTTATGTATGCAATCAAAAGAAGCACTGCAGAACAGCATACTCCGGCAAGTAAGTTTTTCTTCTTCAAACTGTCAAATCTGAGAACACAGTCATAAGCCATTACTATAAGCATGAATACAAAGAATGAAGAAAATCTGTTTGGCACCTGCCACTGATAGTGGAAGCCATGGAAAATAAAATTGAATAATTGATTATCAAATCCGATATAGATAACCAAAAGAAGGACCATATTCTTGATCCTAGTTCCTATATCTATATCCTTCAGCATCAGATAAACAGGAACAAGTAAAAGAACAAAAATGCCACAATAGATATTTGCTCTATACTCTATTGACGAAGTTGTCATTCCATCCTTTGCTACTCTGAATTCAGAAAGTGGAGCTAAAATGGAACCAAACCACTTAAAAAAGCTTGGAGCTGCCCCATCAAACTCTCCATACGGTGAATATCTGGTTCGAATAAAATAAGGTATTAGAAATGCAGCCGATAGACCTGCCGCACAAATTGACGAAATACCGAAGCGGACTGAATTCTTAAAGAATTCCTTAAAGGAGCCATGCTTCTGTACCAGAAAATACATAGCTGCAAATATACAAAGAATAAAGGCATAATACGCCTCTGTAGCCATAAAATATGCGAGGGTAAATATATAGAGCTTTACCTTCTTATCATATATAAGCTTCTCTATTCCAAGGAATATGATAGGTGCATATATCATATATCTGAAATAATAGATAAAGAAGCTGATAGTATATGCAGACATTCCATAAGCAAGACCAAAGACTATGAGTCTCGGATCCTTTTTGTCCATTACCCTTCCGTTTCTTCTATGAGTGAGATAATAAATAATAACCAGACCAGCAATCAGGTAATTGAAATAATAGTACATGAAGAAAACTGGTAGGAATAAACTCTCCGGAACAAAATAATAAATAATATAAAGCCAAGGTCTGAGAAGTAGAAATGTAGCAGAATAAGTCTTCATTCCATAATTATCGAAAGTCAGTCCTACTCCATACTCAAGAAAGCTGAAGAAATTTCCACTTTTTACCTGCTTAACCGAATTAACAAACTGGGAATAATCCTGAATAAAACCATTTCCAAGTAACGGAAAATTATCACCGAAAGGCTCTGCCTTATCGATAATTAGCGCAGCAATCATAAGAATGGTTGCAATAAGTATTACAACCAGATAAGTATAGTTTTCAGTTATAAATCTTTGTATCTTTTTTGTGTATGAAGTACTCATTCTATGATTCCCAAACGTATAGTATAGTCTCTGTAAAGCTGAATCTATGATGTTGCTTTACAACAAAATTATTATATCTCGGACAAATCTTTTTTATAAGAATAGGAATCTCAAAAAGATCTGTCGGAGTATGATATAGGCAAATTGCAAGCTTTGGTGCCTGCTCAGCGATAGTTGTAGAAGCGCCTTTTATAGCTCCGGGTTCAGCACCTTCTATATCCATTTTGATAAATGTTATATCATTTCTATTAAGCGAATCAATAGAAACTATATCAACAGCATAAAGACTGTTTTCATTCTTTTCTTCAAGCCGGCTAGCCGCACCCGCCTCGTTATTTATATAAAGTTTGCCGGCTTTCTCTCCGACTCCTGCCGAATATATTTCAGTATAATCCTCAGCTTTAAGACGCTTTATATTCGCCATTAAGCCCTCCATATTTTTTCTGTCCGGCTCAAAAATCAAATACTTTTTGGGAGGCTTATTATAACTTAAATAATCTTCAAGAGTGTCTCCAACATAACCTCCACAATCAACCACTACCTCACTCTCATCAAGACTATTAAATAATTCAAGGTATTCAGTATCATCAGTCGCTACACTCTTCAGATATCTGTTATCATAGGTTAACCTAAACAGTATAGCAGCCAGATAAGAATCCTTTGACGCCTTATCAGAAAGAAGTTCATAAACCTCTTTGATTTTATCCAGGTTTGATACTATGCTGTGTGACGGACATCCAAGGGTATTACTATTATATCCACTCCACTTTTTGAAGATAAATCTGGGAATAAAATACAAAATGAATGAACATTTCTGTATCAACTTCATAATCCCCGGATGACCGGTGTTTTCTGCGGGCGAATCTATAATTCCATGTATTCTCTCTAAGTGATGAGCCCTTTCACATTTTTTCCTCAGTATACACCCCTCACAATTTCCATCAACCAGAGAAAGATCAGGATTATTATCTACCAGTGTCTGTAAATCGTTCCAATCCAGATTCATTTACCCCTTATCCCCATCCTGAACTTTTTTTATCATTGCTATACATGCATTACAATGCTGTTTATAACCAAGCCTTCTTCTTATTTGCCACGGCATTATTTTCTTAATTATCCATTTACATCTAAGAAGGAACTTACTGTTTCCCCCAAGACCCCTGTTCTGTAATTCCAGTTCCTTCCAAGGTTTAAGTATCTCAAGGTATCTATAATAATCATCCTTAAATGGATGGTCGTTTAGATAATCCCAAGGTCTTCCTGTAGTAAGATCCATATAATGTTTGATCACTGGGGCTTTATATGCTTTTTCCACTTCCTTAATGGTATAATAGCCGTCATTGTCACTCCATCCCATTTTTTTTCGGATGCCCCTATCTCTGCCCCATAGCCACCATGTAGCTTCACAATCATACTTAAGAGGAAGTTTTTTTATTTCCCCCGGCAAAGAAACATTTATAAGTGATTCATCAGCGATTATAGTATATTTCGCCCTCTTTTTTTCATCCTTTATGTTATCTACAAGCTTATCGCTTATATTATTCTTTTTCCAATAATCTAGATTGTAAAGTTCAAATCCCCCATTGAAATAAGGGTCAACGCCCATATAATCTCTATATTCCTTACTCATAGCAGATGCAACCATTCCACACGCATAACCATCAAGGTCATAGTTTATAAGTTCTTTTAAGCTGCCACTTACTACTGTATCAGAATCAATATAAAGGAGTCTGTCTATTCCATTTATTTCATTACAGATAAAGAGCTTATAAAATGTTGCATATGAACCTTTCCATTTTTCCACTCCACTATCTGATAGAAACTTCTCTATAGCTTTAGGAGATAAAAACTCAAGTTCCCTTTTATATCTGTTTGCCAGTTCTGATATTTTTTCTTTATCTATATCAGACAGACCATCATCTATATACCAGATTTTGATGCTTTCAATATCTTTATTGTTCTCGAAAAGCGAGCATATAGACACAGCCGCAGGAATGGCATATGCAGAACTTGACTGATATAATACATTTAGTTTATCCATTATTAACTTCCTCTTTGTAAAACGCTATAGTCCTTTTAATGCCTTCCTCAAATGAATACTCTGGATAGAACCCGGTATCCTTTTGTATCTGATAACAATCCACACAAGAATTTAAAACCTTTTTATATTTTTCTTTCAAAGCTCCTATTTTAATCTCTGTATTATTACCAACAAATTTATGAATATCATATATATACTCATTAAGTCTCTTATATCTGCCACTACCTATACCATAAGTTTTACCATATATTCCTTTTTCTCCAATAAGGAATAATGCCTTTGCAACATCCTTCACATACAAGAAATCCCACATCTGATTCAGCAGTCCGAACTCAGGAGCCTTATTCTGAAGAAGTGTTTTGATGGTATAGGAAACGACGTTGTCATCACTTCTATATTCACCATATGTACTACAGATTATAGTACCTATCATATTTATGCCATATTTATTACATTCTGTTTCGATTATATTTCTAGAGGCAACCTTCATGACGCCATAGAGATCCATAGGCGTTGGCACACATTTATCATTTATCAGACCATCCTCGCAGACATACTCAGCGACAGTTCCTGAATTGATAAATCTGTCACACTTTAAATATTTACATATCTCAACTATATTATTTGCTATAAATATATTATCTGACTGTATATCAAACTCATTTTTAACTGCAGCATTTACACCCTTCCACGCCAGGTGATATAACGTATCCAAGGTGCCTATATAAGGTTCCAGCCCCTTCTTGATTTTATCAATATCACTGACAAGATCACCGACCACCCATTTAACATCCTGCATAGAAGGATCCGGCTGTCTCACAATCGCAATAATCTCTATATTTTTTTCCCTGAATAATTCATACAGATGTCTGCCAACAAATCCAGTCAGACCGGTAACCAATACTCTTTTCATATCTTCCTCTTTATATGTTATAAATATCTGTTTTATACCTGTCCAGATTATCTGATATAAATGCTATAGTCTCTGCAAGACCAGCATCGATATCATACTTAGGTATCCAGGAGGTAAGCTCCTTTATTTTTTTATTACAACCGAGAAGTCTGTTTACTTCACTTTTCTCAGGTCTGAGTCTCTGCTCATCACATACGATCTTTGCTTCAGGATTAATCTTTTGAATTAGCTTTTCAGCCAGCTCTCCGATAGATATCTCCTGCTGTGTAGCGATATTTATTTCCTCCCCCACAGTCTTATCAGATTTATATATCTCGATGAATCCGTTTGCTGTATCCTTAACATAATTAAAATCACGCGTAGGCGATAGAGAGCCAAGCTTAATCTCTGTTTTTCCGGAAATAAGCTGCATGATTATAGTCGGAATCACCGCTCTTGCTGACTGTCTTGGACCAAATGTATTAAACGGCCTTACAATAGTTACCGGAAGCTCAAAGCTCCTGTAAAAAGACTCAGCTAGTCTGTCCGCACCGATTTTTGTCGCCGAATACGGAGACTGTCCCTGGAAAGGATGTTTCTCATCAATCGGGACATACTTAGCTGTTCCATATACCTCAGAAGTAGAAGTAACCAGCACCCTCTTATTCCCCTGCTCTCTTGCAGCCTGAAGAACATTTAGTGTACCCTTAATATTTGTATCAACATAGCTGTCAGGTGCATAATAACTATATGGAATAGCAATAAGCGCAGCAAGATGAAAAACCGCATCACAATCCTTCATAGCCTCTCTTACAGCATTGGGATCCCTTACATCTCCCGTAAATATCTCTATTTTATCCTTTAATTCCTCAGGAAATGTATCTATCCATCCCCATGTATTAAAAGAGTTATATAACACAAAAGCCTTGACATCATAACCCGTCTTTATCAGTTCTTCAACCAGATGACTTCCTATAAAACCATCTGCTCCGGTAACAAGTATCTTATCCATAATATAAACCTCGATATAGTTATTTAATGTAAATCTCCAGTGAGTATATATTCAGCAATACTCTCAGCTATTTTTTTTGAACCTTTCGTACTAGGATGATAGCCACTGTTAATATCATTCTCACTAAAAAACATATCATCCTTTGAATCCAAAATATTCATTGCATTATCAACAAATAAAACATCATATTCTTTACAAAGACTTCTAACAATCTTCTGATAGTTTATCAACTCATTACTTTTCTCAATATCTATATATGATCTGGGAACAAACATATAACTAATGAGTACATCCGGCCAATTACTTCGGGCAAGAGAAACAAATTCTTGCATTGCCCTTCCTAATTCCTCTTCAGTTTTCCCCACCTCATTGTATCCTCCAATAATGACAATATCAGTAACTTCTTTAGGAGCATCTTCCTCAATTATGCTACTAAGTTGTTTTTTGAAACCAAAATCTCCTTTAACAAGTCCAGCTCCTCCTACTGGATAAGTATAACAATTACACATAGGAAATAGTTGTTTAAACTGTTCTGCCCATCCTATCCATCCTTCATTATTGTCATTCAAATATGATATTCCGTAACTGTCTCCGATAAGTAATACACATTTATCTGATTGAGCAAATACTTCGTTATAATACTTAGTGTCGCCTTTTTGTACTACAATACTTTTATTAACAGGTGTTGAATTACTGCCAGATGAAAAAAACATACGAGAACCAATTGCAAAAGCAACTACAATAACAAAATACAGTCCTAAAAGTATTTTTTTGTATTTATTATTTTTAATATTATTGTTCATTCAATATTATCCCTGAAATAATTCTGAGCCATACATTTTTCTTTAGTTCGCCTTTTAATTATAGTTTCCCCGCTGTCACCTCTTATTACAACACTATCATCAGGTATCTCTTTGTCATAAACCATAGCATCTACGCTTAGAGAAACTCTGTCCCCAATCCTTTTATTTCCTATCACCTTCGATCCAGCTCCGAAAAAAACACCCATTCCAATTTCCGGCGCCGGACTACCATCCTTCTTTTGATCAGTATTAATAGTAACATTCTGAAAAATAACAAGATAATCACTATATACTGCATTTCCTATAATAGAGCCTACAGGATGTCCAAGGAAAAAATAATCCGGGAGTTTACATTTATATGATAAAAAAAAGCCATTCAAAAGCCTATTAAGATTTAATACTTTATCACATATAACTTTATTCTCCGATATCTCCCAGAGACTATTCGAAAAGAAATAAAGGAACTGAGCATACTGATCAGCATGGAGATGAGAAAAAAAGGTATCTCCTTTTTCATTACTGTAGGAAGGAAATGTTATGCACTTAAAACAGTGTTCTGTCCTCTCGAGTCCAAGCTCGAATGCACTGTCTATATCTGCTCCTTCCATACGGACTCCATCCGGAAAAAACACATCAAGTTGCCCTGCCAGATATTTTTTTAATTCATTCCTGCTTATCTGAAGCTCCATGCTCTACATCCTTTTCATCAAAATTCAGTCTTTCTCTCTCAACCACCATTGGTCTCTTATTCATTCTTGCCAGTATTTCGCCGACATACTCTCCGACGATTCCGATAAACATTATCTGTATCGCGCCGAAGAAGAAAATACCGGCCGAAAGAGTCGCCATTCCAGCCTCATAACTGTTCCAGTACATAAGCTTAAGAATAACATTGAAAACAGCCACACAGAAGCTTAGGATTGCGACAATAAGTCCCAGATAAGTTCCAAGTCTGAGGGGAAGCTTTGAAGTATTAACGATATCATTTATAGCCACATTCAGATACTTGAAAAACGAATAGCTGGACTTACCTGCTCTTCTAAGCGGCTGGTGGTATTCAACAAAATCTACCTCATATCCAAATTCAGAGATCATATTTCTAAAGTTCGGAGTAGGTCCACTGTATTTTCTCAGATTATCCATAACCTCTTTATCATAGAGGCCAAAGCCCGTAACGTCCTCATATTGTTCATTATCAGAGATTTTCTTTATCAATTTATAATACAGTCTTCTGATTCTGAACATAGACTTCTTTTCATCACTACTGGTCTTTTTACCCCAGACAACCTTACTGCCATTTTCCCATCGTCTGATAAATTCAGGAATAAGCTCAGGGGGATCCTGAAAATCGCCTGCAAAGCATATGGAACAATCGCCTGTAGTCTGAAAGAATCCATGCGATCCGGACCTTGAAGGTCCGAAATTCTTTAGATTAAATATAACCTTGACCCTTTTATCCTTTGCAGCTATCTCCCTTAGGACCTCCTGCGAACCATCCTTAGAACAATTATCAATAATTATGTATTCATAATTATATTCAGGAAGCGTCTTCATAACCTCTGTAACCTTTTCATAAAGAGGCATCAGATTGTCTCTTTCATTGTAACAAGGCGTAAATAAACTAATCTTTTTCATATACCCAACCTTCTCTTCATGTCTTCCATCTCGCTAAACTGTCCCATATCCATCCAAGATCTTTCGGATACAGGATAAGCACCAACCTTCTCACCTTTTTTTATCATTCTGTCAGCCAAATCGGGCAGATGAATAAACTCATTCTCCTCAATGTCATTTATAACTTCAGGTTCAAGCAGATAAAGTCCTGTATTTACCATAAATGAATAATCAGGCTTTTCCTTCATCTCAGTTATATATCCATTTGAATCAGTTCTCACAACACCATAGGGAATAACTACATTTTTCATGGAACATACAAATGTTATCTTGTTTTCGCTTTTTATATGATTTCTGACTATACTGCTGAAATCAGTGTCGATAAGAATATCACAGTTTGAAAGGAAAAATCTCGAATCCACCATATCCTTAATAAGCCTGAGTCCTCCTCCGGTTCCAAGGAATTCATCCTCCTCAACATATTCTATATCATAGTCCTTCTTAACTTCGTCCATATATGACTTAATCATACTGGATTTATAATTAAGGATCATTATCACTCGTCTGCAGCCAAACCTTGTAAACGAACTGATGATTCTTTCTGTAATCGTTTCATCTCCTATCGGCATTAATGGTTTCGGAAGTATCCTGGTATAAGGATATAACCTGGTTCCCTTTCCACCCGCCATAATGACAAGCGGTACATCTTTCAGGCTGTTGTTATAACTACCGCTCAAATTTTCAAAATCAACAACTCTTATCAGATGACCCGCATCATCTACTATTGGATAAATCAGCCTTATCCTTTCTTTTCTTTCTTCATATATCTCATTCTCAGAATAAAAGAGCTTAGGATTCTTATTCATCGCCATTGTTATATTGTCTGACAACTGACCGTTCTTCATAAAAAACGAGCGCATGTCTCCATTTGTGAAAAGACCGACAACCTTGTTGTCATCATTCACGACTATAACTCCCTTTATAAGCTCTTTTTCCATTTTTTCAATCGCTTCTCTTACTGAAAAACCTGTATTAATCACATATTTATCCATATATTATTCCCTAACGGTATTTTTTTTCGTTATGACATAGCTAGTTTTATTACATGAATAGCCGTGTCTATATCATTGATGTTTTCCTTCTTTCCGTCACAAAAATCAAGAAAAAACTTCATCTCATTTATATATTTATCATTTGGTTCTTCTACAGCTGAATATATGATTTCTCCGTTCGCTGTAATGCTATTATTTATAATATCTGCAACATATACACTCTCATCGGTATACATCTCAAATTCTCTCTTGGGAATTCTTCCGTAATAATCCAGATGAAGCTCAATTATTCTCCTGCTATCTCTTGCTATATAAACAGCCAGATCTTCGCTGTCTATCTCAAGTCCGGAAAGCTTTGACGACATACAGGCTACCTCATCGGGAAAGCCGAAAAGATAAGTCAGATAATCCCACTCATGGATAAGATCAATTCTTACGCCGCCTCCCTCATCACTATGAGCACTGTAAACCTTTCTGTAATCAACTCCCGGTCTCCAATCAGGCAAATACGAAGAACAAACAGCCCTCACGCTAAAAACCTTTTCAGTATCAACAAAATCCGTAAGATTTCTTATAACGCCTGTATGCCTCAGTGGACATGCTACATATACCATTTTATCAGAAGATATAAATCCGGTATCAACATCTATGCGATCAAAAACCGGTTTCTCTACAAAAAAATAGTCAGAACGATCTATCATTTTCTTCAAGGTATCCAGATGGAGAAATGTCGGATTTGTAATAAATATCATATCATATTTATCGTCTAACTCCGATATATCAAAGCATTCCTTTACGCCATCTATTCCTTCCAGCTTACGTTTTGAGCTTCTGAGTAGATGTATATCAGGACTTATACCTCTTTCTTCACATATCTTTTTTAAATTATTAATATGTCTTTTCCCTATAGACCCCGAGCCTACAAAACAAACCTTCATCATATAATTACCCGTTGAATTAACTAAACACCTTCAATCCTGTCAATAAGTTCAAGAATCTTCTGATCTTTTTTGAAATCATAGAGTGCAGCTTCGCGATTACCGGATATATAATCAAAGAAAGCTTCTATCTCAGCTCTATAAGCATTTTCTATTATATTACTGCTATATCCTTCTCTATGCTGAATCTCTTCATAAACCTTTATATCTTCAAAAGCCTTTTCCTGGATATTAAAATCCATCAGACTGTCCGGTCTTCCATCCCATGTCACATGTAGATTCTCATTATAAATCTCCATCTTTCTTGTTGCATTCCTTGAAACAACATCAACAGCGATAAGCCCCTTTGTACCGTTTTTATGAAGAACACTCATCATATAATTATCATTATAACCGATCTCAAGCCCTGACATTTTGTCAGACATTACATTTATATCTACAACCTCGCCAAAGGCTCTGATAAGCCACGGAAACTCTATTGCCATTATTTCTCTGCAACCATTTGATTTGCTATTACCTACAAAGTATTTTCTATAATCCTCCCATGGATGCCAATCCGGGAGATACTGTCCTGTATGATAGATATAATTTACTCTTTTCTCATTAACCTTTTTGATCATCCATTTGATATCATCCCTGTAAAGAAATGTTGATGAAAGGAAAAGCTTTTCTTCATTTATGAACTTATCATAGCCATCATTTACAAGATTTAGTTCAGTAAATATATACACATCCTTTTCGAGTAAAGTGTTTATTATATTGCAATGCGTAAGCGGTGACGTACAGACAAATACAGCATCTGGTCTTTCTGACACTATTGCCTCATCAAGTCCTGAAAAAACCTTGATACCAAACTCATTAACTGCTGATTCACATCTCTCAGCATTTGAATCAACACCTGATACTACTATACTATTATCTATGTCTCTGATCAGACGGAGTCTTCTTTTACCCATCGACCCGAGACCTATAATAATTATATTCATTTGATCATCCACCTATTATGTTCTTCTTTGGAAATAAACGGAGCCATATCTTCGAGTGAAGGGGTTGTAAAGCTACCATCCTCGTTCATTCTAGATGAAACCTTCGGTGTGACCGGATCATCAAGTCTTTCTTCTATCTCCAGAAGGACACGTCCCTTTCTGTTAAAGAAATCTCTCAGCGCCTCGTCCAGTTCACTGTTCTTATGGCATATCATATAATCCATACCAAAAGTACGAGCCACATCCTGGAACTCAGGGAAGCTCACACCGGTCTCCTTTGTACATCCGATAATTGTACCATTAAAGAAATTTTTACATGTCTGTCTTATCGCATTATAACCGTCATTTGAAAAAACGATAACTTTAACCGGAAGATCGTAATGCTTAATAGTCTGGAGTTCCTGAAGATTCATCATTATACTACCGTCACCCGTAACGCAGATAATCTGCTTTCCGGATGATATGGCAGCCCCGATTGCCTCAGGAAGATCAGCACCCATTGAGCCACAATTATTGTTTGCTACTATCCTCTGCTTTTCTTTCTTTATTCCTATCTGTAGCTTCGCACTGCACGCAGTATTATTGCCGAGTATTGTTATATTATCCTCCGGCTCATACTTCTCATATACCTTCCAGAAAAAATATGAACATACTCTCTCTTCCATATCCAGACCTTCTACCGCCTCATATGGAGTAAATCTTTCTTTGAGACTATTACAATAATCAAGCCATCTCTTATCAAGTTCTACCTTCTCTGTCAGAGAATCAGCCTTCCTAAAGAAGTCCTTCAAATCTCCGTGAAGGTGTTTATCAACCCTTACACCCGGCTTTTTCATCTCATTTTCATCTATATCCACTGATATCATATATGCATCCGGTGCAAAAGCCTCCTGTTCCCATCCCGTCATCTTAAACCCGAGATTACAACCTAGAGAAAGGATAACATCTGCATTTTGAACTATAAAATTTCCAGTTCTTGGTCCGATTGAGCCTGACATACCATAGAAAAACGGATATTCTTCATACATTGCATCCGCAGCTATACAGGCATCAATTACCGGAACACCTATTTTTTTAATAAATGCTCTGAATGCATCCAGATTGCCACTATTAACAATACCGTTTCCTGCAAGAACAACCGGTCTCTTTGCTTTTTTTAATCTGTCAATCGCCTCTTTTACTGAATTCACATCCAGCTCAGGCAATTCTATCTCTATATCATCCATATAGAGGTCTTCCTCTTCAACAATTGCACTTTGGACATCCAAAGGAATATCAAGCCACACCGGACCTCTTCTTCCTGTTGTAGCCAGCTTTATTGCGTAAATCAACTCTTTTTTTATTGAAAGAGGATCTGTAACCATAGTCACATATTTTGTCATATTCTGAACTGAATGAACTATGTCAAACTCCTGTATACCTCTATAACGCAGGTCAAGGCCACTCTGAGGAATAGATACAGCATATCTAACCTGTCCAGAAAGTACGATCATCGGAAGACTGTCCTGCCAGCATCCCATAACACCGGTTATGGCATTGGTTGCACCCGGACCACTTGTTACGCAGACAGCAGCCAATTTACCACTTATTCTGGCATAAGCCTCTGCCGCCATTGCAGAAGCCTGCTCATGGTGATTAAATATCTTCTTTATATCCTTATTAAGAGCGAGTGCATTATCAAGATGCATCGCACCGCCACCTACAACTCCGAAGCATGTATCTACCCCATACTCCACGAGTGTTTCCATTATTATATCAGCTACTCTTTTCTGCATTATAAGCATCCCTTTCGTAAGCAATCTGCGTGTCTATTCCATCACACAGATCAGTAAAGCTGTAATCTCCTATCTCGCTCAGAAGTCTTGAATTATCAGCTGTATATTTATTATTATATCCATCCTTCAGGAGAATAATTCGAGGTTCTCCATCTCTATACTTTCCTTCCGCAACCAGACCTTGCTTTTTCATTCTGTCCCTAACCATTTCTGCTATTTCAGAAAGAAGATATGTCTTTCCGGTGGATATATTATAAGCATTAAACCGCGGCTTATTATCAATAAAATACCGAAGTATATCAACCAGATCCATAACCTGCATATAATCAAACAGGCAATCCTGTCTAATAGTTATATCCTCACCCTCCAGGATTCTATTTATTACATGAGTTATAAACTTTGATTCATGATCAGTCGGACCGTATACCGCAAAAAGTCTCAGGTTACACTGTTTATCAGACTTCTCAATCATTTGATGAATTGTATACTTAATCAGTCCATAGGTATCATACGGAATACTACGCCCATATTCATCCTCGGATATCATATCAATGTCCTTTGACTTATCATATTCGGCTCCGGATCCCAGAGTATACATCATCTCATAATGCTCTTCTGCCCTGTAGAGATTTAAAAACACTCTGATGCTATCCTCAAAAAAACTATCTGACTTATCAAGGCTGTTTTTTACAGGATTAGGATTTGCGCCATGAATAACTATATCTATTTTATTATCAATTATATACTTCTCAACAGCAAGCTGATCCAGGAGATTCAGCTCCTGTCTGGTAGGAGCATAAAGACTGCAGGATTTTCCAAGTTCAGATATTATATTTCTTCCTATAAAACCGGAACCACCGGTAAATAGCACCCTCTTCATATCAAAGGCTCCTCAATTATTATAAATCATAAAAACTTTTATTCTTTAGTGACGCAGGATCCTTAAGCAATTCCTCGAGCTTCGAACAAATAAGCTGTGATGTGCAACCCTCTCCATAAGGACTGTTATAATCATATTCAGACTCATTTTTCTTCTTTATTACATCTATAACAGCTCGAACTATTTCTTCTGTGTCAGGTTTAACGTCAATAACACTGTCTGCTCGCATCCTGCCCTTCTGTCTATCTCCAATGTTGATAGTCGGCACTCTGAGTGCCGGAGCTTCAATTATCCCACTGGATGAATTTCCCAAAACAAGCTCTGCATATTTCATCACTGAGAGATACCTATGAGAGCCAAGCGAATCGTAAAGATGCACATTATCGTGCATTGATGTAAATTCCTCAAGCCGCCTGTTTATTTCTGCTCCTCCACTATCGGCGTTTGCCTTTGTAATAATAAAATCATAATCAGATAGCCGTTCAACAGCATATAACAGCTGAGCCAGATCATCACTTTCTGAATGGCTGTTCTCAGACTCCTTTGAAGCAGTCTCCGGATGATATGTCATAAGTATATATGGCTTACTAAAGTCCATCTTAAGATCTGCACCTAGATCTTGTTTTGACATATAATCCAAATTCCGTATTGCTTCGACGCCCAGAGCACCTACATTAAAAACTCTGTCCGGAACTTCCCCCAGTTGAATTATTCTTTTCCTATGCTCCTCATTGGACGCGAAATGTATTGTTGAAAGCTTTGTTATCGCATGCCTTACAGAGTCATCAATCGCGCCTTCAGTTATCTCCCCTCCATGAAGGTGTGCAACAGGAATTCTATATATCAGTGCTACTTCTGCTATAGACAACATCTCATATCTATCCCCTAATAAGACGATTATATCAGGCTTTTTCTTATCCTCAATTTCTTTCTGAAGAAGATCTGCAAACATCGCGAGTGCTCTACCTGAAGACTGTGCAACACCATTAGGCGAAGTATCTTCCAATAGATAATTAAACTTAGTAACCTTGCCATATCCATCAGCCTCTATCTCATTAATGGTATAACCAAAACTGTTACTAAGATGCGTTCCACCAACAGCAATACTTAAAACAAACTCTTCCTCACTCATTCTTCTGAGAAGTGGTCTAAGAATACCGTAATCCGCTCTTGTAGTTGTAACCACCATTATACGATTCATAACGCTGACTCCACTATAACTCTATCAATTCATCCGTATCAAAATCTCTAACCGCTTTTGTGCCAACAACCTGCCCCAGTCTCATTGGGGATATACCTGTCCCTGGTCTTTTCATTATAAGCATATCTTCAGTAATTACTTCGCCTTTTGATATAGGACATCTTGCTACTATACTTTTCCTTGCAATCAGTCTGTTTCCGGCCTCAGCAGCCTGAACTATCTTTTCACCTTTTCCAAGTGCTGCATCAATATGTCTGATTGCAGTAACCATGTCCTTTAATTCTTTTGGCTCAAGACTTGCCTTGTGGTCAGGTCCGTCCATATTCTTATCAAGCGTAAAATGCTTTTCAATAATCTTAGCCCCCATACCTACTGCTGCAACAGCAACCTCATTACCAACAGTATGATCAGAATATCCAACCTCAGTTCCAAAACTATCTTGAAGTTTCTTCATAGCTATAAGATTTACAGATTCATATGGCGCAGGATACTGTGTCGTACAATGGAGAAGACATATATCATCACAACCAACTTTTCTAAGTACATTTATTGCATCTTCTATTTCAAAAAGCTCGGACATCCCCGTTGATAAAACAACTTTTTGTTTTTTAGAACCTATAAACTCAAGTAAAGGCAAATTGGTTATCTCACCAGACGGAATCTTCCACATCTTCATACCGAGACCACTTAGAAACTCTGCGCTTTCCATATCAAATGGTGTAGATAAAAAATCAATTTGTCGTTCCTTTGCATATATGTAAAGCTCTTCAAAATCAGAATAAGAAAGCTCAAGTTTTTTTAACATTTCAAACTGACTATCTGAAGTTTTGTCATTTTCTTTCTGATAATCAGCCTTTGGCGCATTATCAGTGACTAGCAGTTCAGTTTTATATGTCTGAAACTTTACACAGTCTGCCCCGGCCTCTTTTGCTGTATCTATCAGTATTTTTGCGAGTTCAAGAGAACCATTATGGTTTACGCCCGCCTCAGCAATTATATATGTATGCATTATTTAACAAGGCCTCCTACTACCTCACCATCATTAACATCTCTTAGTACAGTACTTCCGGCACCTATCACTACACCACTTCCGATTGTTATGCCCTCTATCACTGTACTACCCGCACCTATCAGACAGTCGCTCCCTACACTTACTCCACCGCAGAGAACAGCACCACAGGCAACATGTGTAAAATCGCCAATGTGACATTCATGTTCTATAATAGCACCGGTATTTATAATCACTTCTCTTCCTATAGTTGACGCTGCATTAACTACAGCATTTTTTCCAATAAAAATCCCCTCTGCCATTTCAGTAAACTCTGAAACAACAGAAGATGAATCGATTATGTTTATAAGATTGAAACCTATTTGACTCAGTTTTTGATCAAGCTTTCTTCTAATGGATGTATCCTTAATACTTCCTATACATATAAATGCCTTATGACATCCGCTATTATATAGCTCCTCCAGACATTCATCATTTCCAACAACTACACTCCTGAGTATTTTTGTGCCAGTCTTTATGTCCGGATCAGTTATTACAACATTAATATTTTCATCTATTCTGTACAAAGTATCAAGAATCGAAATACAGTGACCACCGCCACCCGTTAATACAAGATCAGCCATATATACCTATCCTCATTTTTACCATAAAAAACAAATAAAAAGCTTACAAAAACCATTTCTAATTATACCAAATATTTGTTATAATAAAAACTGATTTTTTATATCAAAATACAAAGATTTATCAGTATGGAGGCCTAAATTGAAGCATTTAAAAAAGAGTAAATATTTAACTATATATATATTATCATTTAGCATTCCACTCGTGGTAGCTTTTATCGGACTTATACTCGGTAGATTTGAGCCCTTTGGTGACAAATTCACCCTTATTGCATCAGATGCAAGTGACTATCTGCCATATTATTATAAATTGCACGACGCGGTTCATTCTAGTGGAAGTTTTTCTTTAACAAATATTACAGATCCAACTAATCTTATCATCCTTTTATTCTCTAAGCAGCTTATTCCAGCAATTCTTAATCTGCTTTATGCATTTAAGATTGCTGTAGCCGGACTTGCTATGAGTATATTTTTATGTCACAAGGCTTCTCTAATTACTGATAACAAAGAACCATTAACAGTTAAGGAAGAAACAAATACTAAAGATTCAAATAATAAAAAGAATATCGTTATAGGTTTCAAGGGAGAGCCTAAAACTACAATCGGAAAATTCTTACTAAATACAAACTGGATTATAGTAGGTATTTCGGCAGCATACGCACTTTCCATAACCATGCTGACAATTGGAATGAATGTAGCTTTTACGTCTGCTATAGCTATTCTTCCGCTTGTAATATATGGTATCGACAGAATTGTAGCTAATAATAATCCCGCTATTTTTATTATATTCTATACACTTTCAATTATATGCAATCTCCATATTGCAATCATTACGGGAATTTTTACACTACTTTATTTCTTTACTCGCGACTTCCATGATTCTTTATGTTTTGTTAAAGCAATCAGGAACTATATAATAGGACTAATTCTCAGCCTTATGTGTGGCGGAGTGGTTCTTTGTTGTTCATATGGAAACAATCTTTTCAGAGAAGATTTATCACTAACCTTCCCGGTTTTCAAAGCTATAAATCCGCTTAATCTTGTAAATCAACTTATGACAAAAAATACACTTTCTATGTATTCTTTATATGACAATTTCCTTGATATTGCGTTTGGCGTAGGATTTGTATTCTTTATCTTTCTTTATTTATTTGTTTCTAAAATTGAAGTAAGTACTAAAATAAAGAATTTTACACTATTTCTATTTTTATTCCTAGGCACTTCAACAACAACCTTCAGACATCTATTCAACGGTCTGAGTGTTTCTGCAGGAACAAGCGTTCACTATGGTTATTTGATTGTTTTTATGGGACTACTACTGTCTTATGAATCATTAAGTAATATTGATATATTAAAAGTACGCAATTGTATAACAGCAGGATTACTTACAACTGCACTCATCATTGCTACTATGCTTTTTTCAACCAAGTATGATAATTTTTCATCATATATAGTATCACTGGAATTTATATTTGGCTTCTTTATCATGACGCTGGTATATTCAAGCAAGAGTCTCACAAAAAGCCTTTTCAAAATTCTATTTGTTTTGATACTTTTTTTTGAAATTATTCCAAATTACACTAAAAATTTTAAAACTATCGGAACTTATTATATATCTCAAAGTCTTTTCAGGAATAAAGAGTATCAGACATATGAAGCAGAAAGGATTCTTCACAAAGAAGAGCCCGATGCCATTATATCCTACTATAAATCCGGCGAATCATTCGAAACACCGTTCACTTCTTCACTTTCAGGAATCGATTATTTTATCAGCAATATAGAATTATCAGACTCCTATCTGGATTATTATGGATTCTATTCACCAAATAACGGAAATAATGGTGTGTATATTTATAAGAATAAATACAGCTTAAGAAATGCATTTTATGATAGCTCTGTAAAGGATTATGTATATGATAAAACAAAACCATTCTCATCTGCATCAATCTTCACAGATACATATCTTCATAGTGGTGAAATATTCCAGACAGGTAATAAAGAAGTACATTATATGGAATCTGTTGATGGTTCTTCTATCCAGTTTGAGATACTCCCATATATTGGAGGAGATTTATACATAAAAGCTTTTAGCGTTAATCATCTCGGTGAATACGAAGCATATGAAGTGCTATATGCAACTCAACTTCGACCACAGACTATATTCCCAAATGAGTATGGCGACTATGAGCTAGGTGCATTTAATGAAGAAGTTCTAAATAAGATATATACAGAGCATGCAACTCGAAATGACTCCTTTATAGATAACGAAAACACTGTCGAAGCCAAATCCGACGGCTATTTCAGTGTGGGAACAACTGTTGATCCTTCACTTAACTATTACGTAAATGGTGAAAAGGTCACTCCTATTTCATTGGTTAATAATGCTGCACTAGTGCCGGTAAAAGCGGGCACAAATACCATTAAGATAACTTATAACCCTATATACTTGATTATCGGGCTTATTTTTACAATTATTGGTCTGGTATTATCATTCGTATATATCAAAAAGAAATTATATAATAAAGAACATGTATACATCAAAAGACTTGCTGATCATTTTAGAGTTAACTATGTATATTATATAGTATTTGCAACCATAACTATTCTTTTTATACTATGTCAGATGATCACAAGCAGTTATCCTTTCGGATCTAATCCTACTCTTACCGGAGATGCACTCAGCCAGGGCTATCCATCTATTGTAGGACAAATTAATGATGTAAAAGAAGGAAAACCATTTTTCTTTGTGAATTACGATGTTGGCGGATTTATGGATATGTATCACGCTACTTTATATAACATCACTATGCCTTGGATATTTATCAAATACCTATTTCTTCCTGAATCTCTTTATCTGCTTGACTATACCCTCAGATACCTATTTAATCTACTTATTGCAGGATTTGCTATTATATTCTACTTGACACACAGAGAAAATAACAGATATGCTATCTCCGACAAAAAGCTTATTGTTTTAGGACTTATGTACTCAATAAGCACATACATGGCTGTATTCTATAACTATGAATTACTCCGATTTGGATTCTATCTCCCACTTATAATACTTGGTTTAGAGAAGCTCATATATCATAATAAAAAATCACTGTATATAATCACTCTATTTTTTATGATGATATATGATCCTTATCACGCTTTCTTGCTTTGCGAATTCCTAGCGTTATTCTTCTTCACCATGAATTTCAACTCGGTAAAGGACTTCTTTATAAAAGGAATACGTTTTGCTTTAAGCTCGATTGCATCGGCAGGATTAGCTGCTTTTTCTATATATTCATACTTCCTGTTTACTCAAAGCTCAGGGTATGTTAAACAGACTGTAGAAACTCCATTAATTGGAAATTGGTTTAAAAACTTCCTTACATTTATGACAGACTATCGAGTGAACAATGTATTCGGTTCAACCTCCGAAAACAGAAGTCAGGCAGCTATCTATGCAGGTCTGATAATTCTGTTTGTATTACCTCTCTACGCTATTTGTAAAAAAGTAAAACTAAATGAAAGAATTAGAATAATAGCTCTTATACTTCTTCTTTACATATCATTTGATAATGAGCTTTTAAATTTTATATTCCACGGATTTCATATGCAGTCACTGGTACCAAACAGATATGCAGTATTTTTCGTATTCCTTATGGTCAGCATTCTAGCAACTATAATAAAAAATATAAAAGAATATAAACCTTCACATTTGCAGCTTACTGTTATATGTATATCATTTATTTATATACTTTTATATGTAGCAAACAGAGATATATCAAAATTATCTCTTATCACCACCGTCATTTTTATGGTTATATATGTTCTACTTATCATTGTATATACAATAAAGAAGCTGGATAATACAAAGCTTATCAGATATATGCTGGCATTTACTGCTTTAGAGATAATAATCAACTTTACAGTTGTATTCTCAAATCAGATATCAGGAACATCAGAGATGATAACTGAAGCAAAAAAAATAGATACTATATCCGATGCAGTTCCAGATACAAAAGAATTCTATAATCTGACTGAATACTTAGGATATCATCCTCTGTATTATAATATTGGTGCAATGACAGATATTCATACTCTATCCTACTTCGCTTCATCATACACATATGATATGAGCGACCGTATAGAACATTATAATCTACCATATGGTGCCAATTCTATGGACTACCACTGTGGAAATCCTCTGGCCGATATGATGCTTGATATAAAGTATCATATAGAAGATAGATATGATGATTCAGCATTCTCAATATATGATAAGATCTACACTTATAATAATTATAATCTGTATCAGAATCCTTATCATATACCACTTGGATTTGTAACTGAGAACAGTGATGTAATAAGTAATATCAAACTCAAAGATTATGAGAATAACAAAGCCTTCGATTACCAAAATGACCTCGCTACTGCTCTAGGCGGTGAAAGCTTCTACGAGCAGTTAGATCTGGAAGAATATAAAGAAGGTGATGAAGATATAACTAATAAATCAGTCTACAGCTATGGTGAGCCATATAAATATGAAAGAGATAATAGTCAGGTTGTTGATTACATACCTATATATATCAGACTGAGCGACGAAATAACCGGCAAAATTTACGCTTCAGTTGAAGGAAGGATTTACTGTATAGGTGAAGTTGGTGAAAACAATCACGAACTCACCCTAGACTACTCACTTGAAGATGTTATGAAGGATGACTTCAAACCATCAATCGCGCTGTTTAATGAAGAAAGTTTCTCGAAGCTATATAACAAACTGTCCCAGAATAAACTTTCAGACATAAGTGAAGACGGTCAGAATATTTATGCTAAATTGGATACCGGAGTAAGCGGAAAGCTCTATATATCCCTTCCATATGATGAATCCTGGGAGATATACATAGATGATAAAAAAGTCGAAAAAGAGCGCTATCTCGGTGGTATAGGAGTGAATGTAGAAGCCGGATCACATACACTTCGTATGGAATTCCATCCAGTAGGTGCATGGATCGGAATAGCAATATCAATTACTACATTGATAATAATAATCTTATGTTCACTTGTTTCCTACAAGTTGAAGCATAACGATAAAGAAGAAATATTGACAAATGACACAGAAGCTATAACAGAATCAGAATCATAATTAATAACTAGTTATAAACTCAAAGAGCCAGTATTTAGTTCATACTAAATACTGGCTCTATTATCAATTTAAACAAACTCAATTATAAGCGTGCATTATGCTCTTGAAACATACTCTCCTGTACGAGTATCAATCTTGATAGAATCACCCTGATTAACAAAAAGAGGAACCTGAAGTGTAGCACCAGTCTCTACTGTACAAGGCTTTGTAGCATTAGTAGCTGTGTTTCCTGCAACACCTGGCTCGCACTCTGTAACCTCGAGTACAACGTTGATAGGAGGCTCTATAGAGAATACTTCTCCATTATGTGAATGAAGCTTACATGTCTCATTCTCCTTAACGAACTTCATATCATCACCAATGATTTTCTCACTTACAGGAAGCATATCATAGGTCTCAGGATCCATGAAGTAAAAAAGTTCTCCATCTTTATATGAATATGTCATATCTCTCTTCTCAATATGAGCAGTTTCAAACTTCTCAGTAGGTCTGAATGTACGTTCTACTACTCCACCATTCTTTATGTTCTTAAGCTTAGCTCTTACGAATGCAGCACCCTTTCCTGGCTTTACATGCATAAACTCAATTATCTGACATACGTTACCCTCAATCTCTACGGTAACACCATTTCTAAAATCACCTGCTGATATCATCTAAATATCCTCCCTAAAAATAATCTTTGTCTATTGTAATATAACAGAGTAAATTTTTCAACAAAAAAATACACCCGAATGGATATATCCATCCGGGTGTATGAAATCTTCTAAGAATTAAAACTTAGTTAAGCTCAAGGAGCTCAGGCTTATATTCAATTCTTATTGTCTTTGTAGCAGTATTACCCTTGTTATCGGTTACTGTAACAACTACATATGCCTTCTTAGACTTATCGAAGTACTTCTCCTTAAGAACAAGGTTTGGTACATTTGCAGTATCAAGTATAAGTCCAGGATCTGGTGTATCAAGATTAATACCAATTCTGTTATCAGGATCTGAAGGTGATCTACCGGTTGTTATTCTTGTAAGAATATCTGAATCAACCCAATCATTTCTACCTGAATCGAAGATCTTATCATCCTCACCATCATTCCATACAC
Organism: Lachnospiraceae bacterium UBA3850; assembly: GCA_002392655.1. Classification (GTDB taxonomy): domain Bacteria; phylum Bacillota; class Clostridia; order Lachnospirales; family Lachnospiraceae; genus Eubacterium_Q. The sequence continues at coordinate 36,290 of DGHK01000051.1, read as the reverse complement.
TTCTATTTGATCCTTCTCTATTGATATCGAAGAATATCTCAACATGATCAAATGAAGTTCCAGGTGCCATTGTAGGCAGGAATGAGAAGTCAAACTGATCTGATATATCCTCTATCTGATACTTATAATCCGCATCACTATCACCACAAGGCTGTACATAATCATTCCAGAGGCCTGTACGATTTCCAGCTGAGTCATACTTACTCATATCACTATCAACGTCGAACAGCTGAAGCTCAGGACCACTAGTACTCTTACGAGCTGAGTTAACAATTATGTTGATGAAGAGACGTCTCTCATCATTGTTATCTCTACCAAGACCTGTTATAGCTGAGTGACCTGCACCAGTGTATGTTATTGCTCCATACTGATAGATGAAGTAATTATCAACACCATTATGTGGATCTGCAGCATACATAGATGAAAGTGTACCAGATGTACCACCTGCAAGTGTGTAATAAACAGTCATATTTGGATCTTCTATATCAAGTGCATAACTCTGAGCTGTGGTATTCGATACCTTCATCTGTGAACCGATTGTAAACGGATACATAGTTATGATACCCTTATTAACCTGAGTTGTCTTATCTGTAACAGATCTGACTGCACTATGTATAGCATCTCTCATATCATGATCGCCATGTAAGAAGTACTCAGCATCTTCTGAGTTCTTATCAAGTACAGAGTACTTATATGGCATAACCATATTTCCACCGCTATCCTTCTGATCTCTAAGAGCTGTTCTAAGAGTAAGTGTGTAAGTATTAGGAGTTTTTCCATTTGTAGTAGGACTCAGATAATACTCAGTCTTCTTATATGGACTCTTAGCTCGAACGGACATTGCGCTTCCGGCCTTAGCAACCATATTTGAGAATATATAGTTTGCTTCTCCACCAGCTGATGAAGCTGTAGTTGATTCTCCAGTTGTCTGGTTATTTATTGCAATTGATGTACCACTTACAGGATTACCAGCAGCATCTTCAACCTTAATTGTAAGTTTCTGATCGATCTGAGTATTTGAATCAAATCCTGTTCCATATGCAGATACTACACTAGGATTACCAAGTGTATAAGTTGCATTGGATGCAGATACTGGATCCTCACCGTTTAACTTCCAGAACGGTTCGATAGCAGAACCGCCAACAAGAAGTTCAACCTTCTTCAGATTACCAGCATAAGTTGCCCAATCTTCTGCATTAACAGGTGGCCAATAATACTCATTTGTATTCCACAGATTAGCTTTAAGTGTTGCGTATGAATCTGTAGCAGTTCCCTTACACAGATAAGGTGTAAGACTTATATCATGCTCTGTAGTTGCACCTGTTTCTTTTACATCAACCTTAACAGCATTCAGATTACCATTACCATCCATGATGATATATACATCTGCCTTTGTAGCATTTGCAGGTAACGTAGCACCGGCTGCTGTCTGATCAGCTCCACCATTCTTATAGTGACCAACTGCTGAAATAGTTTTGTCTTGAGGAGTTCCCTTGGTTGCTTTAATCTCAACCTCAGTTACATCAGGCTCAACTGTGAATTCCTTTGTAGCTCCACCAACTGAAACTTTAAGTTTTGATCTTACCTGATCATAAGCACTTGAGTAATACTCCTGATGAAGTGCATTCTGACCAAATGCATCACTTAGATACTTAGTCATGGTTGCTGTATTACCCTTAGTAGCTGTAAGTGTATCATGGAAGAGAATCAGGTTACCCTGATCATCTATATAATCAAGTAATGCATCGCATCCAGTTCTGTTGATATCATCGCCATTAAAGTCTTCAGCAGCACCTATAACTATACAATTGAATGTACTTGAAAGATCTATATAATTCTCTTTAGTTGCATCAATCGTATTACCAGTTGCCTTCTCATTTACTGATGAAAGAAGACTATACTTTACATACTGATTCTTGAAATAAATTTCAAGCATCATTGCATTACGCCATACCTGATAAAGCTTTGAGAATTCACCATAATTTGCATATGGACCACCATCAGCTGAGTTAACTAAGCTGAACATATCATAGTAGTTTCTCTCATATCTAGGTATAGATGGATCTGTCTCAAACTGTATCTCCTTTTCTACCTGAGCAAGAGGTGTGGTTCCCTTTCCGGCAATCTGTCCTGCAAACTCTGTATGTGTAGTAAGGAATGTATCGATGTTCTTTGAAGCATTCTGGAAGCTTGTTATATCAGCAGCTGTGAGGCCAAGACCCTTGTTTGTAGGATCTGTAGAAGCATTAGTCATATAAGCATAGAACTTAGCCCAATCAGCAGCCTGTATATAATTCTTAACCTGTCCGGTTGTTGAAGTGTAAGTACTTGTATCATCATGACCTTCTATGAGTTCTCTCATAACATGCCAATATGTATAATACTCTGTCTTACGCTCCTGGAACTCATTAACTATCTCTTTCTTCTGAGAATCACTCTTACCGTTATAGATACTGTTAACAAGTGCACAAAGTGCTTCATATTCACGTGTGGTCATCATAGTCAAGTTAACTTCATAGTCATCCTTGATCTCATCGAACCAGTTAGTTGTCCAATCGTCTACACCAATTCTTGAAGCAAGTTCAAGATTCTCATAGTACTTTACGATACCAAATTTGTGATCGTGTACACCCAGAGAATTATTATTGGTTGTATACTTAACATAATCATTAATCTTTGTCTCAAGTCCGGAATTGATACCTGTATTATCCTCATCCCTTGTAAACTGGTTATAAGGATCTGCAGCAATCTTTCCAACCATCTGTGTGTATGTATATGAATCAGTTCCTTCACGGAATATTCCGGTAGGAAGATCCTTAAATCCTGAAGAAAGACCTGTTACAGAATCTCTTGAATACTTACCAACTGTACTGCTTCTGTTACCATTAAGTATGGCTCTTGTCTGCTGGCACTCTGTACAGAACAGAAGTGTTGACTTATTATTTTCAGATGCAGCCATAGGAGGTGTTATCTCAAGAAGATCAACAACCATCTTCTCCTGATCTTTTCTCTTAACTTTACATACACCGGTTGTAGATGCAGATGTACCATTCTCACCTTCAACAAGCAGCTTCCAGTAAACTACACCGAAGTAGTCCTTAGGAAGTGTATACTGTACTTTACCATCTTTACCAGGCTTATGAGGATCATCCTCATTAAATCTACCGTTACTATCATCATCTATAATAAGTGTACAATCACCTGATGAAGCACCATTGATCTTGTAAGTGAAATCAAGAACATTGGTATCGAGCCATGTTGCCTTATTTCCTTCAACATATCTCATAGGCATTGAAGTAACAGCAAGTCTAGGTCTCTGATGTGTAGTAATCAAAGCAGAAAGCTCAGTCTCACAAATAACGTTATCTTCAAGATTAGCTGCAAGGAAAGCATCTGTATCCTCTCCTGAAGCTTTTCTAGTTGTACGAACGCCGAGAACATCCTCTTTTTCCTCAGGATATCCAGTGGTAGCGTTCTGTGCAAATACAGTAGCATATCCACTATATGTCTTGCCATATGTACCACCGATATTTGCAAGCTTGATTGTGTAATCATAATCAAAGTTCCAAATAGTATTACCTGAATATAATGATCCTGATGCGAAATCAAGGAAATCATACATATTTGAATCAGGATCTATGTCTTTACCTGCACTGTATGATGCAGTTACATCCTTATCAATGATAACAGGCATTCCCTTTGAAACATATTCCTTAAGCTCTTTAAGCTTATCATCAGTGATATCATTACCTACTAATACACCAGTTGTATTAGCTACATATCCATTCTTATCCATTGGATAATTATATGTATCACCATTATGTCTATACATTCTATAGAATTTATTACCATTCTTAGTTGCATGTAGATATGAATCGGAAGTAACTGATGATGTATCACCACCGAAATAAATCATATCATAATTATCAAGAAGAGTATCCTTGCTCTGTGCAAACTCAGTTGATGACATATGAACTACTTTTACTTCATCATATGTTACACCAAGTGCATGAGCTACTTTTGCCTTTGAGAGATTCCAGTCGTAGAAATCAACTATATTCTCTGCATTAGCCTGAGTAAGTGTACCCTGATAATCATTTGCCTCAATCATATCTGTAAGTGATGTATTACCATCATATGAGATTTCATCAGAGGTTGCATCAAGTACACCGTCAGTTCTGATATAGTAGAAACCACCATCACCGTACATAGTAGTGCTTCCACCAAAATTCCAGTTATTTCTCAAACTGTTTTCGGCAAATGTTTTTGTTGCACCCTTCCAAATGGACTGAGGATCCTGTAATCCTTTTACACTTACCAAAGTATTGGCAAGAGATGTGTTGATAGGATAAGCAGGTTCAACCTCAAGTGCTGTATATACATTAGATGAATCATCTGTTCCATGTCCATTAATGGCTCTAAAGTTACCGTTATTTATAATATCGGCTATATCCTTAACACCACGTCCGGTTGTTGCAGCTGCATATGACTGCATCTTTGTTCTTGTACAAACAAGTATATAATCAAATCTTGCAGTATCTGTAGATGTTGCAACCTTATCATATACATACTTGTAGTTAGCTGCAGTATTCTCTGAACTACCACCACCACCTGAAGTACTTATAAGACTCTGGCTGTAAAGAATATGAACGTTTCCATACATAGCAGAAACAAGAGCTGCCTGAGATGCTTCATATCCTGTGAAGTTAATGTTCTTTGTACCACTTTCAACTAAGATAAAGTCGTACTTTCCAAGATTATATTTGTTTGGATCAGCAAGATCTGTAAGATTTGCTGTATCACTTATATCAACAGACTCAAACTTAACAGCTGTTGGAGTTCCATAACGACCTACATAGCCCTTATAAAGCTGTGCAGAATTATTCAGTGCATATGTATTGGTTGTGTCAAATGATGGATCAATAGAATCTGTAGGATTAACAAATTCTGTTGACTTATCAAGGTCTTGCTGAATCTTATCAGTTAAAGCCCTGTCTGCAGCTCCATTCTGAATAGTCAGAACTCTTGCTACATATGTAGTATCATTTAACTTTGTCCATGAATCAGCCTTAGCTGTTCTACCATTTATAGGAAGGAACAGAGCAGACATGTCTGCCAGATCAAAGAACTGTGCAGCTGACTGCGAATCAGGCCACTTATATGTACTGTATGCAGCACCATAACTAGAAAAGTCATTTGTTGCAATCGATTCCATAGTTTTCGAAGTATTTGATATATACTTCTGAGTAAGATTATGACTATCAATAATAAGAGGTTTTCCTTGACCTGTAGCATAAGCTGAAAGTGCAATCTTTATAGCCTCTGTGATATCATTACCTTTCTTGAAAACAGCCCCACCATTTCCACTTGGATCATTGCTTAAATAACAAAGGTCTGCCTTTTGAATAGCATTTACAATTTCTTCATCAGTTGCAGCTGTTGTAGTGCCATCAGAATTTACCTTCTTCAGATGTCCTTCAGTTGCATTGTAATAGATATATTCGATACTAGCGGTGTCAGGCATAGTATTTGTATACCCATCACTCTTATTTCCATTAATAACAAATTCACGGAATCCACCAGATTCTACAAGCTTCTTAAGATCAGAAGGTGTATCTGAAGAACCAAGCTCAAGTATATGATAAGTTGGATCAGTTGAATCAGGTGAGATAGAATTCTCAATGATATAATCAATTATCGTACTTGGACCGCTGGCAGCAAATACTGCCTCAGAAGATTCTTCAGTAGTATCATCCGCAAGAGAAAATGTTAATGCCGCAAAAGCAGTTGCGGATAAAACAAGCATTGCAATGATACCTATTAATAATTTTTTACTAATTCTTCTCATTTTGCATTATCCTTTCCTACTTTGCGTCGTGTAAAACATAAGAATTTCTTATCTTGACCATACCTCTGTCGGTATAAGTCATACTCTTATCTGCAAAATACAGATAAAGTTTGATACTATCCTTTTCAGCATCAATCTGTGCTTCACATCCCGGAATATCTGTTCCGTTCGATGTTGCATGATTAAGCTGCTTTGTAAGTATATTATTGTCTGAATATTTTGAGGTATCCAGTTCATTCATATACTTATACTTATAATCACATCTGATCTGGCTTTCCGTACCAGTACCACCAAATGTGTAAGTTACTGTTACTTCATCATTAGGCTTCTTACCACCATACTCCGGTTTAGCTTTTTCAGTATTATATGCTGTAAGATTTGTGCCACTCATAAATGACTCATCAGCCTTCTGAGAATAAACAATTACAAGCTTTGTGATATAAACATACTTGTATTTCATAGTTCCGCCTGATTCAACAGTGCTAAGTGTTCCGAAATCAGAATTTGTCTTTGTAGGTATACTCTTTAGGAAAGTAACCTCTTCTGACTTTTCAGCAGCACTGAAATATCTGAATCTGTTAGAATAAGCATTATAAAGCACTTTCTCATCATCACTTAAGCCTTTAGCAATCTCATCACTCTCAGCCGGTGTATAAAACTTAAGTTTTCTATACATATCAACCTGATCAGCTGTACAAGTCTGAAGTTTTGTTTCAATATCAGACTCAGCAGTATTTAAAAGGTCAGTATAAAATGCCTGATCTGATGCAGTCATTGTTGCAAGCATCTCTTCCCTACTTGTAACAGATCTTTCCATCTCAAGACTTATAAGATCAGAAGGATTACCTGTAGAATGATCAAGTACATACTGATCAGTAGGAAGAAGGAAATTCTTTGGAGTAACTCCTACACTATTTGATTCAATCTTGTTTGAAGTAAACTTGATTTTATCATCAGTCACATATCCTTCTAAATAGATATGCTTTGCTTGCATTATATCCTCATTTATTTTGTTATATACATCCTGCGCACTTCCCTGTACAGTAATGTCTGCCTTCTCTTTTCTGTATATCAGATTGTTGGAGTACATAATACCACCAACAGCCAGTATAATGAATGCAAGGATTGCAATAGAGACGATCAGCTCAACCAGGGTGAATCCTTTATTTCGTTGTAAATTTTTCACTCGAAACCAGCTCCTCTCTATCGAATCTCTATACTTCCGTTCTGTCTGACAACTACACGAGCAACCTGATTGGAATTTCTCTTATAAAAACGATACTCTCCATATCCTGACACACAATTTCCATGTTTATCAAACAGTATACATATTGCATCATCAGTATCGATTGCACCGGGCTTTTTCTTATCTGTTGTATCCCAGGAAGAACCATCCACGAAACTAACATAATGTCCTTCAAATGTCACATCAACCTTTGACGAATACTGTACATTTTCACGAATAGGAGTGCCAGATGAATCATATGCAGGATATGAATGTGAAACACCTGCTGTTCCACCATCCCTGTACTTATAAGTACCGGATGCAGTCTTTTCAACGATAACCTGCTCTGTCTGGAACTTACCATCATTTTTATAAATAACAATACCGAACCTGTAATTATCAGCTTTTGTATCATCAAAATACGGATCATTAGCTTTTGCCGGTTTCATTTCAATTGCTTTTTTTCTGACCTGAGAAACCTCAGATCCGAATTTATTTGATGCATCCTTAGCTCTGGCTGTATTAACCAGAGTTAAGGACACAAGTGAAAGTCCTGCAAGAATTATTACGATGGCAAGAACAATTATCATTTCAACTAATGAGTAGCCTCTGTTTTTCTTAATCTCCATACGCCCCTCCTTAGTCTACATTTCTCATCCAGTTGTTATATCTGAGAACATCTGAATAATCAATTGTTGAAATTGTCTTATATTCATCTTCTGTAAGCTCAGGTGCAAGAGAAGGATCATTATAAACTGCTCTGTAGTCCTTACCGAACTTCTCATAATCCTTGAAAAGCTCAAGAACCTTGATAGCATTGAGTGCTTCACTCTTCTTAGAAGCATCATCAGATGTACAATCCTTAGCCTTAACCATAAGCTGATTCATAATAGTCTTACAAAGCTCAGATGAATTGATGTTAGTTACTGTACTATTTACATATACCTTACCACCGGAGATTACGATACCATTAAATTCTTTAACAGTATTTGCACCGGCTTCATCAAAGTAAACATCACCCTTTGTAACAATAATACCAGTCATCTTACCATTCTCAGAAGGAGACTCACATTCAACATGTACATCGTTATAATCAACATAAACCTTGTACTCTGAATATCCCTCAACGCTGTTATAAGAAAGACTAAGATTTCCAGGATTTATTGATGTTGGTAAATTTCCTTGATCAGGATCACTACTCCTGATTGTATCAAAGTTAAAGTAGTTGTTAAGTGGTGTCAAGCTACTTGCACCCTTCTGATCAACAACCTCACGTACAAACTGAGCTTCGCTCATTGTACCTGGCTGCAATGCATCATCTGTAGGAAGATCCTGAAGAGACCACTTCATATAGTTATAATGCTCTTCATATTCTTCTGAAAGATTAAGTGCAGTTGCTTTATTTGTAATCTTCGTAGTACTAAGTGTATCAGGCTGACCACCAAGTAATGTACTCTTTACTTCAGCATCAGTATCAGTCTGTACAAAGAATGTTACATTATCTTCACTTGTAAGTGCATTCTTTATATCATTCTTAACAGCCTGTGTTCCCATATCACCGGTAGCAAGCTTCTTGTAAGAAGTTGTAACAGCACCACTCGCATAGATATTATCAGCCTTAGTACCAATTGCACCTGCCTTATACTCTTCATAATCCATAAGGTTAACAAGTGTATCTGTTCTTTCAAAATCAGTACCACCAATAGTTATCTGACTTGGATCATCAAGTACGTCAGTATCAACTCCTGTATGAGTAGCAAGGAATGCCACTGCTCCATATGACTGATATTCATCTACATAAGCAAGATAATTATAGTAATCTGTAATAAATGCTCTTGTAAGATCATCTGCAGATTCAATAAATATCTTACCTGTCTCCGCACTATTCTTTGTGAACTTATTTGCATCATAAAGTTCATTATCAAATGAGTACTGGAAATCTAAATAATAGTAATACTTAGTTGCATCCTTACCAGCTGAAGTAGTGTAATTCTCCTCTGTGTATACAACAGGAACCTTTCCACCCTTATCAGCATTAGTAAGAGCTGTATTAAAGTACTTAGTAAAGAGAACCATATTCTTCAGATCATCTGAAAGATATGAGAAATACTGTTCTACCGCATCTGTTCCTGTGTAATCTGCTGCAGCCATTATTGTATAATGTCCATAAGGATCCTTTACATACTTCTCCTTTACAGGAGCTGAGCTAGGCTTATAAGCAAGCTGGTTAGATTTAATTGATAAACTCTCACCAGTCTTATAATCCTGTACATCAGCATCATATGAAAGAGATGTTGTAGTAATCTTAGCAGCCTGCTGCGGACCTTCTGCAAGTACAGAACCATCTTCTGCTATTACTGGTGCATATGTAACAGTGCTCTTAGCAGTCTTTACTTTTGAAAGCTCTATATAGGATCTACCTGCTATATAGATAGACTGTGTATCGAACAAGTTAACATTTGCATGCTCTCCGTTTACGATAAATGCACTACTGTTATAGTGTGATCTTATCTTATTTCCATCACCCTTACCTGCACCAAGGTTTCCATATTCTTCGTAAATATTTCCACCATTCTTTGATGTTGAAATAAGAGTTGTAGGAATAAACTTTCTGGTATCAGTAGCTGTGGAGTTTCCGTATCCATAGTATGAACCATTAAGTCTGAATCTTGAATAATCTGACTCTATCTGTGTATCATCCTTTATATAAAGATTTGCAGTAAAGTCAGCCTTTGAACCATTCTTCTTAGCTGTATCACTAAGTCCACTTATTGTAGAATTAGTATCATATACAGGAACACCCTGTGTTGATCCAGCAAGAACAACTTCATCAGCCCATACCTGAGACTGTGTAATAGTTGTTCCATCTGTACCGTAAACTGACAGATTACCTGAATCCATAACAGCTATACTTCCAGGAACGATCATCTTGTTAGCAAAGATATTAACATTATTTCCATTTACATAGAAACCTGAATATCTACTCTTCAGATTGCTACCATCATAAAGCGCATTCTTAAGTGTAACAGCATTTGAAAGATCGTTTTTGTTATAAAGCGTAGTATTATCATTATCAACATATGTATAATTTGTAACAGGATTCATAACATATGTTTTATCATCACCATTAGCTTTCTTCCAAACGAGTGCGTCATCATATGCAGAATCATTCTTGTTATCATAATTATTATATGTCTTGTTATAGAAATCGTTAGCAGCATAGATGTTACCATTTATACTGAGAACAGAACCGGCCTGCTTATTAATCTCAACTCCAGAGTCAGCTACGAGACAGAACTCAAACAGGTTATTAATATTTGAAGTAGTTCCATCAAAACTAACATCAAAGTCAGGTCTGCTGATTTCTATATCAGTACTAAGTTTCTGAGTAAAATCACCTTTAGCAGTTGAACGATTATAGTTTGCTGTTCTGCTAAGAGTTACATTCTTGATTACAACCTTGTTAAGCTGACCACTGGCAAGAGGAACTGTACTTGGTGTATCACTACCATAATAATAGAAAAGAAGCATAAGATCTTTACCATCAAGTGATATAGTTCCTTTTGAATTAGGATCTGAAGGATCCTTATAGTTAGATATACAATCAACTATTGTTTTTCCAAGTCCCTGTGTAGTATCAACCTTACCAAGTGTTGGATCCCCAACCCACTTTAATACAAATGTATCATCAGTGCTAGTTGGATCTGTTAATGCAGCTGAAAACTTATTCATAAATGTATCCTTAAAAAGGGCATTAGCATTTTCACTGCCTATATTCTCGTATTCATGTGTGGCAGGATTATATTTGATTGCCTGCTCCTTAGTTTCTTCATAAGCGGCCTGCATATACGCCATCGTTTTGCTACCGATTCCGGAGTATACTTCATCCATAGCCTGCTCTAAATAGTAGAAGTTACTCTTAGCATTATAATCATAGAGCTTCTGTCTATAAGCATAAGCTACTGCCATAAGAAGTGATCCCGTAAGTACACCTACAAAACCAAGAGCAACTATTACAAGAATAAGTGATGAGCCGCTATCTTTTAAATTGTTTTTAAATTTCTTAAAAATATTTTTCAATTTAGTCAGCTCCCTTCGCACCAGTTAAGTAGGTTTCATCACCGGATGGACTTCTATAAGTAACAGTAATGTTATAAACCTTGCCACTATACTTACTTTCACCCTGCCATGGAACTATAGAGTATATACACTTATCTCCATCACCATCAGTGAAGTAAAAATCACCAATTTCATCGTCATCAGCCTTGATTCCGAGCTTGTAAGCTGCTCTTGTACCCTCTCCCTGAGTTGTCTTTATAGCGGGAAGTGCACTCGAATCAAGTGTACGAACAAATTGCACATTATCATTATCATCAGCCAAAACCGAATCCTTATCATATGGATTCGATATACCATTATATACCCAGTCAACATTTCTAGTATCATCATGGTAGGTTGCAATGTTAGTTATAACCTGAAGCGGATAACACTCTGCAGGTGTATAACTGGTCATATTTCCACCACCAAGGTCGACATTCTTATATACCTGGTTGATAGAAATCTTTACAGGACTATAACCACCCGAAGAATCAAGAGTGAAGTACATATTCTTCTTAAGCTCCTGTTCAGTTGCTGATAAATAACTAAGTCCATTATCAGCTCCTGTAGCTGTCTGCCATGATTCTTCCGGCTTGATAATATATACCTTTGAGGCATCATATCCATCTCTCTGTCCTGAAGTATATGGATCAGACTGAATAGTTATATAATCAGTGTATGCGTACTCTGCATCTCCTGAATTTGAATTTGTAATAAATGGCTCATAAACCATAAATACATCTGGTGGTTCACTTGTGAAGAAATCTCTGTTCATTACTTCATAAGTCATATCACCTTCATTACTACCATTAAATACTTTAAAGCTTGAGTTATTAAACTTCAGATAATATCTGATTTTAACTCCTACATGATAGTATTCTTTGTTCGAAGCATCTAATCTCCTGGTAACCTCAATCATTATCATTCTGTTAAAGGTGTTTGCAGGGCTTCGAATAAGTGATGTGATATAAGTATTGAGCGTTGCTGTATCACTCATAATATCTTCATCAATAATATTTGTATGACGTGATGCATAATCAAGAATCATTGATACAAGATCACTCTCAAACCTATGATCGAGTTTAGTTGCATCACCCTCTATGATGGCAATCTTATCTGCATCAAGATCCTGAATGTTTCCAAGTGAAACAGTATTAGGATCAACATAACCTGAATCAGCAACTTCTACACAATCAATAGCTGTTATATGTTTGGTTAAACTATTAGGATCATCAAACTTAACAGCTGAGTGATCACTCTGAATATCAAATGTAGAATCACTTGATATATTATTATAAACTGAAGATGATTTATCAAGATCAACTGTATAATTAATCCTGTATCTCTTTCCGTTTGAGGCCTTTCCTGCCAAAAGCTTGTTGGCAAGATCAGTCATAACCACCCCTCTATCATATTGCCTCTTGGCTCTGCCAAGATTTACCGAATCAAGATTAAAATCAGTATAGTTATATTCAACAGTTGCACCTGTGTTTGTTCCATCAACATATATGGCACAGGTCTGTTTACCTGTAACAGGTGTTGCTGATATATTGGCTATATCAGCAACATTCTTATTTTTCTTGATATCATCAATAGAAGACTGTTTAAAGTACTCCATAACTGATGTGGCACTATCAACAACATACTGCTTTTCTTTTGATTTAGCACTAGTATTGATAGTAGTAATAACCTGCAAAATGATAGGTGTGATAAGGATAGCCAAAACGGCAATAGCAATCATAATATCAACTAAGCTGAAACCCTTGTTATTATTTTTTAATCTTTTATTATTAATTGCCACCATACTCACTCCGATCTTAGTAAACTTTTACACTACCTGCTTTCTCTGTAAGATTAAAACGAGGATTTGAACCATCATCGCCTGAAACCTTAATATAAACCGGAAGTGCTGTGTCGTTTGATATCTTAACATTAACACCATTCTTATCATTATCATCTACTCTACTTGAAGACTTAACATAGATATTAACATCGCTTGTAAGAACCTCAGCCTTGTAGCTCTTAGAACCTATAGCATATGTTACGTAATTCTTTCCATCTTCTGAAGTAATAGATACTGTAAGATCTTCTACCTTATTTTCATTTGATGTTACATATGTAGCTTCGTTACTCTCACTTGCTGCTGCGATGATACCAGATGCTGCATCATTGTTTGCATTATTAAGCATGATTATCATATTATGATTTGAAACTATCGAATCACCATTATCAGAATCATGATCTGATGATCCTGCTGAAGCCGGCATAAACTCACCTTCTGTAGCGAAGATATTTTCCTTACCTTCTTCAACATCAACCTTCGGAACATCTGCAGCTCTGTCAACATGCTTAACAGCATAAGTATTAAGTATGATAGATCCATTTGTTTCAAGGACAGGAGCCTCTGCTTCTTCATCGAAAGTCATAGTAATCGATTCCACAGCCATTCTATACTTATAGTTAAGTATGTACTCAAGATATGACTTAACACCTTCATATGTTCCACTAAATGCAATACTGTAATTGTCGTTATATGCAACGTAAGCATCCTTATCGATATCAAGCTGAGATGCATCCTGTCCGGCTGTTGCACCCTGTCCAAGTATATAATATGCAGTCTCTCTTGGCATAGCTACTGACATATTTACAAAATCATTTTCAGCTTCAGTTTCCTTAAGAAAAGCTACTGTGTTTTCCTGATTCAGATCAGGTGCAAATTTACCGATTGTTTCGTCAAACTGAGCATTAAACTCATCAGTTTCTGCTATAAGCTGATCCTTCTGTGCTTCTTTAGCGCAAAGGTCATCATATCTAGCCTGAAGATCGTCTATATCTGACTCAAGACTCTTTATGGAACTACTCTTTGGTCTTACTATATACATATATGCTGCAAAAACAAAAACTATTCCTAAAAGAGTTAAAAGAATTTTCTTATTTGTATCTGTCATCCGTCTATCCTCCCCTCTTATTCTTCCTCAGCATCTGTAAGTGATGCCCAAGGATTTGTGTATTCACAGGTAAGTGTAAAGTTGTACTGTGGATCTACTCCATCAGAAGCATTTGTAGCACCAGCACCAACTGTAAGCGTCTGAGCAATTGATGAGACGTATACATCTTCTATACACTTTATCTGCTTAAGCTGCATGATGAAATCAGTAATATCATCATAACTTGCAGCAACACCAGGGATACTAATATTAGAAGTATTAGCAGTAAAAGACTGGATATTAATATTTGTAGGCATCTTGTCCTCAAGTTCATTAATAAACTCAAGAGCCTGCTCGTTGAATTTGTATGTAGAAATCTCCATCGCTTTTGCATCTGTAGCTCTGGCTTCAGCATCATTACGAGCATTTATGATTTCTTCTATATATTCCTTCTCTGCAACCTGTCTCTCGAGAGCAGCCTTATCATTCTTGAGATTATTCTCTTTATTAATAAAGTAGAATGAAAGACCGGCAGCTATAAGAGCACCAGCAACTGCTATACCAATGAAAGGTCCTATTCCACCGGCTGACTTAACTGCTCCACCACCACTTGTGAGACTGAATCCCATAGGATTAATAGCTCCACCGATAGGTGCAATAAGATATACCGGACTATAGATTCTAAGATCTATAGAAGGATCAAATTTAACATTGTAAAGGCTGTCCATGATTCTAGTAGAAACATTCAGCTGAATCTTGAAGAGACCATCGATACCCTTAATAAGCGCTCCGTCTCCTGTAAGGAATACATCATCTATAGGATTGTCAGGATTCTTTGAAGCATAGAAGTCCATAACACGTCCGATATTGTTGATGAGGTATCTGAAAGCACCTGTAGCTTCATTATCATCAAAATCAACAGTGATGATTCTTTCATTCTGAAGCATTGTCATAGCTGTTGTAGCGTCAACGCCCTTCTCCTGCATAACTACGTTAACAACAGGATTTGTTCCATATGGTACACTTCTTTGAAGAAGAAGCTTGTCACCATTAACTACATTAAGAACTGTAGACTCTGATCCAAGCTGAATAACCATAGTAGTTGACTGTTCTGTAGTCTGTGTCTTAATGAGCTGAAGCATAGCATTTCCGATATAATCAAGAGCATAAACCTTAAGTCCGCATGCCTGAGCAAGGTCATAATAATTTCTAACCATCATCTCAGGAGCTGCAACTGCCATAACTCTAGCCTGCTTTGCACCATTCTCATCCGTAAATCTCTCAAGTACAGTATTTGCAATAACGTAATCAGAGATATTATTAACCGGGAAGTACTCTCCTGCGTTTGAATTGATCATTGCTGATACTTTCTTATCAGGAACATCAGGAATTACAACTTCTCTGTTAACGATCTTCGTTGAGTTCATAACAAATACGGCATTTTTATTTGATATACCTGCGCTTGTGAGCTGTCCCTTTATCTCACCTGCGATTCTCTGGATATCTCGTATCTGTCCATCCTCAAAAGCGTCCTCAGGTGTCTCAAAAATGAGAACCTTGTGAATGTAGGTCTGCTTCTTCTGTGAAGCAGTAATCTCTACAATAGTAATACTTTCATTAGTAATGTCTATTGATAAGACTCTGTTATTTGCCATTCTATAGCCTCCCTCATTTTTCAGTAGTTTTTATTTATAAAGGTTTTCCTAACCTTCTTACAGAGATCAGCCGTAAGTAAAGCAGGCAACCCCAAGGGTGTATCATGCCTCCCCCATACTCCCTTTACCTGTACACTGAGTGTACCGTTCCATATACATATAGTGTATACGTAAAGAGAGAAATAAAAACCGCTGATCATTAAACATAGCAACAAGATAAGACATTAAAGGACGAGTTTAATGTCTTATCCTATTAATTACTTAGATTACTTATACTTCTTGTCGATTGTAGGCTGCATCTCCCACTTTGTGCCAGTAGCAGCGTTAGTAGAACCAAGCCATACAACAGGCTTTCCAGCACCATTAACTCCAACAAACCAATACTTTGCGCTCTCTTTTGTATACTTAAGCTTAGGAGCCTTACCACCACAAGATGAATTAATTTCTTCCTTGAATGATGGATATGATCCACTAAGTTCTGAGAAAGCTGTATCCTTCTCAGCAACTAAAAGAGCAACAGCTGATGAAGCATTTGTAGGCATCTGATCCTGAACCTCATCATATGCATCTTCGTTAGCAAGAGCAGCCTGAGTAGCTGTGTTGATTGTCTCAGCAGCAGCAACGTCGTCTGATCTACGTGACTTATCGATGTATCTGATAAGAGCTGGAGCGATAGCTGCAGCAAGAATAGCCATGATAGCTATAACGATAATAAGCTCAACAAGTGAAAATCCCTTATTCTTCATATTCTCTTTCTCCTTTTCTTAGAAAATGATGATAAATAGTGTATGATAATACCGCTCGCCCGGTATTATTACAACTTTATATATAAAAGGCCGGGAAGCCTCTTATAACATT
Source organism: Lachnospiraceae bacterium UBA3850 (assembly GCA_002392655.1). Taxonomy (GTDB): domain Bacteria; phylum Bacillota; class Clostridia; order Lachnospirales; family Lachnospiraceae; genus Eubacterium_Q. The sequence goes on along the minus strand of DGHK01000051.1, from coordinate 19,679 downwards.
TTAATAGCTGTCAACTGCGTCGTACATACTAAGGATAGGTGAGTAGATAGCTACCACCATAGCACCAACGACAACTGCCATGACAACGATGATAAGCGGTTCCATTGCTGATGTAAGAGCATCTGTTGCAAGATCTACTTCATCCTCGTAGAAGTCAGCAACCTTCTCCATCATATCTTCAACGTTACCTGTTTCTTCTCCGATATGCATCATCTGAGGAAGCATAGGAGGGAATATATCCATATCCTTAATAGGTTTTGAAAGAGGCACACCTCTCATAACCTGAACCTTACAATCCTTAAGAGAATCTCTGACAACCTTATTCTTCATAACGTTTGCTGTCTGCTCGATAGCATCTACCATAGGAATACCCGAAGCAAGAAGTGTAGCAAATGTTCTTGAGAATGTAGCTGCAGCAGTTTTAACATTCAGATTACCAAAGATTGGCATCTTAAGTGCCATCTTACCATTGAATTCCTGGCCGAAATCAGTTTTGGCAAACATTTTGATTCCAACTATTATTGCAGCTGCAATAAGCAGAACAACGTACCACCTCTTAACAAGGAAGTTAGATGCATTAACAAGAAGCGTTGTAGCTGCTGGAAGCTTAGCTCCCATCTCTTCAAACATCTCTGCGAATGTTGGTACAACAGATGTCAGCATCAGGATTACAACACCGATTACAACTACGAGGATAACGATCGGGTACATCATAGCACTCTTGATCTTTCCTTCGATGTGACCATCCTTCTCAAACTGTGCTGCCATACGCTCGAAACAGATTTCAAGCTTACCTGAAGACTCACCGGCTGCTACCATGTTTGACAGCATCTCCGGGAATACCTTCGGATTAAGCTTCAGAGCATCAGCAAGGGTACCACCCTTCTGAACATGAGTCTCTGCTTCTTCAATTGCTTCTTTCAGTGTTTTGTTTTCCATACTAGTTGCCATCATATCAAGAGCCTGAATAATCGGCACACCGGCTCTAAGCACGGCAGCAAACTGTTTACAGAAAACTGAAAGGTCTTTGTTTTTTACACCTTTTTTGCCAAAACCGAAATTAATATCCTTACTTTCGCCAAATTCAGTGATATTAAGTCCCTCATTACGAAGCTTAGTCTTAGCAGCTTCTTCGGTGTTCGCGTCAACGGTTCCTTTCTTGACTCTACCGTTGGCATCGAGAGCTCTGTAATTATACTTAGCCATATTCTATCCTCCGCCCATTTTTCCACATAATATTTATATTAACATACAATACTTTACATAAAATTGCAACCGTTTTGTAAATAATATATGAACAAACCGTTAATTTTTGGCCTATTTTCACAAAAAATTCACAAATTGCACTTATCTTAGTAAAGATTCTTTTTCATACCTAACTGATCCTGCGCATACAGTAATGCATTATCCTTGCTGATCTGTCCGTTCCTATACATCTCTACAAGGCAGTCATCCATAGTTACCATACCGATATTTCTAGATGTCTGTATTGTTGACTCAATCTGGTGTGTTTTTCCTTCACGGATCTGAGCTCTTATAGCTGAGTTTGCCAGCATGACCTCAAATGCTGCACATCTTCCATGTCCATCCGCTGTCGGAAGAAGCTGCTGTGATATAACGCCCTCAATAACCATCGCAAGCTGTATACGAATCTGTTGCTGCTGGTGAGGAGGGAATACGTCGATGATACGGTCAACTGTTGCAGCGGCACCAATTGTATGCAGTGTTGAGAATACGAGGTGTCCGGTCTCGGCAGCGGTTATCGCTATCTGAATCGTTTCCGGATCACGCATCTCTCCTACGAGGATTATATCCGGATCCTCACGGAGTGCAGCTCTAAGCGCGTTATCAAAGGAAAGTGTATCCATTCCCAGCTCTCTCTGGTTAACTATCGACTTCTTATGATGATGGATGTACTCGATAGGATCCTCAAGAGTAATTATATGGTTACTTGTATTTTCATTTGCTTTGTTTATAATAGAAGCAAGTGTTGTTGATTTTCCGGATCCAGTTGGTCCAGTTACAAGAACAAGTCCTCTCTTCTTCTTGTAGAGATCAACTACAGCAGGAGGAAGTCCAAGCTGTTCAGGCTTCGGAATAACTGTATCGATTTTTCGATAAGCAGCCGCCATATTGCCTCGATCCATATATACGTTAACACGGAAACGTCCTTTCTCACCTACGGAGTAAGCGAAGTCGCACTCACCTCTATCCTTGAGGATAGCCTTCTGCCTCTCATTCATTGTCATTCCTATACTCTCTGCAGCTTCTGAAGCTGAAAGAGGCGGAACATCTACTTCCTGAAGACCACCGTTGATTCTGAACTTTGGCGGTATACCAACCGCGAGGTGAATATCAGATGCATTTTCATCAACCGCAAGGCTGAGGAGTTCGTCCATATCTATCATTTACATTTACCCCCATTCTTTCATTTATTATACACAATGGATTGTTTTATTATTATGTGTGTTATGTGTTTTTTATATGTACTACATATAATATAGTATATTTTTTTCTAAAATCTGACCTTGATTCGAATTTTTAGTAGTTATCACCGGTTGTATAAACTATCTTCTTCATCTCAGACATTGAAGTAGTTCCCTTGAGAACGTGTCTTGCCGCTGACATTTTCAGTGTAGACATTCCTTCTGAAAGAGCCTGTTTTTCGATAACATCAGCTGTAGCTCCCTTAGCAATAACCGCCTGAAGTGCTTTTGATACAGGCATCATCTCGTAAACACCGATTCGTCCGGAGAATCCTGTATCATTACAGAGTGGACATCCAACAGGTTCATAGATAACTGTATCCTCTTCAGGATCTTCAACTCCGAGAATCTTCTTCTCATCTTCATCAGCAAGTCTCGGAACTCTGCACGATGTACAAAGTCTTCTAACAAGTCTCTGTGCTATAACTCCTACCAGCGCATCTCCGGCAACATATGGCTCGATACCCATATCGATGATACGAGTAACTGTTGAAGCAGCCGAGTTGGTATGAAGTGTTGATACAACCAAGTGTCCTGTGATAGCGGCCTGAACGGCTATCTGTGCTGTCTCACCATCTCGAATCTCTCCTATCATTATTATGTCAGGGTCCTGACGAAGGATAGATCTAAGCGCCGCAGCAAATGTCATATCCGCTTTTACATTAACCTGTACCTGATTGATACCATTTATATTTGCCTCGACAGGATCCTCAACAGTGATGATGTTAACATCCTCTGTATTCAGCTCCGAAAGAGATGTATACAGTGTTGTTGATTTACCGGATCCTGTAGGTCCTGTAACAAGGATGATTCCATGCGGGTTACTGAGAATTCCATCGAATACCTCAATCTCTTCTTCTGTGAATCCAAGTCCGGACTTAGGTTTTGTAAGACCATCCTTGGATGTAAGTCTCATAACCGTTTTCTCTCCATATACTGTAGGAAGAATAGAAACACGGACATCAAACTCTTTTCTATCTACTATTATAGTGATACGACCATCCTGAGGTTTTCTCTTTTCGGCGATATCCATTCCACCGATGATTTTGATACGAGCGCTGATAGCAGGAAGAATGCTGAGCTCATACGTCATTACCTGTTTAAGTGCACCATCGATACGATATCTGACACGAACATTTGACTCAAGCGCTTCTATATGAATATCGGACGCACGTTGTCTAACTCCACCTTCGATTATCTGATTAACAAGGAGAACGATAGGAGAATTATCAACCTCTTCAGAGTTTCCTTCTTCATCTTCAGCTCCGGTACCCATCTCAAGCTTGTATGCTTCTGCAGCCTCCATCGCCTCGGCGCTTCCGTAGTATTTACCTATAACATTCTCGATATCATCCTCGAATGAAATAAGTGGCTCTATCTGGAAACCACTGGCTATGCTGATATCATCAATAGCCATAAGATCCAAAGGATCCGCCATTGCAACCTGAAGTATGTTCGGATTGTCCTCGGCAAAGCCAATTGGCATAACCTTGTACTTCTGAACAAGATCCTTTGAAACGAGATCAACTACTTCTTCGTCAATCTTTACACTCTGTATCTCACAATAGTCTATGCCAAGCTGTGCTGTAAGCACTGTTATAAGCAATTCTCTGGAGATAAATCCCAGATCCATGATGACATTACCAAGCATGCCACCTTCTTCCTTCTGCTTGGCCAGAGCCTCTTGCAGCTGCTCGTCTGTTATAGCGCCGGCTTCCACAAGAAGGTCACCAATACGTATTTTTTTTCTCGCACCCGCTAATCGCATGAAAAACCCTCTCCTCTTTATTTTTTCTATTAAAATCTCGATTAAAGCGCAAAAATCGCCCAATTCGAGACGTTAACATAATGATTATAGCATAAAAATAATAAATATCAAACAAAAATATTATTATTCTTTTTTCCTGATTATCATACCTTCCTTAAGTTCTTTCAGAGCCTCTTTACCGCTCTCATCAAGAGCTTCCAGATAAACCTTGAGCTTCTGCTTCGGATGAGGAGCTGAGGTCATATCATTTCCCCATTCATCCTTGATGTTCTTAACTCTGACCGAAAGGCAAACCAAAGAATAATACATCACTTCCAGTATGTCGTCAACCGAAAATTTATTTTTTTGATAGAGGACTACTCCGCCATCTTCCTCTATACTATCTATCCTTCCCATATATGTGGCATTCTTAATATAAGTATTGTTATCATATATCTGATCTTCCTCGGAAGGTTTTCCGTAATAAAAACCTCTCGTAAAATCCCTCATCGTGCAAGCAGCTATCTCTTCCTTATACTTCTCAAGCTTTGATTCATAAAGTTCAGGTGACTTCAGATAATCATCTATAGCCTCTCTGTATGTTCTGGCTGTTGTTGCAACATACAGGTTGGTCTTCATCCTACCCTCCACCTTGAAGGAATCAATTCCTGCCGCAATCAGATCAGGTATTTTATCCACCATGCAGAGATCCTTGGAATTAAATATATACGTTCCCCTCTCATCTTCTTCAACAGGCATATACTCACCCGGACGGTTTTCCTCCATAACAGCATACTTCCATCTGCAAGGATGTGTACACGCGCCTCTGTTAGCATCTCTACCCGTCAGATAGTTTGAAAGCAGACATCTTCCCGAATAGGAGATGCACATAGCACCATGCATAAAAGCTTCTATCTCCATATCCTCAGGAATCTGCTTCCTTATCTCTGCTATCTCTCGCAAGGAAAGTTCTCTGGCAGCGACCACTCTGGTCGCACCCATATCGTACCAGAATTTATATGTCATATAATTTGTATTATTTGCCTGCGTGCTTATATGAATATCTGTATTTGAATCCTTAAGTATATCTCTTGCAATCACAAAAAGCCCCGGATCAGAAATAAGAACAGCATCAACTCCTATTTCTCTAAGCTCCTTAAAATACTCCGGTGCTTTATCTATATCTTCATTATGTGCATAGATATTGGTGGTAACATACAGCTTAACACCATGTTTGTGACAATACTCCAGTCCTTCAGCCATTTCCTCACGACTGAAATTGTCAGCTTTTGCCCTAAGGCCGAATCTGTTTCCTCCTATATAAACCGCATCCGCCCCGTAATCAACTGCAACCCTGAGTGTCTCAGGTCCGCCTGCAGGAATAAGTAGTTCAGGTTTCTTCATATTCCACCTCTCATTTTACAACAGAAACTGCCATACCATCAGCAACAGATAGTATCGCAGTCTCCAGTCTCTCGTCATTTTTTATACTATATAAATAGTCTCTCATGCGATCATGTATAGTTCTGTCTCTTTTCTCAACAAGGAAATGCGATTCAAGAACATCACCGTCAGCAAGTATATTGTCAGAAACGATAACGGTGCCTTCTTTGCATAAAGGAAGCAAAAGATTCAGATAGGTCATATACTGAGCCTTCGCAGCATCTATAAAGACAAAATCATATATATTGCCTTCTAATTGCTTCAAGCTTATCGTTGCGTCACCTTCATGGATCAATATCCGATCTTCCATACCGGCACGTTCTATAAACCCCTTGGCCTCTTCTATCCTTACTTCGTCCATCTCACAGGTATCTATAAAAACTTCTCCAAGAGTTTCAGCCATCACTATGGCTGAGTAACCAATCGCAGTTCCAATTTCCAGAATCCTATGAGGTTTTTGAATAGTAAGTATAGTTTTTAAAAAATCTCTCGATTCACGCCTGATGATAGGAACATTATTTTCAGATGCATATTCGTACATCTCACGAAGAAGTCCTTCATCATCATGACTATATGATAGTACAAAATCTCTTATTCTATTATAATCCATTATCACTCACCGGCCTCATTTGGAACTCCGCCTTCATCTGTTCCGGCAGCGTCCTCCGAATTATCCACGAAATCATCGCCCTCTTCACCGGTACCGGCTCCGGCTCCTGAGTTATCAATAACATCCTCAGCATCGGTAGGTGTATTTACCTTCTTTTTCTTATCTACTTCCTCAACCTCTTTATTAGTAGAAACTCCACCTGTGAGAATACCTATTATTTCACTATATTTCATTGAAGGAGACAGAGTATAGCTTCCGGACTTTATATTTCCACCAACTTCACTAAGCTTAATCTTGGCCATCATAACATACTTATTCTTGATGACTCCACTGTCATACAGCTGATCACATATAGTACTAGTAGAAGAATCCGGAGCAATCTTTACAACCACAAGTTCATGATTTCTCAGATCCTTTGCAGAATCAACAAATACATCATGCGCAAAATTGAAGGAGGCAGAAAAAGCCTTCACACACACCAGCACTATCAAAACATCAATAAGCAGCTGAAACGAATAGTATAGAGCAACCCTTAGTCTGTTTTCAGTTTTTAAAGCTTTTTTTCTTCTGCTGTTCGCCTTCATAATTAATCCTTTTTTATATATCTACACCATCTGTTATCTCAGAGATGATTCTTCTGACAAGTCTCGATAGAGCACTTTCCGCTCTCAGATATTCATTTACGGTCGAATTGTGTATCAATTCGTCATTATCATAATACAGCCTATGTATCTCATCAAATGGATTTCCATCGGTAAACTTCATTACATCCTCATATCTTCTTTTGAATTCCATAAGGTCATTATAAAGCTCTTCATTTGATTTTATGGATTCTCTGGCAATGATATAATTCTTATATTCCTTTGAATCAATGATCAGCTGATTTAGTTTTCTGCACTGTTCTATCAGTTCATCCATATCTATACCTCAGATATAATAGGAAGAATCATAGGTCTTCTTTTAGTCTTCTGCCAGAGAAATTCTCCCAGATCCTCTCTGACATTGGCCTTGATCCTGCTCCAGTCAACATTATCTCTGGATAAGCATCTCTGAACAGCCTCCTCAGCTATATCCTTGCACTGCTCTATAAGCATCTCCGCTTCTCTTACATACACAAAGCCTCTTGATACTATATCCGGTCCCGCAAGAATCTGATTCGTTCCTGACTCAAGAGTTATAACAACAACCACAAGTCCATTCTCAGATAGATGCTGTCTATCCTTTATAACTATATTTCCGACATCGCCGACTCCGAGCCCATCTACAAATACTCCACCTGACGGAACCTTGCCGACTATCTCGAACTTATCCTCTCCCAGTTCCAGAACATCACCACAGGTAAGGATCTTGATATTCTCCTTTGGTATTCCCATCTCGTTTGCAAGCTCAGCATGCCTCTTCAGGTGTCTATACTCTCCGTGAACCGGAACTGCATATTTAGGTCTGGTAAGAGCATATATAAGCTTAAGTTCCTCCTGGCAGGCATGTCCGGAAACATGAGTATCATGATATATAACTCTGGCCCCCTTCTGTTCCAGCTCATTCATAACTCTGTAAACAGATTTCTCATTACCCGGTATAGGACTTGATGAAAAAATAACTACATCACCGGGAACTATAGATATCTTGTTATGTATGGAAGCTGCTATTCTGGAAAGAGCCGCCATGTTCTCGCCCTGGCTTCCAGTGGTTATATATACAAGCTTCTCATCAGGATAATTCTTTGCCTCATCAATATCGATCAGAGTGTTATCAGGCACCTTGATATAACCAAGCTCAGAGGCAATATTCATAACATTTACCATACTGCGTCCTTCAAGGATAACCTTCCTGCCATATTTATAAGCAGAATCTATTATCTGCTGAACTCTATCGACATTAGAAGCAAACGTAGCTATGATGAGTCTGTGATCTCTTATGTCATCAAACACATGGTCAAATGTTTTGCCAACGCTCTTCTCTGAAGGAGTAAAGCCAGGTCTCTCAACATTTGTAGAATCTGCCATGAGCATAAGCACACCCTTTTTTCCCAGCTCGCCGAATCTCTGAAGATCTATAGTTCCTCCGAAAACAGGAGTAAAATCAACCTTGAAATCTCCTGTATGTACTATAATTCCGGCAGGTGTATAAAGAGCAAGTGCACAGGAGTCTGCAATTGAGTGATTGGTTCTTATAAACTCTATCCTGAAGCAGCCGAGATTTATAATCTGGCCATAGGTCACAACCTTTCTTCTCACATTATCCAGAAGGCCATGCATACCAAGCTTATACTCAATAAGTCCCATGGTAAGTTTCGTTGTATATATAGGTATACTTATCTCTTTTTCGATATATGGTATGGAGCCTATATGATCCTCATGTCCATGTGTAACAACCATACCTCTGATCTTGTCCTTGTTATCCTTGAGATAAGATATATCAGGAATGACAAGATCCACTCCCAGCATATCATCATCTGGGAATGCAAGTCCGCCGTCTATTATAATTATATCGTCATTACATTCAATAGCAGTTATATTCATACCTATCTGTTCAAGTCCACCAAGAGGTATGATCTTAACCGTTCCTTTTCCGTTCTCCAATTTTGGTCCTCCAATAATAAATATGACACGGGATATCTAAATTCCAGTGCCTTATTTATTAACCTTATTCATATCCAGATAAGTCTGCAGTATGATTGCCGCTGCCATCTTATCTATATGTTCTTTTCTGCCGGATATGGCAACACCCGTCTCTTTAAGAATCCTGTCAGCCTCCGAGGTGGTAAGGCGCTCATCCAGCATCTCAACCGAAAGGCCGGTTCTTCTGGAAAGTTCCTCGGCAAAGCTAGTAGCAAGCGAAACCATCTCCCCCTCAGTTCCGTTCATATTGAGAGGTTTTCCGACAATTATTTTCTCTACCTCATACTCACTGATTAGTTCTTCAAGCCTCTGATAAGTTTTCCTGAGCTTGTTTGATCTATCTCTCACAATTGTTTCAACAGGCTGTGCGGTTATCAGTAATTCATCAGAGATTGCCACCCCGACAGTTTTACTGCCATAATCCAGTCCCATGATTCTCATAATAACCTACCTACTTTAACACCGTCTCTATATAATTTTCCATAAGAAGTTCGAGTATCTCATCCCTCTCAGCCTTCATGATAAGACTGCGCGCACCTTTATAGCTGGTTATATAGGTGGGATCTCCACTCATTATATAACCAACTATCTGATTCACCGGATTATAACCCTTTTCTGAAAGTGCCTCATAAACCTGAGCAACAACTTCAGATACTTCTATGGTATATTCACGTTCAAGATTGACATCCTGTGTATGCTGTTCGTCATATCTATCCATATTTACGCCTCACATAAATGCTGTGTAAAAATTTACAGTTATAGCTATAATAATATAAAACGGCACAAATATCAAGCACAGTCCTTTTATCCTATCTCTTCAGATAATCCATAAAACCACGTTTATTTTCCATCGGTGTAGTTGTAGGTCTTCCAAGATCTGCTCTAGCCCCAATCGAACATTTAATTTCTATAAGACTAAGGTCTCTTCTACTCTTAACTTTATTCAATTCCTCATCAAGTGCACTTTTATCACTGACAGTAACTGAATACGTATATCCACACGCTTTAGCTACCCCCGCTAGATCAACATTGCCCGCAACCGTCGGCATACCCCCTACCGTTTCATGAGCCTCGTTATTGATCACTATATGAATCATATTACCAGGCTTATACGAACCTATAACCGCCATTGCACCCATATGCATAAGAGCGGCGCCATCGCCGTCTATACACCAAATTCTTTTTTCAGGTTTATTGAGTGCAATCCCTAAAGCTATAGATGAAGTGTGTCCCATAGAACCTACTGTCAAAAAATCTCTTTCATGTCCAATCCCTTCTGACTCACGAATCTCGAAAAGCTCTCTACTGGCCTTTCCGGTAGTTGACACAATCACATCATCAGAAGCAGCACTGACTATATGCTTTACTATTTCTTCCCTAGTCATCGGATAATCATTCTTATATTGAATCTTACCATCATACTCAAGCGCACCTTTTTTTACAACAAAAGCAACACTCTTTCCTTTGTCTAGAACAGCCCCAAAAGAATCCATAGCTTCCTTAAGGTCAGATTCAGAAACATCCTTATCAATCACAAATGTACTAATATCCATATCCTCAAGAAGCTTAATGGTCACCTCACCTTGATAGATGTGCTGAGGTTCATCATGCACACCGGGTTCCCCTCTCCAACCCACAACAAAAATTATAGGAATACCATATACTTTATCACTAAGTAATGATGCAACCGGATTAATAACATTTCCTTCTCCGGAATTCTGCATATAAACAACCGGAATCTTTCCTGTCGAAAGATGATATCCCGCTGCTATTGCTACTGCATTACCTTCATTCGCCGCAATTATATGATGATTGGAATCTATACCATATATACACATGAGATAGTCGCATAGCGCTTTCAACTGACTATCTGGAACACCGGCGTAAAACTGAGCACCTACAATATCAAAAAAAACATTTATATTCATAATCAGTCAAACCTCATATGTGCATAAGTTTGAGGATCTACCTCTATCAATTCTTCCACAGTATCAATTTCCACAATCTGATTACTCTCAACCGGATAAACTATCATATCAAGTTCATCAAGGTGAGCATCCACTATTTCATCCCAAAATAAGTCGTCATGTCCTTCTTCCATATAGGCAAGCTTGACATACTTTTTAAGTTTCGACATATCTTTCCCTTTAAAATAACAGATACCAACCATATTGTAGCAGTCAGAGCCACCCTTCCCAACATGTGTGATGCGCCCATCTGAAGCACAATCAAATAGCCAATCGGTTGAATAAGAAGGAACAAACCTACCATAATATCCAGACTTGTTAAGTGACTTATCAAAAATAGTTGGATCAGATATATAGAGATCCGCTTCACAAATAAAGCAGTCCTCTTCGCCGATATAATCACAAACAGCATAAACCGAAGATAAATTATTCTTATATTCATACTCTTTGTTTTCTATAATTGTTAGAAAGTCATATTTCTCTTCCAAGTATCTGAACTGTTCGGACTTATACCCAACAACCACGTATATATGACTGATATCACGCCTGCTTAATCCACTGATTACAGTTTCAATCATGCTCTCCCCCTTCACTTTTACTAGAGGCTTTGCAATTTTCTTTGTCAGGGGAGCCATCCTTGTGCCCATTCCGGCAGCCATAATAACTGCTATTTCTTTATTCATATCAGTTTATTCCATACTCATCAAAAGCTTCTTTAAACACATCAAAAAAATCTTCTATATCTTTTTCATCTATCGCACCCAAAGCACATAGTCTGAAAGTATCTCTACCATCAATCTTACCCGGATAAATGGTAAAGCCCCGTTCATAACAATAATCATGAACTTTATCAAAGTCCCAATTAGGACTTTCAGGATAACATACTGAAGCTACCAGTCCGGATTGAACATCTTTATCCAACGCTTCCTTAAGCCCCATATCTTTAAGTCCCTTATGAATCGCATTCATAACACGTTGATGTCTGGCCCATTTTCCGGCTTCTCCTTCCTCAAAATACTCTATAAGCGCTTGCTTAGCAGCATAAACAGTTTGAACAGGAGGAGTAAAATGCATCTCACCCGTTTTTTCAAAATAATCATATTGCATATATAAATTACAATAATATGATCTCTTAGGAAAATCAGCCGACTTTTTTATAATATCAGTTTTACCAATTATAAACGAAAGACCTGTTGTACCCATTATTCCTTTTTGCGCAGACGCCATACAAAAATCAATATTATCCTTGTATACATCTATTGGAATCATTGCATATGAAGATGTAGTATCTGTAATAAAGAAAGCTCCAATTTCATGAGCAATTCTTCCAAGTTCACTAATAGGATTAAGCAGACCGGTTCCAGTTTCATGATGAGTTGCGTAGATATATCCAATATCATCATGCTTACTCACTTCCTCTTTAATCTTCTCCATATCCGGCAACTGATCAACTGGTTGTTTAATCTCTATAAAGGGAATTCCGTAATACCTCGCAACATCGACAGCTCTCTGACTATACGCACCATTATTTATAAAACAAGCTTTTTTACCCTCTTCCAAAAGCGAGTTTACTGCTATGTCGATACAGATAGTCCCCGAACCACAAAAGAGAACTGATGTATACTCATCTTTACTTCCATGAACAATTTTAACTAGGTCATCCCTCATAGGTTTCATAATATCCTTAAACTCTTTTTCACGAGGGCAAATATCAGGAACGACCTGAGCCATTTTTACTGTATCTGTTGTAGTAGACGGCCCGGCATTTAATAAAACATTTCTTTTAATATTCATTATGATCCTCACTGTTTTTTATAAAAATAACAATTAAAGACAAATTCATTATTCCAATATCCGTCAATATGAGAATCTGTTATAACGATCTCTAAATCATTCTTTTTTGCAAAATCGATAAAGAACTGTTTCGAATAGAAATATTTTTGCAGGTCCTTATATCTTTCTTCATAATTTTCAATAGTTTTCTTTCTATATTCAACGAAAGCTTCCTTCTTTTCTATATCATGGATATCAATAAGTCCGATAGAACTATTAGCTTTTTCGACCATGATTGAAAGAACACGATAAGCATAATCCATACCCGGAAAGTATGAAAATACACTATTTGAAAAACAAGAATCGTACTTCATATCAGAAGTTATATCTTTAGCCTCACAGCAGGATATATCCTTACTTTCAAGAATGTCTCCAGCTATATCTATCAAATTCCTTGAGTAATCATTCCCACCGGTAATAAACCCATCATCTTCAAAAAGGTAAAGATTCGCACCACATCCACATCCTACCTCATAAACACTTTTCCCCTCATATGAACTAGAATCCGGAAATAGTCTCTCCTTGATTTCTTTGTACTGACTTATCAAAGCATTATACGAAAGACCATCACCTACCACATCGAATCCATCAATTCTTTTTAATTCCAGAAAAATGCTTTTTTTATCATTTTTGTCAATCAAAGAATCTGTCGCAACATCTCTTTTTTCCCAAATACTTTTCCACTTTGAATTGATTATTTCCATAAAAACCCCTCTAATTATTTAATGTTCCTCAATTAATGAAATAACCTGTTTGATTGGCATTAGTTTTTTATCTATCTCAAACGCCCTGTGATTCTTAAGTATTTCAACAGCTGCATTTTCCATAGCTGGATATGCTGCACGAAGTAATTGATTAGCATAGATACAGATATTAACCCCATGTTCAGCCAATTCATTTTCTGTGATGTGATTAAATGAAGTAGGCACAACAACGATAGGTGTATCTTTATCATCTAGCCTAAATCTATCACAGAATTCTATTATTTCATCCGCTTCCTTTCTTCTGCTATGAATCATTATTCCATCGGCGCCCGCTTCTCTATATGCAAATGCACGTTTTAAAGCATCTTCCATTCCCTTTTCAAGAATAAGACTTTCTATCCTGGCTATTATCATAAAATCATCAGATAGTTGAGCATTTTTACCAGCAGTTAGTTTTTCACAAAACCTCTCTATACTCTCTTGATTCTGTTCTACTTCTGTTCCAAACAGGCTGTTTTTCTTAAGGCCTGTTTTATCTTCTATGATAACAGCTGATACCCCCATTCTTTCAAGCGACCTGACAGTGTAAACAAAATGCTCCGTAAGACCACCTGTATCCCCATCAAAAATAATCGGTTTAGTCGTCACTTCAGTTACATCTTCTATTGTTCTGAAACGACTGGTCATATCAACGAGCTCAATATCCGGCTTACCCTTATTAGTACTGTCACACAAAGAGCTAATCCACATCGCATCAAACTGATCTATCTCTCCACCATTAGTAACTACAGTCTTTTCCGCAATAAGTCCCGTCAGACCACTATGAACCTCTAGCGCTTTTACTATTGGCAAAAGTGACATAACCCTTTTTAGACGTCCACGTCGAAACTCCGGCATAGCAAGTTTTTCTATCATTTGCTTATCTTTTTTTTGTATAACAGAATTATATGTATACGGGATTTCTACCAGTTTTCCTCCATAGGTCGAAAGATTATTAATAATGTTATCTCTAATCACCGCCATTCCGGGGTCCTGCCAGTTGTCACCATGAATAACGTAGTCCGGTTTTAGATTACGTATGATTTTGTCATACATAATCTCATCCTGTACAACAACTTTGGACACACCATCCAATTTTTCAATCATACGTACTCTCTCATCAGTAGTCTTGGTAGGAAAACGGTTATACTTAATCATTTTGTCATCAACCAAAACTCCAACAATCAAGTCACCAAGTTCTTTTGCCTTTTTAATAATATTCAAATGTCCCTCATGAATAATATCAGTACAAAAGCATGTATATACAGTTTTCATACTCACCCTCACTTTCATAAACCAATCTAATTATCAATGGTAACCCTCGTAACTCCAGTTCGATCCTTCAAATATATTATCATGTACTGAAAACCATTGTTCCGGCATAAATCTATATCCATTGTTTTCTTCAACTCTGTAGTTTTTAGTTGCCATAAGCCATACCGGCTCATTATTCTTCTCGTCATTAGATAATGGATTATTGGTAAAAGGATTTTTAGCATTTTCAATAACCCCTTCTGTCGCAATTGATGGAACATCAGCGTTAGTCATAAATCTATCATCAACCTTAAATCCAGTCGAATTAAAATCTTTAACTAGCAAAGTACTTTGAAATCCCAGAAGATCAGTAACAGTCTCTCTTCCATCCTCAAAATCCAAAACACACATTAATCCGGTTTCAAGTCCTAAGTGAGCCGAATGGTCAGATACGATAATAATTTTGGTATTGTCATATACTCCCTCAGCCTTCAAATAATCAAAATAGTCTGCCAGTATTAAAAGTGCAGACATGTTTATATGATAATGAAGAACACGAAGCATATTTCCATCTGTGGTAGTCCCATCAGAATTGTATATCATCTGACCATCATTATTATATAAGTTAAGTATATTACCATCCCAATCTTTTCTTGATGGATTCTGAGTATCAAATTCTGTATTATCCACATTTAACGAAGGCTCATAATCCGGTTCTTGAAGTAATGTATCAGAATGAGTAGTATTATTACTCATCATCAAAAAGCTTCCTTTAACAGAATCATCTATTGAAGTTACTGATGGAAGACTCGCAAGAACACAATAAGAATCATAATATTCTGTACTAAGTCCTGACGCTTTCGATAAACTATATATAGTCTGGTCACCCACTTCATTTGTAGAAGCTTTTATAGCAGAATTATAATATCCATAATTATAAATATAGTCTCTAAATATAGTAGGGCTACTTCTTAGAATTCCATAAAAGAAAAGATTTCTTTTAATGACTTTACCCATATCAGTTCTATACTCTTCAGGACTCATTCTTCCTTCAGTTATATATTTACTAATATTAGGATATTCATCATATATGCTTAAATCAGGCTTCCAGTCATATCCAGCATATGAAGGATCACAAACAGTAACATCGTAATTTTCTTTATCAAACAAAACCGGCATTACCTTTAGCGCCTCATTATGTTTTTCTTCTAAAAGCATATCCGTACGAGCATTCATCTGAAGCGGAGTATAATCATACCCTCCATAAAGTGCAGGCGACCCTGTATTTGTCGCCGTTCCAAAACTGACGCAATTAGGATAATAAGTAAAACCATCATATCTGTCATACAATTCTGGTTTTTCAGTAAACAAGTATGGAATAAAATAACTAACCATTCTGTCCATCATAATGACCATAACATTTTTTCCGTTTTTACTTAAATGAATCTCCGGATACTCATTATACTTTTTAAGATTTTCTGATTTAATATCATACTCACCATTTATTCTGTTCAGATTATAAATACTGATTACTGTAAATATAGCAAGTGCAGAAAAAATCAAACTAATAACTAAGTTTTTTTTCTTTCCATAAACGTAAAAACAAAGAACCATAGTTGCAACAAATATTACCACTCCCTGAATATGTTGATTAACTGAATAAACAGGAGTATTTAAATAAACTAATTTTTGTGAGATTCTAAAATTCTCGGGTACAACTAAATATTCTAGCATCGCAATAAAAGCTAGCGAACTAATAAGTCTACAAGAAATACGTTTAAATCTATCACTTGAAAGAAAAAAGAATACTCCTAACCACACCACAAAGAAACCAGCAGCTAAACAGAAGCTTAGGATTATATAATTAACAGGATTTTCAAGTTCTATTATATCAATAAATTCTTCGACTGAAGATTTAACTATAGTAGTAGGAATATACATACCTGTAAATATTGCAAGGAGTAAAGCAGAAACCAAAAAGCCAAAGGTATTCTTCTCCTTTTTAGTATCCTTTTTCTTATCATTATCTGGTTTAAGCCTATATACTATATTCTTACATAATGAGAATATATTATTAAGTGTCCAATAAAAAACAAGTCCTGATGGTGATTTATAAAGAAGAACTAAAAAAACTAACGCAAGAATATATGTCTGAATTTTATCCTTAAAAGAAACTGTCCGGTTGTAAACTGTTCCTGAAATGATATTAATTACAGTCATAATAACAGGTAAAACATTAATTGTAATTCCGGATATTTTTAGTAACCCATCGGGTGCACCAAGGTTTTTCAAAGGACCAAAGCTAGCATTATCAATTAAGGGAAGATTAGAAAGAAAATGATACGCAGCTATAAAAAACGGAATTTCTAAGAGAAGTGGCATAGCACTTTTCAACGTCTGGTAAGGTTTATAATCGTTCTGACGATAGTAAGTCTGAAGCATCATAAACCTCTCATTTCCTTTGAAATTCTTTTTTATATGATCCTCCCACTTCTTGATTTTAAACCTTTTTTCACTTTCCTCAGCCTGCATCTTATCTGCCCTCCTGTAAAGAGGGAGTGCTAAAAAGTTCACCACAAGACTTAGAATGATAATCGATAAACCTGCGTTAACAAAATGGTAGTACGATCTATAAAAAATAAAATCAAATAGTGTTTCTAAAGGTTTTATTAGAATTGTATATAAAACTAATCCTACGCTCATTTACTTTACCTCTGCATAATAATCATTTTTTTTATTCTTTAAATCATTATATCTTTCATTACAACGAATAAGCTCCATCTCAAAATCATGCCGATTCTTCTGAACATTTGTCTGAAGGATAAGTCCCGCAAAAAAAGATTGAATCGCTGCAATCATCATAAAAACACACATTATAAGTGTCGGAAATCTAGGAACAAATCCAGTCTTTAAAAACTCAACCATAACAGGGATAAAAAACACAATCGATATAATCGCAAGTATAAGCGCTATAAACCCAAAAAATGCCAACGGTTTATAATTTTTAAATAATCTAACAATTGTCCCTACAACCTTGAATCCATCTGAATATGTGTTTAACTTTGATTCACTATTATCAGGTCTATCTCTATACTCAACTACACAGTTTTCAACTGACATATTTTTATCAATCGCATGAATACTCATCTCTGTTTCTATTTCAAAACCTTTTGAAAGAACAGGAAAGGTTTTAACAAATTGATACGAAAAAGCCCTATAACCAGTCATTATATCCCTTATATCACTATCAAAAAGAAAGTTTATAGTTTTTCTCACTATTGAATTTCCAAAACTATGGAATCTTCTTTTGTTTTCTTTATAATATGTCGAGGATAGCCTATCTCCAACGACCATATCAACCTGATAGTTAAGAACCTTTTCGACCATAATAGATGAAGCTTCAGCCGGATATGTATCATCTCCATCTACTATAACGTAACATTCAGCATCTATCTCACGAAACATGCGACGTATAACATTGCCTTTTCCTTGAACGTACTCGTGCCTAACTACAGCTCCCGCCTTCTTAGCTATCTCCCCTGAACCATCAGTTGAGTTATTGTCATATACGTAGATAGTAGCTTCCGGCAACACCTCCAAAAAATCAGCGACAACCTTTTTAATTGTATTTGCCTCGTTATAACAAGGAATTAGAACAGCTATTTTCTCCATAAACTATGCCAACTCTACACCAATTTATTTTTTAACCTTAGAGCTATTTTCTTTGTCATTCTCTTCACTTTTATTCAAATTCTCTAATTCATCTTTCTTCTTAATCAAATAATTAACTGTACTTTCTGCACATTTCCCCTTATTCATCCAAGCTTCGTCTCTCGCTTTATCTCTTCCATCGGAAAGACTACTCAAAGAGAGACATTCTTCTATTAAATCCTTTATATTTACAAAATTATCTTCAGATAATTCTAGTCCAATTTGGGGAAGTATATTAAATGTCCAAAGCTCTTTATCAATCCATGCACAATCATATATTGACTTATCATAATCAGGAGTTGTATAAATAACTGGCTTGTTAAACACCATAACATAGTCAAAAATGACACCTGAAAAATCAGAAATCATTATATCGGATGTTCTTAAGGATTCAAAGTTATCATTATCCATATTCCACTCCAACTTTTCTATCCCTTTATATTTTTCGATCAATTCATCTATATATTCTTTCTCAGATACAAACGATTGTGGGTGAGGTCTAATAACTATATTATACCCCGTATCTAACAATTCATCTATGAGTTGAGATCCATATTTTCTTAAAATACCATTGGGACCCCATGAAGGAGCAAGAAGTACAACTTTTTCTTTCGAATCTGACATATTCTTTTTTTGTTTATTCTGGTTAATATTGAAGTTTTCAAGCTTTTCCTGAAGTTGATCCATATAAGATAATCCAACATAAACCATCTCTTTTTCGGGGAGATTTCTTAATTTTTCAAGTTCTCTATTTTGTTCGCCTTGAAATTCTCCAGATAAAAGAAGAGCATCATAATAATCTATCCCAAACATTCTATACATCGTTAGATCACCTGGTGCATGCAATATATGAGCGTAATAATCAACATCCTTTGATCTCTTCCACTGGAATACATCAAGACTTGGTGTCGTTGAAAGTACAACATATGCCTTTAAGTGATTAAGCTTAACATACGCATCATTTCCCTTACCTATACACTTAGTCTCAACAAACTTATATTCCTTTTCAAGAGCAGGATCATCCTCAGATTCAGTCATATAGACTGCCTTCTCTTCTCTCTTTTCAAGTTCATCACATATAGGCTCAAAAACATTCCAGTATCTCTTATCATCAGAGAATATTACTATCGGAAGCTTTTCGCCATTCGACTTATCCTTCTTTCCGAAGAATCTGACTTTAAGGAACAGATTTCTCAGGAAATAAAGTGCCGTTCCGAAGAGACCTATGATAATTGTTATGAGCATACTTCCCGTTCCGGGATCT
>DGHK01000012.1 GCA_002392655.1 Lachnospiraceae bacterium UBA3850 | reverse complement strand
TGATCAGGATTAATATAATCTATTCTAGAATCTATCTTCTCAAATGCATCATAATCAAAATCTATGTTCTCATCACTTAGAAAATCATCCCTTACCCAAACAATATCAGAAATAAAATCAGGAACATTTTGAGTTTCATCTATTTTACATTCCGGTGTTTCAAAGTCACTTACAGGTATTATAGTTGTATTGTACTCTTTAATATCCCCACTAAATTTCTGTAAAAAATCTCTTTTTACAAAAGCATATTGATAATCTACAGTCATACAGGCAATCAAGTTTTCTTTAGTACACTCAACAGCATCATAAATATTATCTATTTCAGGATCATAATATATCAACAACAGTTTTTCATCTAGAATACCTTCACCTGAAACAAAGTAGTTCCCTATATACGCTTCCAGTTTCCCTGAAACACTAATCGAACCATTGCTTGCCTTTTTTTCATTATGGAAATAATCATTTAATACTATCATAATCTATTACCATTATTATTTATTTTCTGAAGTAACATTTTTCCCATGCTACCATATCCAATTATCCCAACATTCATATCATAATGCCTCTTTAATATTTCTACTTTCGGAACACTTTCCATGATTAGGCTTATTCTGATATTCTTTACTAAGATTACTTTCGGGCTTTACCTGAAATAATATCATCTCAATAAAGGTCTTTTTAATAACGCCTCCTACAAGTCCTTATCTACCATAAACAATATTAATTCTGTAAGCCTTTCAAATATAATCTGGCACGATCTGACATCAGAGTAAATTAAAAAATGGATTTTTATCCCAACTGACGGTTTCGATTCACTGTATTTATCTACAATAGAATTGATATATGTCTCATCACAACCAATACGCAAACTATCATATTTACCTATGCTAGTAATAACACGCTCAATACGCTTATTGTCATATGTTGCTTCTATACTATCTTCTGTAAACTCAAACACCATAGCCGCAAAACTGCAACAATCACGTTTATATTTCAACTCACAATATAAGGCATTCTCTGATTTACACTCATCATAATATGAAGTGTCCTTTACATTAACAACCCTAAACTCCATAATCATGTCCTCTATCCATTTTTTAAATCCCTGTACTTTTCATCAGGAATCACGCCTATAACCTCATCTAGGCTTTCTTCTGAAATCTCCATTTTTGAGAGAATGACCTTAACCAATTCTTCACTATCAAAAGTGGCTTTTTTACTTTTCTTACACTTATTTCCAATCACCCTAATAGACTCTACTATATTCTTTAACACCATGAGATACTGATGATCATAATCCGCCGAAATAAACTCAACATAAGGAATTGGTAAGCGAATGTCTGCATATCTCTTTTGATAATTAATGTATTTTCTCGGTTTTCCCCAGCCACGAATTAGATTTTCATCAGGATGACAATTTACAACAATGCAAACATTCTCAATACCGTCGGAAAATGGATTTATCGAGAAATTATCGATGTCAATTTTCCCACAGATGTCTTTTATAATCTCTGAAACCTTATATGCAGTTCCCCATATCTCACAACTGATAAAAAAAGGTCTTCCCATATCCACCCCCACAAAAATTGTATTCCGATTTAACTCAAGACTATTCTTAGTCCTTTGTTCAAATTATCAATGATATCTACCACTGAAGAATTATCTTGATCACCATACCAAAAAACCGGTGATTGATTTACATCTTTATCCAAGTCATAAATCGTAAATTCTACATACCTATACGGCTTAAAACCTGATTCAGCGACAATTATTTGAGATATATAACGATTTGAATCAATATCTCCAATTAAACATGATGAATCATCTTTTTCTATACTTATTTTCAATACCTCATCATATTGAGAGGAAACATTATAAAACCATTTTCTGCACTCTTGTAATATCGTTTGATACATAGCAATTCCTTTATCTTGGAGGATAAATACAACTGTAATTAGTTGTCCACCTTCAAGTTCCATAACTTCCAGTTTAATGCAATTTCTTCGGCAACTTGAATGTGACATTATTACTACTGATTATGTCCGAATAATCATCTTCACTATCTATAACATCCAACCAAGTTTGTTGAATATCCGATAACCGACCGCCATATTTTTTTCGTTTTTGTTCTTCTTTAATTAACTCCTTCTTAAGAGATTCTTTGCTATTTCTTTCATCAAACCATGGCAGCAAAAATTTATCAATCGCATCCATTACATTCTGAAAACTAACTTCCGCCATTTCCGCAGTAGAGTAATCCCACCACACATCTCTATTACATATCAGTTTCCCTAATCTATCACCTAAATCGTATGATAAGTAGGAATGCGTCACATATAACGGTATCAATGCATAATTTACCGTAAATATCTTTGATCCATATTGCTCTTTTTGCAGGTTAATATATTCCAATACATTAAGATTGTTTCTTCTTGCATAGGAATTAGTTTTATACTTTACAAATCCTTTTTGCTGTAGAAATAAATCCAACTTCTTTTTCTGATTTTTAAAGGATTCATCTGCAGCCTCTTTATCAACAGACGCCATCTCATCATCCGAGCGGATAGCTCCTGAAACATTTCCTCTTAATATAAATTTATTAAACATAAATATCTTTCCTCGTCAGTTATCCTGTAAGTTAATCTGTTTAGAAAAACCGAAATTTTATCTGTAACTTAAAGTTTTATCACTCTTTTATATAGATTACTTCAAGATCTCCATCTACAAAGCCAGTGCCAACCCCGTTAAGTGCTTTAAGCTTATCTTTATAGCAGCCTTCTTCTAGATATTTATTTAGCATTTTAACGATTGTCTCAAATGCATCTTCCCATTCATAGTTTTCATTCCAAGCAAAATTTTTTCCTCTAGAGCCAAAGTCTGTTATTTCGTCACAAGCCCAGTCATCATCTTCTTCATCAAAGGATGAAGTACCTACAGCTTCTACTGACCAGTTTCCATCTCCATCGTCATAAATGTTAAAAGCCACAGCCACAACGCCTTCTGGGATATCATTTTCTAAAATATTATTAACCCATTTTTCAAAATCATCATACATAAATAACCCTCATCTCTTTATTCAGCAAAACTGAAATAAACTTTACTTACATAGCTATAAACAAGATAATGATGATTATCACTGCTATAACTAGAGAAAATGCAATAAGCCTGTTATTGGCCTTATCCTTCTCCAGCTCAAGTCGCTTATTTTCTATCGCCAGCTTAAGCTTCTCTTCATCCACATTCTGCACGTCTAAACTACCAAGTCCTGACAATGCTGAAGAACCGGCCGCTTCTCCTGCCTGTTCAAGTATATCCTCAACCTCATCGTCATCATAATGCTTGATAAAGTAGATAACCTCTATCATATTTTGGAATCTATTCTTCGGATCAAATGACATAGCTTTCTTTACAAATTCAGAAAGCATCTCCGACTCACAACGAGTCTTCTCCATCAGATACTTAATCGTAGCTCCCAGACTATAGATATCAGACCTCGCATCGCTCTCCTTGAAGCCATATTGCTCAGGCGGTGCAAACCCCTTCGTACCCATCGCCACCGTATCCTTTTCAGCCGTACCCGTAAAACCTCTCGATATATTAAAATCAAGCAGCTTGATCTCAGCAAGATCAGTAATGATTATATTTTCAGGCTTTATATCCCTATGAATAATCGGCGGCTTAAGAGTATGCAGCTTATTTAACGTTTTAGAAACACTGAGAATCACATTTGTCAGCATCCACTCTGCTGCATCATTCTCAGTCTTGATACCATTTACTCCCGTAGTATCAAAGCTCACCTCAAGAACATTGTCTGGTGCCTCGTTCGAATCTACACCGTTCGAAGCCTTAGCATCGTCCTCACCATTCAGTCCGGCTTCGCCCGTAACATCGGCCAGATAATCATCCCCAAAGAATTCCTCCAGCGTACGTCCCTGCACAAACTCCTCTATTATCCAGAGACCACCCTTATCCTCCAGCACCTCATAGACCTTCGGTATGCCGTCTATATCAGCCTCCTTCAGCCTGTTATATATCTCACTGTCATATGCCTTCTTATTCTTTACAACATAGAGACCATCATCTATCGTGCACTTTGCAATCATTACCGAGCCATCACGTTTCAGGCTCTTCACCAGCTTATAATTTGAATTTATATATTCCTTAACATCCACTTATTAATTTTCCCTTCACTTTGAATAATAATTGATATTATAATGCCTGACACATTTTAAGTAAATAGGTACCTGGCACCTTTTGCCGTTTTGGTACACGGTACCTTTGGGCAAAAAAGTACCTGGCACCTTTTTCCCAAAAGGTGCCAGGTACCCTACTCTGATCAAGGTTCAAAGAAATACTCTATATGGTCATACTCATCTACATCTAATAACAGCTTTGCGACATCAGTTGTGTCCTGCCCGTTCAGATTTTTGGCATACACACTGTAATATCCATCTCCATCTCCAACAACCTGTCCATCCTTAATATACAAAATCTTAAATTTGGCAAACTCTCCAACAGAAGGCTTGACCTGTTTAAATGTAAGGAATATATTAAATCCATCATCACTATATGTGACAAGTTCAACCGCATCTTCCGGTCCTCTAAGCCCGTCCGGCTCTTTAATGTTTACCTTAACCTCAAAGGTTGCATTTGATACATCTGCTGTGAACAGAAAACGGAAGAAGTTATACTGACCTTCAACAAGCTCTATCTCATCTGTAGCTTTTCCTATCACATTCCCATTAAGATCATATGCTATTACTGTCGCCTCAACATCCTTTGTTTTCGAAGCATAAACCTTGTGTATTATTGTCGAATGACCAAGTATATTGTTATATAGCGTTTTATATGACACCTCAAATGTATCGTTTTCGTAGTAAGATTCTTCTTTATTTTTATTATCGTTCGATTCACTAGAAGTATCATCTGATGCCTTACCTGAATCCTTTTCTTTGGCCCATTTATCTCTGTTTTCCTCTGAACCAAAAAGCTCTTCTACAAACTCATCTTCTTCTTTTTTAAAATCATAGAATCCACTTAAATCAAGTTCTTCCATGACTACATAATCTTCTCCGGCTCCTTTATATATCTTGGAAATAGTTTCTATATATTTATTAAACTTATCAGTTACTGACTTTGTGTCTGAGTTTATATTTTCATAATTCGCCTCTCTAAAATCATCAATATAATTATGGGTATGCGATATTAATTCTGTCATTTCCTGATTAAAGTCAATAAACGCATCATATGCATCAGATAAAATCTGATCATTACAAGTTTTAATTATAGTTGGATTAAATACTCTTCCAAACCATTCGCGTTTATTTTGAAGTTTTTCTTTTTCGTTCATCAAATCTTCGCGATGGTCATCATAATTTGATATCCATTTTTCAGTTTTATTAAGACCTAATTTAGCATCCTTTACGAAGTCTATCATAGAATTAAGTTCTTTTCTTATAAAAGCATCAAACTCTATAACCGCATCAAGGTATGCATTATAATAATCCAAACCTGCGATGTCTATGAAGCATTTATATACATACTTTTTTGCTTCAGAATCATCATAATGCTTGATAAATAATTCCACTGCAGACTTGTAATCTTTCTTTTCATAGTACTCTTTTCCAAGAAGAATCTCACATTCAGCTATCCTTTTATCCACATCTTTATATGAACCAAGTTCAGAAAATAGATTTATTGCATCTTGATACTTTCCATCATCCATAAGCATCTCTGCTGCATTATATTTATTTGCAGGTTTTATTACCTTTTTATAAATAATAATCGAAGCTATTACAAGCATTATTCCAACTATTATTGATGCTAGAATAATAATCCGCTTCTTCTTTCTTTTTTTTATTTCTTTTTTTTCAGAGTTACTCTCTGCATCTGTTTCTTTTATTTCATCTTCTTTTTCATCATCCTGTAGTATTACCTCACCACAAAACTGACATAGTCTTGATTCACTATCAATTTCCTTTCCGCATTTTTTACAAATAATATCTGCCATCGATATATCCCCCTTTCATGTAATAGTCAAACACCAAAAACATCATTTTAGTAATTCTTGTTTTTTCTTATCAAATTCTTCTTGGGTTATAGCTCCCATATCTAACAATTCTTTATATTTCTTTATCAACTCAATACTTGAAACACTACTTTGTACATTCTGAGTAGTATACTGATTACTTAGAACTCCACTTTGAAGATTTGATGAACTATTCTGATTCGGGAACACATTGTTTTGAGGATTTACAAGATTTCCTTGATTTCCTTGATTTCCTTGAATCCCAGGCGGAAAATTAGGAAGATTTTGGTTTCTGTTATAAGGAACCTGGTTCATATTATTTTGATTATTAATTTGATTCTTTTGTGTGTACCTGTTAACTGTCTGTACTATATCAAGTACAAAAACAACTACTGCACATATCAGACACCATGTTGCCCAAACAATCAAATCCTTATAAAATCCATGTTTGGTATATCCAACTATTGCAGCTATTACATATAAAATAACTATCGATAAATCACCAGCACCTTTTGTTGAACTTCTTGTCGAAATAGACAATGCCCCACAGATCAAAAGTACTATTGCAACCAGCATGCCGGCAACACCGGCCGTCCCACCCTTTCCTTGATAATCATCTACCATCTTTGCCGCACAAGATTGAAATACTACAAATCCAAAAACTAAGATTGAAATAATACCAGAAAACGTTTTCCATATTTTCATAGCTCTCACCTCCAACAAAAAAAACCTCTACTGATATTTTATCAATAAAGGTTTTTTTGTTGGTGTCAAAAAATGACACAATATGTCAATCTTTAGCACTATATGTAATTTTCTGCCACAGCGGTCGCATCCTTCAAATATCAGTTCGAATCCGTTGGAGATGCATCGTCATTTTCAATCCTGTGGAACACCTGATTCTCATTATCAAAAATAAGCTTGTCACCCTTAACCTCATACTCGACCTGCGGTACCTCGCCCTGTCCTTCCCAGTTACAAATCAGGTAGCCACTCTTTACTGAGTATGTTCCCTTGTCATAATAAACAAGGAAGTTATTCATATATGATTTTGCCTCGATGACACCATCATCATTAAACTCAAATACCATTCTGAGGTTTTTATTGTTCTCAGGGATATACTCCCATGTTCCGACGATATCATTCTTAAGTCCGGTGAAAACGAAGATGCAAACGAGACCACCTATAACAACAAGTGCCGCAAGAATCTTGAGCAAAGCTCCCGCAGGGCTTTTCTTCACAGCCTCCCCTGTCTTTTCAGATTCAGCCTTCTTATTCGCAGCTTCTTTTAAATCCTTCGCTGCATCCTTCAGTTCTTTCGCTGCTTCTGAGTCGCCGTCCCCATCCGGATCAGGTCCACCCGAAATCTTCTTCATATCCTCTTCCGTGATTTCAATCATATCATCCTTAAAATCATCAAGCTGTGTATCTGTCTCTAACATAATTCTTCCTTCCTTACGTTTAAATAATAAACCCGAAATAGTATACATCTTTTTGTTTCGAAAATAAATAGAAAATGTAAAAAAAGACCACGGTCAGAATCTGACTGCAGTCTCTCATATATACTAAACTACTTTCACAAACCTCTTTCACAAGCCTCTTTAAAAAACTACTTTCACAAGCTTCCTAAACCAAGACCCGTTACTTAACCTGTCCCAAAAGCTCCATTCCTTTAGAGAACAGAAGCTCATTTGTTTCAGTAAGCGAGAGGCCTCTGTTGATGCTGTAGATTATCACAGAGTCTCTAGTATCCTTGGCATACAGGGCACCGTTATTTGTGAGCATCAGGCACTCTTCCACTTCATCCAGAGAGAGGCCGGCCGCAATCGAAAGCGCAAGCATGTTGTTTCGCGATACACCTGTTTTTCCGTTAATCATTTTATTACAGAATGAATGCTCAAGGCCTGTCTGCTTCTCTATGTCTCCACTAGAAAGTCCTTTCCTCTTAAGAAGCCGACCATAATACTCGGCGAAGGTTTCTCTCGATACGTTTCCGTAACCTGATACTTTTTCCAGATATTTATCGAGGGCTCTCTCGTCTGAAACATCGAGACTGAGCTCATCCATTAAATCATCCGTAGTTTTCAACGCCCTGTTCCTCCTGCAAAAAAACTCTCTTGATATTTTATCAAAAGAGTTTTTTTGTTTGGTGTCAAATTATCACACTTTTTATAATTTACACCACATATCTATAATTATATTACTGAACTGAATTTACGATCTGCTGAACATCATCGAAATATGTAAAGTCAGTATTCTCAGACTCGCTCCAGAAGATTGAAACTCCCTTGCCCTTTCCCTCATCATAGAACATGTAGATAACAGTGTTACATGTAAGGCCTGCCATTGTGCAGTCGAGGTACTCTCTGTAGCCTGTGTGTCCTGCGATCTTCACATAATCAGACTGATAGCTCTTGTAGCCTGTGAGTGTTGACTTAACACCTGTCATATAGGAACCGGCATTCTTCTCGATATCCTCTTCCTTCATGCCTGTAGCAGAAAACTCCTGAACCATGAGCATAGCAACCTTACCGTTCTGCTCAGCATAATAGTAGATAGTATCACTAGTTGAATTTCCGGCCTTGTCACCCATGTACTCAGGTATGGTAAATGTATAACCAAACAGTGTCTCCTGCTTATTTGGGCTAAATGCATTCTTAGCCGTCTTGCTTGTTCCGAAGTTATAAGGTCCCTTTGTACTGATCTCAACTTCCTTCTTGCCGCACGCTACCAAGGAAAACGCCATGCAAAAAACCATGATAAGTGCAATCAATTTCTTCTTCATACTTACTCTCCTCATCCCTTTTGTTTATATATATCGACCTATGAAGCCAGTCGAACAGCTCATATAATTACGAAGCTTAGTTATTGAAGTCTGTCCATAAAGTCCTTAAATGTAGGATCCTCGGCAGCACATTTGTCCTCGTCCTTCTTAACAGTCTCATAGAGATCCTGAATATCCTTGGTCTGACCAACCTTGTTCATATAAGTCTGAACATCTTTACTAAGCTCACCATTCTCGATGAGGTACTGACCATTCTGATTCACTACATAGAATGGTCCGGGGATATCAAGCGGTGTAGAAGACACATCCAGTATGGAAATGTTTGTGACCGGATAAACTATCGTAGAATTCTCATCGTAACCGCTTACTGTGTAGCAGTTGATGTTTGTATATGCAGTGATGACCTTGGACTGTCTCTGGACATTTGTCATATCCTCAAACTGTGAAGGATCTGTCACACACTGCTTCAGAAGCTCCTGATCACAGGATGCGTAAGCATTCAGATATGTAATTATCAGAGCATTAATATCCTGATTAGCATTTGTCTGATAAGAAAATCTGGTTGAAAACTGGAAATCTTCCTTTATGGATTTTCTCTTCTTGTAAAGGATAAATCCAAAAGCAGCGAGGGCTATCAGGAATAAGAACCAGACAGTCAAAAGCATCTTCTTAACTTTTACTTCTTTTTTTCTATTACGTGCCATCATTCACCTCATATATAAACACATTTAACTCATAATACTTCTATCATTATACACATTATATTTTTAAAATCAACTAGGCTAAGCCGAATTAATTGCACCAGACGGGAATCCCGCCGGCGGCTCAGCCGCCTTTGTACCAATCTTGCTACGCAAGCTTGCAAGACTTGACAAGCAAGTCTTGGTTCCACTACGTGGAACGTATCTGTCTTCGACAGACCCACGATTCTTCGAATCGTGAGCTAATTCAGGCCGGGCTTCGACCCGAATGTCCCACAGGGACATTCTCTTGCTGCTTCGCACCAAGGTCTCGCTGTTCGATTCCCGTCTGGTGCAATAAATTGCACCAGACGGGAATCGAACCCACGCACATGGCTCCGGAGGCCATTGCTCTATCCACTGAGCTACTGGTGCTTTTTTTTAATTCTCGGATTTTGCTACTTCTATGTCATGGCTGATCTGTTCGGTCAGCTCATCCAGGCCTGCAAATCTTCTTTCTTCTCGGATAAACTTTTCGGGAATTACCTCTACGAAGCTTCCATATATATCTTCGTTAAAGTCATATATAAAGGTTTCTATCGTTACCCTATCTCCGTCGTCAACTGACGGACGTATCCCTATGTTTGTAATACCACGAAACTCACGAATGTCAGAGTTCTCCTTATTGCCAGAAGCATGGATCAGAACTCTGCTTGCATATACTCCGTACTTCGGAAGCTTCTTTCGCACGTCGTAGTCCACATTAATAGTAGGATATCCAAGTGTTCTTCCGAGCTTTTTTCCACCTGCAACCTCACCGGTTATTTTGTATGGGTGGCCCATCAGTTCGGACGCCTCTGATACTTTACCATCCTCAAGGCATTTTCTGATTCGGGTTGAGCTTACTATCTCATCCTCTATTTTCAGCTTATCGATGATGTTTACATCAAAGCCAAATGTATCACCTGATATACTCAGTGTATTTACATCTCCCTGCCTGTCCTTACCGTATCTAAAGTCGGTTCCGACTGCGACGTAGCGGACGTTTAGATCATCAACAAGAATCCTCTGCACGAATTCATTATGACTCATCGAAGCAAATTCAGGGCTGAATTCAGGACGGATTATCTCATCTATCCCAATGCTCTTCAGTATCTCCTCATCCTCTTCTCTCGTCATCAGAGTGCTGTCACCGAAGTCAAGCTTGTAACAGATGCTTCTGTATCCGTTTTCCTTGGAAACCCTCACAACATCCTCTATAAGCAGCTGATGTCCCTTATGAATCCCGTCAAATTTTCCTATTGTTATTGCTGACTCTGTCATAGCATTTTAAAAACCTTATAGTCTCTTTTTTGTTTATCATATGTATAAAGTGCTTTTAGCTCATCACCCAGATAAACTCTGAAGAAATCGACTTTATCAAGAGCTTGCGTATCTGTTTCTACTGATATCATCGCATTATCTGACATCTCAATATCGCTTGACATCTCATTATCGCCTGATATCTCATTACCTCGGAGTACCTCTATATCCTCTCTCCTGAGTCTGTTCCCATTAGCTAAAAGCTTCTCACCACTTTTCTTTACCCTTACAGAAGGATAGTCAGAAAGCAGCTTATCTATCGGAAGAACTGTTTCTCCAAGTCTTCCTTCTTCCTTAAGCTTCTGCAGCTCTTCTATTCTAAGTCCGTCCTTTGCATAGATGCCATTTATCTCATCACGCACAAGGGCTGACATTGCAGCACCTACACCAAGCTTCTCGCCCATATCCCTGATAAGGGCTCTTATATAAGTACCCTTCGAGCAGTCGACCTTGAATCGCACATAACAATCCATCGCACTCACGTTATCAGAATTCAAGTTATCCGCACTCGTGCTATCAGCCATACTGATTTCGACATCCATAAGCTCGAGGCTATATATCTCAACAGGCCTTGCATCCGGCTTTATCTCTATCCCCTCTCGGGCATATTCATAAAGCTTCTTACCGTTTATCTTGATCGCACTATAAAGTGGCGGCACCTGCATCGACTTTCCGAGGAACTCTTTAAACAAGCTTTCAAGCTTATTTCTAAGTTCCTTCTCATCGCTCACTAAAGCGCGTAGCTTATCACCATCACAAAGCTTCTGCTTCTCTCCGGTCGTATCATCTGTTTCAGTAATGACTCCGAGCTTCATAGTTGCTATATACTGCTTCCTGCTGGTCAGTATCAGATCAGAAAGCTTCGTTGCCTGGCCAAGAACAACGATCAGCACGCCCTCAGCCATCGGATCAAGCGTTCCGGTGTGGCCGACCTTTTTCTGACCATAAATACCTCTCAGCTTTGCAACTACATCATGCGAAGTGAAGCCGGGTTCTTTATAAACATTAACTATTCCGTTATACACCTGCCCACACCTCACTTAAAATCATCTTTTTTACTTCAGCTGCTTCTTGATTTCCTCGATCAGCATCTCAACAGCCTTTTCAAGCTCGATTTCCGTTTCAAAGCCGGCAGCCTTCATATGTCCACCGCCGCCAAATATATTTGCGATCTTATTTACATCAACATAATGCTTAGCTCTAAGTGAGAACTTATAAGTATTCTTTGTAAGCTGATAAGCGAAAATAGCAACCTCTGCTCCATCCGTCAGACGAAGCTGCTCAACGATACCCTCAGTATCCATTGTCGTACATTTGTATTCCTTGAATATCTCCTTTGAAGCCGTTCCGAAAACGATCTTGCCGCCTTCGTAAAGCACTGAATCAAGGACAACCCTTGCCATAAGCTTATTCTGCTTAAAGGTCTTTTTGTAAAATGTATCATCGATAATCACATCTGAAGGGGCACCCTTCTCGATAAGCATTCCACCTATCTCCATAGTCTTGCGACTAGTGCTTGTATACTTGAAAACGCCCGTATCATGGACGATTCCGGTATAAAGACAGCTTGCGGTTTTTGCGCTTATCTTATCCGGATCCATAAGGTCGCAGAGAACCTCACAAGCACTCGATGCTGTTGCATCAACATAGCAGAGATCTCCGAAGCCCTCATTGCTTACATGATGATCTATGCATGCAGCTGAAATCGCCGAATTAAATATCTCTTCGAATTTTCCAAGACGGTTCTTTGAAGCTACATCGACTGAAACAGCCAGATCATAATGCTCGTCAACAGGGTCATGCTTAACCTTCCTGGTTCCACTCAGAAATTTGAAGCAAGGAGCAAAACCATCCATATAAACCTGAAGATTTTTACCCTTGTAATTATCGTTGATATAGTTGTAAAGGCCAAGTGTAGCACCCACACAGTCTCCGTCCGGATGGACATGACCGATAATCGCTATGCTTTTAGCTGAAGCGATCATACTAAAAAACTGCTTGGATTTTTTTATTACATCACCTTTCATACCGTTTTCCTTTCGTATATTAGATCCGACGGGCTACCCGCCGAATCATCACACATTCAATTACTCTTCCGAATCGTCTTCTTCTGAAGCGGCATCTTCTGAAGCAGTATCTTCTGTGCTTTTATTTGCTCCAAGAACATCATCGATCTTCTTGGACATCATCACACCATATTCGATAGACTTATCAAGCTTAAACTCGATCTGCGGTGTATATCTGAGGTTAAGTGACTCAGCAAGCCTCTTTCTAATAAAGCCTGACGCTCTTCCAAGTCCCTCCATTGTGTTCTCAGCATCCTCATCAGAACCGAGAACGGAGATATAAGCCTTGCACTCCTTCAGATCATTTGTTACATCACAGCGAGTCACGGACACGAGGGAGCTAACCCTCGGATCCTTTATCTCAAACTCTATCACATGGCTGATAACTCTCTGGACGTCGCTGTTCACGCGTCCGCCCCTTGAATTATTTCCTCTCATGTACTATTCCTTTCTTATACCGCTAGAAACCCAGGCGCCGTACGTATCCACTAGAAAACCAGGTGCCGTACGTACCCTTTTTCTCCCGGGTATAGCATGCCGCTGTTTCACGAGTTCGTCTTTCCGACGAACGAGGGGAATTGCGGCGTACTTACCTGCGAGATAACCAGGCGCCGTACGTTTTTAGTCTCTAGGCACTTCCACCATCTTGTATACTTCAAGTGTATCACCTTCCTGGATATCACCGTTCTCTTCAAGAACGATACCACACTCATAGCCGGCCTTAACTTCCTTGGCATCATCGTTGAATCTCTTAAGAGATGCGATTTTGCCTTCCCAGATCTGCTCGCCATTACGTGAAAGTCTTACAGATGCGCTTCTTTCTACAGCACCATCCTCGACAAATGTACCTGCGATCGTTCCAACGCCTGATGCCTTAAATGTCTGACGTACAACTGCATGACCGATAACTCTCTCCTCATAGATAGGATCGAGCATACCCTTCATAGCAGACTCGATATCGTCGATAGCATTGTAGATGACTCTGTAAAGTCTCACATCAACCTTCTCTGTATCTGCAAGCTGCTTAGCCATTGGCTCCGGACGAACATTAAATCCGATTATGATCGCATCTGATGCAGCAGCGAGGCTGACATCAGACTCATTTATAGCACCAACTCCGGAGTGGATACATTTGATTACTATCTCATTATTTGAAAGCTTAACAAGACTCTGCTTGAGGGCCTCAACTGAACCCTGAACGTCTGCCTTGATAATGATGTTAAGCTCCTTAAGTGTACCTTCCTGCATCTGGCTGAAGATATCATCAAGTGACATCTTGGCCTTGGTCTCAGCGATAAGGTTCTCCTTACCTCTTGTGATAAATGCATCACTGATCGATCTTGCTTCCTTCTCTGTATCTGTTGCAATGAAGATCTCTCCTGTATTCGGAACAGTTGAAAGACCGATTATCTCAACAGGCATGGAAGGTGTAGCTTCCTTGAGGCTTCTCTGCTTGTCATCTGTCATGGCTCTTACACGACCGTGTGACTCACCGATTGCGATGAAGTCTCCGACCTTGAGTGTACCCTTCTGAACAAGAAGAGTTGCAACTGAACCACGTCCCTTATCAAGCTTAGCCTCTATTACGATACCACGAGCCTTACGCTTAGGATTAGCCTTGAGCTCGAGGATATCACTTGTAAGAAGTATCATCTCAAGCAGGTTATCGATACCTTCATGGCTCTTAGCTGAAACAGGTGCAAATACAGTCGAACCGCCCCAGTCCTCAGCGATAAGTCCATACTCAACAAGCTCCTGCTTAACTCTTTCGATGTTAGCACTTGGCTTATCTATCTTATTAACTGCTACTATTATTTCAATTCCGGCAGCCTTTGCATGGTTGATAGCTTCGACTGTCTGAGGCATAACACCATCATCAGCAGCTACAACAAGGATAGCGATATCTGTTGCCATCGCTCCACGAAGACGCATAGCTGTGAAGGCCTCATGTCCAGGTGTATCGAGAAATGTTATCTTCCTATCTCCAACCTTAACAGTGTAAGCACCAATGTGCTGTGTGATTCCACCGGCCTCACCCTCAGTAACGCTTGTTTTTCTGATAGCGTCAAGGAGTGATGTCTTACCATGGTCAACGTGACCCATAACGCAGACTACAGGAGGTCTCTCAACGAGTGAATCCTCAGGATCCTCTATATCCTTAAGAGCCTCTTCTACGATATCAACCTTAACTTCATGCTCACAGATGATGTTGTACTCAAGAGCGATAAGCTCAGCTTCCTCGTACTCGATCTCTGTATTTACTGTATACATCTTTCCCTCAAGGAAAAGCTTCTTAATAAGTGCATTTACAGGCTGCTTGATCTTAGCAGCAAACTCACTGAGTGTAAGTGATTCAGGAAGAGTGATTGTCTTGATTGTCTCTTCTTCCTTCTTCTCCTGCTTCTTCTGAGGCTTCTTCTTTCTCTCAGGAGTCATCTCATCCATGTCTCTGAAGTTATTCTTGCTTCTTCTCTTGTCGTCGCGTCTGGATGATCTGGTCTCTCTGTTCTCTCTTCTTGCCTCTTTTTCTTTATCCTTTGACTTGTCGCCCTTTCTGCTTGAGCTTCTCTTTGAGCTCTCTACAGGAGCGTCCTCACCCTTTGCAGGACGAGCCGGTCTGTCTGACTTTGCAGGTCTGTTGCCTCTGTCTGTCTTAGCAGGTCTGTCGCCTCTTGACTGTCTCTCAGGTCTGTCAGCTCTTGCAGGCTTATCTCCTCTGGATGTTTTTTCTGTCTTCTCAGCTTTATCCTCTGACTTAGCAGGCTTTGCTTCCTCAGTCTTTGCTTCCTCTGCCTTAGCCTCTTTTGTTTCTTCCTTTGCTCTCTTTGCTTCCTCAGCAGCCTTTGCCTCTGCGGCCTTTACTTCTGCTTCCTTTGCTGCTTCCTCTGCGGCTTTAGCTTCTGCAGCTTTTTCCTCAGCAGCCTTTGCTTCAGCAGCCTTTGCCTCTGCCTCTTTTGCCTCTGCTTCCTCTGCAGCTTTAGCTTCTGCAGCCTTTGCCTCTGCCTCTTTTGCCTCTGCTTCCTTTGCTGCTTCCTCTGCTGCCTTTGCTGCCTTAGCTTCAGCTTCCTTAGCCTTCTTTTCTGCTGCTTTTTTCTCATCAAGAGATGCAAGATCAGGTACCGGTTTTCCTGCTGCCTTTGCTGCTGCTCTTGCAGCCTTCTCAGCAGCTGATACCCTAGGCTTAAGTGTAACATGCTTCTTAGGTGCAGCCTTCTCCTTCTCGCCCTCGCTCTTTGATGAACTGCTTCTCTTTACAGGCTTACGAGCAGGTGCCGGCTTTGGAGCAGCCTTCTTCTCAGGCTTTGTAGCAACCTTACCCGTAATCATCATTTTCGCATATTCCATCAGCTCGTCATCTATCTCGCTGGTCATTCTGAGACCATCTCTCTTCTTACTGAGGATTCTTATTATCTCATTTGCAGTTACCTGTTTACCTGCAACCTTGGTTAATTCTTTTGCATAATCAAATATTCTCATTCGTTACCTCCAAATCGTCTAATTAATTGAGCACCAAACGTTTCTCCCTTAATGGCAATAACTGAACGCTCGGACTTGCCAATAAGTGCGCCTATCTCTTCTTTTTTTCCAAATATCTCATACGGGATATCCCTGTAATTACATTTGTCTTCAAACTTCTTTCTGGTATTATCCGATGCATCCTCAGCGATGATCACGAAATACGCTTCGCCCTTCTTTATCGCTTCCTCGCATTGGAATTCTCCGGCCGCCAGGCTTCCTGCCTTCATGGCCAGTGAGATAAGACTCAGTTTGAACCTCCCCGTCTCTATAAGAGACTGTTCCTTTACTTCTTCACTTATCAGCCCCTGTTCGTACGCCTCTTCTATACAGTTATTGTTTTTGCAAATGTATGCGCCCCGGCCATGCTGTTTACCGGTTTCATCAATGGTGGAATCATTAACCTCAGTATTTCTGCCGGACACTAGTATCCTCAGCATCTCTCCCTTAGGCTTCTTCGCACCACAGCAAACGCATATCCGCATAGGCTTCTTACCTACATTTTTCTTCTTTGTGCTCAAAGCAGGCTCCTTTTATCAATAGTTTCTTTTATCTAAAGTTTACTCCTCAGTTGCCTCCTCATCGGTAACGTCATCTGTATCTTCAGCTACATCATCTTCAACTGCGTCCTCAGCCTCATCAGCCTCTACAGCAGCATCTGCATCCTCAGTCTCATCGTACTCGTCATCATACTCTTCTTCGTACTCTTCTTCATCATACTCATCATCGTAGTACTCATCATCCTCTTCAGCCTGACTCTCACTCTTGATATCAATCTTGTAGTCTGTAAGTCTTGCTGCAAGACGAGCGTTCTGACCTTCCTTACCAATTGCAAGTGAGAGCTTCTCGTCAGGAACTACGACTCTTG
This sequence comes from Lachnospiraceae bacterium UBA3850, assembly GCA_002392655.1. Classification (GTDB taxonomy): domain Bacteria; phylum Bacillota; class Clostridia; order Lachnospirales; family Lachnospiraceae; genus Eubacterium_Q. The sequence continues at coordinate 15,904 of DGHK01000012.1, read as the reverse complement.
CCATTCTGTTTTCCTCGTCAACTACTACTGATATAACAGGTGATGGACGAAGTGCATTCTCTATGAAGATTGCAGGATCCTCATCCCACTCGATAACATCTATCTTCTCTCCGCAGAGATCATCAACGATGTTGTTTATTCTTACGCTGTTCAGACCAACGCAGGCACCTACTGCATCTACATCAGAATCGTTAGACCATACAGCAAGCTTTGAACGTGAACCTGCCTCTCTTGAGATACTCATGATCTCTACAGTTCCGTCTGCAATCTCGGAAACCTCTCTCTCGAAAAGCTTCTTTACGAACTCGGGGTGAGTTCTGGATGTAACGATACGGAAGCCACCCTTCTGATTTTCCTTAACACCTACGATATAAACCTTTATTCTGTCACCCGGACGATACTTCTCACCAGGGATCATTTCTCTTGAGCTGAGAATTGCATCTGTCTTGCCGCCGAGGTTGATGCTCAGGTTGTAACCAACATATCTCTGAACAACACCTGTCATGATTGTTTTCTCTCTGTCCTTGAAGTAATCATAAACAGCTTTTCTCTCGCCTTCTTTGATATTCTGAAGGATGATACCGCGTGCCTTCTGAGCAGCGATACGACCGAAATCAAGTGTCTTGATCTCACACTGAATGAAATCATTTATCTCGCAGTCAGGATCGATGTGTCTGGCATCCTCAATAAGTATATCTGTGTTAGGATCATTGATCTCGTCAACTACCTGCTTCGGTGCAGTAACTGTTATCTCTCCTGTTTCAGGATCCATATGTGCAACAACTGCATCCTTTCCGAAGTCTCTCTCACAAGCAGATACGATAGCCTTCTCGATTGAATCGATCATCACTGCCTTCTCAATATTCTTCTCTTTCTCCAGCATGTTTAATGCTTCTATTATCTCTGTCATTTCATCCTCCTTTTAATGAATATGAATTATTCTTTATTTATTATTTTATTTCCTCACTTACGTTCGGATTTATTTACATCTACTCATCTTCGAATTCAAGTCTTGCAGACGATACGTTGCTTCTGTTTAGTTTGATCTCTGCATCATCCTCTGCCCCGTCAGACCTGATCACTATCTCATCATCGCTAAAGGAAACCAGCCTGCCGACAAATTCCTTCGACCCACTCTCGGCCTTGTATAGCTTGATATGTACCAGCTTCCCGATACTCTTCTCGAAGTCTCTGTCCTTCTTCAGCTTTCTGGTAAGCCCCGGTGAGCTGACCTCTAGTATATAAGCCTCCTCGATATAGTCTTCCTCATCCAGCTTCGGGTTGAGTGCCCTGTTTACCTCGACACAGTCATCGATCGTGATTCCACCGGGCTTATCTATATAAACCCTCAGGTAAAACTCCGAACCCTCCTTGACGTACTCCACGTCCCAGAGCTCTATATCCGTGCCTCTAATAATATCCAGCACAAGCTCCTCAGTCCTCTTTTCAATTTCTGCTCTTTTCAATTCATTCCTCCATTACAACAGTGAACTCATCTAAGTTCAAATAACTCTCTCCATAAACAAAGAGTGGACTCGGTTTTTCCGAACCCACTCTAGTAATGATTTATTAAGTTATAGGTATTCTAGCACATTTTTTCTAAAATGCAAGCTTTATTTATACTTCCCTATCCTCAACGAAGGATATTCCGAAGGAACCCGGCCCACATCCCATAGCAATGGATGGACTGGACTGCTGGAATATAACACGTTTAAACTTAAAGCGTTTATCGATTTCTGCATGCAGCCATTCGATTTCTTTTTTACTAAGTCCTACGTGATTTATTATGATTACGGTGTCATCCGGTTTGCAGCTTGTTATGGAATTTCTTATATATGTCTTCCATACTCTTTCCTTTGCACCAAATCTAAAGCCTGCACGCACAAGCTTTCCGTCCTTCATAACCGTAACAGGTCTGAGAAGCAGTGCCTTCATCAGATTGGAGTAGCCTGTTCCGACACGCTGCATCCTTGCGAGGTAATCAAGGTTATCGATCATGATACTCGACTTAACCAGCTGATATCTGATTTCAAGTCTTGGGATGATATCTGCTGCACCCATTCCGGCCTCAGCCATACGGCAGGCCATAAGCGCAACCAGTCCCTGTCCACCTGAGAAGTTCATACTATCAAGGACAAAAACATTATCAAAGGACTGAGCCGCCTCCTTGGCTATATGATATGTACTACCATCGAGCTGAGATGAAGAAGCTATATATACAACGTCGTTCGCTTTAAGCAGCTGATCAGCGAAAAATGTCTCATACTCCTCTACTGTTGGAGGAACAGACTCTGCAAGATTATCTTTATTCTCAAGGTACTTAAGAATACCCGGTGTATCTATCTCGATTATATCCTTAAATACACCATGCTTGGTCTTTATACTAAGTGAGAAAACAGAGATATCATATTTTTCATAAAGCTCAAGTGGAAGATCCGCTCCACTGTCTGTCGTTATAACAACCTTCGCTTTCTTCTGTCCCGAGGTCATAAGCGTAATCGATTCGCCGCCCTCTGCAGCCTCAACATCAGTAACACGCATAAGGCTCTTTGGAAGCTGTCTGTAAAGCTCCTGCTCAAGGTCAGCTCCCGAAACCGGCTTTACGAGATAACCATTAAATCCTGTCTTCGCATAAAGACCACGATTCTCCTCGCCTGCATTTGCGGTAAGCACGACGATGCTCGTCTCACGACAGAGTCCGCCGAGCTGATTTCTTATGGCATTGAAGCATTCGATACCATCCATATCCGGCATCAGGTGATCCATAAAGATAAGGTCATACTTCTTATCAAGCGTCATCTGCAGTGCCTCCGGACCGCTCTTCGCAGTATCTATCTGTATCTTGGTTTCACGAAGGAGCTTCTTGACCACAAGAAGGTTCGACTCATTATCATCAACAACCAGAAGCTTAGCATCAGGTGCCTCGATCATCTGCTTATAATTTGCACGATGCTTTAAGTTGTGTCTCTTCTCGAAATCATACTCTCCAAGTTCTTTTTCAGATGCGCTCTTCTGAGGTATCTCTATGACAAATGTACTGCCCTTCGTATATACACTGTTAACCTTAACAGTTCCGCCCATAAGATCCAGGAACTGTTTAACGATTGAAAGTCCGAGTCCGGTTCCCTCGATATGCTTTGTATTTCCCTCATCAACTCTCTTAAATGCAGTGAAGAGATATGGGATATCTTCTTTCTTGATTCCCATACCGGTATCCTCAACCGTATAGATCATGTTGATGATTCCGTCTTCCTTCCTCTCACATTCAACGCTGAGACTGACTGACCCTTCCTTGGTATACTTTATAGCGTTGTTCAGGATATTCATAAGTATCTGCTTTATCCTGACCTCATCACCCTTTAGTTCAGCAGGAAGATCAGGCGCTACATTTATCTTAAGATCCAGATTCTTTTCCTTCGCCTTAATCCAAAGCATACCTACAAGATCAGATAACATACTTCCGGTATTATAGTTTTCTACCAGAAGTCTCATATCTCCTGCCTGGAACTTAGACATATCCAGGATATCATTTATGGTATTGAGAAGCATCTTGCCGGCTGCTCTGATATTTACGGCATCCTCCGCTATCTCATCGTTGATATCCTCACGAAGTATCATCTCATTAAGTCCGATTATTGTATTAATAGGAGTACGTATCTCATGACTCATGCTTGAGAAGAATCTGTTCTGAGATGCGATAAGTCCCTCGATTTCTTTATTCTGCTCCTGAACACGTGCATTTTCCTTCTCAAAGAGCTTGTTCTGAAGTATCAGAGTACTTATGACAGAAACTCCCAAAAGAATGAGAGTAACTATGGAAATCAGATACGCATCATGGCTTGAAAGAACATGCAGCGAATTTGGATAATAAACAGCTACCATATAACATACTATAGCTGAAAAATAAGCAAAGAAATAAAGTATCTTTCTTGCAAGCCCGGAGGTTATCGTACTGATCGTCATAAGACCATAGATAAACCAGAGCGGTGCATCTCCGTGAATTCCGTTACAATAGAAAAAAATAAGCGGAAAGAAGAGATTACTGAGGCATGCACAGTTGATGACTGCTCCTACATTTTTCCTATTAAGCTTAAATGCAGTTACAGCTACAAATACATAAGCAAGCCCACTTACCAGACAGATAATCGTATCCGATGCCATTCCTCTTACTGCAAGTCTGGCAAACATTGAAAGAAGGATGAGCGTCGTAGTTATATGTATGTTAAGGACATAAACTCTTTCCGATATATTTATTTCATCATCTCTTACATATTTGATAAGTTTAGTAATCATAAATTAACTCCATTTACTTAAGTATATCCTTCAGTTCTCCTGCGATGCTTTCATACGCTGCCACGACTCTGCTGTGATTCTGATCAACATAGTCTATATCGCCCTCGCGTGCCGCCTTCTCAAGCTTCTTTGCATCCTCGGACAGATTATCTATTCCTATCATTTTAGAATTACTCTTAACTGCGTGAATAAGTATCTCATAATTCTTGAAATCTTTTTCATCATAGAAGCTTTTGATTTTTCCAACCTTCTCATCCGCTTCACTGAGGAACTGATTCATGAGTTCGAGATAGAATTCACTATCACCCATACAATAGTCAACTCCGGCCTGAACATTAATTCCGAGACCTTCCATCTGCTTTTTCTGAGAATCGAAGTCTCCCGCTCCTTTACTACCGCCTGAGTCTGCATCGGGACCAAACTCCATAACATCATCCGAACCATCGGGACCAAACTCCATAACATCATCTGAACCATCCGGATTAAATTCCATGACTTCGTCTGATGCTTCCGGACTGAATTCCATAACCTCATCGTCCGTTTTCTCAGGCTTTGCTTCGGTCACTTTGCCGACCTCTTTATCAGAGCTTTTTCTTTCATCAGTTGCTACATAGTATATAACTTCCTTCGGAAGAACCTTCTTCATCACTCTTTCAAGTGACTCCAGTTCTATAGGCTTGCTGACAAAACCGTCAAAGCCTTCAGCCATAAACATCTGCTTTGCGGAACTCATCGCATTGGCAGTAAGCGCAATAACCGGAACGAGTGAATTCAGACCACTCACATCGGAACGTATCTTCTTCATCGCTTCCACACCGTCCATGCCTGCCATCATATGATCCATGAATATGATATTAAATACCTGCTTACGGCACTGCTCGATTGATTCAGGTCCGGACATAGCAGTTGTAACCTCGATGTCGTAACGCTTGAATATACTCTTCGCAACTACAAGGTTCATCGGCTCATCATCAACAACCAGAGCCTTTACACCTCTTAGCTTCATCTGAGAGCCAATCTCTTTATTCTTACCCTTGCTGCTATTAAGAATAGATGCAATAGGAAATGCATAGAAAGGCTTCTCAACCATTCTTGCAAAGGAATTATCCGGGAGCTTAAATCCAGGTTCTGAAACTACAACAACGTAAAGCTCCTTCGCAAGCTTCTCTATATATTCTCTGTTTTCTATATACTCATCCTGTCCGACAAAAAGATGCGTCAGACTTCCGGACAGATTCTTAAGCGCATTTTGTGATTCGATCGTATACAGGTTAAGACCAAGCTTAAGTGCCATAGTCCTTGCCTGTGCATTATAGAATTCACGAACTCTCGGAAGGAATTTATTGATATCAAGAAATGCAGCTACATCGATATCCTTTGGATTCTTGAGTGATACGCATCTCGTCTCATCAATAACCCTCTGAGGCAGGCTTACTCGTACTGTTGTACCCACTTCAGGCTTGCTACTTATTGTTATAAAACCTCCAAGCAACGAAACAAAGCCTGATACGATACCAAGACCAAGTCCGAGTCCACCGCTCTTTCTCGATCTGCCTGAATCAGACTGATAGAATCTCTCGTAAACACGCTCAAGCTCCTCTTCGTTCATACCGATACCGGTATCCGAAACCTCGATTATAAGATTTATACCATAGTCCTTCTTCTCACTTGAGATATTCAGATATACACCACCTTCCTGTGTATACTTGAATCCATTTGAGATGAGGGACTTAATCACCTTCTTCATCTTAACTACGTCAGTGTTAAGTACTGCCGGAACTGCGGGATCAACATCGATGATAAGCTCCAGCTTCTCAGGCTTTATCTCTCTTAAGTCAACCATCAGATCATTAAGAAGTGAGCCGATCAAATAGTCTTCTTCGTTGATTACGATATTTCCACTATCCATCTCTGAATAATCAAGGATATCGCCTATCTGCTCAGCCATACGGCGTCCTGCATTTCTTACCTCGAGCATATTACTTCTGAGTTCAGGGCTGTCCTCCTTATCTATGCAAATGTTTGAAAGCCCAATAACTGCATTTACAGGAGTTCTGAGCTCATGAGATACATTTGCAAGGAAATCATTAAGCCTCTGTGAGGATTCCGTCAGCTCTTCTATTTCATGTGCTGACGCATCCAGAACCACATACCATCTCTTGACCATTGATCTTGCAAGGGATGCAACCAATGTCATTACCAAATAATGCATAGCTATTCTGCAGGCAAGAAGAATAGTCAGCTTTTCCCCCAGCATATATAGACAAATGAGGTCATAGGTCATGGTTATGTAGTAGGTTATCTGACAAGCCGTGATAGTTCCGACTCTTCCCGTCATAGCGAGAAGAAGCATGATAACCGACATAACGATCACAAGATCGTAGGTGCTCGTAAGATGCGTTCCATATATGAAGTAATTGCACATCATAATTATACAGGTCACCCAGGTTCTCTGAGCCTCTGAAAAAATAGATCTGATAAATATAAACCAGCATGTGAATACTCCGGCTGCCGCAAGAAAAAGTGGCCACTTCTCCCATTCAAGAAGAAATGTGATTATGAAAAACATACCCACAAACACGGTATATCCGATCAGCAGGACCAGGTGTGCCATATGAAAGAATTCACTTGTTTCTTTATTCTGATTCATGATAATTCCTTTTATAGTTAGTTACGGTGTTTACTTTCCTCTCTGAAATCTCTTTCTGAGAATGATGAGCTCAAGTATATGATTAACTCTTGCCTTAAGTACCTCAGGAACGAGAGGCTTTCTTATATAATCCATCGCACCCATTGAAAGTCCCTTTATCTCATCCTCTTCATCATCATCCCCTGTGAAGAAAATAACAGGTACTCTTGCTATATCGCCACCTATATTCTTAAGTTCTTCCATGAGCTCGAAGCCATTTATACCCGGAAGCCTCACATCCAGGAGAATGAGCTCAGGAACTCTTTCTACTGTATTAACGTAGTTAAGGAACTCTGCTCCGCTCCGGAACATTGTAAGGTTGACACCATATTCACTCACTATCCTGTTAACAAATATCAGACAAGCTTCATCGTCATCGACCATAACTACATTTGCAGGAAATCTGTTAGGTGTCTCACCACCATCATTCCTTGCATAATCAATCTCATAATTTACATTTAGACTGAAATCGAACTTCTCATCCCATTTATCAAGAAGGTTAAGCACCACTCTGTTAACAAATTCCTCTCTGATATCTGTGATCAGAATATAGTACTGATTAAATCTGCTTCTTGTGATTATATCTGACTTTCTAAGTGATTCTCTGAGGAAATTACCGAAATCATCACAGTAATTCTTGAACTGCTCGTCATTTATATTCTGCGATCTTTCAAGAGTAAAAAGAACTTTACATGCATTTATACCATTTCTAAGGAAATACCTTGTCGCATAGCGGTATACATAGGAAAAGGCTTCCATATCAAGCTGCATAGCAACGTTGGTTATATTTCTTTCACCGAGTATTTCTGAGATACCCTTGATATCAAGTGTAACGGCATCCTTTTCTTCCTCTGCCATGAGCTCTGATGAGTAGATGGAATATCCATGCTTGCCATTCTTCTTTACGACGTAGAGACATTTGTCAGCAAGCTTGAGAAGCGAAGGATAATCGTTACCATGTTTAGGAACCATGATAGCTCCGACAGAGGTTCCGAGAGGGATGTTCATATCCTCTCCCATCATCTCCTTTGCAGCAGCAACGAGGTCCTCATTAAGCTTTTTAGTTATCTCAGCCACCTCAGACTCTTCACTTACGCCTCTAGCGAAGGAAACGAACTCGTCACCACCGATACGACCATACTTACTTCCGGTAGGCATATTTTCTCTGATTATATTTGCAAATGTAATAAGCACCTTATCACCCATTTCATGTCCGAACAGGTCATTTACAAGCTTAAATGAGTCAAGGTCGATCATCATAAGACAACCATTCCTCGAAGCGCACATCTTCGAAAGCTCAACATTTGTGGCCTCTTTATTGAGGAAGCCTGTAAGCTTATCAATTGTTGCGTCATTCTTAAGTGAAATCATCTCTGACTGTACGTTTATAACATTGTCGATTCGACGAAGCAATACATCAGGATTGAAAGGCTTACGGATATAGTCAGATACACCGACCTCAAATCCCCTTGTTTCTGTTCCCGCGGTATCATCTGCCGTAAGGAATATAACTGGAGTCTCTGATAATCCCATCTCATTTTCATACTTTCTGAGACAATCAAGTGTCTCGAATCCGTCAAGATCCGGCATCTTAATATCGAGCAGTATCAAATCAGGTGAACCCTTCTCTTTGATATAGTCCAGCATCGCCCTTCCTGATTTGAGCGCTGTAACCCTCATATTATTTTTGCTGAGTATGTGACCTGCCATCTTGAGATTAGCAGCATCATCGTCAACAACCATTATCCAATTAGCCATTTTTGTACCTCCATACTTCTACCTATCATCAGAGTTAATACCTTACATGATCATCGATAATCCTATTCTTCCCTTCTCCATATCGATGTTAACAATCTTCACATCCACTACATCCCCGACGCTTACTACTTCGAGTGGATGCTTGATGAACTTCTTGTTTGTTATCTGCGAGATATGTACTAGTCCGTCCTGATGAACACCTATATCGACAAATGCACCGAAATCGATAACATTTCTTACGGTTCCCTTGAGTACCATTCCGACCTCGAGATCCTTCATATCCAGTACGTCACTTCTGAGGATCGGAGCAGGCATGTCTTCTCTTGGATCTCTTCCCGGACGAAGCAGCTCGTCGATGATATCGGCAAGTGTCATCTCACCGATTCCGAGTTCCTCTGCCAGCTTCTTTTTGTCATCGTTTGTGAGCTTCTTCAGCTTGTCAGTAAGCTCATTTGTACCTGCCTTCTTGTCAGCTGAGTTTTCGGCTACCATCTGTATATCGATTCCCAATTTTTCGAGAAGCTGCTTTGTTGCAGCGTAGCTCTCAGGGTGAACTGCGGTCGCATCCAATGGATTCTTTCCGCCCGATATTCTGAGGAAGCCTGCACACTGCTCAAATGCTTTCGCACCGAGCTTCGGAACATTCATAAGCTCCTTTCTATCCTTGAAGGAACCATTTTCTTCTCTGTAGGTTACTATATTTTTAGCTATCGGTTTTGATACACCGGATACATACTGAAGAAGTGGTGCTGATGCAGTATTCAGATCTACACCGACCTTGTTAACTGCTGTCTCTACTACTCCTCCGAGTGCTTCTCCGAGCTTCTTCTGGTTCATATCATGCTGATACTGTCCTACACCGATAGACTTTGGATCTATCTTAACTAATTCTGCGAGAGGATCCTGAACACGTCTTGCGATGGATGTAGCTGAACGCTGTCCAACGTCGAATTCAGGGAACTCTTCTGTTGCAAGTGCACTAGCACTATATACGGAAGCACCTGCTTCGTTTGTGATAACATAGCTTACCTTCTCAGGTATCTCGTGAAGCAGCTCAACGATTATCTGTTCTGACTCTCTTGATGCTGTTCCATTTCCACAGGATATAAGTGTGATACCGTATTTCTTTATAAGCTTTTTAAGAGTAGCCTTTGCCTCTGCTATCTTTCTTTCTGTAGTTGGTGCTGTAGGATAGATGACTGTTGTATCAAGTACCTTTCCTGTCGCATCTACGACTGCCAGCTTACAGCCTGTTCTGAAGGCCGGGTCCCAGCCGAGGACTGTCTGTCCTGCGATAGGAGGCTGCATCAGAAGCTGTGTCAAGTTCTTTCCGAAGACCTCTATGGCTCCATCTTCTGCCTTCTCTGTAAGCTCATTTCTGATATCTCTTTCAATTGCCGGAGCGATGAGACGGTCATAGGAATCCACGATTGCATTTACTACAACCTGGACTGTCCAAGGTATATCAGTCTCGCCCGGTGTTCCCTCTTCGATCAGATACTCAAGCTCGATCTTATCCTTTGAAGCATTCTTGTTTGCGTATCTCTCGTTTCTTTCCTGTCTCTTCTTCTTTTTTTCTTCAGCTTCGCTTGCAAATGCGAGCGCTATCTCTTCGAGACCGTTGATACCACTCAGATTGAGACCGGCATTTCTGTTTCCTTTATTCTTTGCTTTTGCTTTAGATCCTGCTTCGGAATTATCTGCTTCGCTCTCTCCTGAATTTTTTCCAGCCTTGAAGCCCTTGAGTGAACCCTTCGGAAGATACTCAGGGAGTATCACACATTTCTCCAGATAATTAACTATATTTATAACCGGTGCTTCAATCTTGATGGTGAGGAACTTCTCCTTCTCACCCCTGTTTATAGCGAGAACTCTGTAGCCAGTTATCTTCGCTATCTTCTCCTCAAATTCATAATAATTTTCATATACGGATTTAGCTTCCGGATCCTTCGCTACGGACTTAAGTGTTCCGTTCTTGAAGGTCATCTCTCTTATCCATGTTCTGTAATCAGCAGAGTCGCTTATCTGCTCAGCTATGATATCGGAAGCTCCCTGAATGGCTGCTGCCACATCCTCTACACCCTTTTCCGGGTTTACATAACTCTGAGCTTTTTCTTCCATACTCTTCTCTGTCTTCTGCTCAAGTATAAGTTCTGCCAGAGGCTCGAGACCTGCTTCCTTAGCTATAGTTGCTCTCGTTCTTCTCTTCGGTCTGTATGGTCTGTAGAGATCGTCCAGTGCAACCATTGTCTCGACTGCTTCTATCTCCTTCATGAGTTCAGGAGTCATCTTCTCCTGCTCTTCGATGCTTGCGATAACAGTCTGCTTCTTCTCCTCGAGGTTTCTGAGATACGTAAGTCTCTCATGAAGCTTTCTCAGCTGCTCGTCATTCAGAGCACCTGTTTTCTCCTTTCGGTATCTCGCGATGAATGGCACTGTACATCCTTCATCAAGAAGGTCTACTGCTGCCTGTACCTGTGTCTGCTTTACCTCCAGCTCTTCGCTGATCTTTTTGATAATATCCATTTTTTGTTACTACTCCTTAATGCCACATATGTTATGTGTTTTTAGTGTTTTATTTATGTAATATCCGCCTTCACGGATCTACTGACTATTATAATAATCAATTCCCCTGTTCGGGTTAAAATATGTTCTTATGTATCCATCTGTTGAAACTACAACAAACTCGTTGGTAGACTCCAGATAGTAGACGTCATCCCCATCTTCCTTTTCTATTTTATGAAGAGAATTCGGATTATTCACTACAGCTGATGCGGCTTCCTCATAAGACTCAGCATCCTTGAAGCCCATTTCCTTACCGTGCTTCTCGTAATGCTCCTCGAGCCTCTTATTATTCCTGAAGGAATACTCTTCCTCTTTGGACGGTTCATTACTATTCGAATCATGAGACGGTGCATTATTTTGTACTACATCCTCATCATCCTTCGGAGGCTTGTCCGAGGTCAGATCTATCTCATTACCCGAATCATTCTCAGCTAATTCTGATTCTGTTTGCGATTCCGTTTTCGACTCTGATTTTTTCTTGTTCTTCTTCCTTGATTTTTTGGAAGCTTCTGTGTCAGCCTCTGTACCCAATTCTGTCCCGGCTTCGGAAGCAGCTTCTGTGGTAACAACCGCAACTGTGCTGCTCTCCGTCGAGCTTCCCTCTTCCTTTTTATCATTCTTAAACATAGTGATGCAAAGAAGAAGCACCAGAATAAGTACTACAGCTGAAAGAATAAGAATTATAGTATTCTTTTTATTATTTTCATTCATATGCTTTCTTTCTTATAATGATCTCATATAAAGATCTCTTACAATATCTTATAAAGATCTGGAGCCGGTCTCGACCATAAGCATCTTCCCATGATCCTTTAGCCATTTTTCATAGGTCTTATAATCAGGAATCACTCTTGCTACCTCGTTCCAGAAATCCTTTGAATGATTCATATGTTTACGGTGGCAGAGTTCATGCACTACCACATAATCAAGTACCTCTATAGGAGCACGCATAAGTGCTATGTTAAAATTCAGATTTCCCTTCGAGGAGCAGCTGCCCCACCTGGTCTTCTGATTTCTTATTGTTACCCTGCCATAGTCAACTCCTACTATAGGGGCATAGTACTGAACCTTGCGCCTGAAAACCTCTTTTGCTCTTTCCGTCAGCTCCAACATCTCAAGCTGCGTGAGAGGTCTTATGCTTTCACTTTCTTTTTCGGCTCTGGCCGCCTTTTCCATATGCTTTTCTATCCAGTCTTGATTCTTCTCGATACACTCATTTATCGCCTTCTTTGAAAGCCTGAGCGGTGCCCTTACAAGCAGGTGTTCTGAGTCCTTTATCTGAATAGAAATTGTCTTCCTTTTTGATCTGATTATTTCGATTTCCAAGACAGCCCTCCAGCTCTTAAATTATACTACATTTGAGCTCATTTAAAAAGTAAAAGTAGGGGCAGCTCTACTGGTTCCAGGTCTGTCCCTACTTATTAATTTTCTTGCTTATCTATTCATATCTAAACGCTTATATAGACGCAAAGCCTGTTTTAAGGTCTGCAAGTATATCCTCGATATTTTCAAGACCAACTGAAAGTCTGATCATTCCACCCTCGATACCGGCTGCTACAAGCTGCTCATCTGTAAGCTGACGATGTGTCTCACTTGCAGGATGAAGCACACAGGTTCTGATATCTGCTACATGTACTTCGTTTGATGCGAGCTTAAGGCTGTCCATAAACTTCATAGCCTTCTCTCTTCCGCCCTTTATTACGAATGAGATAACGCCGCATGCTTTTCCGCCGAGATACTTCTTAGCAAGCTCGTGGTTCTTGTCATCTTCAAGTGCAGGGAATGTAACTGACTCAACATACTCACTGTTCTTAAGGAACTTAGCTACCTCAAGTGCATTCTGGAAATGTCTCTCCATTCTTATCGGAAGTGTCTCAAGTCCGAGGTTAAGAAGGAATGCTGAGTGAGCAGCAGGATAGCATCCGAAGTCTCTCATCAGCTGCATACGTGCCTTAAGGATATATGCCATCTTACCGTAGTCTCTTACATAGCATGTTCCGTGATAGCTCTCATCCGGCTCAACTAGTTCAGGGAAGTTTCCGTTTGTCCAGTCGAACTTACCGCTATCTACTATCATACCGCCGCCCTGTACAGCATGGCCGTCCATATACTTGGTTGTTGAATGAACAACGATATCAGCGCCAAAATCAAATGGTTTACATAAAATTGGTGTTGCAAATGTATTGTCAACGATAAGCGGAACACCCTTCTCATGTGCGATGTTCGCAAATCTCTCTATATCAAATACTGTAAGTGATGGATTGGCAAGAGTCTCACCGAATACACACTTTGTATTTGGCTTGAAAGCTGCCTTGATCTCCTCGTCAGACATTTCCTGATTTACAAAGATACACTCGATTCCAAGCTTCTTCAGAGTATATGCGAAGAGATTGATTGTACCACCATATATCTCAGAAACAGAAACAAAGCTGTCGCCAGCCTGCGCGATGTTGAGAATTGAAAGAAGTGATGCAGCCTGTCCTGAAGATGTAGCCATAGCTCCAACTCCGCCTTCAAGCTGGTTAACCTTCTCCTCAACAGCCATAACTGTAGGATTGGCAAATCTAGAATAGATAAGAGCCTTTGTTGGGTCATCGAATACATCAGCGATATCCTGTGTTGTATCGAATCTGTAGGTTGTACTCTGTACGATTGGTACTACTCTAGGCTCAGTGTTTCCGGGTGTGTAACCCGAGTGTAGACATTTGGTTTCGTCCTTCATAATTCTTAACCTCCGAATTGTTTTCAAATACTCTAATATTTTACCACTAAATGGCATTTTTGAAAACAAAAAAAGAGTCAATGACATGCATTGACTCTCTTGTACAAAATCCTTTGAAATTAGTTGTGTTCTCCTGAGTATTTTACATATGCATCGCTGTAGCCAAGGTCCTTCGCAGTTTCAAGCGCACCGTTTGCATCATCCTCTGTTGTATACATGCCCAGAGACACAACATAGTACGGTTCGGTGTTAAGGTTCGACCAGTCTGTTGTGAGGAATACAAGGGAGGTCATTCCATTTACGTTTGCAGCAAAGTTGTCTGCATCGGCTTTATCCTTTGAGCCGTACACCCACACGCCGTAGAATGGTGAATTCATGGAACTTGTTGGTGGTTCCTCAGCAGCCTCTGTTACTGCTTCGGTAACTGCCTCCGTTACTGATTTTTTCGGTGGTGTATATGATGCATCAGCGTAAACTGATCTGTCATCATGATTCCAGAAAATCATGCATGGAAGATTATAAAGATCAAGTATTGATGCATACAGGCCACTCTTCAGATAGTTCTTTACATCTTCCGGCAGCATGTTTGTAGGGAAGCCTTTATCATAAAATGTTATTTCTCCGTCCTTTTCAAAATAAGCCGCCCCGGATTCTACCTTTGCCGAGTATATAAGATCTTCATTATCTGTATCAAGCGGTCCAAACTTTCCCGAATAATTCATAGAGGATTCAGTTTCACCCCCACTTACTGTATATCCATCAAATGAACCATCATCATTTATTGTTACTTCGTCGCTCCATTCAAGAGCAAACACACTTCCCACAACCTTGAAGGTTTTTCCGGCTACAGGTTCAAAGGATTTATCACTTGCTGTTTTTAACGTAGAACTGCTGTTCATTTTGGAATCCTCATCAACCCTGTCTGCCCCGGCATCTGCATTTTCCCCGGTAGTAGCCTCAGTTACTGCCTCTGTTGTTTTTTTGTCTCTATCCGATGTTTCATCCGCTTTCCTGCCACAGCCGGTGACAAATATCATTAACAGTAATGATAATGAAAAAATCTTTGCAAGATATTTCTTATTAAAAATAATCCTTTTTTCTGACATACAATGTTCTCCTCTATTTTTTAGGATTCTTGAGCTGATTCGCTTCACTCAGAATGACAATTATTAATAATTGTACCATATAATCTCCCCATTGTCCTGTTAAAGGAAGCCATGGCGGCGTCTTTATCATTTGCCTTCCAGGACGAAGGTGGAACTTCTTTTGGAAGTGGTATGATACGATAGCCGTCGTCATCCAGTTCTACCCACGTGGGTATAGGATGGATATCGCTTGCTTCAACCTTTCCGTCAGCTGATCTGGTAAATGTTAACAGAAGCAATACTCCGTCTTCAGTGTATCCGCGATGCTTGTCCGAAAAAAGCAGTCGGGCACGCTGGTTTGACAAGTGATTTCCACTTGAGTAAAGACAAATGGTTTTATGCCCCTTGGAATTTGTCAGAATATCAATTCTGCCTTTATATCTATATCCCCAAGGGGTTCAGTTCGGTAAGGGGTTCACATGGACAAGGGGTTCAGTCCATGTTACCACTTAGCTCCACAAGTGGAGCAAGTGTACTCTGCATCATGGTGGACAGTCTTGTACTCAGCGTCGTGGTGTACTGTTGTATAAACAGGCTTATATATTTCCTTTACGTATGCATCACCGCCACCACAGTTTGGGCAATCACCACCTGATGGGTCAAGGACAGCGTCGCAATCCATGCATCGATATTCATAACCGACATATTCATCATGGTCATACACCTGTTCATCCCAAGCATCTTTTACAAGAACCTTCTCATCCCAAGCATCTTTGGTGCAGACCCATGTATGAG
>DGHK01000057.1 GCA_002392655.1 Lachnospiraceae bacterium UBA3850 | reverse complement strand
AAATCAGGTGGTGACGCTCTATCATAGAAGAAGAGTCTGCACATATGGACGGCAACCGAGAAGTTTGCTTTATATGTATGCTTTCTTTGCTTTTTAGCAATGACTACGTGCGAGGTAATCATTTCAGAAAAGTTATACATAATCAGATGTGCATAGATTTCTTGATGGATGCACATCACCTTTTTTGAATGAAAATCAAGCATCCCTAACGTATACTTTAAATCTCGGAATGATGTTTCAATTCCCCAGCGGGCAGCGTACAGCCTTTTTAACTCTGTCACCGGATACGTGTCTTTGTCAAGGTTCGTGAGTACTGTTTCATAACTATCAGATCCTATCTCAAAACGAACCACCCTGAACTTTAATTCATAAAATGTGACAGGATCCGCTTTTCTTGTCTTCTCTGGTAAATAATCGAAACTTGTGCTATGGGGGATACATCGGTATTTATTTTTATCTTTCAGAAGTTCCTTTATTTGGTTGGTTTGTTTTCGTACAAGTTTCAAGCAAATATCAACATCAAATTCATTCTCTTCAGGGAGTAGCAATCCGTCCTTTATGCCTTTTTTCCATCTTTTACACGTATCAAAAAGAACCATCCTTTTTCCTGTATATGCGCCATGTTGTTATAAGATTCATATCCCCTGTCTGCAATGACCAAGGCCTTACGGATGTCTGATTTATCAACCATTTCTTGCAATGCCATATGTTCATTCCAGCTCATACGCCCTTGTATCCTCGAATCAACATAAATATGTTGTTCAAGATCATAAAGGGCGTTTAAATGGATTAAACTGTAAGGCTTCTGACCATTTATCCCAGGAAAGTAGGTGTCTTCGTCATCTGGATTAGTTGCAATTTGAATATCGGAACCGTCTACTGCCAATAATCTTAATCGGTTAGATTGCCTGGTTATCTTTTCTGTGAACCCTGCTAATATATCCCTGAAGGCTTCCGGCTTGATTTTGCTTCGTTGTTGTACAAAAGCAGAGGCCGAGGGCATGTCAGGGGCATTATTAAAAATGTCAATCAACTCATTTGTAAGTCCCTTGCTACCCATTCCAATAATACTTTCCAAGACTTTTTTGAAAGAGAGTTTTCGTTTTCGTGAAAAATCACGCCCCGGATTTAAACAGTACTCATCAGAAGCGTTTGCAACGGTTTCAATTTCTGACATTAAAAGCTTCTTAATGTGTTTTGGTTTCATATAAGCACCTCCTTGCAATTAACTCTTTGCTAATTACAAGGGCCGCTTTCGCTACATCCTTATTCAATCAGTAGCGAAAGCGGCCGCACATTTTGCCGTTCGTGTCAAGTGTTTTTATAAAAAAAGACCCCTATACCATTTCTGGTATAGAGATCTTTGTCTTATCATCTTAACTTAATGACATTGGGGTTATGCCCCTGCTATTTTTCTAAAACCGAAAAATAGAATCTGATATTTCTCTTCGATTTATATACCATTTTTTAGCTGTTTTTGGTAATATATGGATTGTATAGCACAGAGCTGTACGAGATATACAGTTTATGATTATGTAGAAAGGAGGGGCTGATGATATTTGGTATAAGTTATGGTTTATTCTGGGTTTTAGTTGCTGCACTTGCACTCATAATAGAGATCATATCCCTGGGGCTTTCGTCTATATGGTTTACCGGCGGAGGAATCGCGGCGGCAATAGTCGGATATATGGATGGCCCGCTCTGGTTGCAGATAGTTGTGTTTATTGTAGTGTCTACTGTGCTTCTTCTGGTCATGAGGCCGATTGCGAAAAAGCATCTCCCTCTCGGCGAAGAGAAGACGAATACAGACAGTTGGATAGGAAGGACAGAAAATGTTCTTACAACTATAGATAATAGTGCCGGAACAGGAATGATCAAGCTCGGAGATGTTGAGTGGCGTGCCGTGTCTGTGGACGGAAGCATAATTCCTGAAGGTACTCTCGTTAAGATCGAGAGAATTGAAGGAACAAAGCTGTATGTCCGGCGGGAACTGGACAGTCCAATCTGAAAAACGTCTGACTAAATGACGTATATCTGAGAGATGTATTTTAAGTATTGTTTTCTAAGTTATGTATATTCTAAGGAGGTTTAAGTATTATGCCAGTATTAATCATTATTTTAGTTATAGCAATTATCCTGCTTTGCAGCTCTCTGAGAGTTGTAAGACAGGCAAATGCATATGTTATTGAGAGACTTGGTACCTATACGGCTACATGGGGTGTTGGACTCCATATGATGGTACCGATAATTGATAAGGTTGCAAGACACGTATCACTTAAAGAGCAGGTTGCGGACTTCCCGCCACAGCCGGTTATTACAAAGGATAATGTTACGATGAGAATCGACACAGTCATTTTCTTCCAGATAACAGATCCTAAGCTTTTCTGCTACGGTGTTGAGAATCCTATAGCAGCTATCGAGAATCTGACAGCTACAACACTTCGTAACATCATCGGTGATCTCGAGCTTGACCAGACACTTACATCTCGTGAGACAATTAACTCCAAGATGAGAGCTACACTTGATGAAGCTACAGATCCTTGGGGAATCAAGGTTAATCGTGTAGAGCTTAAGAACATCATGCCACCTGCAGCTATACAGGAGTCAATGGAGAAGCAGATGAAGGCAGAGCGTGAGAGACGTGAGCAGATCATCAGAGCTGAAGGTGAGAAGCAGGCAGCTATTACAGTTTCAGAAGGTGAGAAGGAAGCTAAGATCCTTCGTGCAACAGCAGATAAGGAAGCAACTATCCTTGAGGCTGAGGCTAAAAAACAGGCAGCTATCCTCGAGGCACAGGCTGAGAGAGAAGCAGCTATCCAGAGAGCTCAGGGTAAAGCTGAAGCAATCAGACAGGTTCAGGAAGCAGAGGCTGCAGCAGTAAGAATGATGAATGATGCAGCTCCTTCACAGGGAACAATAGCAGTTAAGGGACTTGCTGCATTTGAAAAGGCTGCAAACGGACCGGCTAACAAGCTGATCATTCCTTCAGATCTTGCAGGAGTTACCGGACTTGTAACAGCAGTTACAGAGGCGGTAAAAACTGGGAAAGAATAAAAGTAAGCAATAATCAAATGATGTCTTAAGATGGCAAATGAGGTTAATCCTTGTTTGCCATCTTTTTTGTTATCGTGGCTACATATACTGTGCTTAGCTTTTTGGGGACGGCTATTATAAATATGATTATGGTCAAAAAATAAATAGAATATATAATACATAAATGTTAAAATATAGGTAGTGCTTTTCGTGAAGAATTAAGGAAAGGAGAAGGTGCGTATTGAAGAAAAAAATATTAAGTGTATTTATATCATTTTTGATGATTTTTTCATATACTCCAATCGTAGCATATGCAGAGGGGAATGCTGAAGAGAGTGTTGATGAGCATGAGGAAGAAAGTGAACAGGAATATGGGATGGGTATTATTCCTGATACCGAAACCTATGGCGGTCCTGCGAAGAAGAAATTATATCAAAAGGGTTTAATAGGAGCAGATAGTCTGCCGTCGAAGTATGACGCCAGAACAGAGGGGCTGGTTACATCAGTTAAGAATCAGGGCTCTTTCGGTACTTGCTGGGCGTTTTCTTCGAATGCGGCTCTGGAAACGGCTCTTATTAAGAATGGTCTGGCTGACAATACTGTAGATCTGTCCGAGCTTCACACTATCTATTTTATGTACAGCGAAAATGAAGATGAGAAGGGTTATCTGTCAGGTGATAGAAATTATGTGGATGCAGATGGACACGGTACACCGTCAACGGACTTCAATCTGATGGCAAGGGTTGGCGGAAGTTTTAGTTACGTTGGTTGGCAGATGGCAAACGGAGCTATACCATTTGAAGAAAATGGTGATGATTATATAGCGTCTGTAAAGAATAGTAACTACACTATAGATCCGACTAAATGTTTCTCAAAGGATTATAGAGTGAATGGTGTTTATAGATGTGATTTTGATATAAGTAACATCGAAAATGTAAAGAAGCTTATATATAATTACGGTGGTGTAGCCGCAGATTTTCACTGCGATCAGACTGTAAGTGGTGAAACTACAGGCAGTAAGTATTTTAAAAGAATCGATGGAACCAAGACTTATTATAATCCGGATGCCGAAGATGAATATACTAATCATGGAGTTGAAATCGTAGGCTGGGATGACGATTATCCGAAGGAGAATTTCAACATAACACCTCCGGGTGATGGAGCATGGCTTGCAAAAAACTCGTGGGGAACAGGATACCAGAATGATGGTTACATATGGATCAGCTATTATACTACAGGTAAATCAGCGGATGCACTAGCTTATGGAATAGAATCTATAGATGCAAATACAAATGTTTATCAGCACGCCGGAGCTGAATATGGTCAGAGTTTTTATTCGGTGAATGAGGGGCAGGAGAGATATTATCTGACCTTCTTTACTTCAGATTCAAAAAGTGAAGTGATAGATAAGATAGGTCTGGGAGTGAGAGCTAATTCTGAATTTACTATATCTATTATGAAGGGCAGTCCAAGAGTTTCTAGTTATGTTCTTAGGGATTATGAAGAAGTGAGTGTAACAGAGTGCACTGCCACATATGATGGATATAATGAGTATGAGCTGTCAGAGCCTGTAACTTTTGAAAAGGGAGATCGTTTTGCTGTTTGTGTAAAGATGAAAGCCGGATCGGGTATATATCTGATGCAGGATAGTAACAGGGGTATTAAAAATTATCCCGGAGCTATTGAGATGGTGGAAGGTAAAACAAATTATTATGGCTCCAGCCTGAGAGGTTTGAGTGAAATACTAACCGGCAATCTGGTGATAAAGGCTATTTCAAAAACTAATAAATATGAAGATGTAACGGATATATCTCTCGATGAGACAAGCCTTCAGCTTGACTGGGGGGATGATGAAAAGAAGACCGCAGAACTTACGGCCAGCCTTACGCCTTCGAATGCATTTCCGGATGTTAAATGGACAACATCGGATGAGGAGGTTGCGACAGTTGAATATAGCGGAAACGGTAAGACAGCAACGGTTGTAGCTAACGGAGGAGGAGACTGCGTCGTCACTGCAACCTCTCATAATAAGGACATATACGCAAGCTGTAACGTGCACGTTGACAGTGCGGCTGATGAGGATGCGATAGTCAAAACTAGAAAGTCCGGAACGTTATTCTGGACAATAGACAAGAATGGAAAACTATATGTAAGAGGAACAGGAGATTACGGTCTCGAATACGATATTACAGAGGATACGGGACAGTATAGTAGTGTAGCTCCGTGGATAGAATATGCAGATAAGATAACGTCGGCTGTTGTTTCCGTTAAGGGAATAACCAAAACTGACAGGATGTTTTATAAGTGTAAGAATATGACATCGGTAAGCTTTGCCGGTTCTGACACGACTCTTGATGAGGATGCATATGAGATGTTTTACGGCTGCGGCTCGCTTAAGGATCTGGATCTAAAGGACTTCAATACCGGAAATATCTGGTATATGTCCATGATGTTTATGAAGTGTTCCAGCCTGGTGACACTTGACTTGAGCAGATTTGGCACAGGTGAGCTTTCGGTTGCTGATAAGTTTGTTAATGACTGTAGCAAGCTTGAGACAATAATCCTGCCTGCGAAATGGCCGCTCGCGACAACATTTCCTGCTAAGGACAGCTGTGTCTGGAAAGACGCGGATGGAAATGTATGTGCAAGTGCAAAAACCGGACTGACTAAAGCGATGACATACAAGCTGGTATGCGCTCACCCGAATATAGCAAACGGACATGTTGCTGCGGTTGCCGCAACATGCGTTACGGACGGTAATAGTGAATACTGGAGCTGTGATAAGTGTAAGAAGTTCTTCTCAGATAAGGATGGAAAGAATGAAATAGAGAAGGACAGCTGGATAATTTCGGCATTTGGACATAATATGACTCATCACGAGGCGACGACTGAGACAGAGGTTTCAGATGGAAACACAGAGTACTGGAGCTGTGACAGATGCAAAAAGTTCTTCTCGGATAAGGATGGAAAAAATGAGATAGAGGAAGACAGCTGGATAATCCCTGCGACGGGGCACAATTACGGAAGTCTGATACCGGAGGTTTCGGAAAGCTGTACTGAGGATGGCGTAAAGGCTCACTATGAATGTGCAGACTGTCATAAGCTGTTCGTAAAAGATAATAATAAGTATGTGGAAGTTTCTGCAGATGATCTCATAATCAAGTCGCTCGGACATGACTATAAAGAGGTGGAAGGAACTGCCAAGAAAGTGACCTGTACAGAGGATGGCAAGGAAGCGGATAAAAAATGTTCTAGATGCGGTGATGTACAGGTAGGCAAGACAATCCCTGCAAAGGGTCATTTGGAAGAAATAATACCGGCGGTTGAGCCATCGTGTACGGTAGAAGGTCTCAGCGCTGGTAAGAGATGCTCTGTATGTGGTGAGATTCTCGTTCCACAGAAGAAGACTTCGCCTGCTACAGGTCATAAGTGGAACATTGTTGAGTCAACGGGTGCAACCTGTCAGAAGGAAGGACGACAGCTCAGTAAATGCTCAGCATGTGGCGAGGAGATGGAAACTATCATTCCTAAGAAAGCACATGTTCCTGTAATTGATCCGGCAGTTGATCCGACTACAACAAGAGAAGGACTTACAGCAGGAAAGCACTGCTCGGTCTGCGGTGAAGTTCTTGTCAAACAGAAAACTATACCTAAGCTTACACCTGAGAAAAAGGAAGAGGCTAAAACCTACCGAAGCGAATGGGTAGATGGAAAGTGGTATGACGAAAACGGAAACCAGACCTACGCAGGACGGCTCATGTGGCAGAGTAATGCGACCGGCTGGTGGGTAGAGGATACGGACGGATGGTATCCAACAAGCTCATGGCAGAAGATAGATGGAATCTGGTACTACTTCAGAGCTGATGGATATATGGCTATGGGCGAATACTGTAATGGCTACTGGTTCAACGCTGATGGTTCATGGGATGAACAGTACTTCCTTTCATGGAAGAGTAACAGCAGTGGCTGGTGGGTAGAAGATGTATCCGGCTGGTGGCCTGCAAATAGCTGGCTGAAGATAGATACGTATTGGTATTACTTCAATTCGTCCGGTTATATGGTGACCAACCGTTATGTGGATGGTTACTGGATCGGAGATGACGGGGTTTGCTATTAGGAGGTTATTTTGATTAGAAAAAGAATAATTACTTCGGTGTTATCCGTTTTGATATTAATAACTGCTACATGTTTTGGAGGATATTCAAATACTGTAAATGCCGCATCCGGCTGGAATAGGGACAGTAAAGGCTGGTACTATATGACTGGTAGTTCATATTATGCAAGTACATGGGCTGAGATTAGTGGTTCTTGGTATTATTTTACGGCAGATGGATATATGGATTATTCGGAATATAGAGATGGGTGCTGGCTGGAATCAAATGGTGCGTGGAATCCTTCGTATTCCAATGGTAAATGGAATGTAAACAGTGTTGGATGGTGGTATTCTGATGCCTCCTGGTATCCTGTTAATCAGTGGCTTTGGATAGATGGATGCTGTTACTACTTTGATTCGGCTGGATATATGGAGAGCAATTGTTACAGAGATGGATGCTGGATTGAAAAAAGTGGCGCATGGAATCCAAGTTATTCCGGAGGTAAATGGCATACAAGCGGAGGTAGATATTGGTTTGAGGATAACGGATGGTATCCTAAAAACCAAATGCTTAAGATCGATGGTGTAAACTATTGGTTTGATTCGGCGGGTTATCTGGATATGGATAAAAGTCCGAATAATAATGGATCTGGTGGTAATAAAGATAGTAATATAGATGTTACTGCATATAGCTATAAGGTTACACCGCTGCTTCCTCCATTCAATGAGTACTTCTTTATTGAGACAGATAATCCGGATTATGAGTCTTTCAGATTAGTTGATAAAAATTCAAAGTATGGAGAGGAAGAGGGAGAGTCTTATATCCTTCCATGTACAGGAACATTTGAGGATGTAATATATACTGACAAAGGAAAAAGGCGTGTTGGCGGTGGATATATAGCCAGTGCTTATAATGTTGATGGAGGTGAATTAGTACTGCAGTACGCTGATAAGCATCATATGGTGTATGATAATGGTGTCTCAAGTACTTGGTTTGATTATTATGATACCAATATCACTGTTAATACGGATGATGTAGTGGATAATATAGATTATCTGATTCAGAACTATAAGGGCGGAACCAGTGGTTTTTTTGAGGAAATGTCTTCTATACAAACGGGATTTGAACAGATATGTCTCTATAGTGGTGCATATGTTCTTGGTGACCTAAAGCGTGGTAATGGTGAGTGGGGAATTTCAGACTCTCCTCACATAGATCAGAATTATTATATACAAGATCCTTATCATCGGGAAAACGACAAGGATATGTTGGTTTCCTGCCTGTATCCGTACATCTATGATTCTATTGGATTCCCAAGAATGATGTGCAATGTGGCGGAAAGACTGGGATATGATTTCACAGTGAAGTGGAGCTCTTCATGGCATGATATTATGGATTATACCTATAATGGTGAAACCAGATCCTATGGTGGTGCAGGACACGGAGGCGGACAAGGCATACGTGAAAATATGATAAAATATTTCTATACATTTGATGGCTCTGCCGGAGATGCAGGAAAGGATATCAGTTTATCAGCGCTTAGTCAAAAACTCAATTATTATGGAAGTTTGTTTGTTGAGGAGGAACCAAAAGAGGGAGAAATTACCTGGGCTGATATCAGGAAAACTGTCGGAAAGGGAAGTTATGTAAAAATATATGACTTCAATAATGAATCGAAGACGGGCTTTACATATATGTACGATAATAATGCGAATCCGGAGTTTGATTATTGGGATTGGGGAAATATCGGACGTTTAAGCTACATGTGGTATGATGGCAGGTATTTTAATGGTTATGAAATGTTTGAAAAGGGTATCAAATTTGGAGATACAAGTGTCGATGGCACAGATACCAGTCATGCAACCATAATACTTGAAGATGGATATATACCGATACCTCAAGGGCATAAATATAGCTGTATTATAGATACCTTTGATTCTTTAGAAGAGTTTTCAGATGCTTACAGCGCATATGATTTGAATAGTAAAACATGGAGAGGTTATATGGAATATGTATATGACCGTAATACAGGGAACTGGGTATTTTGGATATGTAATGGACTAAAAATCTACAATGAAGAAACCGGAAAGTATGAAAATATCACTGATCCTGACTTTGTTGATGCCTGTACAATAACTCCTGAAGAGATGAGGAAAATGAATATTGATGCTAATTCGAATAAGGATCCGGTAGAATATTATAGTTATGACACGGTTGAAAAACCGGGTACATATCATAATTCAAAAACTTATTAAAAAAATCTTTGTTAAAATTGCCAAAAAATCGACCTTAAAACCACTGGTTTTCAAGGCCGATTTTTTGATTTTAGCATAATTATTGTGCATGTTTAACAAATACGGTATTCGAAATGGGAAAAATAAAGTAAAAATATCCAATTATACGGTTTTAATATTCTGTCAAAAGTGTTATAATTATATCGACTTGTTGGGCGGTTTTTTGACCGCAAGGGACACAAGATTATGCTTAAAAGGAGTGACAATATGGTAAAGAAGGAAATGATCGCAATGCTTCTTGCTGGTGGCCAGGGCTCCCGTCTTGGAGTACTCACCTCAAAGCTTGCAAAACCTGCAGTTGCCTTCGGCGGAAAGTACAAGATAATTGACTTCCCACTTAGTAACTGTATTAACTCGGGAATTGATACCGTTGGTGTACTTACTCAGTACAGGCCTCTTCGTTTGAATCAGCATATCGGTATTGGTATGCCTTGGGATTTAGACAGAAACTTCGGAGGCGTTACTGTTCTTCCACCATACGAGAGCTCGGATAATGCATCATGGTACACAGGTACTGCTAATGCTATCTATCAGAATCTGGAATTTATGGAGTATTATGATCCGGATTATGTGCTGATCCTCTCAGGAGATCATATCTATAAGATGGACTATGAAGTAATGCTTGATTTCCATAAGAGTTCTCACGCGGACGTAACACTGGCTACTTATCAGGTTCCGATGGAAGAAGCCAGCAGATTCGGTGTTGTAATCACTGATGAAAACAATGTCATTCAGGAGTTTGAGGAGAAGCCTGAACATCCACGCAGTAATAAAGCTTCGATGGGTATCTACATCTTCAACTGGAAGCTTCTGAGAGACAAGCTGATTGAGATGAAGGATACACCTTCATGCGATTTCGGTAAACATGTAATTCCTTCATGTCATGCAGAAGGAAAGAAGATTGTAGCTTATGATTACAAGGGCTACTGGAAGGATGTTGGAACTCTCGGTTCATACTGGGAGGCTAACATGGAGCTTGTTGATATAATCCCGGAATTCAATCTCTATGAGGAGTTCTGGAGGATATATACTAAGAGTGATAACTTACCACCTCAGTATATTGCACCTGGCAGCAATGTTGTTAAGAGTATCGTTGGAGAAGGTACTGAAATATATGGTAACGTTGAGAAATCCGTTATCGGTTCTGCTGTCAAGATTGGAAAGGGCGCTGTTATCAAGGATTCTATCATCATGAATAATGTTGAGATTGGTGATGGAGCGATAGTTGATAAGGCGATACTTGCTGAGGGTGTCAAATTAGGTAAGAATGTAGAGCTCGGTGTAGGTGAGTCTGCAGAAAATGACTATAAGCCAGCGGTTTATGCATTTGACCTCGTAACTATTGGAGAGAATTCTGTTATTCCTGACGGTGTTAAGATTGGAAAGAATACTGCTATTCTCGGTGAGACCACTGCGGAGGATTATCCTGATGGATTACTTCCGAGCGGCGGTTCAATAATTAGAGAGGCAGGTGAATAATATGAGAGCTATAGGAATAATTCTTGCAGGCGGAAACAGCAGCAGAATGGGAGATTTGTCAGCTAAACGTGCTACGGCTGCTATGCCGATGGCAGGATGCTACAGGGCAATCGACTTTTCACTTTCAAATATGTCAAATTCACATATTCAGAAGGTGGCTGTTTATACACAGTACAATTCTAGATCTCTGAATGAACACCTCAACTCATCAAAGTGGTGGGATTTCGGAAGAAAACAGGGTGGACTCTACATATTTACACCTACTATCACTGCTACAAATAGCTATTGGTATAAGGGTACTGCTGATGCACTTTATCAGAACATAGGTTTCCTTAAGGATGCTCATGAGCCCTATGTTGTTATAGCGTCAGGTGATGGAGTCTATAAGATGGACTACAACAAGGTACTCGAGGATCACATAGCTAAGAACGCTGATATCACTATTGTTACGAAGGATATCAAAGCCGATGAGGATGATATCTCCCGATTTGGTGTTGTAAAGGTAGGAGAAAATGGACGTGTCCTCGATTTTGAGGAGAAGCCTCTCATTGCAGAGACATCGACAGCTTCTATAGGCGTATACGTTGTAAGACGTCGTCAGCTTATTGAACTTCTTGAAGCTTGTGCAGCAGAAGGTAGAACGGACTTCGTTAAGGATATTCTCATCAGATACAAGAACGTTAAGCGTATCAACGCTTACAGTCTTGATTCTTATTGGAGAAATATCGGTTCGGTTGATTCATATTTCAGAACGAATATGGACTTCCTTAAGTCGGAGGTTAGAGATCATTTCTTCCGTACTACTCCAGGAGTATATACGAAGGTTGAGGATCTGCCACCCGCTAAGTTTAATGGAGAAGCAGTTACTACCAATTCGCTCATAGCCAGCGGATGTATAATCAATGGTTCAGTAGAGAATTCAGTGCTGTTCAAGAAGGTTTATGTGGGCAATAATTGTGTTATCAAGAACTCTATTATCTTAAATGATGTTCATATCGGTGATAACTGCTACATCGAAAACTGTATCGTAGAGAGTAGAGATACGATCAAAGCGAATACGGTTCATACCGGTGAAGCAGGAAATCCAAAGATCGTTATAGAGAAGAGCTTTAGATATACACTGTAAAAGGTTTTTTGGAGGTTACAGGATATGGATATAACAGATGTAAGAGTAAGAAGAGTTGCTAAAGAAGGTAAGATGAAAGCTGTAGTCAGCATAACTATTGATAATGAGTTTGTTATTCATGATATCAAGGTTATCGAAGGCGAGAAGGGATTGTTTATTGCTATGCCTAGTCGCAAATCTTCAGATGGAGAATACAGGGATATAGCTCATCCAATCAATTCGGACACAAGAAATAGGATTCAGGATCTGATACTTGCGCGCTATTATGAGACTGAAGACGAAGAGCCGATAGTGTAAGGCTCGTACAAAACTGAATAGGTATTATATGGGGCAGATGGATATGATCTGCCCCATTTTTTTAATGATTGAAAATAGATAGCTTATTTGGTATAATATCGACCGTTTAAAAGAGAAGAAAAGGAGTTCGTGATGGATAAGTTCAAAGCGGTTATATTAGCCGGTGGAAAGGGTACCCGTATGGAATCCGATCTTCCGAAGGTGCTTCATAAGGTATGTGGAAAATCAATGGTTCATTATACCATACAGGCAGCTAAGGACGCCGGAGCGACGGACGTTATCGTCGTAGTTGGTTATAACGGACAGCTCGTTAAGAGAGAAATAGTTGATGTGGTTGATTTTGCTGAGCAGCATGAACAGCTTGGAACAGGCCATGCTGTTATGTGCGCAAAGGATAAGTTTGGTACAACAGGTGATGTAGTGGTACTCTGTGGAGACACACCGCTTATAACAGCAGAGACAATAAAGAAATTGTATGAGCTTCACAAGCATGAATATAACGGGGTAACCGTACTTTCTGCTATACTTGATGATCCTACTGGATATGGAAGAATCATCAGAGATGAGGAAGGAAGGTTTGTGAAGATTGTTGAGCATAAGGACTGCACAGAGGAGGAGCTCAAGGTAAATGAGATCAACTCAGGTATGTATGTTTTCAATGCAGAAGCGCTTTCAGCAAGCCTGAGTCTGCTGACAAATGACAATGCTCAGGGTGAGTATTATCTGACAGATACGGTAGCTATAATCAAGAATGCCGGACTCAAGATAAATGCACTTCCTGTAGATGATGTAAATGAGATACTCGGCGTAAATACAGTTGCACAGCTGAAAGAGGCCGAGGCAATAATGAGTGGAAGAGAATAAGTTAAAAAGAACCATTCCACCAAGTATTTAGGTGTAGGAACATGAAGATAATAGTTGGTCTGGGAAACCCCGGGATTAAATATGCAGGCAGTCGTCACAATACCGGTTTTTCGGTAGTGACGGGGATTTCCGATAAGTTTGATATACCGTTTAAGAAAAAAGAGTGCAAGTCCGTAACGGGTCATGGAATCATTGCGGGTGAGAAGGTAGTCCTTGCGATGCCTCAGACCTATATGAATCTGAGTGGTGAAGCGGTTCAGGAGCTGTTACATTTTTATAAATGTGAGACTTCTGATCTGATTGTCATATATGATGACGTGGATCTGGATGTCGGAAGAATCAGAATCCGGAAACAGGGAAGCGCCGGCGGGCATAATGGAATAAAAAGCATAATAGGCTGCATAGGTACCGAGGAGTTTGATCGCGTCAAGGTTGGGGTTGGTCATAAGCCTCAGGGCTGGGATCTGGCGGATTATGTGTTAGGAAGATTCCCGAGAGAGGAGCTTCCGGTTATGAGAGAGGCTGTGGACTATGCAACTAAAGCCTGCGAGGAGATAATAATGGCAGGAGTAGATTCTGCCATGAATAAATATAACTAGGTGAGATATGGAGGCACTGGTAAAAGCCGTCAGCGAGGGCAGTAATCTGTCGGAGCTGAGAAAGCAAGGTCTTCCTGTGAATATCTGGGGACTGACTCGGTGCTCGAGACCTCTCTTTATGGAAGGCCTCAGGGGAGATAACAGATTTTCACTTATAGTGACCTATGATAGAACCAGGGCAGAGAAGTTATTCAAGGATTACAGATTCTTCGAAAAAGATGTTTATCTGTATCCTGCAAAGGATGCCCTGTTTTATTATGCGGATGTTCACGGAAACCTGACTTCAGCCAGAAGGCTGGAGATCATTAAAAGAATATATAAGAACGAAAGAACAGTAGTAATAACTACCATTGATGGCCTGATGGACAGGTTGCCGGATATGAAGTATTTTAAGAGGCATGCCTTCAGTCTGTCGGTTGGTCAGGAGGCTGAGCTGGATAAGATAAAGGAACATCTGGTGATGCTGGGTTATGAAAATGTCGGAGTAGTCGATGCAAGTGGGCAGTTTTCTGTAAGAGGAGGAATACTTGATATATACCCCCTCACTGAAGAGTGCCCATGTCGTGTTGAATTCTTTGGTGATGAAGTTGATTCTATCAGATATTTTGATGTGTCCACGCAGCGGTCAATAGAGAAGATAGATCACTTCGAAGTGTTCCCAAGTAGTGAGTATGTGCTTAGTGCGGCGAGAATAAGAAGGGGTATCGATGAAATCGAGGCGGAAGGTGAGAAGGTTGCTCAGGCTTTCAAGAAAAACTTCCAGACGGAAAACTATGCAAGGATACGATCTTATATAAAGCACGTTAAGGAAGAGGTCATGGAGTATAACTCGACCTCCGGTCTAGATAGCTTTGTCACATACTTTTTCAGTGACACGGTTTCGTTTCTTGATTATCTGCCGGATGATACGCCGATTTTTGTGGATGAGCCTGCTAGAGTGCTTGAAGGGGCGAAGGCACATTCAAATGAATTTGTAGTTTCAATGAAGGCACGACTTGAGAGTGGTTATATACTTCCGGGACAGGCAAATGTGCTTTTTGATAATAAGGATATAATCGACAGATTGGGAAAGAGATATACTTATCTCTTCTCGGATTTTTACAGGAAAGAGACCGAGTGGAATGAGAGAAACTCGGTACATTTTGAGACTTCGGGAGTTGAACCTTACAGAGGAAATGTGTCCAGACTGGTTTCTGAGATAAAGAAATGGAGGAAGGACGAATACTCTGTCATAATAGTTTCACCATCTCAGACAAGAGGAAAGAGAATGGCTCAGTCTCTTGTGGACGAGGAGATTCCTGCTTTTTATTCAGTTAATAAAAAAAGGACTCTGGCTCCGCGTGAGGTAATGATCACGACCGGTAATCTGGAGGAGGGCTTCAGTCTTCCGGATATGAAAATAGTTCTCCTGAGTGAGAGTGAGATATTCGGAGCAGGTGCAGAATCTAAGAAGAGGAAACGTCTTCCGAAGAAGTATGAGGGTGAGGCATACAGGAGTCTCGATGATATAGGTGTAGGAGATTACGTAGTACATGAACGCCACGGAATCGGTATATATAAGGGAATCGAAAAGGTTAAAACCGCAGATGGCCGCGAAAGAGATTATATACATATAGACTATGCAAATAACGGAAAGCTGTTTATTCCGGTAGAACAGCTGAGTCTGATAGGTAAATATGCAGACAAAAACTCCAGAAAGCCGAAGCTTAATAAGCTTGGCGGACAGGAGTGGAACAAGACAAGAAGCAGAGTCAGACTTCATGTGGACGATATGGCTGATGAACTGATAAATCTCTATGCCATAAGACAGAGCAAGAAGGGTTATGCTTATTCACCTGATACTGTATGGCAGACTGAATTTGAGGAAATGTTTCCTTATGAGGAAACTCCTGATCAGTATCAGGCGATAATCGATACAAAGAAGGATATGGAGAGCGACCACATCATGGACAGACTTATCTGCGGAGATGTGGGATTTGGCAAAACTGAGGTTGCAATCAGAGCAGCTTTCAAGGCTGTACAGGATGGTAAACAGGTGGCGTATCTCGTTCCTACTACTATTCTGGCTGAACAGCACTATAGTACATTTGTAGAAAGAATGAAGCAGTATCCTGTAAATATTAGGACGCTTTCGAGGTTCTGCAGCACCAAAGAAGCAAGGGAGATAATCGAAGGTCTGAAAAAGGGAGAGGTGGATATAGTTATAGGAACTCACCGCTTGCTCTCGCAAGATGTGCAGTATAAGTCACTGGGGCTTCTTATAATAGATGAGGAACAGAGATTCGGAGTCAGACATAAGGAGACTATAAAGCAGCTGAAGAATACTGTGGATGTTTTGACGCTTACGGCGACTCCGATACCGAGAACTCTTCATATGAGTCTGATAGGTATAAGGGATATGAGTTTGCTGGAGGAACCGCCGGTTGACCGCCGTCCCGTTCAGACTTATGTAATGGAGTATGACAAGGAGATAGTGAAAGAAGCTATCGCGAGAGAGCTGGCTCGGGGTGGACAGGTTTATTATGTATATAACAGAGTTGATGACATCGAGAGAGTAACTCTGGAACTGAGAGGCTTACTTCCGGATGCCAGGGTAGAATTTGCTCATGGCAAGATGCGTGAACGTGAACTCGAAAACATCATGCACGAGTTCATAAATAAAGAGATAGACGTGCTTGTTTCTACGACAATCATTGAGACAGGTCTTGATATTCCAAATGTAAATACTATCATTATACATAATGCCGATAACTTCGGTCTGGCACAGCTCTACCAGCTGAGAGGCCGCGTGGGCAGGTCCGACAGGTCGGCCTATGCATTTCTTATGTATAGGAGAGACAAGCTGATCAGAGAGGAAGCTGAAAAGAGACTTTCTGCAATTAGGGAGTTTACAGAACTGGGTTCTGGATATAAAATATCACTTAAAGACCTGGAGATAAGGGGCGCAGGAAATGTACTGGGCAGCAGTCAGTCCGGTCATATGGAAGAAATCGGATATGATCTGTATGTGAAGCTTCTTAACCAGGCGATAAAGGCTAAAATGGGTGACAAGGTTGAGGAGGATTTTGATACCTCGGTAGATTTGCCTGTGGATGCATATATCCCTGATGAATACGTCAGAAATGAATATCTGAAGCTGGAACTTTATAAGAGAATATCACATATAGAAAACGAGGATGATATAGCGGATATAACTGCTGAGGCTGAAGACAGATTCGGAGAGGTTCCGAAGACTATGAAGAGGCTTATGAGAGTGGCTATTATTAAGGCCAAGGCTCACAGCGCAAGCCTCACATATGTCAGGTACAGAAACGGAGCGGCAGAGTATATCGTGAAGGATGGTGCACCTATAGATATTTCGAAGATCGATAAGTTCGTAAGAAGCTACAAAGGAAGGATGCACATCATAGCAACTAAGGAATCGGGCTTCTCTGTAAAAACGTCAAGTCTGCTTCAGGATCAGATGCTTGATGATATTGAGAGTGTCGTAGAGGCGATAAACAGGGAACTGGTCATTAAAAAAGATTAGAAACCAGAGGTTTATGGGATGATATATTTTAGAAAAGCCACAACTCTTATACTTGTTTTATGTATGTTTGCAGGACTGGTGGGCTGCGGTGAAAAAGAAACTGTACCACAGGATGCAGAGGTTGTGTTTAAATTTGACGGCGAAGAGGTGACCATCGGTGAGGTGTATCTCTATGCGAATACCGTTAAGGATGATTATGAGTACAATTATGGCTCTGATATCTGGGATGAGGACGTTTCTGTATCAATGGATAAGTCTGCAAAAATGGAGGATGTGACTCGTAAGGACATAATAGAAGATATAGTTCATGTGAAGCTTCTGGTAAGAAAGGCAAATGATTACAAGGTTGCACTTACTGAGGAAGAGACTGCTAAAGTTACGGCGGAGACTGAAGACTTTTATGAGAAGATGACTGATGAACAGATAGAGAAGATGCAGATGTCCTATGAACTGGTAAGTGAAGTCATGAATGAAAATGCATTAGCGCGCAAGGTTTATGATGCTATTATTGAAGAGGCAGACATAGAAGTGTCTGATGAGGAAGCGAGAGAGACTACATTTTATGATCTCTTCTTTGAGGCGTATAGTGTTGCTTCAAGTGGTGATGTGACCATGTTCTCTGAGGATGAGAAACAGTCTCAGTATGAGAGGGCGCTTCAGGCGTATAATACACTTATCAACCCAATAGAGAATACGGTTAATGAAGGTACTACTTCAACCGGTTCAAACAGCACAAATATTGAAGGGCTGGCTGAGTATTACGGCCTTGTTAATTCCCAGTATTATACCATGACACCTGTAGAGATAGGCGCAGTTTATGGAGAGGATATAGCAAATAGTCTCTATGGACTGGAGGATGGTTCCTACAGTCTGGTCATGGAATCAGAATACGGATATCACATCTTCTACATGAAGGCTCTCACCGACAGAGATGCGACGGATGAGCATAAGCAGGAGATGATCAGATATAAGAGAAATGATTATATGAATGAGCTTTATACGAAGTGGATTGATGAAGAGGATCCTGACTTCAGCTACGAGGATTCAGTAAACTTTGATGTGTACGAAAAGATACAGTTCTGATCGGCGTTTACTTTCTTCCTGTCGATCCGAATCCGCCTTCGCCTCTTTCGGTATCGCTTAATTCATCTGTTTCATTAAATATACCCCGAATGTAAGGAGTTATGATAAGCTGTGCAATTCGTTCATTCGGTTCGATTTTCTGTGGTGTCAGTGACTGATTATACAGTGCGACGATTATCTCGCCTCTGTAATCGGAGTCTATGACACCTACTTTATTTGCCGGAGCGAGTCCGCGTTTTGAGGAAAGACCGCTTCTTGCATATATCAGACCGGCGTAGCCTTCCGGAATCTCTATGGATATTCCCGTTTTAAACATAAATGTTTCTCCCGGTTCTATGGTTACGGGAGCAAATATACAGGCGCATAAATCGGCGCCTGCAGCATAGTCTGTGCCGTAAACAGGAAGCTTTGCAAGTGGATTTAACTTTTTAACTTTTATTTCTGCTGTCTGCATGGTGGTACCTCTTTAATTACATTTATATATCTATTTGATAAGTATAGCATCTGAAAGACTGGTTGTAAAATTGCTGGTGTGAAGGGCGCATTTATTGAAAAAACTGTGAAAATTTAATAACTATATAATTTTTGCTTTATTTTTTAAAGGCGTTATGTTATTATGTTTCGGTTGAAAGACCGAAAATAAGCGGATCTGATGAAAGGAAGGAAAAAATGAAGATAAGAAAAATCAGTGCTCTTCTTATTTGTATAATGCTGGTTGGCCTTATGTCAGGATGTGGAAAGTCTTCTGATAAGGACTCTACAGATATAAACAGCATTATGAAGAATTACAGCAAGTATGTGGAGCTCGGAAAGTACAAGGGCGTTGAGTATACCCCGCAGAAAACAGAGGTTACTGATGAAGATGTTCAGTCTCAGATCGATAACCTGATAGCACAGAATACAACCACAGAGAATGCTACAGAGGGTGTCGCTACAATGGGCGATACAGTTAATATCGATTATGTCGGTACTATAGATGGCGTAGAGTTCGAGGGTGGAAACACAAATGGTGCAGGTACAAATCTTGCTCTCGGAAGCGGAAGCTATGTAGATGATTTCGAGGATCAGGTTGCCGGACACAAGCCAGGAGATAAATTTGACGTTAAGGTTACATTTCCTAAGGATTATGGAAATGCAGAGCTTTCAGGTAAGGATGCGGTATTTGCAACAACACTTAACTATATCGTAATTTCACACGAGCCTGAGTTTAATGATGCTTTCGTTGCATCAGCTACAGATTCACAGTATAAGACTGTTAAGGAGTACAAGGAAGGTACTCTGGAGGATCTTAAGAAGCAGGCTGCAGATTATGATCTCGGATCAAACAAGAGTATACTTTTCGGTAAGGTTACAGATGATTGTAACGTTACAGAGTATCCTGAAAAGGAAGTTGAGAAGAGAGTTCAGTCAATGATGGATAACGTTGAGAAGGAAGCACAGGCTAATGGTGCTGATCTGAACACTTACCTCTCAAATTACGGATATGATCTGGATACCTTCAAGGAGCAGGTTAAAGAGGGTGCTGAGTCCTACATAAGAGAGAAGATGATTCTTTCTGCTATAGCTCTTGAAGAGGGAATAACAGTTTCAGACGAAGAAGTGGATGAAAAAGTTGATGAGCTTCTTAAGGCAAGAGGAATTACTGATAAGGAAACACTCAAGTCAACATATGGCTATGAGGATGCAGACTTCTACTTTACAGTACTTGAAGAGAAGGTTACAAACTTCATCTATGAGAATGCAGTAGTGGTTGAAGCAACTGAGACTGACGCTGAAGAAGCATCACCTACTGAGATGGTTGATGACTACGGTACAACCGAGGAGAAGAAAGAAGATTAATCTCTGATTTCTCAAAAATCAAAAAAACCAGCCACGGCAGATGTTGACACTTAACACTTAAGGTGTTAAACTTGTGCAGTGGCTGTTTTTAAGCAGATGTGGCGGAATTGGTATACGCGCATGATTCAGGTTCATGTCCACATTACGTGGGTTCGGGTTCGAGTCCCGTCATCTGCAATATATGGATAACTATTCGCAGTTAGACATACTTGAAACAGACGGCCGAAAGCTTGCTTTCAGGGACGGCTGTTTTCAAGTATGGTATTCCTGCGAAGCAGGAATCTAAGATGCATGAAATAAAGCAGTCTGCGTAGCAGACAGTTAGCTCCGAAGGAGCGGGCTTTATGAATGCAGCGGCTGCGAATTGTTATTTGTAGCAATCAGTTAGCGACGTAGTCGCGGGCTTATGAATGCTTTTTGATAATTACAAATAATGAAGTAAAAATCATATCCACTCCAAAGGAGGATAAACCATGGCAGAAGAGAAAAAACACATAGTTACCTATGAAGAATTAAAAAGTCTCGAGGACGAGATCAGCGATCTCAAAGTCAATCGTCGTAGAGAGATAGCACAGAAAATTAAAGAAGCTCGTGAGCAGGGAGACTTATCAGAGAACGCCGAGTACGATGCTGCCAAGGATGAGCAGAGAGATATCGAGGCTCGTATAGCAGAGCTTGAGAAGATTCTCAAGAACATCGAAGTTATCGATGAGGAGAATCAGGATGCTGAGTCTATTTACTTTGGATGTACAGTACATTTTGTAGATATGGAATCCAAAGAGGAGTTCACATATAAGCTTTCCAGTTCAACAGGTGCAGATATTCTTAAAGGAAAGATATCAAATGAATCACCTATAGGATCTAAGCTGATCGGTTCAAAGGTTGGACAGGTTATAACAGTTGATGCTCCGAATGGAAGAAACAGCTACAAGATTCTTGATTTCAAGAGAGGATAATTTTAGTACTTTACGAATCAACACCGCTGGAGCTTTTCCGGCGGTTTTTTTCTATCATGTGAGATAAGGAGAGAGGAAAAATGGCAGATCAGAACCAGAACAATAATAAGAAGGGTGGTCAGCAGCCACAGCAGGATATAAACCAGCTGCTCAAGGTTCGTCGCGAGAAGCTCGCAAACCTTCAGGAGGCAGGAAAGGATCCTTTTGTAATAACAAAGTTTGACCAGTCTTATCATGCACTTCAGGCAAGAGAAGAGTACGAAGCTCTCGAAGCAAAGCTTCTCGTAGGTAAGGATATGCCTGATACGGAAGGCATGGAGCCTGAAGAGGCAAAGAAGGTTAAGACAGAGGCTTATAATGAGAGACGTGCGATCATGGATGCGAACCCAATCAAGGTAAGCATAGCAGGTCGTATGATGTCAAAGCGTGTAATGGGTAAGGCTTCATTCTGTAATGTTCAGGATAAGAGTGGAAACATCCAGGTATTCGTTTCAAGAGATGAGCTTGGAACAGATGATTATGCCGATTTCAAGAAGCTTGATGTAGGCGATATCATCGGTGTTACAGGATATGTTTTCCGTACAATGATGGGTGAGATATCTGTTCATGCTGATACAGTGACTCTTCTTTCTAAGTCACTTCAGATACTGCCAGAGAAGTTCCACGGACTTACCAATACAGATATCAGATATCGTCAGAGATATGTTGATCTTATAATGAATGCTGATGTTAAGGATACCTTTATCAAGAGATCCAAGATCATCTCAACAATAAGAAGATTCCTTGATGACAGAGGCTTCATGGAGGTTGAAACACCTATGCTCGTTTCAAATGCGGGTGGAGCTGCAGCTCGTCCGTTTGAAACACATTTTAATGCTCTTGATGAAGACCTTAAGCTTCGTATATCACTTGAGCTTTACCTCAAGAGGCTTATCGTCGGTGGTATGGAGAGAGTTTATGAGATCGGTCGAGTATTCAGAAATGAGGGTGTTGACACTCGTCACAATCCGGAGTTCACACTTATGGAGCTCTATCAGGCATTTACTGACTATCACGGAATGATGGACCTTACAGAGGCTATGTACCGTCATATCGCCCAGGAGGTTAATGGTTCTACAACTATTACCTATCAGGGAGTAGAGATGGATCTCGGAAAGCCTTTCGAGAGAATAACTATGGTTGATGCTGTTAAGAAGTACAGTGGAGTAGACTGGAATGAGGTTGCAGACTTAGATGCTGCGCGCGCTCTTGCAAAGGAACATCACATCGAGTTCGAGGACTTCCACAAGAAGGGCGATATACTGAATCTCTTCTTCGAGACTTATGTCGAAGAACATCTGATTCAGCCTACATTTGTAATGGATCATCCAATTGAGATATCACCTCTTACAAAGAAGAAGCCTGAGGATCCGAACTACGTTGAGAGATTCGAGATGTTTATGAATGGCTGGGAGATGTGTAACGCTTATTCTGAGCTTAATGATCCTATCGATCAGAGAGAAAGATTTGCTGCTCAGGATGCACTTGCTGAGGCCGGTGACGACGAGGCAAACCATACAGATGAAGACTTCCTCAATGCACTTGAGGTTGGTATGCCACCAACAGGTGGTATCGGATACGGAATAGACAGACTTGTAATGCTGATGACAGATTCACCGGCTATCAGAGATGTACTGTTGTTCCCGACACTAAAGAGCATTAACTAAATAAGTAAGTAAATACAAGGGTTTTCAAAGTTTGATAGTGAAATTTACGACCGATTTACGACCAAATTTTCATTTCTGAAAAAATATCAAAAAAGAAGACGCGCTAAAACAAAGAGATGGTATAATGGTTATATCATCTCTTTTATTTATATTACAAGCAGGAGGAAATTATGGAAAATAGAGACTTTTCAGATACGGTTAAGTTAGAGGTAATTAAGAAAAATCTTGAAAACAATAGTGGGAATATACAATGTGAGATATGTGGGAAAAGAATTATTACCATATCGGAATGTCATTTTGACCATATTTTTCCATACGCAAAGGGTGGAAAGTCAAATCTGTCAAATTGTCAGATATTATGTGTAGATTGTAATCTAAAAAAGAACGATAAATATTTAAGTGATTTTATTTTGGAAGAAAAAGCAAAAAGTTTTTTAGCTGGCGATTCATTAACTGGTGATAATATTCAAACTGTTAGTGAAAGTGATGTAGAAATCATAGAAGAAGATGGAGTTGTTACAAAAGCGTCATTTGATAAAGCAATAAAGAGCTTTATAGATAAGAAGGGGGATATTCATAAGGTTGATTTTAGTAGAGGATATAATCATCTTCCCTCGATACACTATGTGCATAAATTTTATGGTGATTTAAACAATTTAAAAAAAGCTTTTGGAATAACTGATTTAAGCCTAAATTGGAATAGAGATTCTATAAAAACAGCACTAGATAATTATATTAGTTTGAAAGGTGATATTGTTCAGAGTGATTTAAAAAAGAGTAAAGGTCTTCCATCACTTCCGTGTATTTTAAAGTATTATCCAGAATATAGTAATTTTACAGAATTGAAGAAGGGAATGTAAAAACTAAGCACAAGAGTTCATTGGGATAGGGAACAGGCTATTGAGGCTGGAAAGAGATTTTTGGAAATAAATGATAAAGTTACTGAAAAGGATTTGAAAGCTGTTAATGGTTTACCAACTAGTAAGGTGATTTATTCGTTATTTGGTACGTTATCAAATTATCAAGATGTGATTGGTTCAGAGAAGACAAGTAAAAATGACTTTATATCTAAAGAAGAAATTAGAAAAGAACTAGATGTATTCTTTTCGGGAAGAGAAAGAGTTACAGAATCACAAAAGGCATTTTTTGAATCGTTTAAGTACTCTCCGTCAACAATACATAAAAGATATGGTTCTTTTGAGGATTTCTGTAAAGAAGAAAACATTTATCTTGTAAATAAAAAGAAAGCAAGATATACAAAGAGAGAAGTTGATGATGCAATTTCTGCTTGGATAAAGAAAGGTAATAAGATACCCAAAGCTACAGAACTAACAAAATTAGGATTGCCTTCGCAATCAGTAATAATGAAATATTATGAAAATTGGCGTGAACCATTTATTTTATACTTGAAGATTCATGAGGAAGCAAATAGAAATTAGTTTTGAAAGTAGTAAATAAATATAATTATAAATAGGATAAAAATGTGGCGAGTATCAACATTACTGATACTCGCTTTTGGGTTGGGCTTATTATATATTATTTTTGCGTTTTTAATCTGTATTGCAGTTTATTATGGTGTGATAAAAATGATAAAAATGTGGTCAGGTTGTAGTGATAAGGAAGCTACAGCAAAACTAAAAAGATTCATTAATGGAACACCTAATTATAAGTTTGAAGAAGACATAGGTCTTCAAAATGAGATATGGGAAAATGTAAAAAAAATAATCGGTGAAAAAAGATTTCAACAGTTGATTAATTTGAGCACGACCGCTATTAATACGCCTTTATTTTTTTCTGGAGTTGAAGGTATTTTGCCCTTTATAGGTGTTGCTGTT
Source organism: Lachnospiraceae bacterium UBA3850 (assembly GCA_002392655.1). Taxonomy (GTDB): domain Bacteria; phylum Bacillota; class Clostridia; order Lachnospirales; family Lachnospiraceae; genus Eubacterium_Q. The sequence goes on along the minus strand of DGHK01000057.1, from coordinate 1,017 downwards.
TACTATACAGATAATAACGAGAAACAAATACTAGAAAATCTTATAGTTAATGTTGCAAGAAAATATCTTCATATTTATGGATATGATACGGCGGTACTTGTAGTATGGAAAGAGCGTTACGATTTAATGATGCCATTCTTGCAGATAAGATATGCTAGAAATGAAGAAGAACGCAAGACCCTCGCAATAGGTATAAGAAATCAACGACAGATTATATCAATTCATAATTCGTCAATTAAAGACGATACTGAGGATGATGAAATAGATGAATAACCATATAATGATAGGATACGATTATCAACTATTTAATGTACAAGGGTTGAAAATTCCATTGTATGCTCCGATAGATGGACATTACATAATTGTTGGAGGTTCTGGTTCTGGAAAAAGTACAACTGTCTTATATTGGTTGTATAAGTGCAGAAAATATAATCTTAAGCTTTATATTGCTGATTTTAAGGCAAGTAAAGAGTTTAAAGGTATATCAGATAATTTTGCTGAATTTGAAGACTGTTACGACTTAATAAAAAAATACTATGAAGATTTTTTAACTACACCAGAGGGAGGAGATAGAAAAATTAATATACTTCTCATAGATGAAATTGCAGGACTTCTCACTCATTTTTCTATGACGAAAGAAGGAAAACAAAAAGCAGATGAAATTAGAAATATAATGAGTTCTATACTAATGCTAGGGCGTTCTCGTAAATGTTTTATATGGTTATCAATGCAAAGATATACCGCATCAATATTTCCTTCTTCAAGTGGTAGCGCGGATAATTTTCATGTATGTGTGGGATTAGGTCGAATGACTGTTGATGGTCGTAAAGGGCTTTTTGCTGGAGAACATTTTGAAGGCGAAGAAGAACTTTTATTCGGTATGGGTAAAGGTATAGTTTTGATAGATGGTCAGCCTCTTAGAAGTCTTATTTGTAGTCAACTGAACGGGGATTTGAGTAAAAGTCTAAAATAAATGAATGGGGATTTGCGTAAAAAATGTATTTACACGAATGGGGA
>DGHK01000050.1 GCA_002392655.1 Lachnospiraceae bacterium UBA3850 | reverse complement strand
TGCAGGCCAGCATTTTCCTGCTATAACAACATTGCTTCTGCTTCCCTTGTTTGCCTCTATCCAGTCAAGAAGTGTCAGTTCATACTGAGCAAGCTTATTCAGAACCTCAGGTTTCTTGTTTCCGCTGCCAAGCTCCTCGGCCATGTCTGCAGCAACCTCTGCTATACGAGGATCATCAGCATGCCTGTTAAATGCTTCGAAGAGATCAAGCTCGGAGTTTTCCTGAATCTCAATTCCCAGATTGTAGAGCTGCTTGATAGGCGCATTACATGCAAGGAAGTCCTGAGGTCTCGGACCGAAGCCTATGATCTTCAGATCACTCAGTGCAAGCTTTACTCTGGCGATAGTTTTGAAATCATTTATCATATCTGCTATCTCATCAGCTGTTCCCACAGGATACTCAGGTATGTAAGCCTTGAGGTTTCTAAGGTAGAGATTATAGCTTGCATTCAGCATTCCGCAGTATGCATCTCCTCTGTCATCACAGAGCTTATCTCCTGCTTCCTCTGCTGCTGCAACTACCATGGATGGTCCTGCAAATTCTTTAACAAGAAGTATCTCACTGCTCTCAGGCCCGAAGTTTCCGAGGAATACAACGAGGGCATTACAGCCGGCTTCATTTACTTCATTTAGGGCTTTTCTCATATCAACTTCATTTTCAACTGTTGTCTTACAGTTATATATCTCACCATAGGTTTTGGTATACTCTGCTACAACCGCCTCTCTTCTACTCTCTGAAAGGCTCATAGGGAAACAATCCCTGCTCACTGCTACGATTCCCAGCTTTACGATAGGCATATTTTCCATTTTTAAATCCTCCTTGAATTTGATTTATATTTACTCTCCGAAAACCTTCTTATAATCTTCCTGGAACTTTACGATACCCTGATCAGTCAGTGGATGCTTTGTCATCCGCTCAATAACTGCATAAGGCACAGTTGCTATATCTGCTCCGGCAAGAGCACACTCTGTTACATGAACTGTATTTCTGATGCTTGCCGCAATGATTTCAGTAGAGATATCATAGTTTCCGAATATCTGTACTATATCTTCTATAAGCTCGATACCCGGTGAGCTGATATCATCAAGTCTGCCGAGGAACGGTGAAACATAGGTGGCTCCTGCTCTTGCTGCAAGAAGCGCCTGGTTCGCCGAAAAAATAAGCGTAACATTTGTTTTGATCCCCTCTGCCGAAAGTACTTTGACTGCCTTAAGTCCCTCAACTGTCATTGGGATTTTTACGATCATGTTTGGATGTATAGCAGCTATCTCACGTCCCTCTGCTATCATTCCCTCTGCATCAACAGTAGTCGCCTTTACTTCTCCGCTTATAGGTCCGTCAACTATAGAAGTTATCTCCTTGATAACCTCTGTGAAGTCCCTTCCCTCCTTTGCGATAAGCGAAGGATTTGTGGTAACACCACAGATGACACCCATATCGTTTGCTTTTCTGATGTCATCAACATTTGCAGTATCAATAAAAAACTTCATCTTTCCACTCCTTTTTTGTTTTTTTGATATCTTCCGTACATCTGCCATATGGCCTATATAAAAATAGTACAACTTGTACATACATATCTCCAAGTTGTTTTTTTCTTGAAATTTCCCCCAATATATGCTTATATTATAGCAATAAAGTTGTATATAAAAAAGGAATGACGTTATGGAAAAACAGACAACTTCTAAAAAATATACCAATATAGAGGAAGATTTGAGACAACTTATTTTCTCAGAGGATAGTCATACTGGTGACAAGCTTCCTTCGGAAAATGTTCTCGCCGCTCGTTACAACGTTAGCCGTCAAACAATAAGAAAAGCTCTCGAGATCTTGGAGCAAGAAGGGTACATCTATGCAGTTCACGGAAGCGGACGATATATATCCGAGCGTACCATACACAGAAAAAATTCCAAAAATATAGCAGTCATACTGACCTATCTGTCTGATTATATATTTCCGAAAGTTATAAGCGGTATAGACGACGTACTTTCGGAAAATGGTTACAGCATTATCCTTAAGCATACAAACAACTCACGATCCGGAGAGATCAAATGTCTCGAGGAGCTGCTCACGAAGGACGTAGACGGAATAATCATTGAACCGAGCAAGAGCAACATGTTCCTTAAGCATATGAGCCTGTTCAACAGACTGGACGAATATGAGATTCCTTACGTTTTTATCCAGGGACGTTATGAATCCATGCGTGACAAGGTACACATACTTATGGACGACGAAAAGGGTGCATATCTGCTGACAAAACACCTGATTGATACCGGCCACAAAAATATCTACGGAATCTTCAAGAGTGACGACAGTCAGGGGCAGGACAGGCATAAGGGCTACGCCAAAGCTTTAAGCGAAGCCGGCATGGTTTATGATCCGGACAAAGTAATCTGGTACTTCACCGAAGACAGAAAGGTACATCCTTATACAAGTCTGAAGAATATGATCAAACAAAAAAAGCCCATCGACGCTGTAGTCTGCTACAACGATCAGATAGCTGTGCATGCCATAAAGGCTATAGAAGAAACCGGACTCAAGGTGCCGGATGACATATCCATAACAGGATATGATAATTCTAGATACTCAACCATCGCAGACCTGACTCTGACCACCATAGTTCATCCGCAGGAAAGGCTGGGCGAGATTGCTGCTAAAACCCTGCTCAAAATGATCAGAGGCGAGGACGTTAACCCATGCGTCATCATCGAACCAGAGCTGATTATCGGAAATTCATGTAAAAACAGATAAGGGGACGGCAAAGAAATTACCGTCCCCACTTATTTACTGTCTAATATACCACTTGGTTTCTTCCATTATGCTTTCCGATATAGAGCTTCTCGTCTGCCTGTTTTATGGTAGCCTCAGCGTCTCGTTTAAAGGAAAGCTCAGCCAGACCGAAAGTCATTGTTATATTCAAGGTTATGTCCGATATGATAATCAGAGTATCCTGAATAGTTTTCCTGAGTCTTTCAAGTGCGATAAATGCATCATCGCCGTTACAATCAGGGAATACGATCAAGAATTCTTCTCCTCCCCATCTTGCAACAAATGTATCACTTCTGCTGGTGTTTTCTATGGTCCTGGCCACTTCCTTCAGTACTATATCACCGATATCATGGCCATAGGTGTCATTAACCTTCTTAAAGAAATCTATATCTCCTATGGCAACACTGAAGTGTCTGCCATTGTTTTCCGAAACAATATCACTTAAGTATTCATCCGCCTTCCTCCTGTTGAAGAGTCCGGTGAGCTGATCTGTATTTGCCTCCTTCTTAAGTCGGTCATTATACTTCATCAACTTGTTCTCGGCTTCATTCTCTCTCTTGCTGAAAACATATGATATGAAAATGATACAGAAGAATACTGCAGAAATGTTTGTTATCTGAATCAGTTTATTATCAAGATCACTGATACAAACCTCTGATATAACACCACCATATATGAAGATGGTCATTATTCTGACCGCCAGCACAAGTCCTGCATAAAAGAACTTATATACCGGTTTCGAGTGTGTCGCAAAGAAAAGCAGCATGAGTATCGGAATGTAGTAATTCTGCATACCGGCACTCCAGCCATAAACCGGAATCATAAGGACTGTCCACGCAAACAGAAATAAAATGAACAGTATCAAAGCCGGTTTCGTTTTAGTTTTATAAGTACTGACCAACAGGATTATATTTGAAAGAAAGAGCATAACTATCCTTACGGGATATAGCTTCAATGCATCAAATCCCGCAATTATCATATCAATGGTAAATGCCAGCAAAACGATGATGTATAAAATCCTCAGTGCAACTATCGTCCGCTTATCTGCATTCTCTTCAGATATATCTTTTGTGATCAGTCCTAAAAGTCCCACTTACGTATCCTTCTTCGTTAAGTCTACTGCTCTATTCCTCCTTTATAATACTACATTTCGATCGATATTACAAAGACATAGCATCGACAAATCTCCAGTTATAGAAGAAGCACACTCCGAGAATTCCTATCATGATCAGCTTAACAGGCTCGGCTTTAATCCTCTCAATAGTCCTCTTATTTTTTACAAATCTTCGGAATACAGTCCATATAAAATATCCCACACATGCACCGATTGTATTCATGATGAGATCATCTACATCCGTAATTCTATAATTGAACAGCTGGAAGAACTCTATAAGCGCTGAGAATCCCAGTCCGGTTAGTGCAACCTTACGCAGACTCCTGAAGCTGCTCCAGTTAAGTGGAAGTAAAAATCCGAGTGGCATGAACATAATTATATTCAGCATGTCCGGTTTAAATCCACCTGGCGCAAACGGCTCAGTATTTATAGAACCCATGAGCTTTTTATATGAAATCATATCCCAGAAAGAACCAATCTCTGCTACATATAGAGCCAGTGCTATATAGATCATAAATACAAATGTCCATACAGCATGGGACAGTGATGTTCTGTTTTTACAATTAACCTGCCATATCAGATTCGGTAAAATCGCGCAAATCATTATATATACCAAAAATGCCATACCTAACCTCCTTCTAAAAATGGAGTCATCAGATAACTCCCGATGACTCCTAAGTCTTATTTTTCCAGATACTCTTCTAACGTAAGTCCGTCTTCATGTATCTGCTCAGCGTTCTCTACGCCAACATATCTATAGTGCCATGGTTCGTAATTTACTCCTGTTATGTCTTCTTTTCCGGGAGGGTAACGAAGTATAAAACCATAGCGATAAGAATTATCCTCTAACCATTGATAAAGTGGTTCGGAAACCTCTGATGGATTGGCTGTACCTGGTGTTGCTTCCGAATTAATATCGACCGCAAGTCCTGTATGATGCTCTGAAGTACCAGGCTCTGCGATCCAGCTTTTTGCTTCTGTTTCCGCATCCGCCTCTGTGTATCCTTCAGATATAAGCTCAGCCTCTTTATCAGCCAAAAGCGTTTCCTGATATTCCTCAGTGCGGTAACCTGATGTGACAACCGGTTTATAACCTTCACTTCTTAAATCATCAAACATCATCTGTAAATCAGGATACATCCTTGAATCAACCTGCTGCCCATTCGACAGATCAGTAAACTCTGTTGAATAACCATCTGGAACCGGATGATCTTTGTTGACAAGAATTACCTTCCAACTATCATCCGTTACCGCACTATCCTCACCATCTATGTAATCGGCATCAGCCGTTGTTTTATCGTTAAGGCCTGCAGCCTCCGCTCCCTTTATATTCTTGAATTCATCTGCGTGATTAACCACATACACCAATGCCCCAAGTGCCAGGATAATACTGAGACAACATATAACAGCTATTGTAATTCTCTTTCTTCTTTCTGTTCGTCTCGCTCTTCTCTCACGCTCAATCTTTTCTTCCATTCTGGCAAGTCTTCGTCTTCTCTGTCTCTCCCGTCTCTCCTTGTCGTATTCTGCATCACCGAATACTAAGTTATCTAAAATACTATTTCTATCCATATCTATCTCCTCCATGGCTAGCATATTATCAGATAGTCAGATATAAGTCTTTCGGGTTTTCTGAATAAATTCTTACAATTTTCTTACAATGAAAAAATCTGCCGGGTATCAACCCGGCAGAAGTACTGTAAATCTAATTGTTTCGTTTTCACTTTCAGCTGTTATGCTTCCATCATGAGCAGTAACAAGCTGTTTTACTATAGCCAGTCCCAGACCGGAACCGCCTGTCTGGGTACCTCTCGAAGAATCCACTCTGAAGAACTGATCGAACACTCTCTCCAGCTTATCCTTGGCTATTGTTTTACCACGGTTTTCAATAACCAGCTTGATCTTCTTGCCATCCTCTTCGTCACCCGCATCAACCAAACCAAGAGAAATCTTGATCTCAGTTTCCGGATAGCTGTAGAATATGGCATTACGAATGAGGTTATCAATTATCCTTTCTGTTTTATCTACATCAACATAGGCATTTATATCAGGGGTAATATCCGTCGCAAAGGACAGCTGTTTATCCTTTAATAATGGATTAAATTCGAAAATAATCTGTTCGAGCATTACGGACAGATTTACATTTCCCTTGTCCAGCTCTATCTGTCGTATATTATATCTGGTGATTTCAAAGAGTTCACTTACGAGTTCCTCAAGTCTTCTTGCCTTCGACACAGCTATATCTGTATAACGCTCTCTCATCTCGTTTGACATCTGAGGTTCATCCTTAAGTAGTGTCAGATATCCGATAACACTTGTCAGAGGAGTTTTCAGATCGTGTGCTAGATACGTAACCAGATCATCCTTTCTGGCTGTTTCTGCCAAGAGATTCTGTTCCCTAATCTGTTCCTTATTCTTTATCTCTGATATCTTGGTAAATACTTCTCCATAAACCTCAGGAATATCGGCAGGAAGAGGTTCATCCCTCAGAATAAATCTGTCGATATAGCTTGCAGAACGTTTGGCGGAAGCTCTCTCCGTCCTCTTTCTCCTGAAATCAGATATGACGAGTATAATGACCGTTATGATGAAAACAACGACTATCACGATATTCACGATAAAATTCTTAAGTCCTGTCCAGTCAACCGCACGGTCTGTTATGATATTTCCGCTGGATATTTTATAAGAATTATAATAAGTAAACCTCTTATCCAGCGCTTCCAGGATACCACCATCAGAAGCATGATCGATTATATAAAATATGGCACCGAATACAGCCAGTACGATCATCGGAACGATCAGATATTTCGCCGGCGCCCATACGGTTTTAAGTACGCTCTTTTTTTTCATCTAATTCTCCCCGCTATCCTTCGACCTTATAACCTACTCCCCATACAGTCTTCACAAACTTCGGATGTCGGGGTTCATCTCCCAGCTTTTCGCGAAGTCTTGCAACATGCGCCATGACAGTGTTGTTGCTGTTGTTCAGATACTTCTCACCCCATACACCTTCAAACAGTTCCTCTGTTGTGACGACCTTGTCCTTACGCTCACACAGATACCATAGAATATCAAACTCAAGCGGCGTAAGCTGGACCTCTTTACCATACAGCTCACATATATGACTGTCCTTACTGACGTAGAGCCCATCCTTATCATATTCCTGAGCTTCCGTCTGTTCAGTCGAATTATATCTGGTATATCTGCGAAGCTGTGTTTTTACCCTCGCAACAACCTCAAGCGGATTAAACGGCTTGGTTATATAATCATCTGCGCCCATAGCGAGTCCGTTGATCTTATCCATATCAGATGACCGGGCAGTCAGCATAATGATCGGGAAGAGATAAGTCTCCCTAAGCTGTCTGCACAGAGTCAGTCCATCTATATCCGGAAGCATTATATCCAGTATCAGAAGATCAATTGATTCATTTTCGATAATTTCCAGTCCATCCTTGCTGCACTCTGCTTTTTTAACCTCCAGTCCTTCGTTGGACAGATAAACCTCCAGCAGATCAGCTATCTCATTTTCATCCTCAATAATAAGTATCTTACTCATATAATCAAACCCTTTTTCCCCTGTATGATTTTATATATTATTTATTTTCATTAACGTAAGTATGAACCTTATCCTGTATCTCGGCACATGCCTCATCTACAGTTTCATCTCCCATAAAGTAACCAAGTGCTTCTTCACGAATAATATCAATAATATTACTGTCAAATGAACATCTTACGCTTATGTTATCTATTATATCACGATATTCCGAAGCTTCCTCATCTGTAAAGGCACGAACAGAAATCTCTGTCTCATCCTCACCTCTACCGGCCTTTAGTTTTTCTTCAAATTCTTTATAGGCAGCCTCGCCTACCGGTATAGTCTGATCTGATACGACATCCTTATCATACGCATCCTTTGACATGCAGAACTTCATGAAGTCCCATGCCGCTTCCTTTTTATCACACTGTACAGACATTGCTATCTGCATATCAAAGTCGGCGATTATCCCGGCACCGGAAGACATCGGATAGCCCTTGATTCCCATACCACCGATTTCTTCTTTTCTCCAAACATATGAGCTACCGGATCCCAAAGTCAGCGGCATCATAAGAAACTCGCCTTTTTTTATCTTGTCATCTATCCACTTGTTATTTTCATCCGAGCTTGTACCGTCATATGAATTCGATCTGTTACATGCCTCCAGTATATTCTTGAAATCATCTGAATCGAAATAGCATCCGCCTGTCTTCCAGTCTACATACTCATTCAGATTATTCCTTATATAGTCAATAAACACATACAGGTTATCACTTTCTGAAGACATAGCATATTTTGATGGTCTGGAGAGTACATATTTATTCCATTCTTCAGTAGTCCAGCCATAGCCATCACCTATAGACTTATCCTTGGTACATATTAGGTCAACTGTAAAGCCCGGTGATACAAAATAAACTTTCCCATCTATTTTCATAGCCTCATATACTGATGGAATGAGCAGAGATGTATCAAAATCCTGATCAGAATCCATATACGGAGTTACATCCTCTAGAAACCCTTTCGCGACAGCCTGATCCAGAGACATATCCCCCAAAGAATTCATACTGACATCATACAGATCAGGGATATTTCCCTTGGCTATATCATTATTCAGCGCGATAATCCCTTCATCAATTCCCTGTTCAGAATAATCAATAAGTGTAATCTTATAATCATCCTGATAATTATTATAAGCATTTACCATTTGCTTAATATCCGTAAAAGCCGTTGCTCCACTTAGTACTGCCACAGTCAGTTCATTTTCCGCTTTTTCACCGGCATTTGAAACAGAAGCATCCAGTGCTTCCGGTATATACTTCTCAAGTATCAATGTAGCCAGCCCTTTATAGTCATAATAACCCATTTTAGATGCAATCAAGGTTTTTTCATCTAACATGGCAAACCCATCATAGTCTACCGAATCTATACCGGTTTCACTCAGGCTTACAACCTTAGTCTCGGTTTTGTCCGAATAGTTCAGTCCATAGATATTTCCGGCCCACATATAGATATCATATCCATCTGTACCGGTATAAATGTCTGACAGCTCTCCAATCTGGGATTCAAATCTGCTTTCAATCTTACCGGAGCTTACATCATATATAGAAATAATACATCTGTTTTCCCGTCTGGAAACCGTTTTGTTTACCAGTTCAATATGACCTATAACTATATTTCCATTCTTATCCAGGCACGAGCAGCCAATCTGGCTTTCTTCTGAGCTTACTTTCTTCAAGCTCTCATCATATTTAACTATTTTCTCGCCCATTACCGCTACATATCCATCAGGAACACGGTAAAAATCCAGCATTATATCATCGTTTGATTTAACAATCGAAGTAACGTCGCCTATCTCCTTAAGTTCATTTCCATCATATTCCATAAGTCTTACAGAATAACCGTGCGAAATAAGTACTCCTATATGTTCATCAGCCGAAGGAACCATCGAGCAAACATATTCTCCTTCTGCAGTTTCTACATCGACCAGAGTTTCTACATTTCCTTCTCGATCAACCCTACATAGACTGTTTACCATATTCTCATCAATTTTGTGGAAATACATATATCCGCCGTTAGCATAATAATCGCAGACTCCTGTTATCTCCTCAAATGACGGATCCGATTCGAATACGTAACTGTATTCATCCTCACTCATTACATTTTCATAAACCGACTCTGCCAAAACAGCCGGGTCTGATTCTTCAGCAGAATCTCCGCACCCGGCCAAGCCAAGAAGCAGTCCTGTTAACAATACTACGCTAACCAGCCTTCTTTTAAGCATATATATATCCTTTCTCACTTTTTACAGCTGTGATATACTCGGACAGTTCATCACGTTTGCACATCATTTTTATTATACAGTGAAGCCTGCAAAAAATAAAGAAAGTATATGACGTTTTGCCCTGTTTTTTACTTTCATTAACATATGTATGTACTCTATCCTGAATAAGAGCACTGTAATGAATTCGTAAGAAAAAAGACGATTCTACGTAAATAGAACCGCCCTCTTGTATTCTCAGGATTTAATTATTCAGATGTAATTATTTCAGGTAATCGCATGCCGCGATGGCTGCATAAGCTCCGTCTGAACAAGCTGTAGCAACCTGGCGCAGTGTCTTGGCACAGCAGTCACCGGCAACGAATATTCCGGGAGTTTTGGTATGACATATATTCTGCGGAACAAAGTAGCCTCTGTCATCCAGCTCTGCAAGTCCTGCAAATGCACCGTTCTCCGGAACTAGTCCAACTGCAAGGAATACTCCGTCACACTTAGCCACCCTCTCTTCTCCATTCTCCTCATAACGAACGCCTGTTATCTGCTTCTCAGGACCGTCTGTAACCTCATATGAAAGAATCTTCGTACCTAAATGAGTCTCAACCTTACCGGTTCCGAGAACCTGATCCTGCAGCTTCTGATCTGCTGTGAAGAAAGGCATATCCTGAAGCATAATAAGCTTACTTACTATATTCACAAGAAGTGCTGACTCGACAAAGGCTGAATTTCCTCCACCTATCATTACCACATCCTTATCCCTGTAGAAATCTCCATCACAAACTGCGCAGAAGCTGATTCCATTTCCAACCAGCTCTTCCTCTCCTTCAAGTCCCAGTAGTCTGTGAGTAGTTCCTGTTGCAAGTATAACCGTGCGGCCCTCGTACTCTCCGCCTTCTTCTGTCTTTACGATAAATGAATCGTCATTTTTTTCTACAGCAGTAACGCTCTCAAGAGTAACCTCTGCGCCCTGACCCATAGCCTGTTCGAGCAGCCTGTCTCCGAATTCATCACCGCTTATACTGTCAAACCCCGGTATATTCTCAACCTTCGGAGAGTTTACTATCTGACCTCCGAAAACCGATTTCTCTATAACAAAAACTGACTTTCCGTTTCTAAGTCCGTATATGGCAGCCGTAAGTCCTGCGGGGCCGCCACCCACTACAATTATATCGTACATAATGCCTCCGTATTTAGTATGAGGGAGATATACGAGCTGTACATCTCCCTCATGAACCTACATATTATTTTTAATAATGATCGACTAAGCCTGATGTGCTTTCAGCCACTCAGCTGCAGCATTGTCACCAACATATCTGGTTCCATCCGGATCAATGATGGTAGGTGTCTGCTGGATATTCAGTTCTCTTGCTATATCCATATTCTCTGAGCAGTTTACTTCGTTGTACTCAACCTTTGAAAGCTTGAATCTCTGCTCTGCGCCTTTACACTTAGGGCAGTGATCCTTCACATACATAGTAGGCTTGCTATCAGCAGCTTTTACAGCTCCCTCAACAAGAGTCTCTGCCTTGGAAGGCTCTGTTTTCTCAGCATTCTGTCCTGAACGCGAATATTCAGGTTCACCATACATAATCTTCTGAGGACCATCATGTGTAAGCTTACTTACCTTGATATCGTATTCCTTACGATCCATATATTCCTGAGTCTTACCATCATTCCAGTTCTGGATTGGACGATAATAACCTGTTATACGGCTGTAAACCTCTGTCTTCTCTCCACAATCAGGACATACATAAACCTCACCGGTTATATATCCATGATTCTTACATACTGAGTATGTAGGCGACATAGTATAGTAAGGAAGTCTGTAATTCTCAGCAATCTTACGAACAAGTGTAGCTGCTGACTTCCAGTCAGGAAGCTTCTCTCCAAGGAATGCATGGAATACAGTTCCTGAAGTATATAGTGTCTGAAGATTATCCTGAACATCAAGTGCTGAGAAGATATCCTCTGTGTATCCAACAGGCAGATGAGATGAGTTTGTATAATAAGGTGTTCCATTCTCATTTGCTGTGATGATATCAGGATACTGCTCCTTATCATGCTTAGCAAATCTGTATGTTGTTGACTCAGCAGGTGTAGCCTCAAGGTTGTAAAGGTCTCCGTACATTTCCTGATAATCACTGAGCTTTTCTCTCATGTGATTAAGAACATCTGCAGCAAACTTCTGTGTATCAACATTTGTAAGATCCTTGTGAAGCCACTTAGCATTCAGACCAACCTCGTTCATACCGATAAGTCCGATAGTTGAGAAGTGATTATCAAATGTACCCAGGTATCTCTTTGTATATGGATAAAGTCCTGAATCAAGAAGCTTTGTGATAACTGTTCTCTTTGTCTTAAGTGATCTTGCTGAAATATCCATAAGATGATCAAGTCTCTTATAGAAGTCTGCCTCATCAGCTGCAAGATAAGCTATACGAGGAAGGTTGATGGTTACAACACCAACTGATCCTGTTGACTCTCCACTTCCGAAGAATCCACCTGACTTCTTACGAAGCTCTCTTAAGTCAAGTCTCAGACGGCAGCACATAGAACGAACATCACTTGGCTCCATATCTGAGTTAATATAATTTGAGAAATAAGGAGTTCCGTACTTGGCTGTCATCTCGAAGAGAAGCTTATTGTTCTCTGTCTCATCCCAGTTGAAGTCCTTTGTAATTGAATATGTAGGGATAGGATACTGGAATCCACGGCCATTAGCATCACCCTCGATCATTATCTCGATAAATGCCTTGTTGACCATATCCATTTCCTTCTGGCACTCGCCATAAGTAAAGTCAACCTGCTTTCCGCCTACCCAGCACTGCTCCTCTCTCATATCTCTTGGAACTGTCCAGTCAAGAGTAATGTTTGTGAAAGGTGACTGAGTACCCCATCTGGAAGGTGTATTAACACCGAAGATGAAGGACTGGATGCACTGCTTAACTTCCTTCTGTGTAAGATTATCAATCTTTACAAAAGGTGCAAGATATGTATCAAATGATGAAAATGCCTGAGCTCCTGCCCATTCATTCTGCATGATACCAAGGAAGTTTACCATCTGATTACAGAGTGTTGAGAGATGACCTGCAGGTGCAGATGTGATCTTGCCCATAACTCCACCGAGACCTTCCTGAATCAGCTGCTTCAGTGACCATCCTGCACAATAACCTGTAAGCATGCTGAGGTCATGAATGTGGATAGCTGCACTTCTGTGTGCATCAGCGATCTCCTGATCATATATCTCACTGAGCCAGTAGTTAGCTGTTATAGCTCCTGAGTTTGAAAGAATAAGTCCACCAACACTATATGTAACCGTTGAGTTCTCTTTAACTCTCCAGTCGTTTATCTGAAGGTAATTATCAACTATATCCTTATAGTTGAGCATAGCGTTCTTGACGTTACGAATCTTCTCACGCTGCTTACGATAGAGGATGTATGCCTTTGCAACATCAGCATATCCTGCCTCGGAAAGGACCTTCTCTACGCTATCCTGAATATCCTCAACAGATATAACCTCATCCTTTATCTTTCCTTCAAAATCACTGGTTACACGCAGGGCAAGCATATCGATAACTGTCGGATGATACTGCTTCTCACATCCCACAAAAGCCTTCTCAATCGCCGCGCTGATTTTTGATACATTAAAATCAACTGTATCCCCGTCACGTTTTAATACACGGTACATTCTAAAAACCTCCCCATTATTTAATAAATCTTCTTAATAATATCCGTTCTTTTAGCCGCTCATTTTGGCTGGTATATAAGATACTACCACAAAATCCGAAAATGTCAATATGTTGTGTGATTTTTTTTCAAAATACTAGATATTGTGTCATAATCCCTACTCCCCTTCCACCCAAACAACCTAGTAAAACAGCCAAAAATTGGCAAATACCGACCTTTCTGAATGGAACAAAATCAGAATAATCAGTGAATGCAAATCAGCTCTTACCGACCTTTCCAAGCAAGCATAAAAAGAGTCAATGGGGACGGTTCTATGATGCTCATAGAACCGTCCCCATTTAATCAAGCGCTATCCATAGCCTGTTCATCTGAAATATCCACCTATTTCATAACTCATCGTCGCCATAATATCGACACATTCATCAATATGATCGTTCAAAAAGATCCTCGGCTTTACAATTCAAAGCCTTACTAATACGATAAACAGTTTCAAACTTCGCATTATTAATATTTCTTTCTCGCTGTTCGAAAAGCTGTATCTGCCGTAAGGGGACTCCCGCCTCTTCCGCCAATTCCTTTTGCGTCAAATCAACAGCTTTTCTATATAACGCAAGACGAGTTATCATCCTTTTCATACGCATTCTTCCGGAAAATTCATTTACTGTTTTCATTATATCCATTTCATGATAGACAGCATACATTTTAAGCATATCCTCAGGCGAAATACATTCAAACAGATTCATAAATGATTCGTCACTGTACCATTGATAGAAAGCGCTAACGTAGCCTACCCAATACTCCGGAGATTTATCAAGGTACATAATATCATCTTCTTTTATTTCTCTATTTTCACTTTCCTTGATAACTTTCCTAACAAGTTCACAACCATTTATCCCGGCCACGTATGAAGGGTTTCCCATTGCAAACTGCTTTGAACTATCAGAAACAACAAACATATTTACAAATTCATCCAAAGAATAGCCACAGGTGTTTACTGCAAAATCAAAAGCATCACCAAGGATTCTGGTTGATGTATCAAGATATAGATTGGCATACGCTCTGATAGCATTAGTTCCATTTAAGTCTTTCATCGCCTCGAACCATCCCTTCTCTAATAATATCAATTATAAAAATATCATCCTTCGTATCAGCTGTATTTTTGTTTTCTCTATATTCCTTTCTGGCAAGCTGATCCCTTATTTTTTTCTTATCAAAATATAGAAACGCATTCACCTTTTCATTTCCAAAATACTTTATTCTCTCAAATGACTTCTTCGATTTTAATACTATCTGTTCCCCCAGTTTTCCAAGTCTCATAGCCTGGCTCAATTTCCTAAGCGAAATAGTTCCAGATACAAAATCCTGAGCAAATGAAAAATAAGAATCATCTGCCCTGTATCCTCTAACAACATCATACCGATTAACATCCAAAAGGAAATTATCTCTCAAATAATTTTTAGCCTGTTCAGCAATACTATGGCTTTGCCAATAAGTTCTATGCTCAACAAGGATTGCCAACCATGTCAAAATATCATATTCTCCGGAATTAAGATCAAGAACCTTTAGATCACGATCATCAAATTCATATACATTTGCATAACCATCTGTCCCTTTTCCTGCTGCCCATTCCTTCGCAAGTTCAATATTCTCTGTACAGTAAAAACCTCTTCCGTAATCGTTTCTTATTTCGCCTTTTCCATATTCCGGTTTTTTTATCACATACTCAGAACCGTGATATATAATCATTCCTATTCACCCCCAGAATATAATTATCCACTTATCTCACTTCTACTATAATTGTATCGCCACAGCGATACAAAGTCAAGAAACAAAAAAGAAAAACCACCACCAGACCTGGCAGCAGCTCTTCCTTTCTACAAATACTTCTTATTCACATACTTTCCGATCCTATACTTCGGCTTGTCCTGCGTCCTGTCACCATACTCGATTGCATCAACCGGGCAGTTGCCGAGGCATGCCATGCAGTGCATGCATTCTTCTCCCCAGTTTGGCTTCCTATCTATCAAGCTGATATTGTTCAGCGGGCAGAGGCGTTCGCACTTTCCGCAGCCGATACATTTGTCTGTTGTATGAAATGGATCCGCCGGCTGTTTGTACTTGATCCAAAGAGGATTAAATGGGAGCGCTATTAGCATCTCCGTCTGAGTGATGTATCTTGCTCTCAGCTTCATGCCATGCTTGATCCTCGCAGCAACCTGCGGGATCTTTTTTCGGGATTTAAGGATTCTGGTCTTTACCTCTTCATCAGAAAGCATCGGATATCTGGTACTGACCGGATAATTCCTCGGCATCCTGAACTCTGCACGCCCCATATATTCCATACCTTTTCGGCGTGCCAGTCGGTGTGCGAGTCTGCCTGCTATTCCTGCATACCCACCACTCGTAAAGATGAAGTAGACCTGCCTGTTTCCGGTAAGCGTAACATTTTTCAGATATTCGAAAAAGAATCTCGGCATCTCACAGACGTATACCGGTGAGCAGATAACAAATGGGGTGTCCGAATGAATTTCGGAATAATCATGCTCCTTTATCCGTGTCAGGAGATTTATAGAATCATCACCCAGCAGTCTCGCAATCTGCTTAGCGATGAACTGGGTATTTCCGGTTGAAGAATAATAAAGTACCATGTTGCATTCCTTTTTTTAATAACATACTCCGTCAGCACTGATCCACCAGCCATCTACGTATCGGTTAGTAACCATATATCCTGACGCATCGAAGTAATACCAGTAACCGTCTATCTTAAGCCAGCTGCTTGCAGGCCACCAGCCTGAGATATCCTCCACCCACCAGCCAGTTGAATTCGACTTCCAACTGAGGAGGTACTTATCATCCCATGAACCATCGGCATTGAACCAATAGCCATTATAATACTCATTAGACGCCATATATCCATCCGGCTTGAAGAAATACCAGATACCATCTATCTTCTGCCACTGATTTGTCGGATACCATCCATCAGTGTCTTCTACCCACCAACCGTTAGCATTAGACTTCCACTGTAGTGTTCCGAAATAGGTCTGTGTTCCGTCGGCATTGTACCATCTTCCATCACGCCATTCATTACTGTACGAGGTATTCCTATCCGGCTTACCCTTACCATCTTGTCCTTCGCCATTATTTCCGTAGTAACTGTCTCTATCGTTATTGTTTTTATCGTTGTAATCATAGTTGGTGTTGCTGTTGTTATCGTCATTGTTACTATTGTTATAATCTTCGTTGTTATCGTCGTCGTAGTAATCATCCTGGCCGTATTCATATTTATATCTGCCATACTCTTCAGCAGTTATAGAATCTTCCTTTGTTCCATTACAATTCTGACAGATATATACCGCGGTTCCATCTGATTCATCCGTCGGTTCGGATATTACCCTTTGAATTATATAATCATGTCCCTTTGCAGGAATGCTTTCCTCACGAATATAATCACAATATGCGCAAGTATATCTCGCTTTTCCGGTCTTTTCACAGGTTGGCTCTTCCAGCACCTCCTTGTATAAAGAGTGATCATATACTTTCACGTAGAAATAATCCTGTGCATCGTTATTACTTACAGAGGTAACCGTTATTTTTGCACTTCCGGGACCAACTCCCTTAAGGATTCCATTTGAATCTATGGTTGCCACGCTTTCATCCGATGAGGTCCACATTAATCTTCTATCCTTCGCATAAGTCGGATACGTCGTTGCTTCCGGTTTGTACTCACCATCCACACATATGGAGGAAACGCTATTACTTATCGATACTCTGTAAACCGGAATAGGAACATATACTGCAGTTACCTTCACATCCTGTGATGGCATGGTAAATGTTATATCACTACTTTGAGCATTCAGATTCTGACACCCTTCAAACTCAGGCTCAAATTTCCAGTGATCAAACCACGTTCCTTCTTCCTGCTCTGCATTATTATCAAGCGAGAGACTGACCTTATCACCCTTTTGCAGTGTCTTTTCTAACACGCCCTGTTCATTTCCATTAATAATTCCGCCTTCTACCGAAAGCTTATAATCTCTGATGCTGACTACAACATTGTAATAAGCAACAAAGCTTCCGTCTTCCGTAGTTACTTTAACCGTCGTTTCGCCGTCTGCAACAGCTGTCACTATATTGTCAGTAACATCAACTATTCTATAATTTCCTGTTTCATACTCGACCTTTTTATTTGATGCATTTTCAGGATAAACTATTGCATCAAGAGAAATAGTATCGCCCTTATTATAAAGCCTCAAATCATTTTTTTCAGTTTCAACTCCGGTAACTCGAACAGAATCAGTTATTACTCTGACACCGTCAGATAGATTCAGATTCTTAGCCAGTTCATCCCACTGCTCCTGAGTTCCATCATAATAAATAATCAGCCTTTCATTATCGCCAAATGCATTTTCTCCTATTGTTTCAACAGAAGAAGGAATACTGATTTCTTCAAGTGCAGAACAAGATGCAAAAGCATTATCCGGAATACTTTTAAATCCTTCAGACAACCTTACATCAATTAATAATGCATCTTTAAAAGCGTATTGTTCAATCGTTGTAAGAGTCGAAGGAAGTTCCAGCTTATAGATACACGCATCTCTGAATGCGTTTTCCTTTATTGTTTTCACACCCTCATTAAGAGTAAGCTTTTCAGCCGTAACGCTATATAAAGCATCCTCATTCAACGTCTCTATACTTCCCGGAATGGACAGATTATTAAATCTACGCAATGATAATGCATTAGCATCTATTTCTGTTGCATTTGAATCAATAGAGAAATCATCCACTTCACGTCCTACATATAAAAGCTTGTTCTTTCCCTTCGTATATAGAGCAATCCCATCTGACTCATAATATTGGTTGTCCGGCGATACATCGATCTTTTTTAACCCTGTTATTTTTTTAAAAGCATCCTCCTGAACTTCGTTTATTGTTGAAGGTAGATATATGCTGTTTAACGTTTTTCCTGAAGCAAACATGGTTCCCAGAACAGTAATACTTTGTTCCCCAATACTTTCAGGAATAACCAGATCTGATTCAAATCCGTCATACTGGTAGAGTGTTGCATTCTTATTATAATTAAGGAAAAATCCACCTGGTTTCTTATCAATACTATACCCTCTCGGATGTTTTCCCACATAGCCGGCATCGGCCATATAATACTCCCCATCACAAAGAGCAATTACATTTACATGATCAGTACCTAACTGTCCCGGATCACACACAGCACTCCTGCCCTCCGCATGTATTCCCGCTTTTTTACACATTCTGAGAATAGCATTTGTACTTGCCACGCAGCTTCCGCTTCCCATTATCATAAGATGAATATGAGATGCATTTGTACCATAGTCGGTATTATTTGCAATCCATTTACATATTGCATCAAGCTTTTCGTATTCTGTCATATCATCGGATATTATTTCCGCAATAATATCATCATACATCTTATCGACATATGGTTTTCTATAGTCAACCACTTCGACATTTATATCCTGAACATAATCATCACAAACAACCCTTACAATTGCTTTTCCTTCATTGGTTGAAGAAACAGTTATTAGACCGCTCTTAGAAACGGTTACGGCACTTCCTTTAATAACTCCATATCTCGGGGTACCGGGAAGATCCCCAACCTCTATCTGGTACTGAGTTGGATAATCAGCCGGAATATCCCCTACCTGCTCCTTGTCAGCATCCCTCAGATAGTAAAGAGTTATACTATCAGGATTGTACTTAGTCTCATCCGCATTTACTATTTTTGCAGGAATAACACACAATACAAAAATCGCAAATATGCATAACCACATAATTGATTTTTTATTCCACAACATTATTTTCTCACCATCCCTGTACGTTCTGTAATTTTTGCTACCGTCTGTATATGACGTTCTATTTCCTACTCTTTAGTGCGTATAAAGCGATATTATTATATCAAATATAGATTTTCCTGTCACTTTATAAACCCAGCCAAATGTAGTATAATCGTCCATTTTAAAGTATAACGAATAACATACTGATTTGTTACCATGTAACCAGACACTTCCGTAAACTATTTATTTGAGTAGTAATCAGTTTCCAAATCATTGTAGCGACCTTATCCCCATTCAGTTTACGTAATGTAGTTTACACCTCATAAAATGTAAGAAAACCATACGTCGTTTTCACTAAATTTCTTCGGCGTTTATCACAGTATTTTTTTACAGTAACAAGCATAAGTTGTAGCATTCATCCCAGCTGTAACTATATCTGGTATAACATCTCAAATTCACTAAAGAATCAAAGAAATCGCAAACATCAATGTCAGATAATCTTACATTTGTAAAATAGATGAATTCTTTTCTCTCTGATAGCATTCATCTATAAAGAATTACAAGGAGGGAAACTACAAATGGGAAACAATTCACATGACATTTTTGATAAGATTTTTAAGAGAATAATCACACTATCCTCTCCAACAGTTATCAACTTTATTAACGGAATCTTCGAGGAAGATTATCCTCTCGACAGCGAACTCACCTATAACTGGACCGAGTCCGTTGACGACAAGCTAAAAAAGGCCATAGCTGACACAATCATAACGATCAATCGGACCGACAGTTTCCATATCGAGGCTCAAATGTACAAGGATGATAATTCAATAATGCTTCGAATGTTTGATTATGGGTATAATCACTCTAAGAAAAGACCGGAGGATATATATGGCGATGATGGAATCAGATGCGGAGTGCGGCTTATATTTCCTAAGCAGGTAGTTATATATCTAGATTCAAGTAAGCATATCCCTGATAGCTATATAATCACTCTGGTTATTGAAGGCGGTAAAGAATTCAGCTACTCAGTCCCGACTATCAAATTCCAGGATACGGACATGAGTGAAGTCATAAGAAAACATATGATTATCCTGCTCCCGTTTAAGCTGCTCAAGATTCGTGAACGTTTTAAAAGAGAGTATGATTCATATACAAAAAATGGCAATAGCGTAAAACTTCAAAATGTAGTACAGGAGTTGAGGGATATATATGAGCGTGATATAATCAAAACAATAGAGGCAAGTTTCAAAAACGAGGAGATATCCAGACATGATATGGAAATACTTATCAAATTAACCATCCGACTTTTTGACCACCTCTATTCAAAATACAGTAGCTTAGAGGAGGTTGATAACATGCTCTACGACCAATCACTCGATCTTGATATCGATAGATATATGGATAGAATTGAAGAACTTGAAGAAGAATTAACACAGCTTACCACTGAGAAAGAAAAAGCTATTGCTGAAAAAGATAACACTATCGCTGAAAAGGATAGCACTATTGCCGAAAAGGATAGCACTATTGCCGAAAAGGATAGCACTATTGCCGAAAAGGATGCCCTGATCGAGCAACTACAAAATGAACTTAACAGATATAAATCATAAAAATCTCATTGGATAACACAAACGGGAACAGTTCTAAGAACTGTTCCCGTTTGACTTAATTTAGTAGCATACTCCATCAGCACTGATCCACCAGCCATCTACATACTGGCTTGTTACCATGTATCCAGATGCATCAAAGTAGTACCAATATCCATCTATCTTAAGCCAGCTGCTTGATGGCCACCAGCCTGAGATATCCTCTACCCACCAGCCGGTTGAATTCTGCTTCCAGCTAAGAAGGTACTTATCATCCCAAGATCCGTCAGCATTGAACCAGTAACTGCCATAGTATTCATTAGATGCCATGTAACCATCTGGCTTGAAGTAGTACCATATGCCATCTATTTTCTGCCATGCATTTGTTGGATACCATCCTGCTGAGTCTTCAACCCACCATCCGGTAGAGTTGCTCTTCCACATAAGAGTCCCTTTGTAGGTTTGCTCTCCGTTATCGCCATACCATTTGCCATTTATCCATTCGTTTCTATATTCTACTCCCGTTTTCTCAGTTTCGCCCTCATCTACTGACGCGGATGGTATTTCAACGCTGTCTGTATTTTCTGAATTCTGCTTGTCCTCAGGTTTCATACTATCATTATTACTACTATGTTTAGAATCATCGTTATCACTCTGGTCAGATGTTTCATCCTTTTGATCCTGCTGTTCTTCTTTATTGCCCTCACGATACTTCCTTGCCTTTTCTCCATAATATAATTTTTTATTCTCTTCGTCCAATTCGACATCTGTATAAGCCAGCTTTGTACTATCAACAAAGATCATATCTCCCTTTGTACCATCATTCCTATAAACAAGATAATAATCTGGATTAACACTTGACGAATAATATTTCAGACAGCTAATATCAACTGTATCGAAATTATTATTAAAAGCATATAAGTAAACAATATTAGGACAACCACTTAAATCCAATCTATCAAGTTTGTTATTAAAACAGTAAACATTACTTAAATCATTAGATTTTCCTAAAACGAGTGACGTTAATTGATTATTTTCACATGATACATAAAAGAGATCTGTACAGTCTGTTAAGTCTAATTCTTTAATTTTATTATCTCCGCAACCCAATTCTCTAAGCTTAGTCAAACCTTTTGTATTAATTTCCCCAATACTATTTCTCCAACAATGAATACCTTTTAGTTCTGTATTGTTACTAACATCTAATACTGATAGATTACAATCACGGCAATCCAGTTCCTTAAGTTTTGTATTCTTACTTATATCTAAATTGCTTATTGGGTTAAGGTCTACAGCTAATGCCTCAAGTAAAACATTATTCTTTAGGTCTATCTTCGAAAGATTTGCATCAACACAACTAAATGATTTCAACTTAGTATTTTTCGATAAATCTATACTTTTAAGACTTGAGTAGGAAAGAACTATTTTGGTTAGTTCCGTATTCTTTGATACATCTACCGTCTCAAAACTGCCATAGCCTACAATCAAATTAGTAAGTGAAGGTAAATATTCAATTCCTTCAAGAGAAGATACCTTTTGGTCTTTTGAATATATTTGTATCTTAGTTGCATTAGAGATTTCTGAAGATGAAAGCTTTCCATCATTATCGGTGTCAAATTCTTCTTTTACATATTCTCTTAGTATTTCATCCGGAAAGCTTTCTTCATCGATATCAATTAGATTTTCAGCCGCGTTAACGTCTAATTTTTCATATGCCTCAAAATTTAAGCAAATAATAAATGACATTAATAAAATTAAACTATTTTTTATTATTTTTCCCACTATATAAACTCTCCTTCCCTTGCATCACAAAGTTTCCTTTGTTTTGCTAAATGTCTATTATGTATCTATATTCTATTATTTTAACCTATTTCAAGTTGCGCGGCAATATCTTGAAACAGATTATGCTAAATTTGTATCTGAAATTGCTTTTTGGTTTTTGTAATTCAATTTTTTTATTTTTCTTAGTCGGTTTATAAATATGAAACTTACACGTATAAAAGAATTAAGAGAAGAAACCGACATGAATCAGACCGAGTTTGCCAAGATACTTGGCATGTCCCAGACTGGTTATTCAAAGTATGAAACAGGTGAAAATGATATTCCGACAGCTATTCTATTTAAGCTGGCTGATTATTATAAGACATCAATTGACTACATATTAGGACGGACAGATGAAAGTAAACCATATCCGCCATCAAAGATTAATATTAATGAATAAAATTACAATCCCAAGCCCTCATATTTCACAGGCCACTTATCAAAATAAAAACGAGTTGTTCCAAGGAACAACTCATCTTTATCAAATGGTGACAAGGTACCTATCCCCCTGTCACCATCCTTAAATGTAAAGTTACCAACATACACCATTTGCCCCAATCCAATAACCATCCACGTACTGATTTGTCACCATATAACCAGAGCTATTGAAGTAGTACCAGTATCCATCTATCTTTATCCATTTATTAGATGGCCACCACCCCGATTTATCTTCGACCCACCATCCGTTTGAGTTGCTTTTCCAGGATAAATAATAATGTCCATCCCATGACCCATCACTATTAAACCAATAACCCCCATAATACTCATTTGATGCCATATATCCGTCTGGCTTGAAGTAATACCATACTCCATCTATCTTCTGCCAGCTATCCTGTGGGTACCAGCCTGCACTATCTTCAACCCACCAGCCGGTTGCATTTGATTTCCAGGACAGAGTACCAGCATAGGTTTGATTTCCGTTGGCATCATACCATTTGCCGTTGATCCATTCGTTGGAATATGCCGGATTCTGATTTTTTCCGTTATTATTGTTATTCGAAGAATCAGATGGAACCGCAGGCTCAGCTGGTTCTGCCGGCTCGTCTGGCTCAGCTGGCTCGTCTGGCTCATCTGGTAATGTAGATTCCATATTCCTGAATCCAATTTTTGAGATATCTATTCCTTCGCTTTTAAGTGTTCTTGATAACAAATCCATAAATACATTAGTTACGAGATTTTCAGTTGTTTCCGCAAATTCTCTTCTATAAGTAGAATTATTTGCAATTCCTCTTCCAGTAGTTCCACTGCTTTCATAATAGGTAAATGATATTGGTTTTTCCTCATAATAGGTTGTAACGTCTGTGACTCCATAATAATTTACATAGTCATTCGTACCAAAATATGGACCACTCATCATCGACATTCTTGTATTTGTTCCAAAAACACTATACAGTGCAACATGAACAAAAGCAGAACCACCGTTAGTTATTAGATACCCCTTATATACAATGTTATCTCCATCAATATCAATAGTAACTTTATATTCATCACCAGAAACATTAAGTGTTCCTTCTATTGGGCATATACTTTGGAGCTTAAGATATTCTTTATATTCCCTATCAGTTAACCATGTTGATGCTGCCTCAGCTTTACTCTCAGGAATCATCACGATTCCTAATATCATAATAAATGATAATAATAAACCAATAATTCTATTTCCCATAAGCTTATACCTCCTGTTTAAATCATTTAAGCATATAGCTTAATCGTAATTAATAACACACTCCATCAGCACCGATCCACCAGCCATCGATATAGCAATTAGAAACCATGTAACCTGATGCATCGAAATAATACCAGTACCCATCTATCTTGAGCCAGCTTGATGAAGGCCACCAACCTGAGATATCTTCAACCCACCAGCCGGTTGAATTCGACTTCCAGCTAAGAAGGTACTTATCATCCCAAGATCCGTCAGCATTGAACCAGTAACCGTTATAGTACTCGCTTGCCGCCATATATCCATCCGGCTTGAAGAAATACCAAGTACCATCTATCTTCTGCCACTGATTAACCGGATACCAACCTGAAGTATCCTCAACCCACCAACCGGTTGCATTGTTCTTCCACTGTAGAGTTCCGGCATAAGTCTGGGTACCATCAGCATTGTACCACTTGCCATTTATCCATTCGTTGGAATACTTGCCAGCATTATTAGCGTTTTGTTCAGCAGCTAGAGCCTCTTCTTTTGTAGCATATACCTTAACTGTTAACTCTATCTTATTATTTTCTGCAGTTATTTCCTGCGGTTTGTGATATATTACTGCCTTGTAATCACCTGTAAGCGCATCCCTATTTACCCTCAATATTAAATATGAATTTCCATTATATCCTGTTCTATTATCCTTATCAACTATCGCACCATTCGGATCTATTAAATAGCTTTCCAGAGTTATACCATGGAATCCAACTGTTTTTACGTTATAATCTAAATGAAAAGAATCACCTAAATATGTATAAATTATTTTCTTATTGAATACCAATGAATAACTGTATTTTGTGATGCTAATTTTATACTCAAATTGTTCCCCAGCATTCAAGTCAAATATAAAATAACAATTTCCCGTTTCTTCAGCAGTTATTTTAAGTGAACCATCATAATCTAATGCATCTGTCAAATTATATCCCTGCCCGCTCGGATACTTCAATAATACTCTTCCAATTTTATCATCTATCCAAATATAGTTGTTAATCTTAAATTCATATGTCTCTCCTTTTTCCAAGTATACTTTCCAATAATCATCTTCTAACGAACCATCACCGCCAAGATATCCCGTATATTCAGTATCCATGTTAATAGTATTAGCTTCATTTTCATTATTATTTGGTTCTATCTCAGAATTACTATTATTTATTAGTTTAAAAATAATATTTGTTCCTGCAGAATACGCAATGCACTTGACACTAACGTAATATGTTCCCTTTTTTACACCCACAGATAGGTCAATTTCATCTTTATAATTCGACGTTACTTTTGTCGTGTTATTTTCCCATATTTTATTAAAATCACTATCATAAAGGCAAAATCCCATCGATTTATAACTTGGATACTTACCAGGTTTTGTTGCATTAATTGATAAAATCCCCTGACTTGGTACATCCAACTTAAAATAGTTAATACTTTTTGAACTAGAAAAAGTAACATTATAGGCTTTATCAAATGTCGCTGTCGTGTAATCAGTAGGGATACTTCCAGCAAATGAACTAAAAGATGTAATTTGTATTGTAGTAAAAACTATAAAAACACTTAATACTATCGCTATTATTTTTTTCACATACTCCTTCTCCTTCTTTTTTATTTGTTTACTCATCGTCACACCCTCTTCCTTTAGTTATTTTTATATCAAACTCATTTTATTAAATAAAAGCGCCACTTTCGTGATGCTTCTAAATAAATCAATAAACATAAATCTATTGCAACCGGCTTATCATACTCACCTTTATAAAAAGCTTTCAGATCCTTTGGTTTGCGTCACAGAGTTTCCTCTGTTTTGCCAAATATTACTTTTTCTTTTGAGTTTCCTTATCCATCTCACTCAACAACCAAATAGTATTCTTATAAAACATCCATCCGCTCAATCCCTATTATTTTATAAGTTTGACATTCAGTGAATGTCGTCAATCATTTCATTCATTATTACATTTTTTATCATTCAATATCGAGGTATAAAAAATGTTCATCAACAAAACCCCAGACGGCAGAAACAACATTTGTGGAAATAAAAAATCATCCACTAGAAAAGAAATGAAAATATCCAAACGAGCACTGGCTGATAAACTTCAGATTGAAGGACTCGATATAGACAAAAATGCAATCCAGCGTATTGAATCAGGAAAACGATTTGTCACAGATATAGAAATCGTTATTATTTCCAGAACCCTTAATATAACTATCGAGGAGTTACTTACACCCAATCAATGAATTACTATTTATCAAACCACAAACTAAGTTTATTACTCATTGCTGGTTTATAAGGTAAATTATAAACAAAAGCGCATAAAAAATGGTGGGCACGCAGCCCACCATTTCACTTCTTTTTCATCTCACACATTTTCTTATAATATGCATAAAGTCTTTTTTTCTGAGTCTCATTTAACTGAGACGCACCTACGGATATTTCAAATATTTCCGGATTTTCGTCCTTGCGAACAAGAACTGTATCCGCTTCATCCCGTTCGGTTTTTCCCATCAGATAATCCGCGCTTGTATTTAATATCTGTGCCATCTGAATGATAGTTGCCGCCGTAGGTTTTCTATCTCCATTTTCGTATCGAACATACGAGCTCTGCGGGATACTCATCCTTTCTGCGCGTAGAAAGGGGTGAGGCTTATGAGTAATTACGAGATATGTATGTTGCTTCTTACAGCTTTAATGCTGGTGTTGAAACTCATTGACCGTGACCATAAGAAATAGCCGTCCTGACCCTCACACAGTTTGGACGACTATTTCTAAATAGTAACTAAAAACTTGCGCCGGATCGGGTGATGTGCACTCACTCTCCGACTGTCTCGTTAAGCATATTATACTTATAATTAGCGTTTTTGTAAAGAATCAATTATGACAAAAACATTATTTCTAATATCCTTCAGTCCACCATTTCATCATTTTCATTCATCTATTAAATTGGTAGCTATACCGCTTCCATTAAATTTGTAATGGCCGTTGCTATTAAGTGTTAAAAGACTTTCAGGCATAAATACCAGATATCCTTTTGCCTCTATAAAATGGGTAAATTCCCCTCCATTATAAATACCACGTCCAGTTTCTGTTTTCCCAAGATACTCTGCACTACACTCTACATCATAATCACTGTAGTGTACATTAACAACCAACGCATACGAGTAATAATGTGATAAATCCTCATCCAACTTATCGCCGGTAAGTGTATATCTGCAATCTCCATACTCCGGGTCTATCTTTTGTTCTTCTGTAGTGGTTTCTATCATGTAAAGTAAGGCATTAGCATGCATCCATCCTTTATCATGTAATTTGTTCTTTAGTACCGGATAATCTTCATTATTACTATCGAGAAGCGTTTCCGGAGATTCCTTACCAAATCCTATATACTCCCCTACATTGTCCATATCTATTTTTATAATCAGCATATCGTAATCATCCGGACTTGGAAGAGTTTGGTTAACCCCCTCCAGATACTTGACCCTTAATTCAACATCTGTCTGATCAGCATCGTCTGCTTTTTCTTCTTTTGCGTCATCCACAGTTGCAGTTTGTTCTACAGCAACGTTTTTATCTGCATCACCTGTAGTGGAGGACACCACGTCTGATGAGCTATTATTATCTGCTCTCCCACCATCCTTATTTCCGGAAGCAAGCTTGAACAAAGTAAAGCCTAACGCCAGTAAAAGCGCCGCAATAATTACCGATGCTGCCACCAGCTTTTTATCAACAGGCGAAGCCTTATCCATCGGGCTTCTAAGCCGCTCTACAGCCATCTTCATTTCCAGTACGGTTTTATACCTGAGCTCCGGCTGAAGCTTTGTTGCCTTCTCAACTATCTTCTCGGCCTGCCCCGCCTCGGAGTGCTCTATGCCTGAAAGCATACGTTCCATCAGCTTACCGAGTGCGAAGATATCAGTTCTCTCATCTGACTGAGCGAAGCCATACTGCTCTGGTGCAGCGATTCCCTGGGTTCCGATCAGGACTGTGTCCTTCTTCTTGCCTTTTGCAAACTGCTTTGCCGCATCGTAGTCAATCAGCTTCACGCGGCCATCTTCCGATATGATGACATTTGACGCTTTGACATCCCTGTGTATGATCGGAGGATTAGCGCCATGCAGAAATATAAGTCCATCGCAAAGCTCTATCAGAATTCTTTTTATCTCAGCAAACTCGAATTTGTCGCCCTTATAGTCCTGTCCCTTTTCAAGGAGCTCCTCCAGCGTTGTGCCCTGGATATATTCCTCAATTACGACAAGCTTATCCCCTTCCTCCCAGAAGGCCTTTATTCTCGGGATGTGCACATCGGTATGTGAATTCAGATATTCAAAAACAGGTATACTAAAAACATCCAGGACTTTTCTCAGGTAGATCTTATCCGTCTTCGGATCCATAACTAAACTGATTCCATCCCGGAGCTTTTTTACTTCGGTATATAAAGAATTTTCAACGATTTCATCCAAAGTCGCCATCTGAAAACTCCTTATCTGATAATGCTTTAAGATTTAAAGCATAGTATATTATAATTCAGCATTCTCCTTCGATGCTCCAAGTACCTTGAGTGTTTCGCAATACTTGGACATCTCATCCAGCATAGAATCTATCCTGTCAAATGCATGTCTGCCATCTATTTCTGCATAGAAGTAATACTGCCAAGGTGATGACTTAAGTGGTCTGCTTCTAAGTGCATTCATACTGAAGCCATGCTTACCTATGACACCAATGGCATCGGCAAGTGTTCCCGCCTCATTCTTTACAGAGAACATCAGAATAACTGTAGCACCTGAGCCGTTATTGATGATCTCTTCTCTATTTCTGGATACCACTGCAAACATTGTAGTATTCTGAATATCCTCATTTATATCATGATCCAAAAGCTTAAGGCCATAAAGACCAGCAGTTTCCTTGCTTGCGATAGCAGCGATGGTCTTGTCACCCATGTCCGCAACCTGCTTTGCTGCTATAGAAGTATTTGCAGACTCAGTAACCTCAAAGCCATGCTCAGATATATAATCAGAACACTGCTGAAGAGCCTGAGGATGACTGATTACTCTCTTTATTTCCGACAGGTGACTGCCCTCAACACCGAGCAGATTCTGTGATATACGAAGCGGATAAAGGCCATTTACGTAAAGGTCGCCTTCAAACATAAGATCAAGCACCTGTCCGACCTCGCCTGCCGCACTATTCTCGATAGGCATTACGGCTACATCACATTTGCCAAGAGTTACTGCTTTATAAGCCTTCTTGAAGCTGCTGAAGGAAACAAGCTCACCATCAGGAAAGAGCTTCTTTGCAGCAATGTTTGCAAATGCACCTTCTATTCCGGAGTAAGCGACTCTCATTTTTTCAACTATCGTATGCTGATACTGCTTTGATATATCCAGCATAGAATACATAAACTGCCTGTAAAATGGTTTGAAAAGCTCCTCATTTATATAAGCCTCGTTCTTTTTGATAAGCTTCTGTTCTCTTCCCTCATCAAGAATCGGCATTCCATTTTCACTTTTATAATCGGCGATTTTTCCGGCACACTGCATTCTCTGTTCAAAAAGAGCAGCCATCTGCTTATCTATGTTTTCTATCTCGCCTCTGAGCGCTTTCAGATCTTCCATCAAATTCTCCTAATTCTTTCTTTTCAAGCTTATGCTAAACTTCGCATCTTACTTTGTATTTTCTACTTTTTTCGAAATATTACTCAACTATCTCCTCTGCTACCTGCTTCTTCGTGAGACCACGATTCATCGCCTCTCTGATTATATGCTCATGGGCGTCCTTCTCACTCATACCCTTTTCAACAAGAATCAGCTTCGCGCGACTTACAAGCCTCAGTTCATCCAGCTTCTCATTCACGCTGACAAGTTTTTTCTTAAGTCTATCCAGCCTGTCGTTCATAGCAACAAGAAGCTTGATATTTCGTTCGAGTTCTTCTGTCTTTACAGGTTTTGAAACAGTAAGCACTCCATATTCTATCAGATGATCGTTCGCACTGCAATAAAGCTCGCTCGGAACAGCAAAAAGAACCCCGGCACTATTCTTCTCGACGAGGTCCATAACAAAATCGGTTCCCATACCATCCTGAAGCGGTGCATTTATGATAACTATATCATATTCCCTGACAAGGAGCTCGCGCCTTGCGGCGGAAGCGCTCTTTCTCACCTCAATCACATTAAAGCGTCTGTCCGGCAGAACCTTTTTCACAACCATATTGAATTGTTCAGAGGACGATACTATCAGAACTGAGTATCTGTTTACCGATCTATCTTTCATTTTGTACTACTAACATAAAAACCGATGATGTAAAAGCAAGTCACTTCACATCAAATAACAAGAGGAACCCTGATCACAAAAAGCATTTTTCAGAAAACAAACTTTGCAAAAAAATAACTTTTCAGAAAAATCACTTTTCAAGAATCGAAGTTATCAGGAGGTATACTTGTCAATAAGAGTCTGCGGGAGAATTCCCGTTAGGAATTCACTCTTCTCCGCAGCCTTTATCGCTTCCTTCCTAGACTTTGGAAGCATCACTTCATCACCTGACATCTCATCAGGAAGACTGAGCTTATTCTCGATTCCGTAAAGACCTGCGTAAATAAGCAGTGCATAAACAAGATATGGATTGCTGTGCGCATCCGGTGAGCGAAGCTCAACCCTGGTCCTTCCATTTATATCATCTATATGCATCAGCTCAGAACCGCTGCTTCTGGACCAGTTGATCTTGTCCGGTGCAGTGCAGTTTCCAAGACGTGTGTACGAAGCATCAGTAGGATTGAGGAAAATCGTAATATCCTTTATCTTCGAAAGTATACCTGCTGCGGCCTGCTTGATAACATCCTCGCCATCCTTACCCTCAACAAAAATATTGATATGATATCCATTTCCCGGCTTATCAGAAAGCGGCATCGGAGAAAAATCAGCATAAAGACCGTTTCTGTCCGCTACCGTAGCAACAACCATTTTAAATGTACTCATCTGGTCTGCTGCCTTGAGAGGCTTGCCATAGTGGAAGTCTATCTCGTTTTGTCCCGGTCCTCTCTCATGATGAGAGCGTTCCGGTGTAAGGCCCATTTCCTCTATAGTAAGACATATCTCTCTACGTATATTTTCGCCCCTGTCAAGCGGCGCAATATCCATATATCCCGCTTCATCATAAGGAATCTTCGTAGGCTTTGCTTCGTCGTCAGTCTTGAAGAGATAAAACTCCATCTCAGAGCCAAACTTGAATTCCACGCCCGCTTCCTCAGCAGCCTTCACTGCGTCCTTGAGGATATTTCTGGTGTCAGCCTCAAAAGGAGTTCCATCCTCCTTGCAGACATCGCAGAACATTCTGAGAACCCTTCCCGAATCAGGTCTCCACGGAAGCACAGAAAGAGTCGAAGGATCCGGTTTCAGATAAAGACACGCATCCTCGCTTCCTTCGAAGCCCATTATTACCTTTGCGTTGATCGGAATACCTGACTTAAATGCCTTATGTATCTCGCTTGGCATTACCGAAATGTTCTTCTGAGCGCCAAATGCATCTCTGAAGGCGAGTCGGATAAACTTAGCGTCTTCCTCCTCGATATATTCCATTATCTCCTCTTCCGTATACTTCATAGTAAATCCTTTCTATTTTATATCGTCGATATACGAGGCGTAATATCCTCAAGTACATCCAGCAGTATCCTGACGGTATCAAGCGATGTGAAGATCGTAACTCCGTTCATGATCGCACACCTTCTTATCTCCGCACCGTCCTGATAATGGATACCTGAAAGTATCGCTCTTGTATTTATGATGTAGCTTACGTAGCCGGCCTCGATTGAACGAAGGACCTCGTCGCTTCCGTCGCTGAGCTTTCCTCTGATACGTGTTCTGATTCCATGCTCCTTGAGGAACTCTCCGGTTCCGACAGTTGCTTCTATGTTAAAGCCAAGCTCGTAGAAACGTCTTACAAGCGGAAGTGCTTCCTCCTTATCCTCATCGGCAAGAGTAACCATTACGGTTCCGTACTCCTTCATCTTGATTCCGGATGCCTGAAGTGCCTTATAAAATGCTCTCTTAAGACTTCTGTCGTAACCGATTGCCTCACCTGTAGACTTCATCTCAGGTGAAAGATACGGATCCATACCATTCAGCTTTGCAAATGAAAATGCAGGAGTTTTAACATACCATTTCCTTACATTTTTCTTTTCAACCGAGCTCATCTTTTCAGCAGCAGCCTCTGCAGCGATCACCTTAAGTCCGCCCTCAGGTGCTACTCCAACATATTCCTGCTCCTTAAGGCTGTGTCCGAGCATGACCTTTGTAGCTATATCAACAAGACTGTAGCCTGTTGATTTTGAAAGGAAAGGAACACTTCTTGATCCACGAGGATTAACCTCAATGATATAAACATCATCATTCTTATCAACGATAAACTGTATGTTGAAAAGTCCGACTATACCGATTCCGATTCCAAGCTTCTTTGTATAATCAGCAATAGTATCCTTAACCTTTTCCGAAATAGAATAAGGAGGATAAACGCTGGTACTGTCTCCCGAATGCACACCGGTTCTCTCAACCAGCTCCATAATTCCCGGAAGGAATACGTCTGTTCCGTCACAGACAGCATCCACCTCAACCTCTTTACCGACTATGTACTTATCAACAAGAACAGGTCTGTCCTCATCAACCTCAACGGCAGTCTTCAGATAATGACGGAGCATCTCTTCATTTGCAACAATCTCCATCGCACGACCACCAAGTACAAAGCTCGGACGAACAAGTACCGGATATCCGATCTTCTCAGCTGCTGCCACTCCGCTCTCGATATCAGTAACGGCAACACCCTTCGGATGAGGTATATCCAGAGATTCAATAACGCTTTCAAATGCATCACGGTCCTCAGCTCTGAAGATAGCCTCACAGCTGGTTCCGATAATCTTCACACCCTTCTTCTCAAGTGGCTCCGCAAGGTTTACAGCAGTCTGACCGCCAAGAGATGTGATGACACCCTCAGGCTTCTCGAGCTCGATTATATTCATTATATCTTCAACAGTCAGTGGCTCGAAATAGAGCTTATCTGCTGTTGTGTAATCAGTAGAAACTGTCTCAGGGTTATTGTTAATAACGATTGCCTCATAGCCCAAGTCGTGGATTGTTCTTACGGCATGAACTGTTGAATAATCAAACTCAACACCCTGTCCGATTCTGATAGGACCTGAACCGAGAACGATAACCTTCTTCTTGTCTGATACTATGGACTCATTCTCTTCCTCATAGGTTGAATAGAAGTAAGGAACATAGCTTTCAAACTCACTGGCACAGGTATCGATCATTTTGTATACAGGCTTTATATCATAGCTCTTACGAAGCTCCCAAACCTCGTCCTCAGTTACACCTGCAAGCTCTGCGATGTAAGAATCAGAGAAGCCCATCTTCTTTGCTTCGTAAACGATGTCTCTGTCCAGAACATCTCCCAGAGACTTATCATCCGTCTTTTCCTTAGCCTTCGCTTCTATCTTCTTCTCGAAGTCAACTATGTTCTTTATCTTATCAAGGAAGAACATATCAATTCCGGTCTTATTATAGATAACCTGAAGATCCACTCCCAGCCATATCAGCTGTGAAAGTGCATAGATACGATCATCCGTTCCATCCTCTATATAAGTAAGAAGCTTTTCAATAGCCTCATCCTTTGCTTCCTTCTCATCCGTCTTGTCAGAGAGATTCTTCACATCAAACTTTGCAAGATGTATATGATTCTTTCCATCCTCAAGAGACCTGATAGCCTTCAGCAGACTTTCCTCTGCAGTACGACCGACGCTCATTGTTTCACCTGTTGCTTTCATCTGCGTGGAAAGTACATTTGAAGCAAGAGTGAACTTATCAAACGGGAATCTTGGCATCTTGGTTACGACATAATCAAGTGTCGGCTCGAAGCATGCAGGTGTGTTGGCAAGATGTATCTCATCAAGATTCATTCCGACAGCAATTTTTGCAGAAACTCGTGCGATCGGATATCCGCTTGCCTTTGAAGCAAGTGCTGATGATCTGGATACACGAGGATTTACTTCTATTACATAGTAGTTAAAGGACTCCGGATCAAGTGCGAACTGACAGTTACAGCCACCCTCTACGCCAAGTGCTCTGATAATTCTGAGCGCACTGTCACGGAGCATATGATACTCCTTATTTGTAAGTGTCTGGCTAGGAGCAACAACTATCGAATCACCTGTATGGATTCCTACAGGGTCAAGGTTCTCCATGTTACAGACAACGAGAGCTGTATCGTTCGCGTCTCTCATTACTTCGTATTCTATCTCTTTATAGCCCTTGATACTCTTCTCAACAAGAACCTGATGTACCGGAGAAAGAGCAAGTGCGTTCTTCATCATCTCGGCCATCTCTTCAGGATTATTTGCAAATCCTCCACCGGTTCCTCCCAGGGTAAATGCAGGTCTCAGGATTACAGGATAGCCTATATCCTCTGCAGCCTTCAGTCCTTCCTCAACTGTATATGTGATCTCTGAAGGAACAACCGGCTCACCCAGCTTCTCACAGAGCTCCTTAAACTGCTCTCTATCCTCAGCGCATCTGATACTTGCGGCGTCTGTTCCAAGAAGCTCTATCTCACACTCCTTGAGAACGCCTTTATCATTCAGCTGCATCGCTAGGTTAAGTCCTGTCTGTCCACCTATTCCCGGAACGATTGCGTCCGGTCTCTCAAAACGGCAGATACGAGCCATATATTCAAGAGTAAGCGGTTCCATATAAACCTTATCGGCAATCATTGTATCCGTCATAATAGTTGCAGGATTTGAGTTTGCAAGGACAACCTCGTAGCCCTCCTCTTTAAGCGCGAGACAGGCCTGTGTACCCGCATAGTCAAACTCCGCAGCCTGACCGATAACTATCGGACCGGATCCGATAACAAGTATTTTGTGTAAATCAGTTCTTTTTGGCATCTTCTTTTCCTTTTATATAATCAGATTTTTATTTAAACTCATTTTTCAAGATATACTAATTCTTACTATCCTTACTCAGCTGCATATTGCTGATAAATCTATCAAACAGGTAAGTACTGTCCTGTGGTCCAGGCGCACTCTCCGGATGATACTGAACAGAGAATATCCTTGGTTCAAAAGCTTTAGCATCTGCCGGCTCTGTTGCAGCCTCCTCAGTCATATCATAATTACAGAGTCCCTCTACAGTATTATCAAGCAGGTTAATGTGTGACACCTTAAGACCTGTTCCCTCAACTGTTGAATCATCTACCGCATAGCTGTGATTCTGACTTGTTATTTCTATTTTTCCTGTTGCCAGATCCTTAACCGGATGATTTCCTCCACGATGACCGAACTTAAGCTTGTAGGTCTTTGCTCCGTGAGCAAGTGCTATCAGCTGATGTCCGAGACATATTCCAAACATAGGAAGCTTTCCTTTAAGAGTCTTAAGTGTCTCTATAACCTCAGGTACATCCTCAGGATCTCCGGGACCGTTTGAAATGAACAGTCCATCAGGATTCATTTTCATGATTTCCTCTGCAGGTGTATTGTAAGGAACAACTGTTACGTTGCAGCCGTGTGAATTAAGCTCTCTAACGATATTCATCTTCATTCCGCAGTCGATTGCAACAACACTGAACTTATGATTTGAGGTTCTTGCATACCATCTCTTCTTACAGCTGCATCTCTCAACCGCATCACGTCTAAGTTCAGTTTCTCTCAGCTTCTTAAGTCCCTCTTCCTTCGTGGTACTTATATCAGTTATGAGGACCTTTCCCGAACCGTTATCTCTTATACTTCTTACAAGCTTTCTCGTATCAACTCCGTAAACTCCCGGAACATCAGAGTCCTCAAGGAGTTCTGAAAGAGTTCTCGTGAAACGGAAATTCGATGGAAACTCATTTACCTCTCGCACAATAAGAGCTCCGAGATTAATCATTTTACTCTCGAAGTCCTCATCTGTTATTCCATAGTTTCCGATGAGCGGATAGGACATTACGATTGCCTGATCCGTGTAGGATGGATCGGAAATGATTTCCTGATAGCCGACCATTGATGTGTTAAATACTATCTCACACACTGCTTCTTTGTCTGCGCCGAAGCCATAGCCGAGGTACTCACTCCCGTCCTCTAAGATAAGTTTTTTGTTATAAGATGACATTTTGCACTTCCATTCTTTTTAATATGATGTGATATATGCATTCACGAGCCTTGTCTGAACAGTGCCCTTCATGCTTATGCTTTTTTCGTCATAAAGACTATAGCACTTTCGATAAATTTTTTAAAGACCGGATGTGGACGATTTGGACGCGATTTAAACTCAGGGTGATACTGCACGCCAACAAAGAACGGATGGTCTGACACCTCAACCGTCTCTACCAGATTTCCATCAGGTGACTGGCCAGAGATAACAAGTCCTGCACCGGTCAACTTTTCTTTATAATCATTATTGAATTCGTATCTATGACGATGTCTCTCATGAATAAGGAGCTTTCCATCTGCTGTCTTCTCTGTGCTGACACTACCCTCCGCAGCATTATCCAGCTCGGACAGATAACACTCTTCAAGTATGGTAGACTTAGTTACTACACAAGGGTAGCTTCCGAGTCTCAGAGTTCCACCCTTATCTACGCTGTCAGACTGTCCCGGCATAAAGTCGATAACCTTGGTGCCGGTTGCATCGTGGAATTCTCCCGAGCATGCATCCTTAAGTCCTGCTACGTTTCTTGCAAACTCAATAACTGCTATCTGCATTCCGAGGCATATTCCAAAATAAGGAATCTTGTGTGTTCGTGCAAACTGGGCAGCAAGGATCATTCCCTCTACACCTCTATCGCCGAAGCCACCCGGAACAATTATTCCCTGAAGATGCTGAAGCTTCATATCTACATTTGAATGGTCTATCTCTTCGGAATCGATCCACTCGATTTTTACATCCACACCAAAGCCGTAGCCGGCATGACGAAGAGCCTCTGCAACTGATAGATATGCGTCATGTAGCTGGATATACTTACCAACCAGACCAATGGTTATTTCCTTATGCATATTTTCGATATTTGCCACCAGCTTTTTCCATTCGGTCAGATCCGGCTCTCCTGCTTCGAGCCCCAGCTCCCGGCAGACCACATTCGCAAGCCCCGCATCCTCAAGCATAAGAGGTGCCTCGTACAGACTCGGAAGGGTTCTGTTCTCTATAACGCAGTCCTCCTTTACGTTACAGAACATGGATATCTTCTTAAATATATTTGGCTCCAGCGGTTCATCGCACCTGAGCACGATTATGTCCGGACGAACTCCCATTCCTTGAAGCTCCTTTACAGAGTGCTGTGTTGGCTTTGACTTATGTTCATCGGAACCATGCAGGAAGGGAACAAGTGTTACGTGTATGAAAAGAGAGTTCTCTTTTCCAACCTCTAGAGATATCTGACGAACAGCCTCTATAAACGGCTGTGATTCCATATCACCGATTGTTCCACCTATTTCGGTGATGACTATATCAGCATCTGATTCATTTCCGACTCTGTAAACAAAGTCCTTGATTTCATTTGTGATATGCGGGATAACCTGCACCGTTGAGCCCAGGTACTTTCCCTGACGCTCCTTATTCAGGACGTTCCAATAAACCTTACCGGAGGTAAGATTGGAATACTTATTCAGATTCTCGTCTATAAATCTCTCATAATGTCCCAGGTCCAGATCCGTCTCGGCTCCATCCTCTGTAACATAAACCTCTCCATGCTGATAAGGACTCATGGTTCCGGGGTCAACATTTATATAAGGATCCAGCTTCTGCGCCGCTACCTTGAAGCCTCTAGCCTTCAAAAGGCGTCCGAGAGACGCTGCGGTAATTCCCTTTCCCAGTCCCGATACTACACCACCTGTTACGAAGATAAACTTTGCCATTTTGATTCCCCTTTCATTTTTGCTAATCGTTTTCTATACTGTTTCACTACGCTTTGTAATAAAAATGAAAAGACGCTTCGGAATCAATAGGGGCACTATCCCTATGTATTCCGAAGCGCCTTTGCTTCATCCTTTTGATGTTTATTTTATTAACAAATACCAGTATATAACTTTAAAAATAAAAGTCAAGATTATTTTTATCTCTATGACAATTCTGTGACATATGATATTATAAAATGTGAGTAACAAAAGACAAATCACATATATTTTTGTAGCAAAAAACATTTAAAAATAAGGAGGATGTAAAAATGATTGATAAGAGTATTGATGTGGAAAAGATAGCTAAAATGAGGGGAGTAGACCTTAAGGAAACCAGCAAGTTAGATATGAATGAGCTGGAAACGGTAACCGGTGGATCAGATGAAGCCGACGAGATCATTAGAGCTTTTGGTACAGGCTTTGCTATGCTTTACTGTATAGGCTATATAGTGCAGCATGGAAATTGCCCGATTTGTAAGGCCGCAATCACTACATCAGGTGATCTAAATGACAAGGCTGCTATGGATATAGCGCAGACTCATATGGAAACTGTTCATGTTAAATAAACAGGCTCCGCGAGGGCACACAAAGAACCCCGACACCTTAAAACGGCGTCGGGGTTCTTTCTTATTATAATATCCTATACATTTTAATTAAACAGAGCTGTGGAATAATATCTGTCTCCGCTATCCGGAAGAAGAGCTACTATAACCTTACCCTTATTCTCAGGCTTCTTTGCGAGCTGGATTGCTCCGAAAAGAGCAGCTCCTGAAGAGATACCTACAGAGATACCCTCTTTCTTAGCAAGAAGCTTTGCTGTTTCAAATGCATCCTCATTCGGTGCTTTGAATACCTCATCAAATATATCGGTATTAAGTACGTCAGGGACAAAACCTGCACCGATTCCCTGTATCTTATGTGCTCCGGCTCTTCCTTCTGAAAGTACCGGTGAATCTTCCGGCTCAAGTGCAACAACCTTGACATCAGGCTTCTTAGACTTCAGATACTCACCTACACCTGTTACAGTACCGCCGGTTCCGACACCTGCTATGAAGATATCTACATTTCCATCTGTATCATTCCAGATTTCCGGACCTGTAGTAGCCTTGTGGATTGCCGGGTTTGCAGGGTTTACGAACTGTCCTGGGATGAAACCGCCATCTATCTCATTTGCAAGCTCATTTGCTTTTTCGATAGCTCCCTTCATTCCCTTTGCGCCTTCTGTAAGTACTATCTCAGCACCATAAGCCTTAAGTATGTTTCTTCTCTCAACACTCATAGTCTCAGGCATTGTAAGGATTATACGATAACCCTTTGAAGCTGCGATTGATGCAAGTCCAATACCTGTATTACCACTGGTTGGCTCGATAATAACTGAGCCTTCCTTTAAGAGTCCCTTCTCCTCAGCGTCCTCGATCATAGCCTTTGCGATACGATCCTTAACGCTTCCGGCAGGATTCAGGTACTCAAGCTTTACGAGTATAGTCGCCTCGAGTCCAAGTTCCTTCTCTATATTTGCTACCTCAACAAGAGGTGTGTTACCTATGAGTTCAGTTGTTCCCTTATATATCTTGCTCATATTTTTATTCTCCTTATTTTCTTTGCCATAGTTTATATAGGATTATAACACTTTTTCCTGCGAGCAGGAATGCATTTTATTTTCCGGGAGGGCCTCACTACTTAGATTGATGCGAGTGCCTGATCAAGATCTTCAATGATATCATCGATATGCTCTGTACCGATTGAGAGTCTGATTGTACTCTGCTTGATATCATTTGCAAGAAGCTCTTCTTCTGAAAGCTGTGAATGTGTTGTTGATGCAGGATGAATAACCAAACTCTTTACATCAGCTACATTTGCAAGGATTGAGAATATCTTCAGGTTATCGATAACCTTCCAGGCCTCTTCCTTACCGCCCTTGATTTCAAATGTGAAGATAGAGCCACCGCCATTTGGGAAATATTTCTTGTACAGATCATGATTAGGATGATCCTCAAGAAGAGGATGATTAACCTTTGCTACTTTTGGATGTTTAGCAAGGAACTCTACAACCTTCTTTGCATTCTCTGCATGTCTCTCGAGTCTGAGTGAAAGTGTCTCAACACCCTGAAGAAGAAGGAATGCGTTGAATGGTGATATAGATGCACCGGTATCACGAAGGAGTATAGCCCTTATGTATGTAACAAATGCTGCTGGACCGACCGCATCATAGAAAGATATGCCATGATAGCTTGGGTTAGGGGCTGCTATATTTGGATACTTTCCTGATGCTGACCAGTCGAACTTACCTGACTCTACGATAACTCCGCCCAGAGTGGTTCCGTGGCCACCGATGAACTTTGTTGCAGAGTGGATAACGATATCTGCTCCGTACTCAATAGGTCTGATAAGATATGGGGTACCAAAGGTGTTATCTATAACAAGTGGTAATCCGGCACTATGTGCTATTCCTGCGATAGTCTCGATATCAGGTATATCACTGTTAGGATTTCCAAGTGTTTCAATAAAGATAGCTCTTGTATTATCCTGGATTGCTGCCTTTAACTCATCCAGGTTATTTACATCTACAAAAGTTGATGTGATTCCGAACTGCTTAAATGTATGTTCAAGCAGATTGTAGGTTCCGCCATAGATTGTTTTCTGAGCCACGATGTGACCACCGTTTGCTGCAAGTGCTTCTATGGTATATGCTATAGCAGCTGCACCGGATGCTACTGCAAGTGCTGCGCTACCGCCTTCAAGAGCTGCTATTCTCTCCTCAAGAACTCCCTGAGTTGAGTTTGTAAGTCTGCCATATATATTTCCCGGATCAGCAAGACCAAATCTGTCTGCTGCATGCTTAGCATTATGGAATGTATATGCAACTGTCTGATAAATAGGAACTGCTCTGGAATCTGTAGTAGGATCTGACTGCTCCTGTCCAACGTGTAACTGCTTTGTTTCAAATCTGTAATCGCTCATATCTAATACCTCTTTCTTTTCTTAATAATAAATAAGTATCCCTTTTTTTAATAATTTCTCAGGTTTCCCTCTTTGGTTAAAAATAGCCCAGGAAGCTTTTCTCTCCCGGGCAAATGGTTCTGGTCAATCTTTCGATCAGCTTACTTTATCGAGGCGCATACATCGACACTTTAAGCTACCAGCCATAATACATGCCCGGGAGTTTTGCATTCGACAACAACACATATGAAAATTTTTATTATCTGTGAACACGTACTTCATCTGCTTACGCCTCCTTCCTCTGATCTCACGCAACCTTGTTTTTGGTTATCGGTTTTTCCAGTTGCTACGATGTGAATCTTATCATCAATAACCTACTCAGTCAATAGGTTTAAAACTATAGCTCGTTATAGGCTCAGCCTATAACCACAAAATACCTCTTGTTTTACCTAGCAGTTTGTAGGATAATCAGCTTAGGTTTTAAATATAATAAGAAAAGGGGAATAGTAAATGATTTCCACAAAAGGACGTTATGCGATAAGAGTAATGATTGACCTTGCAGAAAACAAAGATAAGGGACTTATCCCTCTGAAGGATATATCCGAGAGACAGGACATTTCCAAAAAATATCTGGAGATAATTGTGAAAACTCTCGTAACTGCCGGACTCGTTACTAGCGCTAGCGGAAAAGGCGGTGGTTACAGTCTGAACCGCTCCCCGGAAAAATACACAATCGGAGAAATCATCGAAGCATCAGAGGGAACACTAGCTCCCGTTGCGTGCCTCGCAGACAAATCCTACAAATGTAATAGGAAGGGCAAATGTAAAACCCTTCCTATGTGGAACGAATATAACGAACTGATACACGACTTCTTCTATTCAAAGAAGCTGTCAGACCTTGTGTGATGCTCGGCTACCACATGAGATCCCGATCTACCTCACAGGCGGCTTTTCTTCCTTCAGCGATAGCCCAGACTACGAGTGACTGTCCTCTGTGCATATCTCCGGCTGTATATATCCTGGCCTCATCCGACGCCTTGCTTTTATCAGTTTTCTTTATTTCTGCGGCATGATGTCCCGGCTCAGTCTTTACATTTGTCCTGCCATCTACTTCTACTCCGAAGCCTTCAGTTACATAGCTTTCACTTCCGAGGAAGCCGGCCGCTATAAGTACAAGCTCTGCAGGAAGTGTCTTCTCACTTCCCTCGACAGGAACCATATTCATCCTGCCTGTTTTTTCATCCTTCTCAGGCTTAAGCGAAATGATTTCTACCGCGCTAAGCTTTCCTTTTTCATCCTTAATAAACTGTTTAACAGTTGTCTGATATATACGAGGATCATGTCCGAATTTATATATAGCCTCTTCCTGACCATAGTCAGTCTTCAAAATTCGAGGCCACTCAGGCCATGGATTTGAGTCCAGTCTTTTTTCCGGAGGACAAGGCATCATCTCAAGCTGGGTAACAGACTTTGCTCCAAGTCTTATCGATGTTCCGACGCAATCATTTCCGGTATCACCACCACCGATTACGATGACATTCTTTCCGTAGACCTTATCTATTACATTTCCGAAGCCTTTTGATTTCTTCTTATCATTTTGAAGATCATCTAAAATGGCAAAATCCGAATCAAGAAGCGACTTAGTCACATTTCCAAGAAAGTCCACCGCAAAGTATATCCCTTCAGCCTCTCTTCCCGGAGCTTTTATATCTCTTGGGTTGGAAGCACCGCAGGCGAGTATAACAGCATCGAACTTATCTTTTAATTCATCTGCACTTACGATATTTACAGCACTGC
Source organism: Lachnospiraceae bacterium UBA3850 (assembly GCA_002392655.1). Classification (GTDB taxonomy): domain Bacteria; phylum Bacillota; class Clostridia; order Lachnospirales; family Lachnospiraceae; genus Eubacterium_Q. The sequence continues at coordinate 90,361 of DGHK01000050.1, read as the reverse complement.
CGACCTTTGCTCCTTTGCTTCCATCATTTATGCCATGACTTCCATCACCTGAGACATCAGTATTTACTACAAACTTAATCCCAGCCTCTTCCATAAGCTTAACGCGTCTATCAATCACAGACTTATCAAGCTTCATATTCGGAATGCCATAACGAAGAAGTCCACCAACCCTGTCACTTCGTTCGTAAACTGTGACCTCATGACCTCTCCTGTTAAGAAGCTGTGCAGCAGCTAATCCCGAAGGACCACTTCCGACAACTGCGACCTTCTTTCCGGTACGCGTCTCAGGAGCTGTCTCCTTCACCAGACCATGTTCATAAGCATACTCTATAACTGATTTTTCATTTTCCTTTGTTGCAACACTCTCCTGATAAAGTCCGCAGGTACATGCATTTTCGCAAAGTGCAGGACAAACTCGCGAGGTAAACTCCGGAAAGCCGTGAGTTATGGAGAGTCTTTCATAAGCCTTCTCCATATCCCCTCTAAACACCAGATCATTTATCTCCGGCACAAGATTGTGAAGTGGACAGCCCGAAGCCATACCCGCGATCATCATACCTGCCTGACAGAACGGTACACCGCAATCCATACAACGCGCCGCCTGCTTCTGCTGTTCCTCCTGAGTAAGGCGTCCGTGGAATTCGAGGAAGTTCTTGATACGTTCCTCCTCCGGCACAACCGGGCCATCCTTTCTTTCATATTCTAAAAAGCCTGTTATCTTTCCCATATATCAATTCCTTTACTATCCAACGAGTTTTGTAAATGCTTCTATCTGCGCGTGCTCGTGATCCATGCCCTGCTCTTCGCACTCTGCGGTAAGCCTGAGCATTTCTTTATAGTCAGAAGGTATTATCTTCTTGAAATGTTCAACATTTTCATCGAAGTTATCCAGTATTACCTGACCTTTTTTCGAGCCTGTATACTTAACATGATTTTCGATTATGCGTCTCAGCTCTTCGATGTCGTTTTTATATTCAAGCTTCTCCATGCTGACAAGCTGCTTATTCAGGTTCTTATAAAGTGTGTTATTCTCGTCATAAACATAGGCGATTCCACCACTCATTCCGGCTGCAAAGTTCTTACCGGTAGGTCCGAGTATTACTGCACGTCCACCGGTCATGTACTCGCATCCGTGCTCACCGACGCCTTCAACCACTGCAGTTGCACCTGAATTTCTGATACAGAATCTCTCACCAGCCATACCGGCGATGTAGGCCTCTCCTGATGTCGCACCGTAAAGCGCCACATTTCCGATGATGATATTTTCTTCAGGATCATACTTTGCTTCTGCCGGTGCCTTTATGATCAGCTTTCCGCCTGAAAGACCCTTTCCGAAATAATCGTTACTGTCTCCAACCAGATTAAGTGTAAGTCCCTTCGGAATAAATGCACCGTAGCTCTGTCCGCCTGAACCTATGCAGTCAATCTTGATCGTATCCTCAGGAAGTCCCTCCGGATACTGTCTCGTTATCTCAGCTCCGAGAAGTGTGCCAAATGTTCTATCCACGTTTGTGAGTTTAATGCTGAGACTGCAGTCACTACTTCCTTCAGCCTCGTCTCTCTTTGCGGCATTCTTCAAAACATCCTTTATCTTCTTCGACTTAAGAAGCACTGATTCATCCTTTGTCTCCTCAAGCTTGAAGTCATACTTAAGCTCAGGATGGAAGGTCTGAAGGTCTCTGTCTACACCTGACATATCGTATAGAACCTTGTCCAGACATATACGTGACTCCTTGTCATCAAGTCCTTCCTTAACCTTAAGCAGATCTGTTCTTCCGACCAGTTCCTCAACAGTTCTGACTCCAAGACGAGCCATATATTCACGAAGCTCTCTAGCGATAAAGAGCATGAAGTTTTCAACGTACTCAGGCTTTCCTCTGAAGCGCTTTCTCAGCTCAGGATTCTGAGTTGCAACACCCATCGGACAGGTATCGTTCTGGCATACTCTCATCATTACGCAGCCCATAGTTACAAGCGGAGCTGTAGCAAATCCGAATTCCTCCGCACCGAGTATTGCAGCTATTGCTACATCACGGCCGCTCATAAGCTTTCCGTCTGTCTCGATAACAACCTGATTTCTAAGTCCGTTTGCCACAAGCGTCTGATGAGTCTCTGCAAGTCCCATCTCCCATGGAAGCCCTGCGTTGTGGATCGAACTGAGTGGTGCCGCTCCGGTTCCGCCATCATATCCCGATACCAGAACAACCTCCGCACCGGCCTTTGCAACACCGGCTGCAACTGTTCCGACTCCCGCCTCAGATACAAGCTTTACAGATATACGAGCGTGCTTATTTGCATTTTTCAGATCATATATCAGCTGTGCCAGATCCTCGATTGAGTAGATATCATGGTGTGGCGGAGGTGATATAAGACTTACACCCGGTGTTGAGTGACGAGTCTTTGCAATCCAAGGATAAACCTTTTTACCAGGAAGATGACCTCCCTCACCCGGCTTTGCGCCTTGCGCCATTTTAATCTGTATCTCTCTTGCACTTACGAGGTACTTGCTAGTTACACCAAACCTTCCACTTGCAACCTGCTTTATAGCAGAGCTTCTGTCATTTGCTGTGCCGGCTGATGCGATTCTCTCATCGCTTTCACCACCCTCACCACTGTTTGACTTACCATGCAGATGATTCATTGCAATTGCAAGCGTCTGATGTGCTTCCTCTGATATAGAACCGTAGGACATAGCACCTGTTTTAAATCTCTGAACAATCGACTCCTCACTCTCAACCTCATCAAGCGAGACTCCCGACTCCGGGAAGTTGAAATCAATAAGACTTCTGAGATAGCCCGTCTTCTCGGCATCAACCATCGAAGTGTACTCTTTAAACTTGTCATACTTTCCTTCTCTGGTTGCCAGCTGAAGCATATGTATCGTCTGAGGATTATATCTGTGATTCTCACCCTGACTTCTGAACTTATGACGTCCCACAGAGTCAAGCTCGAGATCAACAGGAAGTCCCAGTGGATCAAATGCTCTCGAATGCTGTGCATCCTGATTTCTTCCGATGTCCTCAAGCGTTATTCCGCCAACACGGCTTACAGTGCCCGGGAAGTATTCATTTATAACATCCTCTGAGATACCGATAGCCTCAAATATCTTCGAGCCCTGATAAGACCTTATCGTTGATATTCCCATCTTCGATGCGATCTTTACGATACCGCTGAGAACAGCACTGTCATAGTCCTCAACTGCCGCATAATAATCCTTGTCAAGAAGTCCGTCATCGATAAGCTCCTGAATCGTGCTATGTGCCAGATACGGATTCACCGCTGAAGCACCGTAGCCGAGAAGCGTTGCAAAATGATGAACCTCACGTGGCTCACCTGACTCGAGGATAAGTGACATCGCAGTACATTTCTTTGTTTCTACCAAATGTTTATGTACCGCAGAAACTGCAAGAAGTGATGGGATTGCGACATGATTTTCATCTACTCCCCTGTCGGAAAGTATGAGAATACTTGCACCCTCTCTATATGCCTTATCAACCTCAACGAACAGATGATCCAGCACTCTCTTCATCGGTGTGCTCTTGTAATAAAGGAGCGAAACCTCTGCGGACTTGATGCCGTCCTTGTCGAGATGCTTTATTTTAAGCATATCCAGATCTGTAAGGATCGGATTATGAATTCTGAGAACGTGGCAGTTCTCCGCCTTCTCCTCAAGAAGATTTCCGTTCTTTCCGACATAAACAGTTCTCGAGGTAACTATCTTCTCTCTTTCAGCATCGATAGGAGGATTTGTAACCTGCGCAAACAGCTGCTTGAAATAATAGAAAAGCGGCTGATTCTCCTGCGACAAAGCAGCTATCGGTGTATCAACTCCCATAGAGCCTATCTGCTCAGAACCATTCAGCGCCATAGTTCTGATTCCTTCATGATAATTTTCATAGGTATAGCCAAATGCTTTCTGCAGCTTCTTTCTGTCATTTCCGAGAATTGCAGGAACCTTCTCATTTGGAATCTTGATATCCTTAAGTTCAAGAAGACTCATATTCAGCCACTCACCGTATGGCTCCTTATGAGCATACCTCTCCTTTATCTCCTCATCGCCGTAAAGCTTACCTTCCTTTGTATCAACCAGGAGCATCTTGCCGGGATGAAGTCTCTCCTTCATAATGATATGCTTCTCATCGAGTGGAAGAACTCCAACCTCAGATGAAAGTATGAGACGTCTGTCATCCATTACATAATAGCGGGATGGTCTGAGTCCGTTACGATCCAGAATTGCCCCCATCACATCACCATCTGAGAAGAGGATTGATGCAGGTCCATCCCATGGCTCCATCATAGTTGCATAGTATTGATAGAAGTCTCTCTCCTCCTGTGAAAGAGTCTCGTTATGAGCCCAAGGCTCAGGGATAGCTATCATCGCTGCAAGCGGAAGATCCATACCGCTCATCACAAGGAACTCAAGTGTGTTATCCAGCATAGCTGAATCAGAACCGCTTGATGAGATGACCGGAAGAACCTTGGTCATATCCTCTGAAGAGAAAAGCTTTGAATGCATAGTCTCTTCTCTTGCAAGCATCTTGTCTGCATTTCCCTTTATCGTATTTATCTCACCGTTATGAACCATAAAGCGGTTAGGATGAGCTCTGTTCCAGCTAGGATTTGTGTTAGTAGAAAATCTTGAATGTACCATCGCAATAGCTGATTCAAAATCCTCTGCAGTAAGATCCTCAAAAAATGTTCTGAGCTGGCCAACCAGAAACATACCCTTGTAAACAATAGTTCTGCAGGAAAGAGAAGGAACGTAAGTATTGATATTACTCTGCTCGAACTCGCGGCGGATGATGTAAAGCTGACGGTCAAAATCAAGATCAGTTTCAAAGCCCTCAGGTCTTTCAATAAACACCTGTTCGATAGCCGGCATACACTCTCTTGCTTTTGTTCCAAGTACATTCGGATGAATATCAACCTTTCTCCATCCGAGGATGCTCATACCAGCCTTCTTTGTGATGATCTCAAACATAGACTTAGCCTGTCTTCTCTCCAGATCACTATCAGGGAAGAAGAACATACCGACACCGTACTGCCTTCTAGAGGGAAGCTCTATCCCCTGCTCCTTCAGCTTTCTTACGAAAAATGTATGAGGAATCTGAGTAAGAATACCTACACCATCACCGGTCTCACCGGTTGCATCCTTACCTGCACGGTGCTCAAGGTTCTCAACTATACTGAGCGCATCAGCAACAAGCTGATGACTTGCCTTGCCATCCATCTGGATGATCGCACCTATACCACAGTTGTCATGTTCAAATGATGCGTCATATAAACCCTTTCTTCTGATTTCCTCAAGTTTACCATTCATAATTATTTCCTCCTTAGTCGCATTCATAAGTCACTTCGTGACTTATTTCATGTCGCGATTCTCGCCATATACATATGTGCTACGCAAAGAAGGCGCTCTGAACCTATGGTTCAAAGCGCCTTTGCTTCTTTTTTTATATCTGTAAAATTTTCAAAACTAATAATAGTATATAACTTTATTTTCAAAAGTCAAGAACAAATTTACTTAATTTTATTAATAAAGAAGTTCATCTGTTTTGTGTTGGCTTCGTCACTGTACTCATCTCTCATATTAACGTGAAATACATGACCTGTTTTCTCAGTTCCGAATATCTCGTACTCACATTCCACGCCCTTTGACTTCAGATATTCAGCCATAGTTTCACAGTTCTTCAGCAGAAAATCACCCTTAGAACTAAACATATAAACCGGCGGATAATTACTGTCTATATGCTCCAGGATATCCAGCTTTTCTCCGAAACTAAATGGTTTCGAAGTCAGATAATCCTTCATAAGTCCTCTGCATCCGTTTTCCTCGATATCTTTTTTCAGATTATATAAACCACAGCATAAACCTAATGCTCTGATATTTATCTTCGGTCTTCTAAAGCCCATTATTTGTCTGTATTCTTTACTTGAATAAATAACACCATACTGGCTCGCCAGCTGAGCCCCGGCCGAGTCTCCCACAAGAAATACATTTTCTGTATCAATCGGATAATCCTCTTTATGCTTCATCATCCACTTGATCACCAAGGTTATATCCTCCAGCGGCGCAGGAAAATGATATTTCGGTGCAAGCCTGTAATTGAAATTGATAACTGTAAAGCCCTTACCTGCAAGACTTGCTGCATAAAACTGATATACTTCCTTGCTTCCATAAACATACCCACCGCCATGAATACTGATTATGACCGGAAGCTTTTCTGATTTTTTAGCTTTAGGCCAGCAAATATCAAGTGTATGATATTTTATATTTCTTCCGTATCTTATATCCCGAACGTATTCAATATCTTCAGGAATCTTCAGTCCCTCATCTCTTTTTGCATCTGACTTTTGGCACAGTTTACAAAACATAAAACTACTTAATGACATACTACACCCTCCTGATCACTCTTCAATCATCTAAATATTAGATTTAATTTCCTCCAATATTTCTTTACATTTGTTTTGTTTTAATCCGGCATCGGTTCCTACTTTCAATAAATCCTCGTCAGATATTCCCTGTCCTTTTCCATTTACCGATGTAGTATGCTCTCCAAAATATGTATCACTATATGTCAGATCATATGCAGGAGCCAGACTCCATTTATTATCCCGTCTTATAAAAGAGAAGTTTTTAGTATGATCATCCAGATTATGTGCATATACATTAAAACACATCACCCTGAACATCTGCTCCAGCTGTTTATTATCTTCTTTAGTAAGGATATTTATTAACTTCATATACGTAGAATAGTCACATGATGGAGCTCTATAGTCTGCCTCCAAAAGTCCGGCAAATGTAATGCTGAATAATCTTTCTCCATCTTTCCTGTCAAATCTTTCGGTTTTAAAATATCCCTTACATATTTTTGATGGAACAAGCTTTGTTTCTGTCATTAAAATCCCACATTTTTTAGCACAAAGAGAATAGTCATACTCTCTTCTGCCGCTGTTTTTAGGATCTCTGCTTGAAGGAAATTTGATGATCCACTCCTTATTGTTATCACTGATCAGGATCTTCGGTCTGGTTCCACCGCTTGAACCTCCCAGATTATATAGCATGTCCAGTTTATCAGAAGGCTTTGAAGAAAGAATCTTATCACATTCTTTTGCTATCATATCATAATCAATTCCATCAAATGAAAAATCAGATTTTTTTGAAGGATAATATTCCAGTGCACCCATTCCGGAACTTCCCACATATGCAAGCCTGTCGAGAGAACCTATTTCTTCTCTTCTGATTCCATTTTTAAGAAGTATTCTATCAAGAAGAAGCTCTCCCCAGCTATCGGGAAGACTATCAGCAAACACACCAAACATTCCTCTGAAATACTCTCTGGAATCCATCGAAGGGACGAAGACATCTGACTTTAAAGGCAGTGAAAAAGGGCTGATTGAAAAACCGTCATTCAGCCAATCATCACTATATTGAAATGCCCCCCTTCTATCTGCTGTTTCGGCAAGAGTACCAACTATCCTGCCTTTATAAAAAACATCGAGGGATTTAACGCTCATTAATAACCTCCTCTATGCTGCCATATGGTATTCCGGAAAAAAGTGATTTTAGTTCGTTGATCACACCAAGTTCAATCGCTATTTTAGTCAGTGATTTCAGAGAAATGTCTCCCGTCTGCTCAAATTTTTTGAGAGAACCATAACTGACATTTGAGCGATCTGATAATTCTTTTTGTGTGATCTTTTTTCTTTTTCTTATTATTTTTATTCTCTTTGCTATTTCCTGATCAATCTCCGTAGGAGTTTCCCAAATATAATCCGCATCCATATATCATTCCTCCGTTGCTACTATTATAGCAATTTTAGTCAAAAATTGCAAATATTGATAAAATAGTAGCAATAACACTTGATAAAATAAGCGCAATATCATTTTATAAAATGTGGTAATAAAAACACCACCTGACTCACAACTAAAATCGCAAGTTCAGATGGTATTTATCAAAAATCAGAAAAACAAATTAAATCACACCGGATATTCATTCGTAAAGCATGCCGTACATATAGGCAGATCACCTACCATACTCTTAAAATCCTCTATACCAAGATACTCCAGTGAATCAGCACCTACGCTTCTGCACACCTCTTCACTTGAATGGCGTGAGGCTATAAGCTGCTTCGATGTCGGAACATCGGTTCCGTAGTAGCATGGATACAGGAACGGTGGCGAGCTGATCCTGACATGAACAGATCTGGCCCCGGCTGAGCGAAGCATTTCGATCAGCTGCCTCATAGTCGTACCACGCACTATGGAGTCATCGATAATAACGATATTCTTATCCTTAACAACGCTGTTTATAACGCTCAGCTTCATGTGTACAGCGGTCTGTCTTTCTTTATCGGTGGGCTTGATAAAGCTTCGTCCGATATAACTGTTTTTATGAAATGCATGAGCAAATGGAATCCCCGACTCAAGTGCATATCCCTCAGCAGCCGGTATTCCCGACTCCGGAACTCCCACTACGATATCAGTATCCACCTTTGATTTCCTTGCAAGTGCCCTGCCGGCATTTATACGTGCCTCATGCACCTCGATCCCATCCATCACAGAATCATTTCTTGCAAAATAGATATACTCAAAGATACAGTGTGCGCGCTTCTCCTGACAGAGACTCTTGTCAGATGCAACGCCATCCTTGGTAATTGAGATAACCTCACCCGGCTCCACATCTCTTATGACCTCTCCGCCTACTGAAGTAATGGCAGCACTTTCAGAAGAAAGGATATATGAATAAAGTTCGCGCACTGCTGTCTTCTCTTCGTTTTCTTCAAGAATACTTCTATCTATACTGTGATTCAGCTTTCTTCCCAGCACAAGCGGCTTTATTCCGAAGGGATCTCTGATTCCGATCAGCTTTCTCGGGCTGTTTACCACAACTGCATAGCCACCACGAAGCTTTGCAGCTGCATTTTTGATAGCATCCTCTATTGTACCGGTCTTAACTCTCTCTCCGATTATTTCATAGGCAAGCACCTCAGTATCCGAGGTAGTATAGTGTGCAAGACCACGATACATCTGCTCCTCCTTAAGCTCGGAGGCATTTACTATATTGCCATTATGAACCAGAGAAAGTGTTCCCTTGATATAGTTCATCGCGAAGGGCTGAGCATTTTCGACTACACTTCCGCCTGTAGTCGAGTACCTGACATGACCTACACCGATATTACCCTTCAACTTTTCCAGATCGGCCTCATGGAACACCTCACTCACAAGTCCCATATCCTTCTTGAGGTTGAGATTGCCCATCGGACCTTCCGTATCAGATACAGCTATTCCCGCCGCCTCCTGACCTCTATGCTGAAGTGCAATAAGTCCATAATAGATATCCTGTGCCACATCTTCGCCGGATAAAGAATAGATTCCGAAAACTCCACATTCCTCGTGGAGCTTGTCATCCACTGCAAGCTGGTTCATGTGATTTCTCCTTTTTTTATACATTTATAAACCGTTTGTAGACTATTCATAAGTCGCTACGCGAACCATTCATAAGTCGATTCGCGACTTATTTCATGTCGCGCTCTTCGCCATATACATATGTGCTACGCACATATTTCAGAATCTGCGATTATTATCTTTAAGTGCAAGCACTTAGATATAATCTCAGATTCTGCACATATGCCCTGCATATGTGCATGGCTCAGAGAACGCGCAAATAAAGAGGCACTTCGAGCCAATAAGCTCGAAGCGCCTTTGCTTCTCTTTCATATTCAAAACTACACTAATTATATCGCTTAATTCTATCTAGTCAAGGATAATTTTAACTTAAGATGAAATAAATATGTCATTGCATTCTTACTAAATTAAGAAAATCATTCATATCATCAAACAATTCATTCCATCGTTCTAATATTTCGATTACTGCACGCTCGTTAATTCCATGCGTTACTGAATTTCTAAGTAGTTTTGCTGTGTTTTTTCCGTTTAGTTTTTTTGAACCAAATAATCTTTTTAACAAGTTGATATCTACAATATAACCTGCATATTTCATAGCAGCAGGAATTTCTCTCATATCAAGTTTTAAATCTTTGTCTTTTTTATCAGTCAATCTTTTAAGAACTACCTTATATACACTTTCGCAAACATTAAAATAGTTTTTAAATAAATTGATTTTGTTAATATCATCTGTATTATTAATTATATTTTCGAGTCGCAGCAACTCATTATACGTCTTTCTTTTCAAGTTACTTTTTTCTTTATCACTTATTTTTTTCATTGTTGCTGTTACCTCTACATATAAAATAATTATTATTAATTGGGTAATAAAAATAATAAGTTACTTTTAATCATCTATGTGCTTTATTATAAAATCAGTATCCATATATACTGGGGATCCCCATCTTTTTTCATCCTCACGTTCACCATCTATTATAGCTTGCATCCCTAATCCTACTTGCGCATAGTCATCATCAGACTCATCTGTTATTCCATATTCACCATTTTTGTCAAAAGCAACATAGACAACGCTACCAGTTGAGCCACCTAATTTGTTTTCTCCAGAATAACTAATTCGATACATTATGCCATCATATTCATAATCATCAACATAAACCACCTCTCTTAAGCTGAAACTATCAGGATTTATTAAACTACTTTTGAGTGATTTTGTAGCTATAATAATGTTTTTCATATGGACTTCATTTAGTTGTTCCTTCTGAAGTTCTCGTAACTTATCTTGAGATTCTAATAATACATTGTAATTGTCAACATTGTTTTTTTGCTTTTCAGTCAGCGAAGCATATGTATCAAACAAGTTATTAATTAATTCTTCATCATCTAAAGTCACTTCTCCGATGGTATTAATATCATCTTTCATTTTTTGCGAGATTGCATCCGGTTTTTCCTCATTTGAGAATACTCCCATTATAATCATTACAATAGATAATATTGCTACTACAACTAACAACGAAATAAGTACAATTAGCTTTTTGTGATTTTTCTGTTGTATTTTCTCATTATTATCAATGATTAGCGGATTTCCACAATTCGGACAACACGTGGCTTTATCAGAGATTTCTTTATCACATTCTGGACATTTAATAAGCGCCATAATACCTCCTCTTCGTTACAGTTACTAATATAAAAAAATCATAACCTATTTCAGGTTAAATTTCAATAACCTAATTTAGGCTATGATACAATTCGTCCATAGTTAACAAATTTTCTTAAACAACTGTTTGATGATTATAAATATGAAATACATTAGAATAAAAGAATTACGAGAAGAAACGGAAATGAACCAAACACAGTTTGCTAAGTTATTTGGAATGTCACAAACTGGGTATTCAAAATATGAAACAGGGGAAAATGATATTCCTACTATTATGCTCATGAAACTTGCCGACTATTACAATACATCTGTTGATTATCTCCTAGGAAGAACTGATATTCGTAAACCTTATCCGCCGTCCAGTTTAGATACAACCGAAGATGTATAAAATGTGGGGTTCTTAGAGTTGATGTATATCACTTGAGTATTACGATACCCATTATTATCATACATTATTCTTTATTATCTATTTCAGCTATCAGCTTATCGTCAATCAACATCCTTACAGATTCAATCAATTTCTTTTCACTATCACATACTAATAATTCATTGTATTTTAAATCACTGGCACTCTTAGAAAATATAAAATCAACGACTTCGCCATCATCACTATTCTCTACTGATTTATCATTTACTCGCAAAGACATAGGCAATAAATATTTACTTCTTTTATTTCCCTTGTCATCCTCATCTTCAACTAACCCAAGTGTAAATTCCAAATTGGTGACACTAAGCTTGTACACTATTGATTGGGTATGCAAATCTTTAAGAATACATACTACATCTGTAGTTAAATCAGATAATCTCATCAAACATGGAAGCTTCTTTCTGGCATTTGCATATGGATATCTTGCTGAGAAATAAAACTGTTGGTTTGTCAGTTGTTTTTTCTTCGCTTTACGATAAAAGTTTTTCTTATCTAATGAGGTTTCAACCCCAGTAAGATGTAAGAAATGGTCTGAAGGAAATGATACTTCAAAAAACTCATTCTTATATACATAAAGAAATGTTTTTCCAGCCAATTTCTCACTATACGCCTTAGCCGAATCTATAATATATTGTCTAATCAGGTTTTTCTTTTCTGTTTTTGTAGCCATTATCTCTCCCTAGAGTAAACGAGGAGTGTGGAAAACCACACTCCTCAAAATCATTATTAAAATAAGAGTTTTATGCTGGTTGTCAGCCGCGATACCCAGTTAAGATATCCTTCACGACGTGGAAATCATTAAGTCCTCCACGTGGACTACAACTTTAATCCCTGTTGCCGGGCGCGATGTCCAGTTAAAACATCTAAAGGTGTGGAAATTTACCCTGCTCCACCTGCAGTCCAACTTTTAACGATGCTCTCTCATCGAGGTATCTCTACCTATTTACATTATACATGATTCTATCGAAAACACAACCCATATAATTGCTTAATATAATTAATCAGTCTTATTGGTCTCTGAAGGCTCTGAAATCTCTGCAGCCGCCTCCGGAAATGCCACGTCTACCTTGAACAGGTCTCCATCAACTGTTATCTCAAACCTTCCGCCCTGGAGCTCGGTTAGATTCCTTGCGATTGAAAGTCCAAGACCTGAGCCTTCTGTATTTCTGGAACGGTCTCCCCTAACGAATCTCTCAGTCAGCTCCTCCGCACTGATGTTAAGCATCTCCTTGCTGGTATTTTTCAGGCTGAGAATAAGTTCGTCATCCCTTTTTACAAGATCAAGATAAACTCTTGTTCCCGGCTGTGCATACTTAACGGCATTGTTTAGTATGTTATCTATGATACGAAATACTCTTCTTCCGTCAACATTGATAAGTGCACCTTCATCGTTAATGCTTTTTACCAGTTCAAGCCCGGCCTCTGCAAACTTTTCTTCGTATTCGGCACTGCACTGGTTCACAAGCTCCGAAAAGCTTATCTTCATATACTCAAGCTCTATGTTTCCCGTGCTTGTTTTAGATGCCTCAATAAGATCCATAATAAGCATCTTAAGCCTGTCCGCTTTTTTCTCCAGAACATCTATATACTCTTTTGCCTTTTCGTTATCGATATCCTCTTTTTTAAGAAGATCCACATAGTTTATTATAGAGGTAAGCGGAGTCTTGATGTCGTGCGATACATTTGTGATAAGCTCTGCTTTCGTTCTCTCGTCCCTGAGTGAAGACTCAACCGCTTTTGAAAGTCCATCTCCAAGACCGTTCAGGCTTTCACCCATTTCCTTCATATCAAAGCTAAGCTCATTTACATCTACCTTCGCATCCAGCTCACCGCCTTCTATCCTCCTGCTCGTCTCTAGAAGAGTATTCACATCAGTTCTGTATCTGAAGATTTTTGCAATTACAAATGCATCAAAAAGGATGAGCAGTAATGCTGCTAAGAAAAATCCCGGTTCTCCGACCGCTGCTGCTGTAGCGAGAAGAATAATCGCATTTAACAGAAGCACGGCCGCTGCAAGTATAGTTAGTCTGGTGCTTCCGGACATTCTTTCAGTCATTCCCCTAAAGCTTCCGAAATACTTATTAACAAGTCTGCTGATTATAAATCCGTCCCAGAATTTCTGACATTTGATTCGCCTTACTACATGCATAACACAGGCAGCTGTTGACAGGTAAAATACAAGTATTCCGAGCCCCATAAGAGCTAAAACCGAATCATTTTCATCGCCAACCAGAACATAACCCTTTGACGTTCTAAACACAATCTCCTCAGCCGTAAGAATTAACAAACCCAGCAGCATTATAATTCCGCCGTAGAAAGCGCCCCAGATTACGTAAGGTAATCTATCAACATTGATAAGCTTAGAAGGCGCACTCCATATGATAAGTATTACACAAAGTATGAAAAGAATCGCTCCTATAACCAGACCGGCAATCGGCTGGTCAAATGTATCACAGTAGGAGTATCCCCATCTTTGCATAGAATAGACACGGCAGTCCCTGCCACTTATTCCATAAACATAGTCGGCCTTAGCACCATTTGTCAGCTCTGTCAGTTCATCACTACTAATATATTCAAAATCAACTTTATCTCCGTACTCATCCTTGTACCACTGAGTAAGCTTGCCTGTCTTTGAATCATAGCTGACAAAAACTGTCGATTCTTTTTCGATCTTGCTGTAGATGTATTTGTAGGATGATGCATTCACATCCATGGTCCAGTCCGCATAACCTCGATCTGTATAGTACTGCCAGCCATCATATACATTTTCACCATCAATGCTGCTTGCAGCACTGCAGCCGTTTATGAACTGATTATGAAAGTTTTTATCTTTAAGATCTTCATTCACAGTCCTGTCATGTATAAGTATCAGCCCATTAAACACTAAGTCACTCAGCTGATCAGACTCCTCATAACAGCTGGAAAAATTATTCCCATCATAATTCCCCTCAAACACCACATATCTCAAGTAGATACCAAGGGTAGACGCTGCCATCAGAAGTGCACCAAAAAATCCTAACACATATAGACAAAATCTTGTCCATTTTTTTCTAATAAGTTTCATCCTTCCATCCTCTTCTTTATATCAAAGCTTTTCGATCTTGTAACCCTGACCCCAGACAACCTTCAGGTATCTCGGCTCCTTAGGATTAATCTCTATTTTTTCTCTGATATGTCTGATATGAACAGCGATGATGTTGTCGGACGCTATGCTATCCTCCTCCCACACTGCTTCGTAGATCTGAGCTGTCGTATAAACTCTTCCTCTGTTCTCTGTAAGGAACTTCAGGATATTGTACTCTAAAGGAGTGAGTCTTACTTCGTCACCATCAACTGTTACAGACTTTGCACTGTCATTTATAACAAGCCCACCATTTTTGATCAGTCTGTCATCAGTGTTTTCCTCTGCCACTCCACTAAACTCCGTATATCTCCTTATCTGAGACTTAACCCTTGCAACGAGTTCCAGCGGATTAAAAGGCTTCGTCACATAATCATCTGCTCCAACATCCAGCCCCAGTATCTTATCAGCATCCTCAGACTTTGCAGAGAGGAAAATTACCGGCACATGGCTCTCTTCACGAATCTTTCTCGTTGCCCTTATGCCATCCATATTTGGCATCATTATGTCTATGATAATCAGATGAATCTCTGACTCATTCATACATTTCAGAGCTTCAAATCCATCATAAGCTTTTATGACATTATATCCGGCCGTTTCCAGATAAATCGAAATCGCCTCAACTATGTCCTTATCATCATCACACACCAAAATGTTATACATCTTTCTCTCCACTTCCTTAATCAACTTGATCGATCCTCATAAAACGTTTTATGAGAATAATATATATGAAACTTATTAAAACAAAACTATGTAAAATCTTAAGAATTTATGAAGGTATTTTTATTGTCTGATTCTACCTCTAGCATATTCGTCCCTTACCAACACATCCTCTGCACGAAGTTTTTCGCCAGGAAACCTAAACCATAAATAATCATTATAGGAAACACCATGAGTTATCCTGACTATTTTTTGTGGATTGTATTCGCTTAGCCCCATTGCTCTCAGTTTGTCAGGAGCATCATAACGATTTTCATCAAAACAACGCAGTTTAAATATCTCATTCAACTGATTTCTTGTAATCGTATCACTACAAAAGAGTTGGTTGATAGGATGTATTATATATCTCGAAACGTGAACCTTTGACTTTCTTACAGAAACTCTGGCAGATATTTCATTCTTATAATATACCTCAAAACTGTATTCCTCTGGCTCAACTTTTGCAATTTCTTTTTTTAATTGAATACATTCTTTTTCTAATCTATTTCTAAGAGATTTTAATTCTGTATATTTATGTAAAAGTTCCTTTCTTCTTTCAGACCTACTTTCAATTTCTGATATAACACCCGGCTCAACTCTTCCGAGATTTCTACTCTTTGTACTATCTCCATCTCTCCATTGTTCATAATAATACCTATTTCCGTTAATTGTCTTTATGACTATTGATCTACTCTGTCTACCAATCTCGTCAAGCTCCTCATTGATTTTAGATATATCATCGTCGCACGAAAGGTATAGTTTATGCAGTTGTTCATACATCTTTTCCTTCTCTGTCATCGCAAATCACCTCAAAAAAAGTTTAACACACATTTGTCGAATAATCAACAAAATGTGTGTTAAACCAAAAGCTATGTCACTTATTCTTTTTATTCTACATCCTGAAGTGCGTCGTAGTTTTCTTCTCCTGTACGAATCTTAACAACTCTGCTTACAGGATAAACGAAGATCTTTCCATCACCGATCTTACCGGTGTAAAGTGTTTTCTTTGCTGTTTCGATTACACTATCTACCGGAATCTTACTTACAACTACTTCAAGCTTGATCTTTGGAAGAAGTGTTACGTCCATCTCAACTCCACGATACTTTTCTCCGGTACCCTTCTGGATTCCGCATCCACTTACCTGTGTTACTGTTATACCGGTAACACCGAGTGCATTGAGCGCTTTCTTGATCTTGTCGTAACGAGAAAGCTTCGTGATAATTACTACCT
Organism: Lachnospiraceae bacterium UBA3850; assembly: GCA_002392655.1. Lineage (GTDB taxonomy): Bacteria > Bacillota > Clostridia > Lachnospirales > Lachnospiraceae > Eubacterium_Q. The sequence goes on along the minus strand of DGHK01000050.1, from coordinate 73,820 downwards.
TGTTTATTCCTGAATCGGAAACCATACCAACCTTTTCCATCTCTGCCGCGGCGTTGATAACCGGAACTGATGCATTCCTTGCTGCCTCGCTTGCATTTTCATAATCAGGAATTCCAAGACTTGTGTTTTCATTTTCTACCATCATCGCACTTGACATATCCACGATGCTGAATCCTGAATAAGCTGATGCAAGACCATGCTCTGTTGAATCAAGTCCTTCAAGCTCTTCCTCTTCAGAAACTCTGAGTCCGAAGATAGCTTTGATTATTCCAAATACTATAAGCATTCCAACTACTGTCCAAGCAGCAACTGCTGCAAAACCGATAAGCTGCTTTCCGAGGAGGTCAAATCCACCGCCGTAGAAAAGTCCCTTAAGTGTATCATTTCCGGGTGCAGTTGTTGTTGCGAAAAGACCTGTTGCGATTGTTCCCCAGATACCATTCATCATATGAACTGCAACTGCACCAACAGGGTCATCAATATGAAGCTTGAAATCGAGAAGCCATACACCGAATACTACCAGAAGTCCTGCTACTGCTCCGATTATAACTGAGCCAAATGCATCAGCTACGTCACAAGGTGCTGTAATAGCTACAAGACCTGCAAGTGAAGCGTTGAGACACATAGAAACATCAGGCTTACCATACTTGATCCATGTAAATATCATACAAACTACAGTTGCAATTGAAGGTGCGATTGTTGTTGTTACAAATACTGATGCAAGCTGATCAGATGATGTACATGCAGCACCATTAAATCCATACCATCCAAGCCAGAGGATAAATACACCAAGTGCACCGATTACGATGTTGTGACCAGGAAATGCATTTACCTTAACTACTTTACCATTTTCATCTTTTTCAAACTTACCTATACGTGGTCCTACCATCTTTGCACCGATAAACGCTGAGATACCACCTACCATGTGGATTGCACATGATCCTGCAAAATCGTGGAAGCCCATCTGAGCGAGCCATCCACCGCCCCAGATCCAGTGAGCCTCAATCGGGTAAATAAGTGCTGAGATAACTCCTGAATATACACAGTAGCTGAGGAACTTTGTTCTCTCTGCCATAGCACCACTAACGATTGTTGCTGTTGTTGCACAGAATACTAAGTTAAAGATAAAATTCGACCAGTCAAAATTCTCATATGCTGTGAATATATCAAATCCCGGCTTTCCGATAAATCCAAACAGATCCTCACCCAAGAGAAGTCCAAATCCGATCAGGATGAAAACACAACATCCGATACAGAAGTCCATCAGATTCTTCATTATGATATTTCCGGCATTCTTCGCTCTCGTAAATCCCGTCTCAACCATCGCAAAGCCTGCCTGCATCCAGAATACCAAAGCGGCACCAATCAGAAACCATACCGCAAAAATATTCTCATTAACTAAACTCATTACCTCATCCGCCATAACCATTTCCTCCAGAATCTTATTTTCGATCCTCTTACAAGAATCATATAAAAAGACGCTCCACAGATTTTCTACTAAATCCATGAAACGCCATTGTTTCGTTATATCTATTTATTTTATTTGTCGGTCCTTCGTTACCACACTTACCCTCAAGACACGCTTCCGCTCCGGCCATGACCTAACGGCTGCTAAGCTCTCACTTCGTGAATCGCTAAGCACCGAGGTCATTCTAGGGTCTCTCGTGCAAGTGCGCAACTCAGTCCCTCCATCTACTTTAATTAACAGGTGCCGTACGTTTTCTTTACATACTGGGTATCACATGACGCAGATTTCGCGAGCTCGCATTTCCTGCGAGCGAGGGGAACTGCGTCGTTGTTCCCTGTGAGAAAACCAGGCACCGTACCATTACTTTACAGAGAAGAGCAGCTGTCCATAGCTTGGGAACGGCCAATCCTTCTGTGATGTAAGCATCTCAGCCTCATCAACATATCCACGAAGTGTCTCCATTGAAGGAAGCATCTCATCTCTTACAAATGCTGATGATGCAAATACATCCTCAAGTGACTTGAACTGCTCAAGATCCTCTTCCAGCTTCTTTACTGATTCAAGGATACTGTCTGTCAGCTCTGAAAGTCTCTCCATAGTTGAAACCTCGTAGTTACATTTAACCTTATCGCTTACCTGTCTCATAAGTGATGTGGTCTCTGCAAGTCTGAAGAGGTATCTCTCTATAGCAGGCAGGTAGTTCTTACGAACCATATCTACCATTGTGTTACCCTCGATGTTTACTGTCTTCACATAATTCTCAAGCATTATCTCACAACGTGACTGGAGCTCTGCCTCTGTAAATACCTTGTGCTCCATAAGCATCTTCTTGTTCTTCTCATCAAGAAGGTGTGGCATAGCATCTGCAGTAGTCTTTAAGTTTGAAAGACCTCTTACCTCAGTTGCCTCCTTGATCCATTCATCGCCGTATCCGTTTCCGTCGAAGAGTATTCTCTGATGCTCTGTGATAACTCTCTTAATGAGATCATGAAGTGCTGTTTCAAAATCAGCTGCGCCCTCGAGCTCGTCAGCATACTGTCTTAAGCTTTCTGCAACTGCTGCGTTCAGCATAATGTTGCAGCATGCGATACTGTTTGAAGAACCAAGTGATCTGAACTCGAATTTATTACCTGTAAATGCAAAAGGTGACGTTCTGTTTCTGTCTGTTGTATCTCTGCTGAAGCTTGGAAGTGAATGAACGCCGAGCTTCATAACTACATCCTCTGTTCCCTCATATGGCTTATCATCTCTGATTGCATTCAGGATGGCTGTAAGCTCATCACCAAGGAAGATGGAAATGATTGCAGGTGGTGCTTCATTTGCTCCAAGTCTGTGATCATTTCCTGCAGTTGCAACTGACAGACGAAGCAGATCCTGATAATCATCTACTGCCTGAATAACTGCTGCAAGGAAAAGAAGGAACTGTGCATTTTCATAAGGTGTTTTTCCAGGTGACAGGAGGTTGATTCCTGTATCTGTTCCGATTGACCAGTTGTTATGCTTACCTGATCCATTTACTCCTGCGAACGGCTTCTCATGAAGGAGACAAACCATTCCGTGACGTGAAGCAACCTTCTTCATTATTTCCATAGTCAGCTGATTTGAATCAGTTGCTACATTTGTTGTTGAATAAATAGGAGCCAGCTCATGCTGTGCAGGTGCAACCTCGTTATGCTCTGTCTTTGCAAGAATTCCCAGCTTCCAGAGCTCGTTATTCAGATCCTCCATAAATTCATTTACTCGAGGCTTGATAACTCCGAAGTAATGGTCATCCATCTCCTGCCCTCTTGGAGGCATAGCACCGAAAAGTGTTCTTCCTGTATAAATCAAATCCGGACGTTCATTGTAAACCTTCTGGTCTACAAGGAAGTACTCCTGCTCAGGACCAACGCTTGTTCTTACATACTTAACATCATCATTTCCGAAAAGCTTCAGAACTCTTTTTGCCTGACGGTTAATAGCCTGCATCGATCTGAGAAGTGGTGTCTTCTTATCGAGTGCCTCACCTGAGTAAGAGCAGAACGCGGTCGGAATACAAAGTGTATGATCCTTGATAAATGCGTAGGATGTCGGATCCCATGCTGTATATCCTCTTGCTTCAAATGTAGCTCTGAGTCCACCTGATGGAAAGGAAGAAGCATCCGGCTCACCCTTGATGAGCTCCTTACCGGAGAACTCCATCAGCACACCGCCGTCAGGTGAAGGCGAGATGAAGCTGTCGTGCTTCTCAGCTGTCACTCCTGTAAGTGGCTGGAACCAATGTGTAAAATGTGTTGCACCGTTTTCAAGTGCCCAGTTCTTCATCTCCTCTGCAACCGCATCAGCAACTGCATCGTCCAGTCTTACATTTTCATCAATAGTTTTCTTGAGTGATGCATAAACATCATCTGAAAGTCTTGCTCTCATTACTCTGTCGTCAAAAACCATTGAACCAAACAACTCAGGTACATTTGTCTTTTCCATAATAACTCTCCTTTTCTATTTTGTTTCGTATACGCGTTCATAAGTCACTACGTCCAAAAACGCGAAAGGGCGCCTTAGAGATTTCTTCTCTAAGACGCCTTTGTCTTCAAAAACATATTCTTTATGGTTTCACATTATACTCAGATTTTTTTCTTTGTCAAACATTTTTTTATAAATTTTTTACTTCTTGTTTTTTTGCTTTATTTTTTTCTGTTTCATTTTTTCACGAGACTAACAGCCGAAAAGCATACAGAGACTTGCGTATTTCTCTCCTACGCCTGCACCCTGATTTGGTCCGAAGATAGCACAGCAGATTACATCTATCAAAAATGCGGTGACCAGCACTGCACAAATGATCTTGGTCTTCTTATCGCCTATTTTTTCTACCCATCTCTTTATCTGAGGTCCAAGGATATATATTCCAAGGAATCCACCAAAAGCAAATGCAAGAAGGCCGGCAAGACATACTCGACCGTTTATGTTGGCGAACATATCATTATAGTCCCAGTACTTTGAATTCTTAAAAAATTCTAGATAGAAACTGGTAGCATACTCAAGTATTCCACACAGCACCATAGTTAGAACAAAAAGCTTCGGCTTGTTGTTCTTGAAACGGCTGAGGAACACAATAATTCCAGCACCACCTGCTCCATAAATCGGAAGCCACGGTCCGTACATAGTTCCTCTGTTTACAAATGCATGATCCTCATATATATGTATTCCAACCTCCCAGATCCATCCGACAAAGGAGAACAGGAAAAACATTATTATAAACTCAACAATCCTATACTTATCATTCTCATCAAAGCTTGTACCCTTGATGCTTACATCCTTTAGTTTGTACTGAAGCTGAATATCCTCAGCCTTTTCACCATCTGCTATCCTATCAACATATGCCTTTTCATTAAATCCATCCTCGACAAAAAGGGATCTGTCGATATCATCACGATTTCTGAGGAAGAAGTACATCTCAGCATCGATACCGTTCATGACAGGTGTTGAAACGCACAAGTCAAAAAACGGTAAAAAGTTCAGAAGTCCCAGATAAAAATAAGACAGATTCATCAGGAATATCTTCCATTTGTAGCCCTTCGTCATCGCCTTAGAAAGGTCTCTCGCTTCCTTCCATGTCACATCAGGATTTTCAGCAATTATATGTAAAACAAAATAATACTGAAAGATCTTGATTATTCCACCGACGATCGTAAGCAGCCACAGGAGCATAACTCCATAATAACAAAGAGTAGTCTTTAAAACCTTGGTGAATCTTTTGTCACTGAACGGAGCAAGTATTCGTCTAATTTTTACATTCTTTTGTAGCCTCGCCTCCATAAAATAACGATTGAGTCCAACTATAAAAACCTTCATCAAAAGGTAAAAAATGATATCTATAAGGATAAAGGCTGCTATAAGAAAACCAGCCATCTCTCCTACATTTCTCTCGGCATATCCACGATTTCTCCCAAGGAATTTGAGTATCCAGCTATGATCATTTACGATATGGAACACTGTACTTTTCACTAAACCTTCAGGCAAAGCTTTAATCACAGGCATTCCTGCGATGTAATCCTGAACTGCTTCAACATCAACGGCATCTACTGTTCCGAGACCTAAATACTCATCCAGATATTCTACTTCATTTGTTGCCGCTGAGTTTGATATCTCAAGAAAAGAAAAAGTAAAAACAATAAGAATCATAACCAGATATGGTTTTATACCTCTAGTGAAGATCGTTCTTCTATTCCTTTTTCTTAGTTCGCCAATCCTCATGACTTTTTGTTCATTCATCGTCTAAACCTACTCAAACTTGATATTAACCACCGTAACCTCACTGTCAGTTCCCACTCTCATCGGAGGTCCGTAGTAACCGACTCCGGCAGTTACGACTGTATCTATTCCATGTAGTTTTTTCACACCGTATGCATTTTCATTGAATAACGGAACGAAAAGATTGCCGGGAAAAACCTGACCATTATGTGTATGTCCGCACAGTACAAGATCCGCGCCATTATCAGACAGGTCTTTAAATTCTACGGGCTCATGCTGAAGTACTATTACCGGTTTAGTCTTATCCACATCACTGAGAACAGTTTTCGCATCAGCTCTGTTACGTGTACCGTCACCCGCCTTCTCGCCATCAATTCGACCAACCAGATTAACCTCTCCGTCTGCTAACGTAACTGTCTCGTCATAGAGAACTGTAAATCCTGCGTCTTCAAAAAACTTTTCTATCTCAGGTGTTCTGAAAGCCTCTGAAACCGGAGAGATTGCAAAACCACTGAACAGATCCTCATCTACGTCATGATTACCATAGACAGCATAGACTCCGTACTTTGCCTTCATATGGCTGAGCGCTTCCGCATATTTATCAGGATCCTTAAGACCTTCGATATTACTTGTAAATATATCTCCTGCTACAACTACAACATCCGGATTTTCCGCATTCACAAGTTCCACCATCTTCTCGGTCAGTTTAATATCTGAGTTCACACTGAGATGCAGATCGGCAATCAGAACAACCTTCAGCTGCTTTATACCTTCAGTCTGCTTATTTATACTTACATCATATCTAACCACTTTAGGCGATCTGGCATGTATAATTCCATACGCAAAAAGAACTGAAGCTATGGCAAAGGACGTAAGCATTACGAATCTGAGCGACCTTTTCTCTTTGTCCTTTTTCACCTTCGACACCAATAGGCCGATAAGTGTAAGGAATATGATCAAAGCCGAATAGTACATAAAAAATCCGAGCCATACATTTCCCCATTTCATGCAGAAATACTTGAAGGAACACTTCGGAAGAAATGCCCCCAGTACCGGGAGCAATCCTAACAGTATATAGAATGAAATTCTTATAATTCTCGTCTTCTTTCCCAGATTTCCGATATGTTTATTTTTCTGAATGAGATATTCCGAAAGTAACGAAATCCCTGTCTGAAAAAAAATATACAAAATCAGAGCTATAATTCCCAACTTTTTTACAACCTTTCAATCTGTCTTTTATAAATAGCCAATCTTCGTGGCAATGAAGAATAAAACAAGAGTATAGATCATAAGCAGGATTACATTTCTTATATGGGTTCTTCTTTCAGCTTTCAGGATAGCAATAAACTCCCTGATGATTGCATTTATATGAAAATACCATTTTGTCCTGCTTCCGAGACCTGTGGCTTTTACTCCCTGTTCCTTTGCGATAACTCCGCTCCTCAGGACATGGTAATCTGTAGTGGAATATGCTATTCCCACATGACCATCTCCTTCAAATGCTTCACGTTCCCGATTTTTAATAATATCAAAGGAATACTTCAGATTCTCGTAAGTCGAGGTGGACTTGTTCTCCACCAGGATATGATCCGGTTTGATTCCCTTCTCGATCAGATAATTACGTATCGCCTCGCCTTCTGCTATTACCTCATCATCGCCCTTTCCGCCTGAAGGTATGAAGATGATATCTCTCCCCGTCTCATCCTTCTGCTTCTTCGAAAACCAAATGGCTCTATCAGCTCTTCCTGCCAAAAGAGGAGTCAGCGTTCCATCCTTCTTGAGACCACAGCCAAGGACTATTATATAATCCTTATTTCTGCGCGGAACATATCGTCCCGCACGCTCAGCACAGTAAAATGTACTGACAAGGATACACTCGAAATAACATAGAAGTGAATAGAAAAACATCACTATATGACTTACAAGTCTCAGCTTGAACAGATTCTTATATGAGTAAGGATCCATGTAAAGAATTCTTTCTGTATAGTAACCTAAAAATGTCATTAATATAAGTCCGAATCCGAGAAGTATGCATAAACAGTTGGTGAAGCTGAAGCCTTCTTTTCTTATCAGCACAACATTACTTACACAGAGATATATGGACACTATAAAAACAATCGGGAAAGCCACCATGGCAAACAGTTCAAATATATTGAAAAATGCCATGTACATAATATCAATCCTGTAGTTTGCGGTGCCCTGTCTTATCGAAACCGCTATAAAGAGAACCGAGCATGCCAGAAGAAAAAGAGCAACACCTATATGGCCTGCCAGCGAATATGAATACATATTCTTCTTTGCGAGTTTCATACATTTTCTTACTCTCAGGATAAATGCAATCACAAAACACAGTGCTGCTTCGATACCTATGATATAGAACCTGTTGGTCGTACCCAGATATCCACCCTGCGTGATCAGACCGTTTCTATGAACACAGTAAACACCGGAATGTGTCAGATACTTGCCTCCGTCTCCTCTTACAGTTATATGCACCTCAGTTCTTCCGGGATTTTTCCCTTTAAAAACAACCCTTGCGGTCTCCGGCGTAGACATAGCCTCATAGACCTCTAAAACATCCTCATTTTCTATCTCCACTTCAGGAACTCCGCTTCCCTCAAGGATGATAGGAAACTCATGAATAAATGTATCTCCGATAACAAATACGTCAAAGATACCAACCAAAAGGACGCATACTATTAAGATTATAAGTTTTTTAATCCTTGACATATCTCAATCCTCAAGAGGATTACACTTTAATCCTCTGACTACTTTCTCTGCAGATTCTGTCATCTACTTCTCAACTAGGAGAAGTAGTCTATTTCTTCGAGCCTTATTATATCAAACCATGAAGACTGTTCAAAATACATTTTATTCATACTTGATTTTGCTCCGATTACTTCATCGAATCATTTTTGTCTAATTATACTACAAATATGCTATTATTAAATTATAAGTTTCGTCAAATTTAGTGGGCAGGCAGCCCACCCTATAAAGTCACAAATATGCTATATTAATTTTTGGCTAAAGCCTACTTCCATTATCATTAGATATGTTTTACAGGGGGGGGAAATGGACGAGAAAACAACAAAGAAGCTGGCAGATATTCTTTCACAGATAGATAACGAACTCGAAATGCAAAAATACATGAAACACCAAAAGGTAACAGACAGCTATAAAACCTTTGTGGAATACTATAAATCTCTTACATCTGTAAAAAAACTCTCAGACTCCGAACTAATTAAACTCAGTGGAGTTGAAAAATCATATTATTACCAGATAATGAAGGGCACCAGAAAACCCAGTCGTGATAAAGTTCTCCGCCTCTGTATAGGAGCAGGACTTACCAGCGAAGAAACAACAAGGGCACTGGAACTTAATGAATGTGCCATCCTATATCCTATGAACAAACGCGATATCATACTTTCCGTAGCAATTAATCAGCATGCATCGGTTATGGATACAAATCTTCTGCTGGACAAATATGGGGAGAACCCCCTGTCATAGCACTTAAACTACAAAAGCGCTACATTTTGTAACGCTTTTTTTATTTCATATGAAATTATATGATTCGTCCAAACTGATTTTTTTCTTCGTCATACTTATATCCAACTGCAGCCAGTTTGTCCTTGATTTCCTGTGCATTTACCCCGTTTGAAGCTGCAAATTCTTCCATGGATGCATAGTTATCTCTCAGCTGTGTATTCATATAACTCATTAGCATTATCGGGTCATTAGGTATATTCATCGCTTTATCTCCATCGCCTCATAAACAAGTTCTCCCAAGGTTTCGATCAAACTTTCCGCTTCAATAGGTTTAGTCAGATGAGCATTCATTCCTGCACTTATGGAACGCTGCACATCCTCATCAAATGCATTCGCAGTAAGTGCTATGATAGGTATTCTCTTCGCATCCTCCCTGCTCATAGCTCGTATAACCTTTGTAGCTTCCAGGCCATCCATAACAGGCATACGAACGTCCATAAGTATTGCTGCATATATGCCTTCAGTACTCTTTTCAAACATCTCAACTGCCATCTTACCATTCTCGGCATGATCGACCTTGATATTCTCCATATCTAGTGCGTCCGTAAGTATCTCGGCATTAATCTCTATATCCTCCGCAAGAAGGATTCTACGTCCTGCGAGACTTGCCCTCTTCTTTTCCTTGAATATATTCATCTTGCTGTGACGAGCTATATCTTCAAAGCTCTCCACTATTTCTGATACAAACAGAGGCTTTGTAAGGGAATGATTCACTCCCACCTGTTCTGCATCTTCACGGATATCATCCCAGCTGTATGCAGTCAGAGCAACAACTGTTATCTCTTCTCCAAAAAGCTTCTTAATTTTAGCAGAGGTTTCCTTTCCGTTCATGCCCGGCATATTCCAATCCATAAGGACCAGATTGTAAGGCTCATGCTTAGCAAAATGTGTTTCTATCTTATTAAGCGCTTCCTCTCCACTCGTACAAGTATCAGTTTTAACTCCGGCTTCCTGAAGAACAGCTCTTGCATGTTTTAATTCAATCTCATCATCATCAACAATTAAAACATGCATCGTACTCAGATCTATCTCTCTTTCAAGATTCAGACCACTCTGATCACTGTTATGTAGTGGTATAGTCACTGTAAATTCCGAACCTACTTTCTTTTCAGATTCTACAGTTATACTTCCATTCATCATATTAACAATTCTCTTGGTAATGGCCATACCCAGTCCACTACCTCCGAACTTAGTTCTGAGCCCTGTATTCTCTTGGAAAAAATCATCGAAAACTTTTGGTATATACTCTTTATCTATTCCTATTCCGGTATCCTTGATACAGAAACGGATTGTGGACTGGTCTTCATCCTCTGATATTTTTTCCACAGTGAGTTTAACATCACCGGGTGCATCGGTGAACTTTATTGCATTTGACAGGATTTTGAGCAGAACCTCCTTAAGCTTTGTATCATCTCCGATATATGAACCTTCCACCTGGTTTATAAAACTACACGAATAAGTAAGTCCCTTATCCTTACACTGTGACATAGTTACGGTACTTACCTGTTCAATGAGTGTCCCCAGAGAAAACTCAGACTTTCGAAGCATTACACGACCGGACTCTATACGACTCATATTCAGTATATCATTAATAATAGTCCTCAGATTATTCGCACTTTCTCCAATCTTCTCCAGATAATCTCGAGTTTCACCATCCAACTTCTCATTCTTCAGAGCCAAAGTATCCAGACCAATTATCGAACTGAGCGGAGTACGTATCTCATAACTCATTCCGGAAAGGAATGTAGTTTTAGCCTTATTAGCCTGCTCAACGGAATCAAGCGCTTCAGCCAGAGCTTCATTTTTAATCATTGTCTCTCGCATCTCTGCATCAACATCTGAGATACCTATGATGATATAGTGTTCATCATCCATCCGGGATATCTTCATACTGACATAAACAGGGCCGTTCTCACTCATCTGGCGATATGTCATGACATATGAATCCTTCTGCTTGAGTGTTTTCATCAGATTTTTACGCTTCATGGAATCTAAGAACGAATCTCTGTCATCAGCATACACCTGCTCTGCAAGCTCATTCTTACAATCACTGAAGAAGTGCCAGCCACGTCTTATTTCTTTTAACGCCGTTCCTTCCTCACTCTTGCTGTACTCTATATACTCCTCTGAGTCCACATTTACGTAGTACATATCCAGGTAATCACGAGCAAGAGTCTGTGCAATGTTTGTATACATGAGACCGGAGCTTACCGCCTGTTCATACGCTTCCTTCGTCATAGCCTGTTCATGCTGTATGCTTACCATGTCTGTTATATCCTGGCACATGCCAAGAACACACATTTTTCCGGATACATCCTTGTACTTTAGCTTTGTCGTCTGCAGCTGTCGCTGATTACCGACTGCATCCGGAACGTCTTCAAAGAATATGTATGGTTTGCTCAGCGACATAGCTATTTTATCTGCCTCTACGAATTGGGCCGCCGTCTCAGGATCAAAGATCTGAGCATCAGTAAGTCCTATTACCTCTTCCTTGTTTTTCTTATGTGCATACTCTGCAAATGCCTGATTACATGCGATATACTTTCCTGTTTCAGCATCCTTCGTAAATGCCATCCCAGGCATGTTATCAAGCAGTGAAATAATAGTATCCTTGAGAATAGTAATCTTCTCTGTTTCTTCCAGCCCCCTCTTGTATGCTTCCTTCTCATCATTCGTAACATAGGTATGAAGCATGCATGTTCCCAGCATATATCCTATAGAATAAACAGGAAGTAACGGGAAGTACAGCTGAATGAAAAGCAAACTTCCCATTATAAATCCGAAGATTGCAAGTATGCGATAACGCTGTGACTTAATTATCTCTTTTTTCAGTTTGAATAAATAAGTTATCGCATATATCGAAATCAGATAGAACATTACTATCTGGCATAAGAGCATCGCATTTCGTACCGGAAGCTCATGATAAACACATTTATCATCAACAACAAAAAGAATAGGAGTGAAAATGTTAGCGATAACAAGTATAGTTATCAAACCGGATATAACCCGACCGATAAATATGAGATAACGCCCGAGCAGGTTTTTATCCTCCAGATATGCGACGGTGAACTCAGCCCATAAGAGTATACCAATAGACATAGCAACAAAATAAATAGTCGTATCAACGAAGAGTAGTTTTGACTGTTTCAGTCCATCAAAAATACCCCATACGATGTCCGTGATATAATAAACCAAAACTGCAATCAAAAACCTCCTGTATATGGACCATACAGGTTTATCAAATGACTGTTTCGGATGAAACAGAATATCCTGATTAACGATTATCAGTACAAGGGCCGCAAGCAGTCCTATTGCGGAATAATACATATACTACTATCCCCTTTGTAATACCCTTACTTATTTATTAAGTGCCTTCAGAGCACTCTTATTCTCATACATCAGCTGATCCGCACGCTCATATACTGTAGCGACCCTCGAATCATGTTCATATCTGGACATACCAAGAGCAATAACAATTCCTCCTGTTTTTACTGCTTCTTCGTTATGATTATTCATCTGTTCGATGAGCTCATCCAGGTGTTTATAATCTTCCCCCTGTGAAAGAACCGCAAACTCATCTCCACCCACACGGAATACCGGACTCCTCTTGAAGGTTGTACATATAATCTTGCAGGCATCTCTGAGATACTGATCTCCCGCTTTATGACCCTCAGTATCATTTATCTTCTTCAGGTTATTCAGATCAAGAATCGTTATTGCAAAATCAGGTGCTCGATTCATCTCAATCTGCGCATTAATTCTCTCCTCATATACACGATAAGCATTTCTGTTCTTTACACCTGTAAGTGCATCTATGTTTGCTTCTATACGTGCCTGAGCCAGACGTCTGCCATACTCTTCTTCCTGACGAACCTGAGAATCGATATCGTTTACACCGATTATCAGACGCGCTCCTTCCTTCTCTTCTACAAGTGCAGCCTTGAACTGAACATATCGCGGCTCGCCCTTTATCATCATACGGCAGCTCAGAGTAAAGATTCCACTTTGCTCAACCTCGGCCATTACATTTTCTTTTGTAAGTGCAGTAAGGAAACGATTCTGATCTTCCGGATAGATACCCAATACCGCACGTTCTCTTGCGTCAGTAAAGAAGTCAAGCCCCTCACCATGATGTTCAAACAGATCAAAGTCGCCTGATGCATTAAACTCTCTGTACTGACCTGTTTCCGGAACTACTATGTATATGCAGAAGAAATCACCGGCAAGCGCACTTATTCTGTTATAAGCAACCTGTTCCTCCTGCATCTGTGCAGCCGCGTTGTGCTCCTTCATCTGCTCATCCACATCTGTAATACCCAAAATGATAAATCGATTGTCATCCTGCATACGTGTTATCTTCATACTTACGTACTTCGGAGTCACATCACTTATTATTCGATAGGTTATCATAAATGTATTGTTCTGTCCCAACTCAGTCTCAAGAGTCTTTCTATCCAAAGCTTTCTTGATAGTATCGCAATCCTCCGGATATACCTCTCTATCGATCACCTCCTGACACTCCTCGAAAAAGTGCCATCCACGACGTGCTTCGACCAGACTTCCACCTTCATCATCCAGGCGATACTCTATATACTCCTCCGAATTAAGATCTATGTAGTACAGATCTATGTATCCATGTGCAAGCGCCTGCGCTATATGGGTAAATATAATTCCCGAGTTTCTGGCCTTCTCATAGGACTCTTTGTTTTTTACACTTCCTCTGTTGATACGAACTGTATCTGAAACATCAATCGAGATTCCGAGCACACACTGACGACCATTGGCATCGGTATACTTGAGTTTTGTTGTTCTGATCTGTACCTGCTCGCCTGTGGCATTCTTAACATTCTCATAGAATATATACGGCTCATCCATGGAAAGCGCTATGTTATCATCCTCTATATAATGCTTTGCCATCTCTTCGTCGAACAGATCATATGCAGTAAGCCCGACAACCTCTTCCGGACTCTTCTTGTGCGCACGTTCAGCAAATTCCTGGTTACATGCCAGATACACTCCCGTCTCAGCATCCTTGGTATAGTTCATTCCCGGCATGTTATCAAGAAGGGATGTAACAGTCTGTTTTAGCTCCGCAACCTCAGCCGCTTCTTCAAGCAATCCTCTTTGCTTATTAGCCAGTCGGTCTGCCTTCATCTTCTGTACCAGAAGGAAAATAACAACGGAGAATATAACAATCAGAGTGACTATCACAAAAACCAGATGATCTCTAAGGAACTGCATAAAGGTTACCTTCTGATCATTCAACATATATGAAGCAAGTGCCGAATCCATATCTCCACTTTCCGTCATAACTGCAGTTTTATTCATAAAGAAGTACATCTCGGTATCTGACTTTCTTACAGCAAAAGAAAGCGGCATAGATTCTCCCGTTGGTACGGAAACCAACTTCTTTTTCTTTAAAGTTTCCTCTGTTGTTGGGATTCTATAACCACTTACAAGAACACAGTCTGCGCTTCCATCAGAAACTGCGTCATAACATCTATCAAGCCCAGCATAGTTTTCTCTGTTAACCTTGGGATAATGATCCATGATAAAGGTTTCGACATTCATCATGCCATCATTTAACGCAAAATTAATCTCGGAATCCTCTGACAGGACTCTCTTCTCCGAACTTCGCATAATTGCATTCATTTCTGTCTTCATAGCCGGCGAAGTCAGTCTGATACCTCTCTGATCTGCGTCGTAGGTACTTAAATATACCGGGAATATACAGTCAACTTCCCCATTGCTTAGTGCTTCAAGCCCTTCCTCCGTTGAATCATAAGGTATAGTCTCGATCTTTAAATCAGGATAATTCAGATTGTTCTTGGCCTGTGCCAGATAATCCTTAAGTGCACCTGTAAGTTCTCCGCTTTTCTCATCCCGTGAACAAAACGGCAAGTAGTTATTCCTGTAGCCTATACGAATAGTGCCATGCTCATTAATCCATTCCTCCTCGGAAGGCGTAATAAGAGCATTTGTTCTACTATTGTAGAGACGTTCTTCGGATATCTTCTGATTTAAATACGGATCCTCATCCTGAATCTCTGCAAGTGCCATATTCAGTTCGGCAAGCAGATCAGGACGATTCTTATTGACAGCATAATAGTAATCCGAACCACCTATTCTTGCGACCGGAATTACTTTCTGTTCAGAATCAAATGTGAATATGGAAGCATATCCATCAAGTTCCCCACTGGCAACCATCTCCATGGATTCAGCTTCATTAACGGAAACGGGAACTATCTTAACTGAAACATCATACTTTTCTGACCATTCCTTCAGGAATGCTTCCTGTATGCTGTCCTTGTTTACACCTATTCGTTTCCCGTTCAAAGACTCTATGTTATCCGCAGAAATATCTCTGTTATCTGCATCAACATAGATATAATACGACTCAGTACCCATCGGAAGATCAGGGTAGAGCATGAATTCTTCTCTCTCAGGAGTGTATGACACATCACTAAGAAGATCTATCTCTCCGTCCTTCAACATCTGAAGGAGGTTAGACCAGCTGTCCTCGACATACTCATAGGTCCAGTCTGTGTAGGCAGATATCTTCTGCTCATATTCGTACGCTATACCACAGCGCCTGCCAAAGCTGTCATAATAACAAAAGGACGAGTCATACCAGCCCACACGGACCACCTTCTCTTCCTTTTCTTCTTTTTCTTCAGCATGTACCACGGGAGGTACTAAAAAGCCCATAAAAAACGTAACAAGCAGCAAGAGCACTACCGAACGTTTTATCCCCCTTCGTCTGTCCAACTACTACACCTCCTATGATGTTCGAACTAAAATAAGTTTCGATATCATAATCAAACAATACCCTCACTCTGTAAACAGTAAAACTGCATATATTTTAACATATTTCCACTATAAATTTAAACCTTTTAGTAGATCACCGAGTGATGTTCCAAGTCCTTCTGACTCAGGAAGCTCGATCTCCTCATCAGAAGGTACCTCCTCAGGATTGTCCAGAAGTGCTTTGATTGAAAGCGATATCTTGCCATCCTTGATATCGATTACTTTTACATTTACCTCCTGGCCTTCTTTTAGAACCACCCCAGGATGCTTGATTCTCTCATGTGATATCTGAGAGATATGAACCAGTCCGGACAGACCATCACCTATATCAACAAAAGCTCCGTACTCCTTGAGAGTTGAAACCGTGCCGGTGAAAACCTGTCCAACCTTTATATCGGAAAGCTTCTTCTTTTTGCTGAGCTCCTGTCTCTCCCTGAGGATTTCCTTTGCAGAAAGGATCAGCTTATCAGCTTCCATATCCGCCTCAAAAACTCTTACCTCAAGCTCCTTTCCAAGGAATGTGTCGCACGAGTCGATCCTTTCAAGCGACAGCTTGGAAATAGGAATAAATGCTCTAATTCCATCGAAGTCTGCAACGACTCCGCCCTTTACCACTTCACTTACCGTAACGGTGAAGTTTTCCTGTGACTCCATGAGCTCCTCCGCTCTTCTCCACGCGAGAAGCGCGTCCGTATCATGGACACCATCCCCCATCAAGCTGTAGGATTCCTCCAGCATTGCGCCTAAGTCTTTCATTGATTCTTCCATTTTGTTACACTCCTAACTTTCTACTAATGATTTATTTTTCGCCAGCTTCTTTAACACTAGCAGTTTTTCTTCTGAATATAAAATACAGAATCGAACCGATGATCGCACCTGTTCCATTCATGATGAGATCATCGATGTCACTGCATCTATCATAAAATACCAGCTGACTTAATTCAATAAATAGCGTCAATCCAAATCCGGCAAGGATTGATTTCCACACAGTATTCAGCCGCTTGAAACAGAAAGGCCAGCACACTCCAACCGGAATAAACATCGCGATATTTCCGATAATGTTGACGAGCCATCCATCATAATGATCAAACATATGCTTGATCGGTACCAGGTTGTACCAGATCGGAGTGATCTTCTCCGAATCAAAAACCAGCGGCTTTATATGTCCATTCTCCAGTCCAAGCGGAAAGTAAACAAAGCGTGAAACTACCACCAGACATACATATACAGAGAGCAGCTTCACTTCATACTTAATATCTATCTTCTTATTCTTAATCACAAAAAATGCTCTAACCAGCAGCCAGACTACTGTTATAAAGATCCAAAGCTGCCAAAAGGTTATATCAAACCTGATTCCAATATTTCCTTCTCTAAAATCTATCATATCTTCCTCCAAAACTACTGAGGTTTTCTTATCATCATAAGGCAGTCAACACCTAAAAGTGCAACTGATACCCATATGGTTTTTATTCCGATAATCGTGGACAGCACGCCGCCTACGCCGGCTCCGACTGCGAAAATCAGAATTATGCCATAATAATTTATGGCCTTTCTTAATGCAGACTTATCTCTGTCTCTGAGATACTCCGACAAGCTCTCTGTTCCGCTTCTGAGGTTTCCTATGCACATCGTACTTGCATATCCATAGCCGTGAAATGAACGGAATGACTGCACCTGCATCGCACACGAAAAGGAAACGATTACATTTGCAAGCATATCGTAATCCTTCGGAAGAAAGCCTACTATCACGAGCAAAACAATCTCAATCAGCAGTATTATCTGCCTCCAGTGAATCCTCTTGGCATACTTGTATCTATTGCCTATCTGCTCCGCTGTCAGAATTCCAAGGGCGAAGGAAATGATGGGGATCAGGTACCGAAATCCGAGCCACCAATTACTTTGCATAAAATGCTGGCTCATCAGTACTACATTTCCAGTCTGCGCATTTGCAAACACATGCCCTCTCATATTGTAAGTGTATGCATCCTGAAGCCCGCCCGAAAACGAAAGAATCGCGCTCAGCCGAAAGCTTTCGGATATCTGTTTTTTAGTGGCCATTTATTACTCAACTCACTTTCCGGAATAAAACTCCGTCTCTGTACCATTCTTATGTATCAGGACAGAACTCTGGTGAAATGTATCAATCATCTCATCAGCCGCCTTATAAACCTCTTCCGAAGTAGTATCACTCAGATAAATGACAAGGGTATACTCCTGATACACCTTATCTCCATCCTTCCATCCACCGGCAGCTTCCTGAATCGTATATCCGCCGAAATGATCAATAAGGATTTTCTTCAACATCTCCTTAGACTCATCCGGTTCAAACACCGGCTCATTTGTGTCCTTATCATTCGTTCCCAGATAAAGCACATACTGAACATCCTCAGCATCATTATTCTCAACCGTCTCCTCAGCCACAGTCTCCTTCGACTGATCATCCGACTTGTTCATCGTGCACACAAGAGCCGTTATCGAAACACCCAGCGTAATGATGCAAAGAACAAATGTAACTACCACTAGCTTTTTCATTTGAATACCTCTTTTCTTTTTAATATACCTCAAGATGAGAAGTGATTACTTTACAAAATCCAAACAAACCCTGTTCTTGGTGTTCGGTCTTACTACTCCATCCGCAACTGCAACATGCTCCGGATGAACAGCATATCCCTTGAGCGATGCCTCATCCTCAAAAGTTGAATCCAGCATCAGATCCGCATTTGATGACTCAAGCGACTGCGTCTGTACATGTATCTCAACAAGCCCAGGTATCTTTCCTGCAAGTCCTTCAAGCCCTGCTTTTATATCAGCTTTAACTTTTGATTTTTCCTCTGTTGTAAGCTCATCCTTTAATTGCCATAAGATTATGTGTTTGACCATTTTTGTTCTCCTTTAATATCCTCTCTGATTCTGTGTATTCGCCACATAACGCAACGATATACAAGCCAAGAATTATTATACTACACGAAATATACTAATTCACCAAGAGTCTGATATTCTTTAGCATACTCACTATACTTTTCTAATGACGTCCCACCATTCTTAGTTTTCTCTATGAATTCATTCAATAATTTCTGCTTACTATCGCTCACATCAGCTTTATCATCACTCTCTGAATTTTTCATACATTCAAGATTCCAAAGTTTCTGATAGGACATAATTGTAATAACCGACATTGACTGATTATCAACCCTAAAGGATTTGCTCAATGTTGTGCCCAACTCATACATCAAATTAACATCCTCGTCCACCTTATTTCCATTCATCTGATATATAATATGACCAAGGTATGTGAATATAAGATTTATCGGATATCCATATCGTTCTCTACTACACAGCTGATCAACTAATCTCCTAAGTACTTCCTCAAATTCAGGACCTATTTTATTGACGTAAAATGCGTCGATACACTTTATCATTGTAAGTAATGAATAGTCATAATTATCGTTCTGATAATTCGTAAGATCATCCCCCGATAAAAAGTGTTCTATACTCTGGACAGTCCATCCATTATTCATTGACCCAAAGTATTCTCCTTCATACTTTTCAAAAAGAGCTTTATCTCCAATTTCAGCTGCAACATGAAGTATTGCCGAGATAGTAATCAACCTATTTTCTATATCATGTACAAAAATATCCAATGCTTTCTCCAGATAATCCACTCCAAGATTTACCTGTTGTGAATTATGAGTTCTTCTTCCCACAGAGTAGATATATCTTCCATAACTACTGTAAGCTCTTCCAAGATTTTTAGTTGTTTCATCCGTGTCAATTCGAAGTTCTGAATCTTCTGAAACCTCACAAAGTACACTGTATATCCTCTCGAGTATTGATATATTCTTTTTTTGTCTTTCTGCAGCTGTTTCAAAGTCACCAGCATCATAAAATGAAACAGCAATTCTATTCGCAATCCTCGAATAATCATTCATTGATATTTTTCCTTGATGCTTTACCTCATCAAACCTCTCTACCAATTCAAATGCTTTTTCGGTGGCACCAATATTATTGTAACTGGATAAACCTAGATATATAAGATCAGCTTCAAACTGACCAAAACAATCTGTATCATATATTTTATCCTTTGAAACATTATACAATTCATTCAAGTACTCATAGATATATACTATCCTGTCATTGTTTGGTCGATTAACCAACTGCATAGCTCTTAATTCTCCGAGTGCAGTTTTAAAACTCTTATCATTTAATTCAACTGCTGATTCTTTCAAAGTATTCACATCAATATTCATCTTATAAGACAATATTGCAGTTTGAATATAATCATTATTATTTATTGCGCCTATTAACTCTATTGTATCTTTAATGGCATTATCCATTTCCTTTGCAGATGAATACCTATACATACTTGAGGTTTTTAGTCCAATATCAATAATTCTGTCTAAAAGACATCGAATTAATATGTTTCTCGGCTTACATATTGAAACAAGTTCAGCAAGAATAGATGCGACAGAATAAACATCTGTAGTTTCTCTAAAATATAGATTTTCATAATCAAAAAGTTCAGGAGCTGAATAACCAGGAGTTATAGCAACTTCACTTTCTCTTTTTGCTTTTCCATTTTCATCCATACATATGGCATTACTCATATCTAAAAACTTTACTGAAACACCGTTAAAATCACTTGGTGTTTCTTTGCTCAGATTTTCGAGAAAAATATTCCCGGGATGAATATCCATATGGATATATCCCTTTCTGTTATCAAAACCTTTGAAACAATTATGAAGAACGTACAACGATAAAAGAACCTTATGAATAACAGTTAATATTAATTCCGAATAATCAACTGCCTTTTTTTCTTTTATCATTGATATAAAATCATTTAAAAATATACCACTATTTTTAAATTGCATCACAAGCGATCCATCATCATACATTTCTAACACAGGTATAACTACACTTAAGTGAGCAAAGTTTTCTACCAGCTGAGAATTATTCTTTTCTTTAACGGAAAGGACATTACTATTCTTATACTTTTTTACAACAAAACGAAGTTCATCAGTTCCTTCAAAGTCATTAATCTTTCTTGCTTCATACAGGACAGAATTCTCCGTTTCACATATTATTTTTCCCAATTTATACTTTTCTTCTATCTTCATAATAAATTTACACTCTCAATCATTCATACCAATACATATTGCTATTTTCTGTACAAAACGGAATGAATCTAATAATTAGATCCTCATAATAATCACTATACATTTTCTTACTAACAAGTTGGATATCACGTGATACAAGGGCAGAAAGAGCTACAATTGGAAATTTGCTTCTCATGTCATTCATCCATACTTTCATATCAACATCCATACTATCGCTATACCATTCGACAAGTATCTGATCTCTAAGTTTAAATAAAAACAACAGATATAAATCGCCCGGTGTAAGGAAGTATATGTCATCTTTATGATCTTCTCTTTTATAAATATCTATTAGGTCAAAATCCCAATAGCCACAAAGACGCATATATTCGCCAATTTCGTCTTCATTCCCAGTGCCCAAACAATATTTCATAGCAGTTACTATTGACATTTTTTCCAGATAATATCCCTTCTCGCCCCCTACATTTTTACCTCTTCCAAGAATCTTGTTTCGAAGAGAATTAGAACTATTACCTTTAATTGTTCTAAAAAAGAATTCACTTTCAAGAATATTTTCACTACCGATAACTGAATTGGCTATGTTAAGCAATGTAGTAAGTTTCTTCTTTGAGCCACTCAAAAGATCTGATATCTCAGGATTCATCCTTTCTCTATCAACTGCCATTTTTATTGTGTTTTTACCAGCTTCAGTTGAAAACTCATCCCCCTTGTACACCACCTGATTCGTATAAAAATACAAATTCTTACGTATTCTATCGATATCGGACAAATACTCTATATTTTTTTCGGTCAGAGAATAATGGACTTGTCTAAATAGAGTAATATTATCATTTATTATCTTATCCAGTTCATCCTCATCTACAATTTCTTCCTTCCCCAAAAGTTTATTATCTATATAGATTGTTAGACTTTTTTCATTTGAATCCTTCCCAAATGTTTTATTTCTTGTTTCATTCAGCAGTTTCAAAAAACTCCACTCTTTTTTTCTCCAGTTATAATCAGAAACACTATTCTTATCTTCAAAATACACTCCATCTTCCAAAGCCTTAAGTTTTATGCCCCATTCATTTTCATCTAATCTGCTGTTCTGTGCCACAAGATTCATATAGTAATTTATTTTTGATTTTACATTTTTAAGCCTATACTCTATATCGTCTTTTGTATTATCAGAATTACTACTGTAAAAGTCCAAATAAAAGCGACAAACTATATCCACTATATCCAAAGTGTAAAGCTTATCTCTTCCAGCCATTTTCAACCATAGATTAGTTGTTTTACTGTCTAAACCAAAAGCAAGTGCATACTGAATAATAAGCTCTTTTCTTGGATAATCAGCACTCATTGTTCCAACCAGAAATCTATCTGCTTTATTATAAAATAACGACTCATCATCAACATCATCATACTCAATTCCAGGATTATTCCAAATCGATGGTTTCATAAACCTGATTGCATCATTATTTTTTTTATCAAACCCTTGCGTTATCCTATTAATAAATGGATTATAGACATCATCATTGTATGACATCAAATAATCGATCAATGCAAGAGAAAACAATTCATTACTATTATTCTTAACAGACCACTTCACACTTTCATCAAGAACTCTCTCCATAGAGTTAATCACTGACTTTTTATCAAATGAAATCCCACCATGCAATATACTCATCAATAATCTGTTCTCTTCTTTTAATCTTCTGAGTTGACTCTTCCAGTCAACAACGACTTTTTTATATTCATCAACATCAATATCCAATGAATACACCTCATTCCAATCGAATGACCCCGATATATTTTTTCTATCAAATATAGACACTATATGCCTCCCATACTGAATAAACAACACCTATGTGACTAGCAATATCACTTTCATAATAGCATTCGAAATAAATATTGTAAAACTACATAATTTGGTTGTTTTTTATAAAAACAGACAATCACTTTCTTCAACAGATGCAAGATATGAAGTATCCCCATAATGAATAGTTTCACATAGACTATTCATCTTATACATGATTACGCTATCTTCGTCTACCTCAAGTTTTTTCAATACAAATTTCAGTTTTTCATATTTCTTGTGAGACAGATAGGCTTCAAAGGCCGAATATTGAATTCTATAACCATAACTACTCAGTATCTTCACATATGCACGCCTTCGTTTGTCATCTTTTATGTCATATATGATGATTACTCGTATCTTTTCCTTCACAATAATCACCTTACCTTTATTGGCGAATACCTATCCACATTACCATCTTCAATAACATATATCAGCGACCTTATCTGACTATCGATTGCTCTTCTGTATGATAATGAAGAATATCCATCCATATATGTTGTCGTTGTCTCCATCTTCTGATTATACTTAGCAATCACTTTCATTCGTCCTGAAAATGTAAGATAAAACGGATGCTCAGAATCAGCAGCTTCAAAATCTTCATCTATTGATATCTCATTGCCATTAACTAAACTCATTACCATGGAATCTATAATTATTGTCCGCCATTCCTCAATCAAATCACTTACTAATGCCGGATGCCCTTCCTTATCTTCATGTATAAATCCAAAGAACGGATTCAGTCCTTTACTCTCAACCATTCCATAGAGTTCTTTATATAAAAGAGAATATCCAAAACTTAACAACGCATTAAAATGATCCTGTGGTGGATTTTTAGTCCTATGAGAGAAGTAAAACTCTGGTCTTACAATTTTACCTAACCCTCCAAAATACTCCCTGGCAGATATACCTTCATATCCCATCAACTGATGAATATCATTACATCGCCCGATATGATTTCTATATCTTCGCATACAATCAATATTCGATTGCGCAGCATTGTTATTAGTGCGATTGTATCTTCTTAATATCGCAATCTGATTACTGACTTTTGCCTCAATTATTTTTTTAGCAAGTTCAAATGACTCATCAGTCTGATTAAACACAGCTTGTAATCTCTGTCTTTTTACGTTGATATAGTTCACAGCTGAAAATCCTCCAATATAGCCACCATTAGAAGAAAAGAAAGAAATCGGTATACCTCTTTTTAAGCACTCCTCAACACACTGCGTAGTCAGTTGAGGTTTACCATACACATTGATTCCTTCTACCGTTTCGATTGGAATGCTTTTTTCACCATCCTTTCCTCTTATATAAATCCTTCCCATCTCATTTCCCACCTTCGCTGTATTGTCAATCAAATGGATCTCACACATATCTTCTTCCTCCTTTATACAAATAAAAAAATTTATCTATTTGTATTTTATCTATTCTTATCACTCAAAATTTGCACAAAAGAAAAAAGATATGTCCAAAGACATACCTTCTTCCATATATATCATAACGCTGGGCTGTTTTCTTTTAACCTAAAGGAAGGACAGATCTGGTGGGTGTACGACAAGTTATTGCCCGCTATGTCGGGCTGTTTTCTTTTAACGATGCACATGTTGACGCTTGGAAGGCTGAGAGTGGTTATTGCCCGCTATGCCGGGCTGTTTTCTTTTAACTGGAATCTGTCCACACTTCTTCAACGTAAAGTACGAAGAGTTATTGCCCGCTATGCCGGGCTGTTTTCTTTTAACGGTGGAGCGAAAGCAAAATCCGGCGCTGGAAAAGGGTTATTGCCCGCTATGCCGGGCTGTTTTCTTTTAACGATGTTTTTTAGTATTGTAGCAATTGGCGAAATGCCAAGTTATTGCCCGCTATGCCGGGCTGTTTTCTTTTAACGATTTTAAAATGGAAGAGAAAACTATGAATGAAGTAAGTTATTGCCCGCTATGCCGGGCTGTTTTCTTTTAACGTCAAGACAACTGGAGATTATGAAAGCGTAGTAGAGTTATTGCCCGCTATGCCGGGCTGTTTTCTTTTAACAACCGACGAAGAGAAACAAGCTTTCAAAGAGAAAACAAAAGTTATTGCCCGCTATGCCGGGCTGTTTTCTTTTAACTCTCAGCCCATTCATATGATGTATCAACCGATCTATCCGTTATTGCCCGCTATGCCGGGCTGTTTTCTTTTAACTCTACGGTTCTATCACTGTTTGCGATTATCTGAATCGTTATTGCCCGCTATGCCGGGCTGTTTTCTTTTAACTTTTGGGAGTGTACATAATATGCAATGACAAGAAAGGCGTTATTGCCCGCTATGCCGGGCTGTTTTCTTTTAACAATAGGCTCAAGCGTGACAGTTGCGAAAGCAGAAAAAGTTATTGCCCGCTATGCCGGGCTGTTTTCTTTTAACTATAGGCGGTGCTGCGGCTGGTGGTGTAGCAGTTGGGTTATTGCCCGCTATGCCGGGCTGTTTTCTTTTAACTAATACCGTGAATATATCAGAAAACACAATAAAATTCTGTTATTGCCCGCTATGCCGGGCTGTTTTCTTTTAACCCTACCTTTTTTATGGTAGTGTTTTAGCCGACTTACGACCACGTCTGCGGCTAAAACTTTTATTATCATTTTTTCAAAGGTGATTATCACCCAAATTCCTTCTTAAACCCGCTAAAATAGGGCATCGGCTTAAAACGGAATAGAATTCTTGCATAAAGTGCAAAACTCCTACAACTTCAAACCAGAGAATAAATCATCAAATGGATTACTGGTTAAATCCTTTTCATTCTTTTTTCCCACAGTTTTATTCTTTTTACTGTAGCCATTATTACCTTTATTTCGTGAGTTTCTTAGATCTATCTTTTGTCCATTATTATCAGGCGAAACGCTCTTAAGCTTTCCTGTATAATAAACAATCCCCTCCGGAATATTATCTCTGTAATAAAGTAAACTTACCATGTTTCTCAGGAATCTTTCACTCTTTGCTGGACACTCTACCTTTCCATTCTTAAGTTTGTATGTAAATGGCTCTGCCGATATCTTGTTTATAACTATAGTTGCCCTATCTTTACATTCTTTCCTCTCTTTATCCCTCTGAACAACTTTTTCACCTGTTGAGAATCCAATACTTAACGCAGCAAAATGTTTCATACAAATGTTAAACAACACATTTGGTACGTTCTTACGGTATTTATGATCATACGAAAAGAATCTATCGAACACCTCACTATATATATCAATCATACTCCGTCCGCCGTTTACAGCTGGATTCATAACAAAGTATTTAGAATGATCTATATGATTTCTAAGGTTTATTATTTCATCATGTTCCTTTACTGTTTCAAATAATTCCAATCCAGAAGTATACACAGTGAATTTATTAGTATACTCAGGAAATGCTATTTTACAATAATCGAAAAATCCTCTTATGTTTCCACCTGCTGACTTCTCTTTATCACGTTTATACTCATCTCCATCAAGAACAAATAAAGGAACTCCATTTATATAAAGGGATGCAAACTGATGAAGTATTGCATTATTTATCGTCCTTCCCTCAACCACTATGGACTTATAGTCAGAAGGTTTATTTGAATCATTCTTAAGGCAGCTATAATGGAATCCCAACTGATAATATAGAAGATCTCTTTCTCTTAAGTAGGTCCAATTAATGAGCTGTCCTTGTAATTCATTTAATAATTCTGCATATTCAACTATGTCCCGAAATTCAACGTGATTTTTGAGCTCCTGATATTTCTTTATCTCAACAACTTCATCTTTAGTGGAAAACTCACCTGTTGTCCTATACTTTGTGAGCTTGTCCTTACACTTATAGTACGCTTCTATATCAGCTATATTAACTCGATTATCTGAAAGTGCATCTGCCAAAATATCTCCGGAACCGTACATCTTGGATAGTACTATATTTCTATTCAAAATCGGATTTTTACCATCATAAAATATATCTATAGAAGAATTATCACCTATATTTTTAGAAGTACAGAATTCTTTTAGTTTTCCGGATGGAGATATATCATACTGTTCAAATTCTTTTCCATAATCCAGAAATCTCTCTATATAACTTGCATAATCATCTTCGTCATCAAAGTAATCCGTTATCTCGTGTGAGATAGTACCCGCCATCTTTGTACAGATTTCAATAACCTGAAGAATTTTTTTAAGCCTATTTGACAGTTCCTCTGATACCGCTACTGCATTACCTGTATTTTCCGCTCTTCGTTTTATATCCCATTTATACTGGATGTAATTTCTGATACTACCTGCCAGCTGATTAGTCTGTTTCGGATACAAAAACCTTCCCATCACATACCACTTCTGCAATTCAGGATTCTGTGCCAATTCTTTCACGATACTATCATATCTGTCTGAGCTAAAGTTCGGGAGAAACTCATCCTTTGATGGAATATCTTTCTTTCTAGGACTATTTATAAAACTATATGATGTATCAGAATTCAAATATAATACAAAAGCATCTCTCAGGCTCTCCAACAAAAGCATTTTGTAATGCTGATATCCATCCGGCAATTTTTCCTTTCCCTTGTTCGTCCTTTTCTTCATCCACTTATCATTTTGCTGATTATATTCTGTCATTATGATCTGACATATTTCAGAAAGAGAAAAGCTGCCACTTCTATTTATTTCATTAATACGTTTTTTGAAATCTATTACTGCATATTTATGTTCTTTGTCACTATCATTCAACGATGAAACTGCATCAAGGAAGAACTTCTTAGTATTCTTATCAGTCAAAAATGCATTATAATAAACTTCTTTTAATAAATAATAAAGCGCACTTTGGAATTGCTGCAGTTCCTCACCGGAAAATGTAGTATGTATCTTTAGTTTTTCTCCAATAAATGAAGCAAAATTCTTTCTTACGAAAACAGTATTAAATGCCGGAACCTGTGATGCTCTGATTGAATAATTGTCATATAACTTATGCATCAACTTTTCTATATCAGTCTCACTATAAAACATTGGGATATTATTCGAGTAGAATTTAACCACTTCACTTTTTCCACATTCCCTGCTATCGGTCTCAAACATATCTGAAATCAGTTTTTGATCCCAGTCTGATTTAATATTCTTTGTATTGAAATGAAAACTCTCATTTCTCATGGAATAAAGAGCTTCTCTTACTTGATTCCAGAGATACTCCCCTGTTTCATCAGAAGAGTACTTTGAATAATCAAATCCGCTCCACCTGCTTGATCCACCAAAGAACTGAAGTATATTTCTCTTTGTATTTGGAAGTCTGTTAAGATTTTTATCTGCTATATCACATTCCTTATCCTTAACATCTTCACCTCTATCAACCGTTGCAGAAAGGAAGTTATTGATAGCAAAACTAACATATACTGCAGTTTCTCTCTGAAGACGCTCCTCAGCTTTTATGATTTCGTAATCAAAAGAACTTATGCCGTTTTTGAATGCAGCTGCAAGCTCACCCAAATTTTCATCTTTATCGCCTCCAAGATCCTCCATTGCAAGGTTATATACTACTTTACCAATAGCAATATACTTTATGCATATGTAATTGATTATTCCTTTCCAAACTTTCTCACTAATATAACCCTTACATAACTTATAAGTATTATCCTTATTCAGTCTCTTTGTCTTTTTGTATATTCTTTCGACCTCATCTTCAATATGATGTACCCAATAATTAATCATATCTTGATCAGCAAAAAACAAGGTTGACTTTTGCTCATCTGATAAGGAGTCAATATAAGAAACAGTTGATCTGTATGAATTTATATTCGCTTTTCTAATGCTATCCTTGAGCTGATTATAGTTTTCCTCTCGCAGTTTTTCCTGTTCTTTCTTATTCTCAACAATTGTACTTACAAATTCATGCTTGATATATGCTGAATAATCCGACTGCCTACTCTTATGATCATCCCATACATCAAAATCACTCTTGATTGTTTCGTTCATAGAATCTGTTCCATAAAAATAGATAAGTACAATTCTTCTGATTCTTCTGAGTAGATCCATCCTGAATGCCTCATCCAGATTTGCATAATCTGATAAGAATCTTCTAAAAGCGGCCTTCTCTCTTGCCTTTCTTGAACCCTTTTCAGATACACCTCCTTCACTCAATTCACCTTTAACAAGTGAAAGAGCGATCTGTATATCTCCTTCTTCCAGTTCTACGGGCTGGATTACCATATTTTGATTTTTTAATGATTCAATTACACCATTTCTAAATTTATTCTTTTTCTGTTGAAGTTTTTTCTTTTCCTCCGGTGATGCATTGTCATCTATATAGTATTTAAAGTTCTCTTTAAAATTACGACTAGCACGCGCGATAAGATCATCAACATGTTTTTCTATATCCGGAAGTCCCTTACCATCTGTAGGATTTTTGTACAAAATACCTTCTTGAGTTTTTTCTTCTGTTGAAACCGCTGGTTTTACATGATTTACTTTTGTTATTTTCATTTGCTAATCCCCCAATCATTTTTAGTTGTACATATATGTCAGCTTATCTGATAATACCTTCTTCACTTCATCATTTGACATATCTTTAATATTTTCTAATCCCTCAATATCTTTCAACTGCTCTACATACTCATCATCAGAAATCTCATATTTATCCATGTAATCAAGTTTAAACTTTATGATGATAGCCCATATGGTTGGACCACTGTTTTTCATTCTCTCCTTTTTTATCAATTCTTTATAAAATGTATTCTTTGTAGCATCTCCAATCTCATCCATAATTTCATACAGATTTTTATAAATCAGCTCCCATGGATGAATCATGTCATTTACACTTTTTGCGTGTTCTAGTATTTCTTTGCCCATTTTATTTATCAGATTGCGAAAATCCATACTATCTTTGAACTGTTCATAATAGAACACCTTTAATGATTTTATGTAGAGATATAGTGCAAATCTCCATTCACTGTAATTATTAATCTCATTCATTATTTTTACGAATAATTTTTCAAGCAATTCTATGGTGAACGAATCCGGATTCACCTCAAAATACTCAGCTGCATATTTTTCATATTTTTCTTTATACTTTTCCCAATTACATTTTGTTGCCATATCTATGAAATGATGAAGCATATATGAGAGCGTAATTCTTGTATTTCCCTTATCACCTTCCATCTCCTTAAGAGCTTCTTCAAAATAGATTTCAGCATTTGGCATGCGTTCAAATGCTAACGCCTGTGCCAGGGAGCTTTTTATTTTACCTACTATCAAAATACCTTGATTTTGATTTCCACTTATTGCTTTCATAGAGGAAATAAGATTTTCTATATCCGAGAAATTCCACTTTCCATCTACATATGAGCCAATAACATTCTTATAGTATTCTTTTATTATTTGATCGTATTTCATCGAATTGAAGTAAAATTGAATAGCCCTTTGTTTATGCTCCAGGAATTCTTCCACTCCAACCGAATATCCATACTGTTCTCCCTTTTCCAAAAGTGGTTTAAGATTCGATATTTCGCCCCTGTGGTTTTCACCTCGAATAACAATGTCTATAAATCTAAAAGAATACATGTCACAAAATCTAGATGACTTTATTCTATCCTTCACCTGTTCAAGAACATTGCACATATTTAAGGCAATAAATCTGCCCTTTTCATATTTGTTAGTGTATCCCATAAAAGCATTATTCTGAGCATACAACTCCGGAAGTTTACTTATAACCATATTCTGATAACCGACATCAGTACTAAGCCTCTCCTCAAGAAGATTATCAAGCTCCGGAAGGAATTTGTCATAATAGTACTTACTGACAAGTTTTATTTCAGGTCTCTTATCAATTATTCTTCTTTCAAAATCATATTTAATTGAATAATAATCTACGAGCTTACCTGCATATACACACTCAAGCATTTGATTGTACATACGATCTGGTTCGGACATAAATCTTATCGAATAACCTTCGTCAGTTAATTCATACGATTTATCGACGAGTACCTGTTCAGATAATTCATCATACCCATTTCCGTAATTATTACCAAACATATACTTATTTTTAAGTATTCCGCAGATAATATCTGAAAGATAATGGAACGCTAATTCTTCCTGACTTTCATCGGTTTTATAATACTGAATCGACTCAACAGCAAAACTGATATTTATATCCTTATTCAAAGAAGACACATCATTTATTTTATGCATCAATGCCGTTTTTATAAAATTAGTGTTTGTTACAAACCCCTTTCCCTTTTTATTTAACGTATATAATCCAACTTCATCCTTATTGGGTGTGAAAACTTTAGTTGCCATTCTTACAGAAGCATTCTTCACTTCTTTGTCTACATCATAAAACAGGTTATTCTCCACCGCTCTAATAACCATTTCTTCATAAAGATTTGCCCCAACTCTATAATCTACAATATTTGAAGGATTCACATCATCAATACTAATTTGATTCATTGATAAAAGATATCCATAGGTTTTATAATGATTATCATTCACAAAACGACTGGTTTTTTCTTCAATAAATCTCCTAAATTTTTTTCTAATATTATATCTATCACGATTCCAATCTTTTTTATCATTATTCCAATAAGGAATTATATCCCCGTTAGTCTTATCTTTTAAAGCTATGTCGCCCAAATGAAGACTATCAGGCATTATAACTTCATAACCTCGAATTGATTTATTAAACTCTTCTATCGAATCACAAAAGAAATTATATATTTTCCTTAACTCGACATTTATTCTGTCCGATATATCATCACTATTGATTTTCCCGTCAGTTTTTATAGGCAAATCCACATATACTCCGCCTATACACCTAAATTCATTTTTAGGATTGTCTTGATTCCAAAGATGTTCAAACGTTCCTGTCTCATCCAAAGAAACTATTCTAACTGTTGAAACATCATCAGATATTATTTCATTTTCCGGTCCATTTTCAGGCACCTTTTTCGCCTTGTTTAATTTATCCTTTGGCACTTCACTCAGTTCAATCCCTGCAATAACATCTTTGCTTAATAACTGATCAAATACATTATTTCTTAAGCTACGTCTGCTCATTCGTACCCCTCCTAACAAGTCGATATACAATCAATTATAATTATAACTTATACCACCCATTCATTCCACATAAACTGATGTCTATGAGTCCTTATCAGAGGTATCGACAGTATCCTTTGTTATCCACTTTATCTTGTATTCAGTATTGTTGATTTTACCCATCTGACTAATATAGTTTTCAATTAATGCTCTCGCTTGCTGCTCTGCTGAAGAAATAAGTGCTGTATTATTTCGGACCTCTTCTTCTATCATCGAACATGAATCCCCAACAGCCTTTGTTTGATCTTCTGCAGTTATCGGATTCTTTTGTAACCATCTATCTTTTGATATTACATATGAATCCTTATTCCATGATGATTCGACAACTGAACTAGACACTATTGGATCTGGAAGATAGATGGAGATTTCATCGCCTTCCTGCGTCATATCAACTTGGCTCACGTCATAGGCTACTGTCACTTTAACCTGATACTTTATCCAGAATTTTCTTTCCTTCTCACCTATATGTGATAACCCTGTTCCCGGTTCCTTAACCGATTTTGCAACATTATTGAAATAGCACTCAACTGTAGCAAGTTCGCATATGTTCCTTACCTTTGAGATTTCAGGAGTTTTGTCTTCAGACTTTACTTCTTTAGTAGCATCTGTGTTTGTATTCACTTCAGATACTACACTCTCTCTACCTTCAGCATTAACATTTATTAAGCATTTCACAAGAACTAGCACTACGCATGCAACAATCACAGCAATAACCCAAATGATATTTCTTTTCATAATCATTTTCTTTTCATCGTTTCTCATAAATTTTTCCTCCTTATTTTTCATTTGACTTTGTAGATATTACTATTTCATAGTTCTTTCCATCATACTGATCTATCCATGGTTCGATCAATGCTCTTTCTGTTGCCTCAGCAGATTTATTTGCCTCCTCAACCAGTTTGTTATCATTCTTGACATGATTCTTTATATCCGCTATTGAACACTTGTAGGCCTCCTGGGCAACATCCTCAGTATTCTCATCATCGTCTATAAAGATAAAATCCATACTACCTGCTTCAACTACAGGTTCCTCTATCGTGACTTCCGGAAGTGTTATTTTTATCACTGAGTTTTCTTCATCTATCGAATACTCTATTTCATTTACATCTATTCCTGCCTTTACACTTCCTTTATATGCCACATAGTACTTTACCTCCCCTTCATCATCTCGTACATCGACATAACCGTTGTATGGATAGTCTATTGTGTAAAGTTTGCTCTGCATCACAATATCCTTCAGGTCACTTTCGCTTATGGTTCTTACTTCTCCTTCCTTTCCAATAATTGTATCATTTACAGTTGTCTCGATTTCTTTAAGATTTCTGTTGATCAGGTGTACTACCACCAGCGCAACAACAATCATAAATGCAATCGGGAGAAACCAGATCTTCAAAAACCTTGTAACTCCATTTGTTTTGTTTGTTTCATCATTTCTTTTTACTGTGTTCTCTTTCATATACTCTTCCTCCTTTTAACTTTCCTTCAACTTAGTTTCTGAAACAATTATATGAAAATAAAAACGCAAATTTTTGCACAAAAAAAATCAGTTGAATAATTATCAACTGACTTTTATTTGCCCGCTATGCCGGGCTATTTTTTTTAACTTCTGATAGTTATGTTGATGCAGTTAATGAATATCTTGAGTTATTGCCCGCTATGCCGGGCTATTTTCTTTTAACCGATGAAACCTACTATGATCCGAAGACCGGAGCTCGTTATTGCCCGCTATGCCGGGCTATTTTCTTTTAACGTTAACTACCAAAGAGCTTCGTAAGGAGCTTGCTCGTTATTGCCCGCTATGCTGGGCTATTTTCTTTTAACTTAGTGGAGCAGCTGCCGGAGGAATGGCTGTAGGATAGTTATTGCCCGCTATGCTGGGCTATTTTCTTTTAACCGAAGATCCGGTTGTTATGTATCCGATGGACGATGGCGGAGTTATTGCCCGCTATGCTGGGCTATTTTCTTTTAACTAATAGTTTAATTTCTCATGAGAACATAACAATCAATCGTTATTGCCCGCTATGCTGGGCTATTTTCTTTTAACTTGGAGCACTCGCTATAGGCGGTGCAGCTGCTGGTGGTTATTGCCCGCTATGCTGGGCTATTTTCTTTTAACCCTACCCTCTAGAAGGTAGAGTTTTAGCCATCTTACAATCACGTTTGCGGCTAAAACTTTTATCTTTATTGTATCATCATAAAAAACAGATGAAAAGTATTAATAACCTCTCTTGTTTTCTATATCGGCTTAAAATCATTTTTGTCATTCTTAACCCCGTAGTTCTTGAGTTCCAATAGCTTGTTGAAGTTTTTCATTTTCATTGTAATGACTCAAATTCGATTTCTGAAATTCACCATTCCATCAAAAGAGATTATGAAAAAGCCTTATGCAACGTTTACAATCACACAATTATGAAACCTATTCACTATTCCGACTACTTCTGATAAAGAAACTCCAAACATTTCATTCAAGTCATAATTATTAAATGGTTCTGTGTTTACCATCTGTAAGGTTTCCTAGCTTAATATACTTTACAACTCCACCTACGGCTTGACGACGCAGTTCTTCAACATATCTCTCCATTAATAAATACAAATACGATATAAAGTGTTTCGCATCACTCTCACCTTTCCCCACCTCTGTCACCGCTTTTACTCTTGCTGAATATTTTTCCTGTAAACACAAGTATGCTCGTCACAACCACAATAAATCCTGCTATAACCCACTTATTAGCATTTAGTACATCACCCCATATACCCAAAAGATAACCACATGCTATATAAATGAACGCAATTCTACTAAGCCATAATTCTTCTAAAAATTCATTATCATTAGGAACATTTTCACCTAATAACAAGGTTGTATTTTCCACTTTCATTCTTTTTCTTTGTATCTCAGACAATTGTCTTTTGTCTGATCCAAACCAATACTTAATAATCAATAGTATTGCCCCTGCAAGTTGTAATGCAATCGATAAAATATATATACATTTCTCCATCTATTATACCTTCATATCATCTCGACAATTCTCAATTTATAATCCCAATTATTTATATAATTCGTCAGTTCGTTTTCTATTCTATTTCCCTTCTAGGTTATGATATCTTTTAATAATATCAGAGATATCATTACTATCTACAAGAATTCTTTTATCATCAGGCTATACCAACCGACTTTCATATCATAAACCATATAATCTTTTACCACGTACTATTCTTCATCTCCGCTGCCATCTCAAGATCTGAGCAAGTAATCGTTCTATACTCTTCCACAGTGATATCATCTAAAGATTTACTGAGTCGTTTTGCTCTCATCTTAATAACCTTTTCGAAATAGTTTCTTACATCTCTTCCATTAGCATAGTCTTCGGATCTATTATTATAAAGATCTGTAAAGTAATTCAATGCATACTCTTTACCACCCGGTTCCAGAATCAGATTCTGCTTTTCACAATTGTACTTGAAGATAGCCAACAACTGTTCAGGTGTATAATCCTCAAAATTGATATACTGATTGAATCTTGATTTTAGACCAGGATTAGATGAAATATACTCTTTCATTAAGTCAGGATATCCTGCAACTATCACTATAAATTCATCCCTGTGGTCTTCCATAGCTTTCAGAATTGTATCTACTGCTTCCTGTCCAAAATCATTCTCACTTTTTCCATGTGTAAGCGTATATGCCTCATCTATAAAAAGAATTCCACCCATGGCCTCATCGATTTTATCTTGTGTTTTTATCGCTGTTTGACCAACGTAGCCACCAACAAGTCCGCCTCTATCTGTTTCTATTAACTGTCCTTTTGATAAAACTCCCAGAGCTTTATAAATCTTTGCCAGTATTCTGGCAACAGTAGTCTTTCCGGTTCCGGGATTTCCATAGAAAACTAAGTGAAGCGAAAGTGGTACCTGTTTTTCGCCAAACTCTTCCCCCTTCTTTTGAACACGTATCAGACTTATTATTTGATCAACCTCATCTTTTACTCCATCTAGACCAGTTAATGAATGAAGCTGTTCAAGCAATTCTTCTAATGACTCTTCTGGTTCTATCATTTCTTCTTCGTTCTTTTCAGCATTTACCGTTTTGACGTCACTAGTTATCGGTTTAGTTATTTTAGTTTCTTTTATATCACTGATAGGTTTCTCTTCCTTCACAGGAGTCTTTTTCGGCTGTTGACTTGATTCAAAATCCAAGCTTTTAAGCTTCTTTAAAAACTCAGTATAACGTAGTTTATCTATATATTTCTTGTCATCTTTACTAAAAATATAATACTTCCCAAGAACAGAATAGAAATTGAATATATCTTTTGGATTTCCACTCTTGAACCTAATTGATTCATCGGACAAATCAGTTATTTCATCTACATTACAATCTTGCTGTACATACTCTTCTCGAAAAGACTCAAACCTATCCCTTGCTCCCTCTGTTGAGATATAGTTGATAAATCTATATATATCTTCAAAGAACACTTCTCTTTCATTTGAATCACAAGACTTAATTACTTCTGTATAAACATTCTTAACATCTATATTCATACTCTTTTCCCTTAAACACTAATTGCCATTAGTCTCATAGTTTCTTGCAGTGCATTTACAACCTCTTCGTTTTCCATTGCACCTTCAGTTTGATCAAATACATCCTTTATTTCTTTTCCAACTTCACTATCTATATATGACGAATACTCAGACATTAGTTCTTCACTATCAAGCATCTGAATAAGTGTTTGATTGTCCTCTATATCCTCTGCCAGTTCTTTTATTTGATCATTAAGACTGGTGTAGTATTGATCAGCTTCCACTGTTAACAGATTCATTTCTAAAATTGCATGATCCTGTAACTTCTGCGTGAATTCATCGGATGAGAGTTTATCAAAAACGGACATCCAATTATCATGTGACGAATGCCAGACATCTCCGTCTCCGATTGCTTCTTTGTTGTTTGTATAGTAAAGTTCATCGAAATATCTGATTGAAACAGCCAACATAGCTGCAAGCGAAAAGATAGAGAATATCAAACTTTCATTATCTTCTGATAATTCTTTGTCATATACATCAATCAGCATATTCAGAACGTTATATTCATCATCCACAAGTTTTCTCATCTGTTCTTCGGTGTAGTATTTTTTCGTTTTTCTTGAATCGAGCATATTTGCATGTTCAGATATTACTTTCTTAAACTCATAATTCGCCTGAACATCATTTCCCTTCTTTATCAGCCCCATCACTTGATTGATCTGTCCGCTCATTTGATCCAGCTTACTATACATGATTGCAAATCCTGCACATGACGCACAAAGGTTCGCTCCGCTAAGTAACACATTTAGCTGTGAAAGTTTCGATAAACCTTTAAGCATATTAAAATTCTTTTTAGACAGGTTTACATTTTCGTTCATCTTGTTAAGTACTTTTCCTAAGAGTTCACTCTCTTGTTCCTGCCCTTTACCTAAATTCTCAATAAATACATTTTTAAATGTTTTGTACCTCTTTTTCTTATCTCTCGTTACCACTTCAATAAAGCCCTTTTCATTCATGAATTGTTTTAATTCTTCAAGGCATCTTAATCTGATCATATCTGCCATAATACTAACCCTCCACGACTTCATTATTTTTTATGACAAAGAACAGTATAATTACCATAACGAAAACAGCTACATCGGCAGAATTGACCTCCGTCATATCATATCTATTCTTTTGTCCGAAAGGAAAAGTACTCACCTTTTCTTTTTTCATCTGTTCGTTTATCTTATCTATATCCAGACACGCAGATGAAAAATCAAAATACTTTATTTTCTTCCCATCGTTATCTATAACAGCCATATATAAGCAGAGCATGATCCTTGTGTAGTCAACCAACTGTTCTAACGTTTTTTCTTTATTATTTTTTATCTTAAGTGCATGGTCATAGTATTTTTTCGCACGAGAAATTGAACCATCTTTTTGATCAGTTGCCTCAACAGTTATACTATTCTTTAATATTTCTTCCCAATCCGATATATACCTGTTTATTATTTTGTTAAAAGTAAGATCAGTCTTCATTTTTACCTTTTCAAAATAATCACATAACTTTTCAGCAAAGATATCTCGAGTCACGTTTTCCTTATCAATTATCTGAAGCGATATGTATCCATCTAGAAGTTTTTCCATTAGTTTTTCGAAAACACCCACTTCTATTTCCAATACTGTCTGTTCAACAAATTCTATTCTTGTCACTTGTAATACCCCCTTGCTTTTTAACTTTCTTCCTTCACCTTAATATACTTTCCCGACTTTATCCTCGCATCAGCCGGCTTCTCTGCTTTCTCAGGAATAGCCCACGTATTTCCGAACTTAACTGCCCCCTCTATTCTCCCCTCTGAACATAGAACGTTAACACGCCTTTCGCTGATTCCCCATTTCTTTGCTATTTCTTGTATTGTTGTGTATCCTATCATGTCTGATCACCCCTTATTAAACAAGAAAAGGCATCGTAGTTTATTATCCTACAATGCCATAAATCACTTTGTTGCAACTGGCTATCATACTCACTTTTTCCAAGCTTTCAGATCCTGTAGTTTTGCGTCATCAGGTTTCCCTGATTTTGCCGAATTCAATTACTTTTGATTATAATCTATCATCCGAACAAAGTCAATTTTCTATACTAATCTTAATCCGGTTGCTGACCGTCATGTGCCTTCCACGCACACTCGGTTATTTCCATATCAGTAAAAACTGCTTTGAAGCTTGATTCTTCCGGGCTGCATGCATAAATCCCAAAGCTGATTTTTCCTGCGCCCTCCCACATATGACATACTCTCATCTGGCTGAAAGTCTTACCGTCTTTCGAGCATTCTATACAGTAATCATCTTCCCTTCGGCTAAGGCGGTACCACATCGTCTTAACGTCTGCCGGAATTTCTGTCGTCGCCCAATCCGAATAGCCGTGATTGGTCACCACTGAACCAAGATGCTGATATGTATCATTC
Organism: Lachnospiraceae bacterium UBA3850; assembly: GCA_002392655.1. Classification (GTDB taxonomy): domain Bacteria; phylum Bacillota; class Clostridia; order Lachnospirales; family Lachnospiraceae; genus Eubacterium_Q. Next base: position 34,803 of record DGHK01000050.1, on the reverse strand, counting down.
TCACATTCAACAGATCCTTTCAACCAATTTTCGCTATCCAGATACATAACTATTCCACATTGGTCGAACCTGTGATTACTTTCTGAGAAGTCAGTTTTTACTACAAAAGAAAAATACTTCTCCTCTGTCTCCATCTGAAATACCGGCGCATTATCATTTTGAAAATGGTAGTACGTCCTCTGCCACAAATCCGTGTGGGGCTCCGTAGTTATTTCTATCCGCTCAGGTAGAACCACATAATCAGCCGGTTTTCTTGTCCATTTAAAATTACTAGTATCCATTTATAACCTCCCACTTCATCCAAAAAAAATCGCAATTATCTATTATATGTATAATTCTATCACTTCATACGCTGCAATACAATTCTGCTCATCCACCTATAAGCGCCGCACACAGGATTCGAACCTGCAAGCCCTGAAGGGCCAACTGTTTTCAAGACAGCTTCCTCACCACCCGGACATACGGCATTTTTAAATGTGACTGATGGGAATCGAACCCATATCTTCAGATCCACAATCTGAGGTACTGGCCGTTGTACGACAGCCACAGTGATCCCAGCGGGACTCGAACCCAGCATTTCCGGATTGAAAGCCCGGTGAACTAGCCATTTATTCGATGGGACCATATATTGACGGATGCGGGATTTGAACCCGACATCTTTTTCTATTTATCCACAATAACAATATCATCCATTGTGCAACCGAACATGTCTGCAATGATGATCATATTGTCTATAGTAGGCATGCAGTCTCCTCTCATCCATTTGAATATAGCCTGAGGTGTTCTGAAACCACATACAGTCTGGACATCCTTTACTTTTATATCTCGAGCTTTCATCATATTCCTGATATTTGCTCCAGTTGCCTGCATATTTACAGTAATCATATTCTTACTCTCCTTTCCTATTTCTATTCTTTACCCTCGGTGAGATTCGAACTCACAAATCACGGAGCTTAAATCCGATGCATATTCCTATTCTGCTACGAGGGCTTATAAGTACCTGTGGAGGGACTTGAACCCTCATGCTCTCGCCACGGTTTCTAAGACCGCTGTGTATTCCATTCCACCACACAGGCATTTTCATAATAAAAAGAGACACTACTCTCTCGCAGTATCTCCATAGAATTCCTATAAAAATACCGCCTATGCATAAGAACATAAGCGGTTTTATATCATTTAGCTTTCATTTTCCACTTATATCTCAATGCATAACAAATATTCCTTCGTCTGACTCTGATTCGAGACTAAGGAGCGAATATTCACTATGCAGATATAAGTTTCTGAAAATGTTCATTGCTTTTTCTTCCTTTCATATATTTATGATTCGATTATAACATATAACCTTTATATGTAAAGTAAACCTGTGGTATATCATTTTATATACTTTTTTAAAAAACCGCAAAATTATTGCTTAGTGACTTTTTGTTCAGAGACAACTTTCTTTTTTTTTGCGAATAGCTTTCTATTTTTTCTTTGCGAATAGCTTTCCAGCTATAAGCATTAGTATAAATGTTATAGTCATATCCGGGAATGTATTTCCACAAGGAATGTCAACTCTCATAAGTAGTCTGTAAGCAACAAATCCTAAAACCCAGATAATAAATCTCACAACATCAAGTTTCTTCTCTGAGGAATCATTCTTCAGCACAAAGAAGTCTGCAATCTGGATTGCAATCATAGGGGCAAATACAGATCCAATCAGATATAGGAAATCCGTAATATCATCCATCGGAAGTGTTATAGCACCGATAGTTCCGAGAACAGTTACTCCGATAGCAACCCATTTTCCTTTAATCTTTGAGATGATAGATTCTGAAGAAACACCTGCAGAATATGCATCAAGGAAGGTTGTTGTAACAGTAGAAAATACAATAATAAGTAATCCAACTATTCCAAGACCTGCCTTTACCATGATTGCCGCAATATCTCCTTCGCCAGTAAAGATAGCTGCTCCCATTCCGATTATATACATCCAGCAGCTTGTTACAAAATAAACCAAGGTGCTGACAAATGTTGCCTGCGCAGGTTTCTCTGCTTCTCGAGTGTAATCACTTATAAGTGGAAGCCAGGAAAGTGGCATAGCAACTGCAAGTTCAACTGCGGCACCAAAGCTCATTCCTTCTGCCACCTCACCGCTAAGCTTTGAAGTATCCTTAAATATGACAAAGCATAAAACTATAGTAAGTATGAAGAGCGCTGCCATAGCAATGGTACTTACTTTTCCGAGATTAGATAATCCAATCAATATCCATACGATTATAAGCACACCTATAACCAGACACCATACCCATTTACCTGTATGAAGAGCTGTGTCAGCAGATAAAGCACCATCATATATCATGATACCAGTCCAGCCTACAAGCTGGATAACATTTAACAGTGCAAAAATCTTTGAACCATACTTACCAAAGGATAGAGCAACTGTCTCCATGGCACTCTTCTCAGTCTTTCCACCGATAAGTCCTGCCAGATAAAACAAAACACATCCAATGATATGACCTATGAAGATAGCTAAGATTCCTTTCTTAAATCCAAGCTCTCCAAAGTAAGTTCCTGTCAGTATTTCAGCGATTGATACTCCTGCGCCGAACCATATAAGTCCGTTACTGAGTGTACTTGTTTTCTTTTGTTCCATGATATTCCTCTCTTATATATAACTTCAACTGTCCCCACACATTATATATTTAAAGTTTTACACAGCACGCCTTATATAATACACAAAATATAACAATTTGCTTAATATTAAAAATCTATAAGCTCATTTGCTAAATGACATTATCAAGTCTTTGGGGCTTTCGCTTGTCATAGAAGAACTCATTATACACGCTCCAGAAGCCCCGGCATTTCTTACATCATTGATATTTTCCGGCGTGATTCCACCTATGGCAAAAATGGGAATTGTAACTGACTCTACAACATCTCTCAGGAATCCAAGTCCTCGTCCTTCCAGTCCTTTCTTACAATCTGTATTATATATATGACCTGCTATTATATATGTACATCCCAGCTTCTCAGCAAGCTTCGCATCCTCCACACTGTGACATGATGCCCCAAGGTGAGTAAGCTTCGAACGTAACTCAGCATACACACCTGGCTGATTTTTATAAAGCTCTTCCAGCTTCCAAAGCGGCATATGCAGAGAAGAGAACGTATTTACCGAGTCAGACTTTTTCTCCAAATTATTTTCAGATACAAGTTTATTATCTATGTCAATTTCAAGAATTAGCTCAAAGAAGTTGTGAATTATAAGCCTTGATCCTTCTACCTGCTTGCATATCTTAGATACTTCCCTTGCTAGCTCTCTATACTCCTCAAGACTTAAGTCCTTTTCACGAAGAATGATTGCCAGTGGTCTCGCTTCGGCAACCTTCCTGATTCGCTCTAAGAATGCTTCGCCTGATTTCTCACATATACTTTTGTTGGTAACACATATTATGTCGGATGTAGCCATAACTTACCCTCTGATTTACTTTAAATATCTATGCCCATTAATCAATAAAATTAATAAGCCTTCATAGCCCTACAGACGACTGAATCTACACAAAAAGATAATCATTGAGTACAGGCTGAAGTCCTTCGCCTTCGATATCCTGATACATCTTATCAAGGCTTCTGCTGTCGCTGATTTCAAACTGCTCATCCCCCTGATCGTACTCATCTTCTTTTCCTGTATACTTGGACTCATGGTCTCCGATTCCCGTAGAGACACCTGCTGAAACCTTAGTAGCAGCTATCTTTACGATTCCATTTCTGAACTGAGCAGTCTCTCTTGAAGAAACTGTAATTCCTGCAAATGGCAGGAATATTCTATATGCGCAGAGCACCTGGCAGAGCTGCTTTTCATGTACGTCCAGTGGATTTATCTTCTCATTATTTATGATAGGACGAAGCCTTGGACAGGAAAGTGAAATCTCTGCATATGGATACTTCTTCTGAAGGAAGTATGCATGAAGTGCTGTGGCAAGAGCATCCTTTCTGAAATCCGAAAGACCAAGAAGAGCCGAGAACGCAACACCTCGCATTCCACCCATGAGCGCACGCTCCTGAGCATCGAATCTATAAGGCCATACTCTCTTATGTCCCATCAAATGTAACGTCTCATACTTATCTGTATCATAGCTTTCCTGGAACACAGTTACGTAGTCAGCACCACATTCGTGCAGATACTTATATTCGTCCACATTTACAGGATAAACCTCAAGTCCAACCAGTCGGAAATACTTCCTTGCAAGCTTGCAGGCTTCTCCTATATATTCAACATCACTGGCAGCCCTGCTTTCTCCTGTAAGTATCAGGATTTCTTCCATTCCACTGTCAGCTATAACCTTCATCTCATGCTCTATCTGCTCCATAGTCAGCTTCATTCTACGAATCTTGTTATAGCAGTTGAAGCCACAGTATACACAGTAGTTCTCGCAGTAGTTTGCTATATATAAAGGTGTAAAGAGATATACTGTATTTCCAAAATGCTTGCTGGTTTCAAGTCTTGCTCTCTCTGCCATCTTCTCCAGAAGGGGTTCTGCAGCCGGAGACAGAAGCGCCTTGAAATCCTCTATGGAACAGTGGTCGTGATTAAGTGCAGCCACAACATCCTTTGCAGTATACTTTGAATAGTCATAGCTATTCATTTCACTAAGAACCTTATCACAGATATCTGACTTTATGATATCCATTCCCGGCATATACTCCATATGATTAGTCCTGCAGGATGGATCATTTTCCAGACGGTGTTTCTTCTCTAGCGCCTCTGGTGAGAGTTCATCTGAATCTACTAAAAAGTTATTTTCCATTTGTCTAGTCCTCCCTCAAATGAAATCCCTAATCTCTAAGGAATCCTGTCAGAGGATCTGATGCGGATGCACCTCTGGTAAGCACTCTTCCAAGTCCTGAAAGATAAGCCTTACGACCAGCTGAGATTGCTTCGCGGAATGCAGCTGCCATAAGTGGAAGGTCACCAGCAGTTGCAAGAGCAGTATTTGCCATAACCGCAGCGCAGCCCATTTCCATAGCCTCACAAGCCTGTGAAGGACGGCCTATTCCTGCATCAACAATAATCGGAAGATCTATCTCATCTATAAGAATCTGAACGAACTCTTTTGTAGCAAGTCCCTTATTGGAACCAATTGGAGAAGCAAGTGGCATGATTGAAGCTGCACCAACATTTGCAAGGTCCCTGGCAGCATTTAGATCCGGATACATATAAGGCATTACCACGAAACCTTCCTTTGCAAGGATTTCTGTTGCCTTTATAGTTTCTGCATTATCCGGAAGAAGGTACTTAGTATCTCTCATAATTTCAATCTTTACGAAGTTACCGCATCCCAGTTCTCGTGCAAGGCGAGCTATTCTTACGGCTTCCTCAGCATTTCTTGCACCACTTGTATTAGGGAGAAGTGTTACTCCTTCAGGGATATAGTCAAGGATGTTCTCGTTATCCTTAGTATTAGTTCTTCTTACTGCAAGAGTGATAAGCTCGGCTCCTGCATAACGAACGGCTGCCTCGATAAGCTTCATAGAATACTTACCAGAACCTAATATAAAGCGGGAAGTGAATTCCTTTCCTCCGATTACTAACTTATCTTCTGTTTTTATGTTTTCCATCATTTTTCCTTCTTTCATTTTCTTTTATTTTTTTCTTATCATTTTATCTCTGACTATTTTTCACATTTAGGATTAGGGGGCCAAATGTACCTTTTGATACTAATATGGCATTCTTATTAAGCTCACACATCCATCTCTCCAGAAAGGATTCTTAGTACCATATGTGCTTCATGCGCTGCACATACCATTACTCTGGATGCCACAAGTCCGATACCATCATTCACATCGCTCTTTTCATCACCACAGAGATAAAACTTTCCAAATACCTTGCGGCTCTGTATTGTATTTGCACTTCCAAAGCCTGCCATTCCAGTACCTGACAGCATATATTTATCAGGAAATGTTCCAAGCACAGTATTAACCAGCATCGCCTTCTGATCAGCCCTGTCAAATGCTTCGCATATGATATCGGCCTCCCCAAGCAGTTCTGGTATATTCTCTTCATTAAGCTTAACCGTATGTATTTCTATCTCGGTATATGGCGATATATCCCGTAGATTCTCCAGACAGCACTCTGTCTTAGGTCTTCCAATCTGACTCATCTTATACTGCTGACGATTTAAATTCGTGATATCAACTTTGTCGAAATCTATCAGTATCAGCTTGCCTATGCCCGCACGAGTAAGAGCATTTGCTATGTTCGAACCCAATCCTCCAAGTCCGCATATGGCAACAGTTGCATTTAGAAATTCACTCTGCCTTTCCTCTCCATGCCTCTCCACTAATGCCTTTATCCACTCTTCTCTAGAAGGTGTCATATCAGCCACCTCCCACGAAGCTTACAACTTCAACTGTATCTTCGTCTTTTAAAGCAGCCGCACTATAACTTGCCTTAGGTACTATTTCCAGATTTATCTCTACCGCTATACGTTCAGTAGAAAAGCCGAGTTTTCCAAGCATTTCCAGTACAGTAAGTCCAGCAAAGTCATAGTTCTCACCATTTACCTTGACCATATATATTCCTCCATATAATTATTTTTTCTCTTAGACAGAGTGTCCCTTACAACAGAACAAATAGTGTCGCGCGAGGAGCGTTTTTTTGCTTTATAGGAAATGCAGTTTTCAATAAAGCAAAAAACAGCTGACATACCATCAGGTATATCAGCTGCCACTTTATTCAAAAAAGAATTATTTCTTTGACTCTTCCCTACGTTGGCATTATCCAAATCAGGTTAACGGGTCGAAGTTTAAACTTCCTCTCAGCCAGCACACTAGCTCCCCAATGATATTAATATCATCACTGTCTTTATTAAGTTCAGTGATTAATTCTATTCCTATCACCCATTTTTGTCAATATTCGAACTATAAAAAGTAAACTAAACACACATATAGCTTTTTTTTATTTCAAGTACTCAGTATAAAACGCTTCCAGCTTATCAAATGGGATTGCATCCTTTCCACCGCCATCATAGAGATCAGTATGTACAGCATCCGGTATGATCATCAACTCTTTGTTTTCTGTATACTTACTGTCCTTTGTCATATTTGCATAGGCATCCTTCGAGAAATAGCAGGAATGTGCTTTTTCACCGTGAATGAGAAGAACCGCACTTCTGATTTCATTGCTATACTTCAGGATTGGCTGATTTATAAATGATTCACATCCGATCACATTCCAGCCGCCATTTGAATTCAGAGATCTTGCATGATACCCACGATCTGTCTTGTAGTAGTCGTAATAGTCTGCAACAAAGAAAGGTGCATCCTCAGGAAGCGGATCTACCACTCCTCCACCGAGTTTATATTCACCATTTCTCAGGTCTTCCAGACGCTGTGCACACATAGCCTTCTTCGCCTCAAAACGAGCCTCCTCAGAATCAGCAGAATCAAAGTATCCATTTGCATTCACCCTTGTCATGTCATACATGGTTGATGCAACTGTTGCTTTAACACGTGTATCAAGCACAGCTGTATTTATAGCCATTCCACCCCAGCCACAGATGCCAAGGATTCCAATCCTCTCAGGATCAACCTTCTCATTCAACGAAAGAAAATCAACAGCCGCCATAAAATCTTCTGTATTTATATCAGGAGATGCCATATATCTTACATTTCCACCTGATTCTCCTGTAAATGAAGGATCAAAGGCTATTGTAAGGAAGCCTCTCTCAGCCATTGTCTGGGCATACAGGCCACTGCACTGTTCCTTTACTGCACCAAATGGACCTGAAACGGCAATTGCAGGAAGTTTACCCTCTGCGTCCTTCGGTGTATACATATCTGCTGCAAGAGTGATACCATAACGATTTACAAAAGTAACCTTGCTATGTTCTACCTTATCACTTTTTGAAAATGTCTTGTCCCACTCATTTACCAGTTTTAATTCTTCTTTCTTAATCATTTTAGTATCCTCCTACTCCATAGAAATTGTTATTGTTACATCACCCTTTCCAAGCAGATCAGCAAGCTCTTTTTGCGACATATTGATTTTTCCAAGTTTTGTATATGCCCAGGAATTGCTACCATAAAAAACTACCAATTGATTTCCGGAATAAAGAACTATATCTCCCGCACCGGTTGTCATCTGTTTATCATTTTGTGTAATACTTTTTCCTATCGAACCAACCTGTTCAAAACCACCATACATTGACATTGATATTGATAGTCCTGAAGCAGCAAGCTCTTCTAATTCCTCAACAGAGGCACTCTCTTCCCAAGTAACATCAACTTTTGTACCATCTATCTTCATTACCATTTCTTTATTCTCTTCTTCCTTTTCTTTATTATCATCTTGCATATATCCTGAGCTATTGAAGTAATACCACTTTTTATCTATTTTTACCCACTCATCAACTGGATACCAGGACCCCGATTGATACCACCAGCCATTCGAGTCTTTAAACCAGGCAGCATCCCAGGCGCTATCATACCATCCTGCCGAATCAAGCCAATATCCGTTTATATATTCTGACTTTGCATATGACCCATCACTAAACTCATACCACCAGCCACCACCGGATTCTCTCCACCCTTCAGACATGGCCTTTGATCTAAATGTGTCTACTATACATACACTTAATCCCAAAGTGATTGTAACAACAAATGCCAATATGATTATCTTTAAACGCTTTGTCATTTTTATCCTCCGATTCTTTCCACAGCTTCTTTTTCTGCTTTTCTGATTATCAGATCAATTTTGTCTACTTTTCTCTGACTTTGATGCATTTCGTCCACCAAATCACATCTGATCTTTTTTAAACACTTTACCAGATCACCCATTTGCCCCTCAGAGTATAGCCTCTCCGCAATCTCTTCCTGATCTGTCTCACATCCAAGTTTAGAAAGCTCACCTATCATATCCTGAAGTTCCATAATACATTCTCCTAAGCTGTTTTTCTTTTCTGATTACCAGTATAAGAGATTGAAAGGACTCTCGCTAATGAATAAAATGAATATCGTGATATGCCAAAATGGAATATCACATATAAAGATATTAAAAGAGGTGTTAAATGGAGATAAAGAACCTTCGCTACTTTCTTGCGGTTGCCAGAGAAGAAAATATGTCACATGCTGCAGAAATTCTTCATGTGACTCAGCCAACATTATCTAAAGCTCTTAAAACTCTTGAAGACGAATTAGGAAAGAAGCTTTTTACACGCCACAGCTTCTCTATTAAGCTGACGGATGAAGGAATGCTTCTTCGTGATCGTGCGGAGGATTTAGTAGCAATGGCCGATAAAATCGAGCAGGAATTCCTCTCCCTCGATGACATCACCGGAGGTGATATCTATTTCGGACTGGCAGAATCCTATCAGATAAGCTTGCTTGCCCGGGAGATAAAGAAACTGAAGGACAGATATCCAAGCTTTACCTATCACATCACCAGTGGTGACACTGAACAGGTCACGGAAAAACTCGACAAGGGACTCCTGGATTTTGCTGTTATTTGCGAGCCTCCAAACAAGGAGAAATACGAATACCTCGTTTTCCCTGATTCTGACCGATGGGGTGCAGTTATGCTTAAGGATAATCCACTTGCAAAGAAAAAGAGCATTAAAGTTACTGACCTTATAGGCCAGCCTCTCTACTGCTCTGAACAAAGCTGGAATTTTGAGATAAGGGAATGGGCAGGAGCGAACTTCTCAAAGCTCCACCTTGAAGGCTCCTTCCGACTTTCTTATAATGCCTCTATGTTTGCAAAAGAAGGTCTCGGCATCTTACTGACCTTTGAACATCTTATAAATTGTTCCGAAGAGAGCGACCTGGTTTTCAGACCACTCTCTCCAAAGCAGGAAACAAAGTTGTATCTGATTTGGAACAAGTACCAAGCATTTACACCTATTGCCGAAAAATTTCTTAATCAAGTGAAAGGTTCATTTTAAAAAAGATTTTTCAAACAAAGCTTTTCTTTTTGCTTAACTTAAGTTATTATTGTGTGTGGCTAATTTTATGTCTAAATGAATATTTATTATCAAAGAAAAGAGGTCTGTAAAGATGGATAAAGTTGTTTTAGCCTATTCAGGTGGACTTGATACAACTGCGGTAATTCCGTGGTTAAAGGAAACATATGGTTATGAGGTTATCTGCTGCTGTATAGACTGCGGTCAGGGCGAAGAGCTCGATGGTCTTGAGGAGCGTGCACGTCTTTCAGGAGCTGCTAAGCTTTATATCGAAGATGTTGTTGATGATCTCTGTGAGAATTACATCATGCCATGTGTTCAGGCCGGTGCTGTATATGAGCATAAGTATCTCATGGGTACTGCTATGGCAAGACCTGCTATCGCTGCTAAGCTTGTTGAAATCGCTCGTAAAGAAGATGCAGTCGCTATATGTCACGGTGCTACCGGTAAGGGAAATGATCAGATAAGATTTGAGCTTGGTATCAAGGCTCTTGCTCCTGATATCAAGGTTATCGCTCCTTGGAGAGATGACAGATGGCAGATGGATTCACGTCAGGCTGAGATAGATTATTGTAAGGCTCATGGTATTGACCTTCCATTCGGAACAGATCAGTCATACAGCCGTGATAGAAATATATGGCATATCAGTCATGAGGGACTTGAACTTGAAGATCCTTCACAGGCTCCTAATTACGACCATATGCTCGTTCTTGGAGTAACTCCCGAGAAAGCACCTGATGAAGATGTAGAGCTTACAATTAGCTTTGAAAAAGGTGTGCCTGTATCTCTTAATGGTAAGAAGATGAAGGTTGCTGATATCATCCGCGAGCTTAATACTATCGGTGGAAAGCATGGTATCGGAATCGTTGATATCGTTGAGAACAGAGTTGTTGGTATGAAGAGCCGTGGAGTGTATGAGACTCCTGGTGGAACAATTCTTATGGAAGCTCATCAGCAGCTTGAGGAGCTTGTACTTGACCGTGATACTATCGCTCTTAAGAAGGATCTTGGAAGCAAGCTTGCAAGCATTGTTTATGAAGGAAAATGGTTTACTCCTGTTCGCGAGGCTATATCAGCCTTCGTTGATGTAACTCAGCAGTATGTAACAGGTGAGGTTAAGCTTCGTCTTTACAAGGGTAACATCATCAAAGCAGGAACAACTTCTCCATATTCACTTTACAGTGAGTCACTTGCATCATTTACAACTGGTGATATGTATGATCATCATGATGCAGAAGGCTTCATCACACTTTGGGGACTTCCACTTAAGGTCCGTGCTATGAAGATGAATGAGCTTAAGAAAGAAAATAAGAAATAAAAATAACGCCCACCGGCTCATAGCCTGTGGGCGTATTTTTATGCATCTCGACTGATATTTTATTACTACAATAACTCACGAATCATATCTGCATCGTAGGTAATCGAACCCAAGTTTTCAACCTCGATTCTGTACAGTGCATTTGCAGCTATATGCTCAGCTGCCTGCTCTATATCTCTTATACCTGATGTATTCTTAAATATATCCATCACCGCATCTAATGCTTCTTCTGTTATTACGATCTCTTCGCTTCGAAGTCCGATTCTCTTTAACACCTTCGGCATGGCAAAGCGCGTAAATATAACTCGCTTCTCATCCAGCGTATAATCCGGAAGCTCTATAACTGCAAATCTTGACATAAGCGGTGCGCTTATATCTGCTTTGTTGTTTGCTGTTGCTATCGGATAAACGCCCGTTGTCGGTATATTACACTCAACGTAGTTATCTGTAAATCCGAGGTTATCAAGCAGTGTCAGAAGAACATCCGCAGGATTTCCATTTCCCTTGCCTGATGAGGCTTTATCCAGCTCATTTATGATAAATACCAGATTGGAGCTTTCTGCATTGGCAAAGGCTTCCATGATAAGTCCCGGTTTTGCATTTGCATATATACGTGAACTACCTGTCAGCTGCTCAGGATCATTTATCGAACTCATCTCAAGGGTTGTCCATGACATTTTAAGAATTCTTGCTACCGCATAGGCTATCTGTGACTTTCCTGTTCCCGCAGGACCGATCAGGAGAATTCCATATGCCGGAAGTGTATGTGTACGGTTTATCTGAATGATAGTTTCGATTATTCGCTGCTTTACACCTTCCAGTCCGTAGAGCTCTTCATCGAGGATTCGTCTTGCCTCGACCGGATCTATAGGTTGGAAGTCTGTATTCTTCCACTGAATGCTGAGCATGATTGAAAGCGCACGCTGCGCATGCCTTCTCTCCTCCGGCGTTACCTCCGAAGACTTCGCAACTGCGAGATTACGTCTTGCCCAGAGTCTTATATTATCCGGAAGTGTACTTCCCGCACACATGAGATAATCTGTTATGCTCTGAATACTTGTGAGCCTCATATCATCTGCATCTTCTATCTCATCGAGATCAACTGTCTCTTCAGATGGAGCATCACTTTGAAGAAGGCGTTCGATCATAAACTGTAAGAATCCATTTTCGCCTGATAGCTTTGAACCTCTTACAGCCACTCCGGTCTCAAGGATCTTGTATACAGCGTAGCCTCTTTCAGTCGTCTGTCCTGAGAGACGAACCATTATGTGATTCTCACCGAGCCACTTCAGAAGATTTTCAAATCTGGCATCAATCTCAAGGATATTATGCGATGACTTCTCTTCTGTGTCATAAATAAATGCCGACCCCACAGTCGGAGCCTCAAACATACCATTTGAATGATGAACAAGCTTGGAACCGCTGTCTTCAAGAATCATTATCGGATGTTCGGCGCTGGTCGTTCTCTCACTGGAATAAACCAGCTCGTAGGTTCTCTCCGCCTTTACCGCTTCTTCCTTTTTATCATTAAAATCAAATACAGGCATATAAATAATCTCCTTATTCACAAATAATTATTTCTACACATTTTGAAATGTTATCTATCCGATCAGTCCGCTGACAATAATAACGATTATCAGCAACGGAAGCACATACTTGAAATTCCCATACATTTCCGATTCCGATTGCACATCCTGCACTTACCAGGATAAATCCAAGTCTGCTTCTAAAGCCTTCTCTTTTTTCTTTTGCCATAACTATGTTTCCTGTAACTTTTTCCGTAATGCGGTCGTTCGTATTTTGCTTCGTTACATACTCATGAACGCATGCTACTACGTAGCGTGTCAGCAGGGGCTTTAACCCCTCCCGACATATTATACTATAAAATTATCGCTATTAAAAAGAAAGTTTAAAAGCTGCCTACTTCTTGAAGTTTAAAAGCTGCCCACTTCTTGAGAATTAGATATAGTTCATCATAAGAAGAGGCAGTATATTGTATATCGTATTCGACCATAGACTGTTCGATGCTTCCTGATGGCATAAACCACACCGAATCAATGGATGCATTTTTAGCACCCAGCATATCTGAAGAGAGCGAATCCCCTATCATAATGCAGGATGATCTTGGCTCTGCGATTTTTTCAAGGCATAAATCGAAGAATGCTGCATCCGGTTTTGCCACACCCATATCTTCACTGATGAACAGATAATCTATATACTTATCAAGCCCCGTAGAAGCCATCCTGCCCTTTGCATTTATGGTTGCGCCATTGGATGCGATGTAGACTCTGGAATCAGGAATATCCTCTTTTACCCTTTTGATAAATTCCAACGCGCCATCCATCAATACACCATTCACAGACATAGTCTGTATGAAATCATGATTGATCTTTAACGGATCAAGAGCCGACCGGTCACCTTCACATTTCTCAAAAATATACCGAAATCTCTTTATAAAGAGCTCCTGTCTCGTGATGGTCCCCTTTTCAAGCTCCTGCCAAAGTGTTTTGTTATATTCTTTAAACGCCTGATATATCTCATCCGAGTACGAAAGCCCATTTGACTTAAGAACAATCCCCAGTGCTTTGTACTCAGAAGCATGAAAATCAAGCAACGTCTGATCAAGATCAAAAAGAAAGTTGTGATGCATCTATCTCTCCCCATGTTATACATGAACTTATTATATTTTCAATTACAAGACAGACTTTATTTACTTGCCTCTGTCCTCCAGACTCTGTTTACTTGCCTTTATTTACTTGCCTTTGTACTCCAGACTCTGTTTACTTGCCTTTATTTACTTGCCTTTGTACTCCAGACTCTCTATGCAAGCCTTTGTACTCACATTTACGGCATATTCCGGAATGCATATATGTACCAATTTTATCATAATCCTTCTCGAAATCAACGGGATTATGCTTTGCTGGGTTTTGGCTTTGCTAGGTTTTGGCTTTGCTAGGTTTTGGCTTTGCTGGGTTTTGGCTTTGCTGGGTTTTGGCTTAGATTTGGGCAAAAGCAATAATTCTTACAAAAAGTGCTAGAATTATTGCCTGTTTTAAGGTGTAGAATCGAAAAAAGCAATAATTATGAAGAAAATGTTTAAAATTATTGCTTTGACATTTCAAAATATGAAAAATCAGAAGCAAATCAACCAAAAAAGGCAATAATTTTGACAAAAAACCTCAAAATTATTGCTTTTATATTCCATTTATTATTCCAGAAGAAGCTTCCATACCCCTCCTTGGCAAATCAAGCTTAATCAAGCTTAATCAAGCTACCCAGACACCCAGACACTCAGACAACTTCTGTCCAAACATCAATTGCTCCCAAATGGCACCTCTCGAGGACGCAGCTCATAAACATCTCTCATAATCACCTCTCATAAACATCTCTCATAAACATCTCTCATAAACATCTCTCATAAACATCTCTCATAATCCCCTCCCGTACTCACTGCACAAAGTAAAAGAGCCTGCCGGGGTAGGCAAGCTCTTTTGGAGAAGGTATTTTGTTACTTATGGGGTGTAGCAAAAAACTATATAATGTATTGGGGGGTTACAAGTATTATTATACGCATATCGGTTTAAAAGTGTTCACAAAAAAATATTTTTTTTAAAATCTTTTTTGTTCATTATCACTAGAATTTATGCAACTCTCACAATCTATTATATAAAACGACTTAGTTTTTGCTCTTTCGTTGTGCATTTTTTACAAGGTATACAGCTTGTTATTCAGCACTTTCAAAAAGCTTAGCAAAATCATCACCACTGATTTTCTCTCTTTCAAGAAGAAGAGCCGCAGATTTATGAAGAATATCTATATTCTCTTTAAGAATTCTCTGTGCTTCTGAGTAGCAGTAGTCAATGATTTTCTTAACTTCTTCGTCTATATCAGCACCAATTTTCTCACTATATGGCTTCTGATGGCCGATTTCACGTCCGATGAAGACTTCCTCGCCTTCTCCGGCTTCGTAATTTATAAATCCGAGTTTATCTGAGAATCCATACTTCAGAACCATGCTTCTTGCAACAGCTGATGCCTGCTTGATATCCTGGGAAGCACCTGTTGTTACATCGTCAAACACAAGCGACTCAGCTATACGTCCACCCATAGACACCTGAATCTGCTGAAGCATTCTCTTTCTTGTCCAGAACATATCATCATTATCCGGAAGCGGCATAGTATATCCGCCTGCTCCGGAGCCATTTGGGATGATGGAAATGGTATAAACTGACTCAACCTCACTGAGAAGATGGAACAGTATCGCATGACCTGATTCATGATAAGCCGTAATCTTCTTCTCTCTCTCAGATACGATACGAGACTTCTTCTCTGTTCCGATTCCCAGTTTGATAAAGGAATCATCCATATCTTCCTTGGTTATAAACTTCCTGTTATCCTTAGCTGCCTTTATAGCAGCTTCGTTTACAAGATTCTCCAGATCAGCACCCGAGAAACCGGCTGTAGTTCTGGCTATTTCATGTAGATTTACGTCGTCTCCCAGAGGCTTATTCTTAACATGTATCCTCAGGATTGCTTCTCTTCCCTTCACATCAGGACGACCAACAAGTACGCGTCTGTCAAATCTT
Organism: Lachnospiraceae bacterium UBA3850; assembly: GCA_002392655.1. Taxonomy (GTDB): domain Bacteria; phylum Bacillota; class Clostridia; order Lachnospirales; family Lachnospiraceae; genus Eubacterium_Q. The sequence goes on along the minus strand of DGHK01000050.1, from coordinate 18,958 downwards.
CCCGGACGAAGTATAGCAGGATCGAGTATGTCTACTCGGTTTGTTGCGGCCATAACGATGATTCCCTCATTTTCTCCAAAACCATCCATTTCAACCAGGAGCTGATTGAGTGTCTGCTCTCTTTCATCGTGTCCACCACCGAGACCGGAACCACGACGTCTGGCAACTGCATCTATCTCATCTATAAATACTATACAAGGGAGATTCTTCTTTGCATCCGCAAAGAGATCTCTGACTCGAGAAGCACCTACACCGACAAACATTTCCACAAAATCAGAACCGGATATTGAGAAGAACGGAACATCCGCTTCTCCTGATACAGCCTTTGCAAGAAGTGTCTTACCTGTTCCGGGAGGACCCTCAAGTATGATACCCTTCGGTATACGAGCACCCATAGATGTATATTTCTCAGGATCCTTCAAGAAATCAACTATTTCTGCCAGTTCCTCTTTCTCTTCATCCAGACCTGCTACCATATCAAATGTAACGCCGGTCTTCAGATCCTTTTTAGCCCTGCTCTTTCCGAAATTCGCAAGCTCTTTGTTTCCTCCAACTGCGGCTCCACCTGACAGCTGCGAAGAAAGAACCATTATATACATTCCAAAAAGTATGGTAACAAACAGATACGGAGCAAGCCTCTCCAGGAATCCTGCTCTGTCTACATCATGTACATTTACGACAACGTCCTTTCCCTCCACCTTTTTGATTGTTTCATTCACATCGGGAGTATAGTAAAGAACGCTTCCGTTTTCCCTTTTAACCTCGACAGTACCTGTCGGAATCTCCCTGTTCTGATAAACATCCACGGATATTACATCTCCGTTTTTTATATCCTGAACAAGCTTTGCATCAGAGTAACTCTTATCCTCATTAGCAGGTTTTGTCATCAACATATAGAGACCAAAGAAGACTATTGCTATGATCATGTAAGCCAGCAGCAGACTACCTGGACCTCTTCTTACTTTCCTTTCCAATCCTTTTACCTCATTTTTCCTTTATATATCTAATCTCTGTAACCTTTTCAGTAGCAGGAGAAACCTTGTATCTCTCACTCAGCCTGTGCCCGACTATCCATACGACCTCGTCACCGTCAGCCACCACAGGAACATAGGCTCTCTCACTTCTCTCAATCTTCGCCTCTGTAAAATACCGACTCAGCTTCTTACTTCCTCCCTCAGCATTTATAACTATGAAATCTCCGGGCTTCGGAGTTCTCAGGCAAAGCGCAGATTTTATTTTATCACAATCTATCAGCTTCGTATATTCCTTTTTTGACAGATCAATCTCAGAAGTATAGTCATAGCTTACTGTTTCTATCCTTCCGATGTCCATTTCAGAGAAATGTTCAGAAGCCCCATCATTAGACTTTTTACCACTTTTATATATACGTATCTCCCCATATACTCTCTCAGCTACCATCTCATAGGGAAGAACTATCTTCTTTCCGGATTCCAGTTCAGAGAGACTTATGACAGACCTTACATGTTCTCGTGTCAGATCCTTACGTCTGCCCGCCACACTCTCCATCACTCTCAGTACAAGCTCTCCTCGAGTGAGAGTGTCCAGACTATTCATATAATCTATATCAATCTTTCCGACATATCCGTCTTCAGTTTCAGGATTATACTCAGCTCCATCTGAAAAGCTCAGCTTATTATCCATATCTTCCCTCAGTTGAAGTGCATCCATAGCAATAGCAGCAAGATGATCCACAGCTCCATCATTCAGCTCTTCAAGCACCGGAAGCACCTGATGCCTTATTTTATTCCTGCTGTAATCAGTCTCTAGATTTGTCGAATCTGTTATATAATCCTGACCTATTTCATTTAGATACCGCTCTATGTCAGATCTCTTCGTCATTAAAAGAGGTCTAATGATTCGATCTCTGACAGGTCTGATTCCTGCTAATCCTTGAAGCGAGCTTCCCCTTACCATATTGTAGATAACTGTCTCAGCAAGATCATTTTTATTATGAGCAACAGCTATTTTGACACTCCCTGCGCCATCTGCACCATCTGTCCCCTCCTCACTCGCTGACTTTCGAGATAAATACTCAGCTTTTTCCTTAAAGGCCTCATATCGTATGTATCTTCCGGCCTCCTCCTCCGACATATGCATCTCCTTTGCAAGCTTGGGAACATCCTTTTTTATCACAGTAAGTTTTATACCAAGCTTTTCTGACAGCCTCCTGACAAAGCTTTCATCTCTGTCTGCTTCCGCCCCTCTGATCATATGATTTACATGCACGGCTTCCACTTCATACCCAAGTCTAAGAAGCACAATAAGAAGGCACACTGAATCTGCGCCTCCTGACAATCCGACAACTACCTGTCCGCCATGACTGAGCATATGATAGCTGTCCATATAACTTTGTACTTCTTCTAAAAGCTTCATATCCATAAAAAAATAGTAGCAGTCAAACGCTTTCACGTCAACTGCTATACTAATCCTTTTCTTTAGGTTTTATAAGTATCTCGTCCTTATTTACAAGACCCAGTTTGTTTTTTGCTTCATCCTCGATATACTTCTTGGTCTTCATATATTTCTCACGCTCTACAAGCTCATCCGCTTTATTGTTTGCTTCCTCGAGTTGCAGTTCAAGATGTGTCTCTGTTATCTGAAGCTCTTTATTCTTCTGCTTAAGCGAATAGCTCTTTATACCTGTTGCCACAACAATTATAATAACGACAACAAAAGCAAGCAGAAGGCCCTTGCGTGACTGTCTGTTTGAATTTTCTTTATAGGTAGTCTGCATATCCATTCACCTTGAAAATATAGATTCACTAGTACAGTATACTTTATGTAAACAAATAATGCAAGTATAAAATACTCCTGGTCACACTAACTTAAACATTTCACCGGCTTCTTCCTTCTTTACGGTGTCTGCAACCTTCAATACTTCAGCCTTTACAGCCTTATTTCCAAATGCTATTTCTATCACATCTCCAACCTTTACATCATAGGAAGCTCTGGCGGTTTTACCATTTACTGTGACTCTTCCTGCATCACAGGCTTCATTCGCAACAGTTCTTCTCTTGATCAGGCGGGATACCTTCAGATACTTATCCAGTCTCATAATTTTCCTCCCGTTTTCATTCACGTACAATAACTAAATACAAATAATCCTATTAGTTAGAAAAACTGCCGCGATAGGATTATCGCGGCAGATTACTTATTTCTTATTAAAGAGATAAGACTTTAATTAGTTAAGAGCATCCTTGAATGCCTTACCAGCCTTGAACTTAGGTGCCTTAGAAGCCTTGATCTTAAGAGACTTACCTGTTCTAGGGTTGTGTCCTGTTCTAGCAGGTCTGTTAGAAACCTCAAATGTACCAAATCCAACGAGCTGAACCTTGTCACCACTCTTAAGTGTCTCTGTTACAGTCTCGATAAAAGCCTTTAAAGCCTTCTCTGAATCAGCCTTTGTAAGCTCTGTCTTTTCAGCAATAGCTGCTACAAGTTCTGTCTTGTTCATTTTAGAAATCCTCCTAAATCATACTATAAATTATTTGCTATTCTAGCCCCCTTATACTGAACTAAAACGCTCCATTTAATTATACTTTTTTACTACTAAATGTCAAGTTTTTATTAGCAAAAATACAAGAAATATGGCTATTTTTCTATGCTTTTCGGCTTATGTTAACCTTACATCTCAACTTCAATAGTATACTCCGCCTCAAACAACTCTTCGGGAGCCAGTTTATTCTCATATTCTCTTTCAGAGATATCGCCACTGAAGCTCTCCCTATCAGCTCTTCCATACCAAGGTTCGATGCAGACAAAAGGAGCATTTTTACCAGCCGGTGACCAGATTCCAAAAAGAGGTGCGTCAAATATAACGCTCAGATATGCCATTCCGTCAGGCTTTACGAGTGAAACCTTATTTGCCTGTGAGCCCTCAAAAATCAGCGCATCCTTATCAAACATATGCTCATCTATACTAATCAGTCCGCCATCATTCTTAAGTATATGTCCCTCTGACTCGACTAGACCATTTGAACTGAGCAGGCTGTAGCTAAGATCCTTATCCGTATCAAAGTTCAGGAAATACTCGCTCTGCTTAGCCTTGTTATTCAGAGGACACATAAATGCTGGATGACCACCTATCTGGAAGTATATATCCTTGTCATCTGTGTTTGTTACTCTCCACTTAACACTGAGCTTATAGCCATCCAGGCGATACTCTATCTCAAGCTTAAACTTATAAGGATAAAGCTTCAGTGTATCCTCATTACTCTCAAGGGTAAAGATGATAAGCTTTCCATCAGGCTGCTTCGTCATCTTGAAATCCATATCGCGGGCAAAGCCGTGCTGTGACATAGGCCACACCTCGCCCTCAGCCTTAAATGAGCTGTCCTTCAGACTTCCTACTATCGGGAAGAGTACAGGTGAACTTCTCTTCCAGAACTTTTCGTCTGCATTCCAGAGATACTCCTGTCCATTTTCCTTCGAAAGGATGCTCGCAACCTCAGCACCTCTCTGATTAATAGTTATTCTCAGATACATATTTTCAAGATAGAATTTTTGCATATCAGTCTCCTTTTCTATATCTTATATCTCATTTATAAATCTCTTAACCTCTGCCCAAGCCTGCTTTGACTCCTTCATAAGAGTCCCTGCCAGCTGGAACACATGAAACATTCCATTATATATGGAAAATCTCACTTTAACTCCTACTGCCTTCGCCTTCTCGGCCACGGTTACGGAATCGCTGAAAAGCATCTCATCTGTTCCGACCTGTATGAGCATCGGAGGAAATCCGGTAAAATCACCATACATCGGAGATATTCTGGGATCCTTTGGATCAGCATCTCCTATATAGGGATTATCGAAAAGTAGTTCCGGTTTCTGATTTCCCAGCACCAGATCAATCTCACGATTCTCCTCATAAGAGCTTCCACTTGCAGTAAGATCCGTCCACGGTGACATAGCTATAATTCCTGCAGGAATGGGACTCCAGGTTGCCTTGAGCGTATGACAGAGTGCCATAGCCAGTCCTCCCCCGGCCGAGTCACCGGCAATTATGATATTCTCGTTGCTAAAGCCCTCTTCAAGCAGATAATCATAGGCATCCTTTGCGTCCTCCAGTGCAGCAGGAAATGGATTCTCAGGCGCCACTCTGTAATCAACAGTATAGACTGCCGCACCTCCGCCTACCTCGCTGTAAAGCCCTGCCATACTTTTATAATTCTTCTTAAGCGGTCTGACATAGCCGCCGCCATGAAGATATAGTATCGCCCATCTGCTTGTGGAATCCTTCCAGGTAAGCTTCTCCATCTCATATTTCTTCCGGCTTATACGCTCAACATCCAGATGATCAGGATACTTAAACTCCTCATCTATCTCGCTTTCAGCCTGACTCATGAGATCATTTTTCGTACCGGGAAAAATGCCCTTATTATATTCTTTCAGGATGGTCTTGATGATCCTTGCACGGTGGCTCAGCTTATCAGACCTGGAATCTTCTCTGTATTTCATCTGATATCATCCTTTGTCCTAACATCACGGTTCCTAATAACACAAGTCCTGTAAAGCCAACTGCAATCATTGCAAAAAGCGTTATATCCGTAACGCCCTTTATCATAAGCACCAGTGTAATGACACTTATGAGAAATGTAACTATCTCCGTCATAATAAATGCCTGCCATCCGCTTATCCTGATGATCATAAAAATTATAACACCGATATCTATCGAAACCACAGTGATAGGAATTGCATATCCGAGCGACCATCCTCTGAAATCCATCAGATAATCCATAAAAATCGAAAAGATAATGACCATCCACATCTGAATCTGTATGTTCCTCTGCAGACTTTTTCTCTCCTTAAGAAGAAGCACCAGCGTCAGGCAACCCATAAAGAGTCCGACTCCTACGATTGCAGACCAGTATACTCCGTCGAAGGTTATATAGTTCACAATCATCGCAGCAGCAAAAACTATAATAGAAGCAAATATAACAATACGTATCACAAGTATAGCAAGCTTCATTGTCTCAGCCACATTTGGATAAGTAACAGAGAGTCCGATCTCCGCATCACTTTCACCATCAAGAACACCATGACAAAGAGGGCATTCAAGTGTGTCATCAACTATATTTATTTTACATCGCATACATCTTCCTGCCATGTTTAACACTTCCCTGTAATGATAGTAGATTTAATAATAGACGCCGTTCGTTTCTACAGTCACATCTATTCCATCCTCAGTAAGCTTCCTGAAGAAAGCCTTCTGTATGTGACTATCCTTCAGGCACGAACTGAAGGTAAGCACCAGCGTATCCTTGTAGGAGCATACCGTTATCTTCATATTCTGTCCCTTTGACATGGACAGGATTGCCTGGAATCTGTCTATATAATCAGAATACGGATCACTGGTCTTAAGGATACCAAGATTTGTAACCGTTGTTGTATTGGCCTTTGCCGAAGCGTTGTACACCTGCTTCATGGCCATCTTCTTCAAAACCAGAGGCACCGCACGGAGCATAACATTCATCTCGTTTGAAACATTATACGAAAACAGTTTTTCCAGATTCTCCTTTGTCACCTGTTCCTTCAGACTATCCGTTGTAATACTGAGAACCTCTTCAAATGTATAATCCTCCTTCTTCGGTTCAAACACCGCAGAAACCACAACGAAAAAATTCTTATTGGTATCAGAATCAAAGTAAGGCCGCAGGTTTACTGGCACTGCAGTAACGATAGGCTTTTTTGAAGTCTTCTTTTTCAGATAACTCGTATAAATAGCCCAGGTGTAGGCTCCGACTATGTACTGATTGATAGTCACACCGTACTCCTTTGCCACCTTCTTTATATCTTCGACACTCATAATTCCGTGGACAATTCCCATACAGCTGGTCTGAAACTTGTTACCCTTTATTATGATGGACTTACGCGTCTTATATGCTTTCTTCTCTTTCTTCTTATAATTATTTAAGTAGCTGTCCTCCTGATCAAGTGAGGTCTCCACTCCCAGACTGTCCTTAACTTTTCCTTCGAGTTCGGGAGTTATATTTCTCAAATACTGGTAGGTCAGCTCCTTCAGAAAACCGTATGCACCGTTGCCGTCTGTCAGTGCATGGAATACCTCAAGATTAATCCTGTTCTTGTAATAAGTAACCTTGAAGAGGTAATTATTATTCTTATATGGATTGATAAACTGGCAGGGATAATCCGACTCCTCTGTAACTCTCGGTGCTCTTCTCTTGTTCTCCTCAAAATAGTACCAGAAGATTCCCTTCTTCATCATGGAATTGAACACATCAAAAAAGGGAAGTATCTTGTCCAGCGCCTTCTGAAGAGCCTCCGGTTTGATATCTTCCTTAAGCACAGCAGAGAGGCGATAGACATTACTCATCCCCTCTCTAGCTATAACAGGAAAAATCTGGGCAGTATTGTCCAGCTTATCCCATTTTAAGTTGTTGTTCTTTTTACTTCCCATCTTGTTTTACCAGGTCTTTATATCCTCATCTTGATTATGACTTGCGCCACCACCCTGTTCACTTTCTGAGCCGCCCTGCATGTCCTTCTGATCCTGATAGTCACGTCTCTCCTGATTATTCTCCTTCTTCTGCTCGTTCAATTCCTTCTGAAGCTGCTTCTCTCTCTGAGTCTGTTTCTTATCGTTCTTGCCGCTTCCCTTACTCTGCTTCTTCTTGTCATTATCGCTCTTTGGCGGTTCAGGTTCTGCTCCGAGTTCCTCGAGCATCTTATCAATATCCTGCTTCAGCTGCTCAGCCTCAGGGTCATGCCCGTCAGTTCCGTAAGGATCTGCGCAACCCTTCTCACAGAGAACATTTCTGGCTGCCTGAAGAGTACGAATAGCATTTTCCTTATCCTTTTCTGTATCCAGATGATCGAAGTTTATCTTCTTCAGCATGGCAAGTGCCAGGTTAACTCTGATATCGCACTCCTTCTTCTCTCCCGGATGTGCCTCAAGAGCCATCTGATACTCCACTATAGCCTTGTCATATTCCTCCAGCTTATAATGTGCATTACCGGCATTATAATGTGGCAGGTAGCCCTCCGGTATATTCAGATGCTGAAGAAATTCCTCTGTCTCAACAGAGTAGTTTCCTTTATCATAATTAATCAGGAATACCAGGTTGACTATATATTTCATCGCAAAGAACGCTGCAAAGACCGCGAAGAAAACACCCACTATAGTTATGATTCTCATGAACTTAACCGGGTTCTCTATCTTGAATCTGGCCTCTCTGTCAAGACGTCTCTCCTCTTTGATACGTTCCTTGTCCAGACGTTTTGCCTCTTTCTTCTCAGCCTTACGTTCCTCTTTTTTCTCCTGCTTTTCGGTTTTAACCTTATCAGACTTTGCCTTATCAGCCTTAACCTTCTCAGCCTTCACATCTTCAGTTTTGGAATTATTCGGTTTATTCTTATCGTCTTTGTTGCTCATAAGATTTTATATCTTTCCTCTTCTTATAAAAAGAACAAGTTCCAAAAGTAACATTATTGCAAGTGGGATAGCATAATAGAAATATGTATCCTTATATGTCACTGAATCTGACTTCTCAATAGTTAGTGAGCTTCCGCTCTTTATTGATTCGATCAGATATCTGATGTTCGCCATATCATCCATATGGATATAGTCTATGTCCAGATCCTCTGCTATCTTCTTCAGGTTGCCCTCGTCAATTTTAGAGATTGCATGCTGATTTGTTTCAGGGTCTCTTACATATGAACCCCAGTCATCATATACCATCTCTCCGCCTTCTTCGGTTCCATATCCGAGAACCGCTCCGGCATCAACAAGTGACTCCAGATCCGCAAAGGACTCAAGCTCAGAGCCATCTGTTATCTCACCGTCACTGATAAAGAAAAGAATGGTAAGTCTCTCTTCTTTTTTATTTGAAGACTCCAGAAGCTCCTTCATCGCTTCCTTTGAAACATTTAACGAAGTACCCTTCGCATAATTAACATCCGGAGTTTTGATAGTACTAAATGCATCCTTTACGGTTTCATGATCCTGTGTAAATGGAGCAAGTATCTGCGCTCTGTTATCAAAACGGATGAGTCCGAAGTTACTTCCAATGAGCTCATCTATGATATACTCAGTATCATTTAAAACTCCGCTCATTCTGGTTTCGTTGCCGTCGTAGTCCTCAGCCCACATACTTATAGTGGAATCAACCACGAACAGTACATCCAGATTCTTCATCTCTATCTCTGCATTGTATTCCTTGTCCATGATTCTGAGATTGATGAGAAAAACAAGTGCGAAAATCACAAGTATCCTTGCTATACCCAGAATCTTAAACGGGAGCTTACTTTTTTTTCTGATGGTCACCCATACATATATTCCCAGCATTATAAGAAGTACCGGAAGAACTATAAATACAGGCACTATAGGTTTCGTTATCATAGCTTTATCACCAGTCCTATAACAAGAATCAGCACGAGGCAGCTGAGGATCACGATTACAGGCACAGCCGGCTGATCATAGATCTTGGTTGTTGTAACCTCCTCTACCTCAAGAGCTTCTTCCTTCTCTATATCCTTTACTATATCCTCTACCGTAAGAGTCTTACTCTCTTCGTAGAATTTACCACCTGTCTTCTCAACACATTTCTGGAATTCTTCCTTGTCAGTCTGATAGTCCGTGGTATTCATTCCGCTCCACTTTTCCTTTTTAGGGAAAAGACCGAAGACCGTGATATCATATTTCTTACATATATCGGTTGCTTCATCCAGCTCTACAAGAGGTTCTGATCTCTCTTCCTGAGCGTTATCCGTTGACATGATTATAACTCTGGTTCTGTCCTCATCCTCAAGCCTCGGATAACTGTAAACACATGATGCAAGTCCTTCTCCGACAAGAGAGCTACCCTTAACATAGTTATTTACAAGGGTTCCTGCATCGTAATAGTCCAGCTTCTCCTGAAGTGCCAGATAATCATCATAATTATTCATATCGTAATCGTAGGTATTGGTATCTTCATCATAGTACTTATCCATAAATTCGCTCTGAAGCACGAAGTACTCCTTCAACTCCTCGAGCTTGGATATGATGAAGTCATAATCATCTGTCATAGGAACATAGAGAACAGTCGTAGTATTGTAAATAGATATCCCAAATCTATCTCCGTCCAGTCCCCTTACAACATCCTCCAGATTTTCTACCAGATCAGCATTTAACGCATAGATGGAATAGGATACATCCATACACAGGAATATATCTCTCTTCTTCGTTCCGTTACTCACTGTTTCCTTCTTCGCCGGACGTGCGATAAGGAACAACGATGCAGCGAGAGTTGCAACTATGCAAAGCTCAAGTGCTATCGATACCACAGTATAGAATCTGCGTTTATACTTATAGATATCCAGACTCTTTACAAAGGATGTGTTGGCAGCCTTGATACCACCCTTATATTTTATTTTCCTCTTTATCAGGTGAAAAACAATGACACAAACTGCAAGTGCAGGAAGTCCCCATTTTAACACCGCCGGATGTATAAAGAGCATCTTATCGCCTCCAACTACTTATGGTGTTTCTGGTTCTGTATATCGAGGTTGCAGCATCAGCTGATGACCTGAGTGCAAACTCCGGTTCATAGTATTCTCGTACAAGCTGTGTAAGCTGAGGTATGTTGACCCTCTTAATCTCCATCAGAGAATACTTCTGAACATTTATTCCTGTTACATCATGAACAAACATTCTTATACATTTGCTCATCTTCTGGTAAGCCTCTCGCTTATCGATCTTACCATTTCTGAGATCTGTCTCTATGTACATAAGCTCAGTCATGTACTTTCTCTTCTTGCCCTCAAGAGTTGCTTCACTGAGCTTCTTGAGCCTGATCTTCTTTGCCTTCTTCAGCTCTTCCTTCAGCTTTTTTCTGAAGTAAACCTGCGTGAAAACAAATGCCCCCAGGATAATAACGGCAAGAATGATCCAGATAATCATATATGAAAATGGATCCTGTAATTCAACCGACGTTTTCATTCCTATGCCTCTCAAACAGTTCTACTATCTTATCAACAACATCTTCTTCGCGACTTACATCCACGGAGCTGATGCAGTACTTCTTATACATATTTTTTGCTGACGCCTTACGCCTGTTTCTGTCAGCAACCTCTCTTTCATGAAGCTTCTTATCCTTCAGAAGAAATCTCTTCTCATATGATTTGTCCTCGAGATCATAGAGACTGTCACCTGTCAGATAAGCGTCTTCTATGTTGATCAGCATAACATCATTACGAACCGTAAGCTTCTTGAGAAGATTCTCATCCAGACTTGCTATTCCCTCCATATCCGTAATGATAAAAATGATCATTTTTCTTCTGATATTTTCAGCTATATAATCGAGTGTCTTATTAAGTGGCTTGGACTCTTCCTCGGCCAGACATTTTTCATATCTCATTATGAGATTCTCCAGATGTCTCTTTCCGGAACGGAAGAAGCTGAAATCATAGCCCTTGTCAGTACTTGTAAGCAGCGCATAATCATCACCATGATCATTTACGAGATAGCCGATGGTTCCAAGTGTGGTAAGTGCCACATCCTTCTTTGCCTCACCTGCATCGGTGTCACCCAGGAACTTTGCACCTGAATCACCGACAAAAAGGATGTTATGCTTCTTATCAGCTATGTATCTTCTTATCAGCACCCTGCCGGTCTTTGATGAAGATTTCCAGTCTATATCACGAACGCTGTCGCCATATACGTACTCTCGCAGATCATCAAAATCAAAGCTTCGACCTCTGTATACAGATCCAAACTCACCATCGAGGATATTTGAAGTTTTCTTCTTTGTGTAAAGCGAGATAGATGCTTTTATTCTCGCGAGATAATCATAATCCATACTTAGTTTCCTATTTCATCATTCTTCTGACTACGGAGTCTGAATTGCTCCTACCATTCTGTCGATTATTGTCTCAACTGATACATTGTCTGCAATCGCAGCGTAGTTCAGCTCAACTCTGTGACGAAGTACCTGATGACGAAGAAGCTTTACATCGTCAGGTGTTACATAGGTTCTTCCATATATAAGAGCAACAGCCTTTGCTATCTTCATAAATGCAATAGAAGCACGTGGGCTGGCACCCATTTTTACGTATCTTGTAAGCTCAGCCGGAAGGAATTTTCCCGGATTTCTTGTTGCATCAACGATAAATGCAATATACTTCTTTATTGACGCATCAACATATACCTTCTCAGCTATTCTCTGAAGGTTGTCAACATCCTGAATACTAAGTACTGCAGAAGTCTTTCTTATAACTCCTGACTCTATACGGTTGAGGATCTCTGCCTCATCATCAGGTGAAGGATAAGTGATCTTCTCCTTGATGATAAATCTATCTGTCTGAGCCTCAGAAAGAAGATATGTACCCTCCTGCTCGATTGGGTTCTGTGTTGCAATAACGATAAATACATCACCCGGCATCTTGTAGGTTGCGCCACCTATTGTTACCTGTCTCTCCTGCATGGCCTCAAGCATCGCACTCTGTGTCTTTGCACTGGATCTGTTGATCTCATCAAGAAGTACAAAGTTTGCAAATACAGGACCGAGAGTTGTATCAAACTTTCCAGTCGCTTGGTTATAGACCTGAGTTCCTATAATATCACTCGGAAGAAGATCCGGTGTACACTGGATTCTGGAAAACTTTCCATCAACAGCATCTGATATAGTTTTTGCAGCTGTTGTTTTTGCAAGTCCCGGAACAGACTCGATAAGAACGTGTCCGTCAGCTATAATAGAAGCTACCAGTGCGAACTTCAGATTCTGCTGTCCCACAACCTTTTCATCATAATACGTCGAAAGTCTCTTGATGACGTCCTGCGCATAATCAAACTCTTCCTTACTGATACTGTTCTGTGGGGTTCCCTGTACACTGTTAGGCATATTTCCCTGCATAATGTTATCCATCTATCCATACACTCCTTACTCTAGTTTTTCTTCTTACTCTTCTGAGTTTTACTATCTTTATTATCTTTACTATCTTTATTTTTATCTTTGTTTTCTTTACTGTCCTTTGATGCCTTACTATCCTTGCTATCCTTATTTTCTTTGCCGTCCTTTGATGCCTTGTTGTCCTTTGGTTTATCTGACTTTGAAGCTTTGGCTTCCTTCTCAGGCTTAGGCTCTTCTTCTTTTTTTTCAGACGGCAGACCGAAGTTGATTACAGGGTCGATATATTTTGACTCGTAATAATGATACATCGCCTTGTACTCTTCGCTGAGATTGTCACTTGCATGACCATGCATCTCATCAAAGTCTCTGTCCTTAAGAACCTTCTTTATTACATGCAGTGCTATATTCGCCGCATGCGAAGCTATACGCTCGAAGCTGTTTACGAGATCAAACAGTGAAACACCACCCTCGATACTACAGGTTCCCTCCTGAAGCCTCTCAACATGGTGCGACTTGATTATCTCCTTAAGCTCATCTATAACCTCAGATAAAGGATCAACTCTTATCGCAAGTGATACATCATCATCCCTGAACGCCTTGAAGGTAAGCTCCAGTGCATAATCAACCGCTCCGATGATATCCTCTGTTTCCATATGTCCTGCAGGAGAGAAATGTATCTCCTGCTCATTTTTCTCTCTGGCCACATAAGCGATATTCATACAGTAGTCGCCCACTCGCTCAAAATCGCCAATGGAGTTAAGTATCTCATTTACCAGAAGCTTATCATCCAGTGTCAGTCTCTTTCGATCGATCCTTACTACATAAGCTGAGAGGACAGTCTCACATTTATCTATAAACGCTTCATTTTCCTCCATCTTCGTAAGCTTCGATTCATCGTATTCATAAATCATGCTTGTAGCAAGCTTATAGTTTTCACTAATGGACTCACTCATCTTGTATATAAGCGACCTGCACTGCTGAAGTGCGATTGTAGGTGTGTTGAGGAGCATATCGTCGAGCTTTGCAAGCTCCTTGTCCTCAGGCTTCTCATCATCGCCTCCCACAACCTTCTCAGTGAATTCTGAGATTCCCTTTGAGAAAGGAAGAAGTATCAAGCTGGTGAGCAGGTTAAACATCAGATGCATAGTAGCCACACTGCCTCTGTTTGCGAGATGTGACATAAACGGCAGTCCTACTGCACTGTTCAACAGGTAGATTAAAGTGGAGAAGAAAATCGCTCCGAATACGTTGAAGAATACATAGCCTACTACCAGTCTTTTCGCTTTTTTGTTAGCTCCTATACCTCCCAAAATCGTGGATGAACATTTACCCAGGTTCTGACCGATTATAACCGGAATTGCAACAGCATAGGATATCGCGCCTGTAACGGTAAGCGCCTGAAGTATACCAACAGACGCATTTGAGCTCTGAAGTATGATTGTAAGCACAAGTCCGATAAGGATTCCAAATAACGGATTCTCAAGTGCCGATATAAACGAATGAAGTTTGGCATTATCCTTAACCGGAAGGATTACCTCTTCCAAAATTGTCATTCCATAGAAAATCATACCCAGTCCCACGAGGACACTGGCTATGTTTTTTGCCTTTTTCTTCTTAGTGAAAAGTATGATAAATGCACCGATACCCACAAGAATCGGAGCAAGTGATGCAGGTCTGAGCAGCTTCAGAATAGCATTTCCTTCGTCCAGGTCACCCAGACGAAGCATCTGAGCCGTTACCGTACTGCCGACATTTGATCCGAATACAACAGGCATAGCCTGTGCAACCTTCATGATTCCGGCATTTATAAAGCCTACAAGCATTATTGTAATGGCCGCTGAACTCTGGAGGATGGCAGTAACACCGATTCCAAAGCCCCAGCCCTTTACTTTACCGGCCGATTTATTCTTACTTGTGGTAAACGTTTCTAAAACCTTTTCAAGTTTTGAACCCACGAGCTTCTCTATAGAAGAGCTCATAAGATTCATGCCGAATAGAAAGAGTCCTATTCCGCCTAAAAATTGAAGTACCGATATAATATTCATCGTATGCTCCTTTGAACTTACGCCTTAACGTACTGAACTTACATTTTAGCACACAAACTCTTGATATTAAAGAGTTTTTACGAATAATACTGGCTGTCTGTATTAATCTCCTGTGTATTGATTGAGAAGCTGATCTGGATCATCGCTAATGCTATCCTGCTGCTGCTTAACCACTTCCTTTGCATCATCTTCAAGCTTTATTCCAAGTGATGTCTCCTGAACAACAGGATTACTCTTCTTTCCACATGCTGTAAATGCTGCAAGTGTAAGTATTGTTGCTGTTACTAATAATACCTTCTTTTTCATATGTTTTCTCCCTTCATATAACTCATAGGATACTTTTACCTTTAAATATACGGAAGCAACGATTCGCATCCGCAAATCGTTACCTATTGTACCATGATTACTTCGTAATCATGCACTTCTTCCTTCGGAAGCCGTGGTTCTGCTCCGCAGAACGTATCCTCACTTCGTTCGGAGCAACGATTCGCTTCGCAAATCGTTACCTATTGTACCACATTCATCTATTTATTGCTATTCTTCTATTATATGACAAATGTCACATCCATCTTGTGACAGCGCTCACTACCTTTTTCTGTAAGTTATTGATACTCTTAGTGCATAAACTGATTAAAATATGCTAAGCCAAACAAGCAAAGTAATATACGAAAGGATAATGCTATGAGCGAAACTGTAGTTAAACTGACAAATCTGGTAAAGAGGTATAAGGAGCTTATCGCTCTCGATAATTTCAGCCTGGAGATTAAGAAGGGCGAAGTCTTCGGTCTGCTGGGACCTAACGGTTCAGGAAAGACCACTACAATCAACTGCCTGCTCTCACTTCTCAAGTATGACAAGGGCGAGGTAGAGCTCTTCGGCGAGAAGATGGGACCTGAACGAAGGGACCTGAAGAAAAGAATTGGAGTCGTATGTCAGAATGTTGCAGTATTCGATGAACTGACAGTATACGAAAACATCGATTACTTCTGTGGACTTTATATAAATGATAAGGCCACCCGCAAGCAGTATATAGAGGATGCTATCCGATTCGTAGATCTGGACGACTTCAAAAAGTTTTATCCGAAGAAGCTTTCCGGCGGACTCTTAAGAAGACTGAATATCGCCTGCGGAATTGCTCATAAGCCTGAGCTGATAATTCTCGACGAGCCAACCGTTGCAGTTGATCCTCAGTCAAGAAACAAGATCCTCGAGGGAGTTACCGAGCTTAACAAAAACGGTGCGACTATTATCTACACCTCACACTATATGGAAGAGATTGAGCAGATATGCTCCCGCATCCTGATAATGGATAAGGGCAAGGAAGTTGCATCCGGTACCTCAGAAGAGCTTAAGGGACGAATCAAGAATACTGAAAATGTAATCGTCGATATAAAGAAGCTTCCATCAGAGCATCTCGAAAAAATAAAGAAGCTTAATCACGTATATGAGGCTCAGTACATGAGTGACAAGCTGACCATCAAGTGCAGCGGCGGAAAGCACAACATCACTCACGTGATCGAATATCTGTCAGATAACAATCTGAACTACGACAGAATCTATTCAGAGCTTCCTACACTTAATGATGTATTCCTGGAGATAACAGGAAAAGAGCTAAGAGATAAAGAGTAAATATAAGTTGAGAAAGAATAGATAAAAATATAGATAACGAACTGATAAAAAGGAAAGAAAAATGTTTGGACGAATAGTAAAAGCACAACTAAAAATGGCCGTAAGGTCGAAGAAATATATGTTCTGGACCTTCTCATTTCCGATACTCCTGGGTACACTCTTCTACTTTGCCTTCAGCTCCATATATGCTTCAAACAAAAGCGAGCCGATACCGGTTGTAATAGAAGTAAATGACGAAGCCGGAAGACCATTCGTAGATGTAGCAGAGAAGCTGGAATATGAAGATGGCACCAAAATGCTGGATATAAAGACCGCCTCCTCTCACGAGGATGCAGAGAAGCTGCTAGCCGATGGAGACCTCTCAGGAATCATATCGATAGATGGACTAAGTGATATCAAGCTTCTTGTAAACGGAAACGGAGTAAAGCACAGCATACTGTCTCACATTATCAGCGAATATAAGCTGAGAGTTGATAAGATGATGACCTCAGGCGAGGCAGTGCAGCCGGAGGATATAGACTTTGTAGAAGCTAAGGGAATGGCCGGAGACAACAAAGATCCGTTTATTACTTACTTCTATAACCTCATTGCAATGGTTTGTGTTATGGGTTCAATCGCATCCCTGAACACGATCGTAAGCAACCAGGCAAACCAGTCAACTACAGGAATGAGAATCGACAGCTCACCTGCACCAAAGGTTGTCTGCGAGCTGGCTCAGCTGGTAGCAGTTACGATCATGCAGACACTGATCATAACAATAACCCTGTTTTATCTGATATTTATCCTGAAGCTTGATTTCGGTGGTGACCTCAAAATGGTATATCTCACCACGATCATGGCAACGATTGTAGGTGTGACACTCGGTTTCCTTGTAGCCCACGCAGGAAAAATGGCAACTGATAAAAAAGAAACACTTCTGATGGTTATCATCCTCGGAGGCGGCTTCCTGTCTGGACTTATGATGGGTGACATGAAAATAATCATAGAGGAAAAAGCTCCATGGTTTAACCGCATCAATCCATCAGCCGTTATAACCGACGCATTTTATTCACTAAATGTATTTGGCGTCGGACCACGTTACTACAGATCACTTACCTACATGATAGTACTCAGCCTCGTAATGCTGCTTGTCGGCTGCGTGCTTAGCAAAAAGAGTTCATATAAAAGCTTATAAGTCATATCGAAAGAGGAAACGCTATGTTAGTATATAAGACATTTTTTAAGGTGATGAAACAGTATAAGCTATCACTGATCATGTACAGTGCAATCGTCGCTTTCATGCTTATTGTTCTTGTAAATGCAGAAACATCCGGAAGTAACGAGCTTGTTGTGGCAGACACAAAGTACACTCTGCTCGTAGTTGATAATGATCAGTCGGATATCTCAAAGGAGTTTGTGAGCTATCTGGGAAAGAAGCACACTCTTAAAAAGGGTGACTTCTCAGATGATCAGATAAAGGATATGCTCTACTACGAAGCTATTTCAGAATACATCGTTATACCAAAGGGCTTCGGAGAGGACTTCAAAAATGCTGAAAACCCTGCCGCGCTTCTAGAGGCAACCTATGACGAAGCTCTCCCAAGAGGAATCTTCATCAACATGCAGATAAATCAGTATCTGAACGCAGTAAGAGGATATATGGCACAGGGTGTTGAGCTAAAGGATGCATCGGCCAAAACAGTCGAGGCGCTTGATACATCAAAATTCGTTGAAATGCAAAAGACAGAGGTCATTGAATCCGAAAAGATACATACATCATTTATGTTCCTTCCTTTCGGAATACTCACCATCATCTTCTCAGGTGTGCTTCCGGTAATCATCAGCTTTAACGAAACCGAGAAGAAAAATCGAACACTTATTTCAAGTCACAAAATGACTTCGCGAAATGTATCACTCATCATGGGTGTTGCAACTATAGCCCTGGTGGTAACCTCCATACTTGTTGCAATGGCAAGCATGCCAAACAACGGTTCTTATATCGGAACAAAGCCTTGGGCACTATCAGTACTTAACACAATTATTTATACACTGACCGTAACCATGCTGCTCTCAATGATCACAAGCCTTCCGCTTGGTCTCGTGACAAAGGGCTCAGCAAGCACAACCTCCTTCTTTACAGTTATCATAAGTCTTTCATTTGCCTTCCTCGGCGGAACGTTTGTACCTCTTGATATACTCGGCGATAAGGTTGCTGCAATCGGTCGTTTCACACCAAACTACTGGTATTCAACAGCTCTGTCTAAGATATGGAATGAAGGAGCCGGACTGTCCGACGTACTCGGCAGCTTCGGACTTGAGCTTCTGTTCGGAGTAGCCTGTCTGTCCATCGGACTTGCCTTTACCAGATTCTTTGGAGATAAGGAGAGCGCGTAACTCACGCCTCTCCTTTTTTTATCTAACCCCTGGCGAGAATAC
>DGHK01000026.1 GCA_002392655.1 Lachnospiraceae bacterium UBA3850 | reverse complement strand
GTAAATGCTGCAATAAATATACGAAATGAAGGAATCAAATACTTAAGCATTTAAGTATAGATAGAACCGTCGGGCAGACGGGGATAGCTCGTGTATGCTGTGATCGTTAGATCGCTCGAACGAGAAGCCCCCACTTCTTAGTGAAGCGAAAGTGGTGGGAGTATGTCACCCCCATATCAGTACATTATTATTTTTGACTTATATTACATATATACTTATAATTATATAAGGGTGTTTTGAATCACATCAGGGGGTGTAATATGAAACGAAATTCAGGGAAATGTATCGCCATTTCGCTTATTCTTTCTCTTGTACTTGGCACGCTTCCACAGCTGGACACCAACGCTGCGGAAGTGATAGAAGAAACTCTCGTGAACGATGATGAAAGTACGATGCTTAAGACAGGATGGTATGAGTACGATGGCTACTGGTACTACTACAACGATGATGGCGAGCTTCAGAAGGATTGTTTTGTTGAAGGATACTGGCTCGACAGCGACGGTGCCTGCAGAACTACAAGTGTAGCCTGCTGGAAGGGCGGCGAAGGAAACTGGTGGTATGGAGACAACACCGGCTGGTATGCATATGACAGCTGGTACAAGATAGATGGAAATTGGTACTACTTCGACCTTCTCGGAAATATGTGCTACAACTGCTATGTAGGCGGATGCTATCTCGATGACGACGGTATATATCACGATAACGAGACCACCAGATGGGCGGCTGACATATCTGACAATGAACTTGCCGGCTATTTCAGTAACGCAGTAATTGTCGGCGACTCCATATGTTCGGGCTTCTCTATGTACTGTTCCTCTTCTTCTGATCCTGTTGCCAGGCAGTTTACATTTATGGCCAGTGGAAGCTTTGGAGTGCATAACGCCTTATCCTTAAGCGATACCACCCCGTACTACTGGGGTGCACAGAGACCTATATGGGAATCCATTGCATATTCAGGAACTGATCATGTATATATATCAATGGGTATTAATGATACCTACGACAGTGACCTGGCAAGCAAATACGAGAGTTTGATCGGATGGATAAAGCAGTACTCTCCCGGTATCAAAATCACCATATGCAGCATAACGGGCGTTCAGTGGGGACATGAAAGAGGCGGCATCAATAATGCAAATATTAACTGGCTAAACAACCGGATCAGAGCTATGTGTGCTCGAAACGGTTATGGTTTTATAGATCTGAATTCATGGACAACAGACGGCTGGGGACTCTATGCAGGTTACTGTTCTGACGGCTTTGTTCATCAGACGTTCTCAGCATATGACAGATGGCTCCAAGCCTTCAAGAGCTACGGAAGAGCCGAGCTTGTAAAGAAGTATAGCGATGAACAGACTGATTGATAAAATAATCATAATGATCATATCTATTTTTGCTATGTATCAAAGCGTGCACGGCAGTGTTTTTTTGATACTCATTTACACATCAGTCATATTCAGTTCCCTGAACTACTATCTCCTACGTAGAGAGGACACTGATATGAAAATGAAACTGCAGGATAGAAAGGAGATTATCGCCTATGTCGTTCAGATTATTTGCGTCATAATGCCTGCCTTCTATCCACCACTGATTTTCATAACACCCATAGTGATGTATGACATCGCACACAGCAGAAACTATGCAGCACTGTTTCTATCGGCTGTCACATATACATCGACAGATATTCCGAAGAATTACATCTTCATATTTCTGATTCTCATGTCAATAATATCTCTCGTTATGAGTCTTAAAACCGAAAGGGAAATTGTTCTCCAAAACAAATACAAGAGCCTCCGTGACGATAGTTCCGAAAAAAATGAGCTGCTTCAACTAAGGAATCAGGAGCTCCTGAAAGCAAGGGATAACGAAGTCTACAATGCACAGCTTGCAGAACGAAATCGAATTGCCCGGGAGATTCACGACAACGTCGGCCACACTCTTTCCCGAGCCATTCTTCAGATGGGTGCACTTCTGGCTATTCACAAGGAGGAGCCTGTTCACTCAGAACTTGAGGAAGTGAGGCAGACCCTGGACTCTGCAATGAATAGCATCCGAAGCAGCGTACACGATCTGCATGACGAATCAATTGATGTACCTGCAGCAATAAAACAGATGGTCGAGCCACTCTATAGCAAGTATAATGTTAATCTCGACATAGATGTAGGAAATGATATGCCACGCCCGATCAAATATACCTGTATCGGAATAGCCAAGGAATGCATATCCAATATAATCAAACACAGCAATAATCCAAACGTGGATATCAGGCTCAGCGAACATCCTGCCATGTATCAGCTCGTAATCCATGATTATGATTCTGAAAATCCGGTTTCCAACAGCGGATACACCGAAAGTAAAGCTCCTGACTCAGATATGGGCATGGGACTTGAGAATATACGTACCAGAGCCGAGTCAGTAAACGGTTCGTTAAACATTTCCACAGAAAACGGATTTCGGATTTTTGTTTCTATTCCGCGAGGTTAGTATATAAAAAGCCAGAATCAGAAATGAGGTAAAACAGATGACTGTAGTCGTAATAGATGATGACAAGCTTGTAGCTATGTCCCTTAAAACTATAATTGAATCAGATTCCGAGATTGAAGTTCTCGCTACCGGAGCATCCGGAGAGGATGCCATAAAGCTCTTCCGCGTGTACAAGCCTGACGTTCTGCTGAGCGATATAAGAATGGCTGGCATGTCAGGACTGGAAGCCGGGGAGACAATACTGTCAGAATTTCCAGACGCAAAGCTCCTTTTTCTCACAACCTTTAATGATGACGAATATATAATTAAGGCACTTTCCATAGGCTCAAAAGGATATATAATCAAGCAGGATTTTGATTCTATCGTTCCATCTCTCAAGGCCGTTAACAGCGGACAATCAGTTTTCGGAAATGAGATCACAGAGAAGCTTCCGAATATACTTATTTCGGGAAATGAAAGAGAGTCCGCCGGTTTCGATTATGAATCCTTTGGGCTCAGTCGCCAGGAATATGAAATAATAGTTTGTATAGCTGATGGTCTATCAAACAAAGAAATCGCCGATAAGCTCTACCTGTCCGAAGGAACCGTCAGAAACTACATCAGCACCATACTTTCAAAGCTGGAGCTGAGAGACAGAACTAATATCGCGATTTTCTATTACAAGCATATATGATCCGAAATCAAAAACCCTTCCGCACCAAACGGAAGGGTCTTCATTTTAATAATACTTATAAGTAAGCCAAGGATTGTTTGCAACGTATATAAGAGCGATGATAAACAGAACACCGAGAATAGCCAGTGCAACTATGCTTACAACCAGTCCTGCAATAGCTATACCACCTCTGTTACCCTGCTTTCTTGCAACTGCGCCAAGCACTATACCAACTATAGCCATGATCATACCCAGGATATATCCTACGCCTTCTCCTATCCAACAGATAGCAAAAGGAAGTATACCAAGAACCAGACTCGCAACTGCCATTCCATGTGCTGGCTGACGTCCTCCATAACCCATTGGCTGACCTACCGGCTGGCTATAACCCATCTGTCCCATCGACGGCTGCCCCATCGGCTGTCCCATTTGTTGACCCATTGGCTGTCCCATGGCCTGTCCATATCCCATTGACTGTGCATCAGGTGCACCCATCATCATTCCGCAATTCGGACAATTCGGTGCGCCGTCCTGAACGAAACCACCGCAATTATTACAATACATAAACACTCCCACCTTTCAATTATTTCAAATAAACAGTGCTCTTGCACCACATTTAATTATATATTTTCAACCTACTATAGTCAATAAAAACGTGCTTACTCCACATCAATTATAACATACTCTGACTTGGTTCCGGTTTTGAACTGTATCTCCCAGTCAGATATACCTGACGTAACGATAAACTCGGAATCCTTTCTCTTTTGATAACCGTAGGTAGCATCATTTATATGAAAGAGTTCTCCAACATAGGTTACTGGGAAGAGCTGTCCTCCGTGAGTATGACCCGAAAGCACGAGATCTGATCCGGCAGCAGCCTCAGCATCATAGTCTGCCGGTTGATGGTCCAGAACAATTATATACTTACTCTTGTCCAGATTCTGTACCAGTTCGTCCACTGGTTTCCTATCACGCACAGATCTGTCCTCACGCCCAACAACATAGAACCTGTCATCAATAAGCTCTACATCATCTGACATAACATGAACACCATTCTTTTTAAGTTCATTTACTATATCCTCTTCAGTATATGCATCCTTATCACGGTAATATCCTCTGTCATGATTTCCGAAGATAAACCACACTCCATATTTTACATCTACCTCTCCGAGTATCCTGCAGCATTCTATCATATCCTCGCGGCTGGTTCCGTCATCTATCATATCACCTGCAATAAACAATATATCAGGATTTTGTTCCATCATCTCATCGATATAGACCGAAAGCCCTTCAGCATCGAAGGTTGTTCCCAGATGCGAATCAGCAAAAAGTGCTATCCTGAGTCCTCCGAGATTCTTATCTGTTTTGAGGGTATACTTTGTCATCCATACATTGTTGCAAAGGATATATCCGATTGTCAGATATATAAGGCAGCATACTATCGTAGCCCAGCCTTCCCAATAAACATGAAAATCCTTTTTAGTTATCTTCTTAACGATTCTTATGATAAGACCGAAAAGAAGCCTGAAAATCACAAAATGAAGAAGAATTATAACTGCATTTACAAAAGAAAAGATACATGTAAAAAGAGCCATAAACAGCGTAACAATCCCCAGCGATATGATACGTCTTCTGTATTTTTTCCCTCCTGAAGCCTTCTCTATAAGACCGAATTTACCGATAGCGCCCGTCAGATATATAATACCGAGCACCAGACTTATCAGAACAAGTAACAAAATGATAATCCAAACCATGAATAAAACTCCTTTTACAGTTGCATTATTCCAAAAAAATCAATACAATTACATAAGTGACTAACGTTAATTAATAATGAGGTATACTATATGAAGAATAAAGAAAAACTCATATCAATTCTCATGGCCATAATCATGTCCATCGCCATGGGAATACTCTTTACATTTTTAGCCAGACATAATGCTGATGAAAACGCACTTTCAGGCATGCCTCCGGCACCTGTCATGTACCTGCTTGGCGTAGTAGAAGCGGTTATTATAGGAGTGCTTCTGGCTGTTATTTTTCCAATTGAGAAAATGGGACGAGCTCTTACCCGAAAGTTCAACGCAGCTCCCCCATCATTTAAGTTTACAGCACTGAACAGTCTGCCTTTTGCTGTAATAAATGCTATAGTCTGCAGTGCAGTCTGCAGCTTTATAAGTATTGCACAGGCACATTCTCATATGAACGAAGTAGCCAAGGCTGCTAACCCTCTTATGCAGATGTGGCTCGGAAACTGGGTTAAGACTCTTCCGCTCTCAATCATCGTAGGTTATATATTTTCACTTATAGCCGCACCGATTGTCGTAAGTATAGTCAAGCCCGGACGTCCTCCTATGGGACCGGGTCAGATGGGGCCAAAAGACTGATTGCATTAATGGTACTACACCCAAGGTATTTTAACAAGTTTAAGATTCGAGGATGATCACATGATTTACTATCAGCTATTTTTTAGCATGCTTTTTCTTCCGATCACAATCCTTATATATCAGCTGTTCCCTAAAAGATTCAGGTGGGTTCTTCTCCTGCTTGCAAGCATAGGGTTCTATTTTACGTTCAATTTCAGGCTCTTTATCTTCCTGATCTTTGCAAATGTAATTACCTACGTTATAGGTATCATACTTGAAAAGCAGAGCATCGCCAGAAAGGAAGCCCTGAATATAGCAAAAAAAGAGGGAAAGGAAGCGAAGGCTCTTGTCAAGGCAAAATACCAGAAACGTACAAGACTTATCCTCTTTCTCGGAATTGCCGCTGCCCTTTCAGTCCTTCTTTATCTGAAGTATTATAACTTCTTTGCAGAGAATATAAATCATCTGTTCGGTTCAGGAGATGGTCACACCATACTCCCTATCAAGACACTTGCTCTGCCACTCGGAATATCATTTTATACCATGCAGGCCATCAGCTATATGGTCGACATCTACTGGGGTAAATATCCGGCACAGAGAAATCCTCTGAAGCTCACATTATTCCTGAGCTTTTTCCCGACTATTGTCGAGGGACCTATCGCTCTTTACGGCGATATGAAGGACCGCTTGTATGAGGGCAGAGCTATAGATCCCGACAACATCATACGCGGATATACACGTCTATTCTGGGGTATCATGAAAAAACTCGTAATTGCCGACAGACTGAGTCCTGCCGTAACGCTGCTTTTCGATCCCGCACATCACACAAAGGGCTTTGAAGTCATCGCCGCCGCAGTTCTTTTTACTGTTATGGAATACATGGATTTCTCAGGATGTATGGACATGGTTATCGGTATCGCCCATATATTCGGCATCGAGCTTCCGGAAAACTTCCGCCAGCCATTCCTTGCCAGAAATGCATCTGAGTTCTGGCGTCGCTGGCATATCTCGCTGGGCGTCTGGTTCAAGACATATATCTTCTATCCTGTGTCTATGTCATCACTTGCCAAAAAGTGGGGCAAATTTGCAAAGGACCGCGTAAATAAGCATATGACCAGAGTTGTGGCGTCTGCCATGGCTCTTCTTCCGGTGTGGCTGTGCAACGGACTGTGGCACGGTCCGAAGTGGACTTATATATTCTACGGAGTATTCTACTTCGTAGTTATAACTCTTGAGCTTCTGCTTGAACCTGTAGGTGACGGCATACTAAACAAGCTCCACACCACAAAAGAAAACAAGATAGTGAATGCAATCAGGATTTTTAAAACCTGGATCATCATCTTTGCAGGCGAGCTCTTCTTCCAAGCATTCTCTCTGAAGGAGGGCTTCCGCATGGTGCGGGATATAACCAAGGGGTTCCATATAAGCACTCTCTGGAACGGAGATGCTCTGACATGGGGACTGGATATATATGACTGGCTGGTTGTTCTTATCATGCTGATAACAGTCATCATTATAAATCTCATCAGAGAAAGAGGCGTCAACATAACCGATGCTCTCCTCAGAAAACCTATGCTCCTCAGATGGGCACTCGTGCTTTCTCTTCTGATGGTCATTACAATATTCGGTTGTTATGGACCGGGCTTCGAGGAGGTGGATCTGATCTATGCAGGATTCTAAAAGAAAAATATTCAGATGGATAGAGATCTTCGCATTCCTTTTGGTTTTTGCTGCTACACTGAAGATCGTCTCATATATAACCGACCCGGTCAGAAATGATCAACCGGAGCTGGTCGTAGCACGTGACAAGGCTACAGTTGCTGCGCTTGCAGAAGATTCGGATACCATGGACGTTATGGTAGTCGGAGACAGTGAAGCAATGGTCATGGTTTCACCAACTGTCCTTATGGACGAGGCCGGTATCCAGTCATATAACTGCAATCAGCTGGGACAGAGACTCTCGGAAACCTACTTTTTCCTGGATAAGATACTAAAGAAACAGCATCCGAAGGTTATCATACTTGAGACAAATGTAATCACTCACGAAACGTCCATCAAAACAGAGCCGCACCTGACCTTTAACATACTGACACAGGAAGCATTTCCTATTCTCAGATATCACAGTATGTGGCGCGAAAGGTTCGGTCTCGTGGAGCCCGAAGAATACACCCACTACAAAGGATATGAGGATATCTATGTAGTTGATCCTTATGATGGAGCTCCGTATATGTTTGAAACAGAGGAAAAGCAGTGGCTTGATCCAATTACCATGCACTATCTGAACAAGGTTATAGATCTGTGCAAGGATAAAAACATTCCTGTTGTTCTTGTCAGTGCACCTTCAGCTGTAAATATGGACTACCCCAGACATAATACTATACAGGAATATGCAGATGAGCATGGTCTGGATTATATAGACTTCAACCTTCTGACAGACGAGATAGGTCTGGACTGGAGCAACGATACCGGTGACAAGGGCGACCATATCAACAAATACGGCACAGAAAAAACAAGCCGTTACCTCATAAAGTATCTAAAGGAAAAATATGATCTTCCCGACCACCGTGAAGACTGAAAAGAGGATTGAATAATATGAAAAATGTACTGGAATACCTGGAGCAGACAGCAGCACGCCTGCCTGACAAAATGGCAGTAACAGATGGAGAGGAAGCCTGCAGCTTTTCAGAGCTTCAAAGAGACAGTGCCCGAATAGGACGTATCCTCTCCGACTATATAGAACCATCAGAGCCGGTGGCTGTCATGATGAAAAAGAGCACGAAGACTCTTCGAATATTTCTCGGAACAGTTTATGCTGGCGGTTTCTACTGTCTGCTTGATCCGGACTTCCCGGATGAGAGACATAAAAGCCAGCTGGAAACGCTGAGTCCAAAGGTGATAGTAACAGAGTCCGGAACACTCGAAAAAATCGAGCGACTTGGATTCAAAGGAACTGTAATCCTGACAGATGAACTGTTCGCCAAAATATCTGCCTTAAGTGATGATGCGACTGAGCTTCCGATCAACAAAAGTATCGATCCTGCCGCACCTCTCTACTGCAACTTTACTTCCGGTTCAACAGGCGTACCGAAGGGAGTTCTTGTTGGTCATGCCTCTGTTATAAGCTTCATAGATACATTTACAGAGCTTTTTAATATAACGGAAAATGATGTGATCGGTAATCAGGCACCTTTTGATTTTGATGTTTCAGTTAAGGATATTTATAGCTCACTCAAAACCGGTGCTACGATGGTTATAATACCGACTGCATATTTCAGATTCCCAAATAATGTCATGGATATGCTTGAGAAATACGAGGTTACTACTCTTACCTGGGCAGTGTCTGCTCTCGTACTTCTGAACAGACTGCACGAATTTATGTACAAGGTGCCTCCGAAGATTAACAAGATTCTTTTCAGTGGAGAAGAAATGCCGGCCAAGCATTTGAAGGACTGGATGGATCAGTATCCGGACGCTGAATTTGTAAATCTCTACGGTCCGACAGAGATAACCTGTAACTGTTCATATTATAGGATAGACAGAAAAGCTGTTCCCGAGAAGCTTCCAATTGGACATGTTTTCCCGGGCAAAGAGATATATCTTGTAGCAGATGACGGCCGCGTGATTCCGGAATCAGAAACGGATACCATCGGTGAGATCTGTGTTGCGGGAAATGAGCTCGCACTCGGTTACTATAACAACCCGGAGGCAACCGCGAAAGCTTTTGTTACTCTGGATGGAATCGGTAAGGTCTACAGAACCGGTGACCTGGGCTACAGAAAGGACGGTCTGCTCCACTTTGCCGGCAGACACGACTTCCAGATCAAGCATAACGGTCACAGGATAGAGCTTGAAGAGATCGAGAGAGCTATGAACAGCCTGACCGGTATCATGCAGGCATGCTGTCTATATGACTCTGCCAAGTACAGAATAGTTGTATACTACTCCACCGAAAAAACGACTTCTCAGGATAGCACAGCAGACGGAGGCGTTTTGGATAAGAAACAGATTGTCGCAGGTCTTAAGCAGAAGCTTCCGGAGTATATGCTTCCAAATGTATATAAACCGATGGACGAGCTTCCGCTCAGCAAAAACGGCAAGATAGACAGAAATAAACTCAGAGAATTATTATAGTTATACACTCGGAGATATAAGATGAAGAATCAGGAATTAATAAATAAGTACAAAACGCCATTTTATCTCTATGATATTCCGGAGCTGAAAAAAAGAGTCGATATGATGAGAGCATATCAGAAGGATATAGGTCTATGCTACGCCATGAAGGCCGCTCCTCTCCTCGCTGGCTATATAGCTCCGTATGTCGACAGACTTGAGGTCTGTTCTCCCGGAGAATATGAGATATGTCTGCGTGACGGAATAAGTCCCGAGAAGATACTCGTATCGGGAGTAAACAAAACAGAGGAGTCTATGAAAAGAATCCTCTCTATGGGCGGTTCTGCCGGTCTTTTTACCATAGAATCACCTGAGCATTTCAGGATTCTCGATAAAGTATCTAAAGAGCTTTCCAGTGATGATAGTCTGAGATGTTTTGTGCGTCTTACCTCAGGCAACCAGTTCGGAGTTGATAAGAGTACTTTAGAAGAGCTCTGTAAAAATGTTATAGATTCGGAGCACCTGACGCTTGTCGGAATCCACTTCTTCTCCGGAACTCAGAAGAATATAAAAAAGATAGAAAATGAACTGACTGAGCTTACTGAATACGGAAGGACACTTAGTGAAGCCCTCTCACAGGAGCTCGCCTTGGAATATGGTCCTGGACTTGTAATAGATTATTTTAAGTCAGATCAGGATACAGCTGAATCGCTCTTCAGGTATAATGAATCTGACCTCGCTTTGCTTATGGATGTAGTGGAGAGGACGGGGCTTCGAAACAGCTTCCGGGAAATTACATTTGAATATGGCCGCTACATCGCAGCAACCTGCGGAAAATACTATACCGGAGTTGCTGATGTGAAGGAAAACGATGGAATTAACTACGCCGTCCTTGAAGGCGGTCTGCACCAGATAACCTACTACGGAAGCATGTCTGGGATGAAGGTTCCGCCTATAGAGCTTATACCTAAGCAGGAGGCTGCAGAATCAGAAACAGGCGAAGAAAACGATTCTCGTGACTACGTTCTCGCCGGTTCGCTCTGTTCAGTAAATGATATCCTAGTCAGAAGGATTTCACTCCGTAGGCTTGACATCGGCGATACTCTATGTTTCAATCTAACTGGTGCCTATGCAGCTACTGAGGGCATCGCACTTTTTCTCAGTCGTGACCTGCCTGCTATTGTTATCAGGGACATTAACGGCTCAGAAAAACTGGTACGTAAACACACTGAAACAAATATATATAATGGAGGTTACCATGGATAGACTACTTGAAATCTTAGAGGAGATAATTCCGGGAGAAGATGTTGAAAACTGCACTACTCTTGTAGACGATAACATACTGGACTCATTTGCCATCATATCACTTGTGGCAGCTTTAGAGGATGAATATGATATAACTATATCTCCTGCAGAGCTTGTTCCTGAAAACTTCAATTCAGCTGAAGCTCTTTGGGAAATGGTTCAGGATCTTTCTGAATAAATCGTAGTATTAGTATCAAACTTTGGGGCAGTTTTCTGCCCCAAATTACGAAGGTGAGATTTTATGAAACTAAAAAAAATCAATGCCACACTCGGACTTTTAACTATTCTTTTTATGCTTTTGCATATTGGCTTCAGCGTGTATTCATATCTAACTATGTATTATAACCCGTTCTTAAAAATGATTTTCGCCATTCCATTTATGGTACTCGTATGTCTCCATGCGGTCTGCGGAATGATGACTGTTTTTATGCAAAAAGATGGAAGCAGTCTGAATCTTTATCCGAAGAAAAATCTTCGCACTATTCTGCAGAGATTATCTGCTGCACTTATTTTTCCGCTACTTATACTACACATCAATACATTTACTTTAATGAGTAAATGTGCCGCCGGAGGACATAATTTCTTTATCATTCTTTTGATCATAGCCGAAATTCTTTTCTTTGGCGTCGTTATCACCCATATATCAGTATCATTTACAAACGGTCTTGTGACGCTTGGTATACTGACGTCTGAATCTGTCCGTAATAAGATGGATACTGTGATTTTCATTCTAAACGGGATTATCTTTGTTATATCTGTTTACGCTGTTGTAAAAGGTCAGGTAATTATGTTCCTTCATTAACGGAGAAGAATATGGTAGATAAATCCACAAAAGTCATCGTAATAGGAAGCGGTATAGCTGGGATGTCTTCTGCATTAAAATGTGCAGAGGCCGGACTGCACGTGCTTCTGGTCTCCCCTTTCCCATCAGAAAGAGCCCAGTCAGTAATGGCTGCCGGAGGAATCAATGCGATTTTGTCAACCCCGGAACCGGGCGATTCACTGGACAGCTTTGTTGAGGACACTATTAAGGGTGGAAGTTATCTGGGAGGTCAAGCAGCTGTCAGAGGTTTATGCGAGAATTCAGAGAATATAATTAAATACCTGGAGCAGATTGGTACTGTTTTTTCCGTAGAAAAAGACGGTACTCCTTCTAGGAGAGCTATTGGCGGACATTCTCATAAAAGGTCTTACTACTGTGGTTCCTCAACCGGAAAGCAGATAGTAAGTGCACTTGTAATGGAAGTCAGACGTTACGAGGCTTCCGGCATGATTACCAGAAAGCTCGGAAAGTATTTTCATTCGGCACTTATAAAGGATGGCATATGCTACGGCGTAGCCCTGTATGATGACACCGCACAGAAGCTCGAGTCTGTCTATGCAGATGCTCTTATAGTTGCATCCGGCGGTCAGAACACTCTCTTCGGAAAAACTACAGGTTCACTTCTATGTGATGGTTATGTTGCAGGAAAGCTATTTACGCAGGGTGTATTATTAAAGAATCTCGAATTTATCCAGTATCACCCCACAACTATGGAAACAGAACAAAAGAGGATACTTATCTCCGAAGCCGTCAGAGGCGAAGGTGGACGATTATACTACACCAAAGATCAAAATCGTGTTTACTTTATGGAGGACAAATACGGTCCCCACGGAAACCTGCTGACAAGGGATGTAGTGTCACGCGAGATCTTTGCTCTGGATGAGGATGTATATCTGGATATATCATTTCTTGATAAAAAGGATATAGACAAGAAGCTTCCTGAGGTCAGGGATTTATGTATGAAGTATCGCGGAATTGATATAAGTAAAGAACCTATTCCGGTTAAACCATCCGTTCACTTTTTTATGGGTGGTCTGGCAGTACACCTGAACCACGAAACAAATATCCAAAACCTCTTTGCAGTCGGTGAATGCGCATCTATGTATCATGGAGCAAACCGCCTGGGAGGTAACTCTCTTCTGGCTGCGATTCATAGTGGCTGGAAGGCTGCAGAAGAAATAAGCAGCAGATTTACAGATCATAAAGCATTAAACGAATTATCAAGTTCGATTAAGGATGAATTTGATAATTATCTATCTCTGCAAAACAAAAAGCTAAAGGAGAGAAATAAAACAGAAAGCTCTTTTCCTGTTATGTATATACGTGATATGCTCGCCGAAACAATGGAGAGATATATGGGAGTTCTACGTAGTGAAGAGGATATCGAAAAAGGAATCAGCGATGTAGACTATTATCTAGCCACTTCGGAAAAGCTGAATTATGACAGCAGCGTTAATGCCTACCATAATTACAGTCTGATGGCCATACTGTCTCTTGCGAAAGCCGCGCTGGAATGTGCTAAGAACAGAACTGAAAGCCGAGGATCACATTTCAGAATCGACCATCCTGATATGGACCCGGCATTAGCCTACTCGACTCTGATAAGCTACGATGAAGGAAGCTACCATATAATGTTTGATAAGGAGCATCTATATGAAAGTTAAAATACTTCGGCAGGAAAACCCTGCATCCGAAAGCTATTGGGAAACCTTCGATTATGATGGTCCCACTGATATATCTATAGCCGGTCTTCTGGATCATCTGAATTATAATGATGACATCATAGATGACCAGGGAAACAAGACCACACGAATAGCATGGGAATGTTCATGTCTTCAAGGAGTCTGCGGAGCCTGTGCAATGGTTATAAATAACGTTCCTGCACTCGCTTGTGATACATTTATCAAGGATATCAAAAAAACTCCGATTGAAATCCGACCACTAAGAAAATTTCCCGTGATAAAGGATCTGATGGTCGATAGGTCAGTCATTCAGGAGAATCTGACCAAAACTGATACCTATATCGAACAGTATAGCCCCTCAGACTCCGGCGACCACGATCAACAGTATGACATAGCCAAATGTCTCAAGTGCGGTCTCTGTCTGGAGGTATGTCCAAACTATGTAAATGGAGCATCCTTTTTCGGTGCACTCTTTGCCAATGACTGTTACCTGGTCGCATCAAGAAACAAAGACAAATCAAAAACCGTAAGAGATTTTTACAAGGAACATTTCGGAAAAACCTGCTCCAAATCCTTTGCATGCATGGAAGTCTGCCCGATGAATATTCCAACCCTTTCATCTATAGGTAAACTGAACAAAAAGAAATGAGAAGTTTCTCATTTCTTGAAGCTATCGGACTTGAATTTTGGAGCGAGGGCTAGGGCTAGGACTAGGACTAGGGCGAGAGCTAGGGCGAGGACTAGGGCAATAAAGCCATAATTCTGACAAAAAGTGTTAAAATTATGGCCCGCTTTAGGTGGACAAGTTCGAAAAAGGCCATAATTTTAAAGAAAAATCTCAGATTTATTGCTTTGAAGTTTCAAAATATCGCAAATCAGAAGCAATTCAAGCAAAAAAGGCCATAATTTTTACAAAAAAAGCTCAAATTATTGCCTCTTGTTCATGTATTCTGAACAGATGAAAAAAGCGTCTATGAGTAGAGGTAACTCATCATAGACGCCTTATCGCAGTAATTATTTAATTACCTTCCGGTTAAATCTCCTTAGTGATTATTACAGCGTCTTCCGTTAAAATCTTACTGTCTACAAGCTTACCTACTGAAGTAAAAATGCCCCTGGGTTGCTTAGTTATGTATGCACAGTCTTTCATGTGTACTCTAAATTACTTCATTTTCTCCCATTCTTCTCTTGTAATAGCGTATGCATAGGAGATTTGATTCTTAGGATCCGAATATTCTTTTACCTTCTTCATTCCATTGGCAATCGCTGTAGAGTAAGAACCTATATTAGTATATTTCATATATGAATAAATTGTTTTGTACTCAGTATTACGAAATCCCCAGTTGCGAACTGCGATTGACGCTTCCTTTGCAAAGCCTTGCCTCCAATATCTTTTATTTATGTGATATCCAATTTCAGGAAGCATATCACCATCAATATTCTGGATAGTAATGCCACAATCACCAATAAACATTCCTGTTTCTTTCAGCACTACTGCCCACAGACCAAAACCATACTGTTCATAGTTTTCTATATTCCATTCAATCCATCGCCGTGTTCGTGCTTCATCAAAAGGGGCCGGATAATGCTGCATAGTTTCAGGATCTGACATTATTTCATATAATGCATCGAAATCATCCATTGTATACTCCCGTAAAAGGAGCCTTTCTGTCTCTGTCATGTTTAAATCCTCATTAGTACGAAACTATAATATATATTCCAACTGTACGTCAAATGGCTCCTTCTCAGCCAGAATCTTATTAATTTCATCTGCGTGCCTGCATCCAAGTGCTTGGTACGCTGCCTGTGATTCTTTTGAGGAATGACCGGATATGTACAGCTTATCTGCTCCAAGCCGCATGGCCTCTTCACAGATCATTGTAAAGAGTTTCTTTCCAATGCCCTGGTGGCGATAATCCTCTGAAACTTGAAAACAGACCAGTTCCACATAATTTGCTGTTTCTCCAAATATGTCGTGTGATACGGTTGCGAAGCCAATGATACGTTCGCCATCAAATGCACCAAAACCTGTTTGATCCTGGTTCATATG
>DGHK01000023.1:721-41420 GCA_002392655.1 Lachnospiraceae bacterium UBA3850 | reverse complement strand
AGCTCTCTCATAGCTGTGTTGATAGCATCACAAACAAGGTCTGTATTAAGTGCTTCCATTACTGTAAGTCCCGGAAGTATTTCAGCAGCCATAGCTGCAGAATGTGTCATACCTGAACAACCAATTGTTTCTACTAATGCTTCCTGGATAATTCCATCCTTTACATTAAGGGAAAGCTTACAGCATCCCTGCTGAGGTGCACACCAGCCAATACCATGTGTATAACCGGATATATCCTCAACCTTTTTTGCCTGTACCCATTTTGCTTCCTCAGGAATTGGGGCAGCACCATGATGTACTCCCTGATGTACAGGGCACATGTTCTTAACTTCTGTTGAGTAAATCATATGATCCTCCTTTTAATATATTTGCAGTAGGGATGGACAAGCCATCCCTACCCCTTCACATTATTAATCAAACTGACTATTGCTTAATTAACATCCTCAGGAATAATGGACTTATCATCGCCACGCTTATCACAGTTCTCCATGGTCTCATCGAGCTTCTGTACAAATCTGTCGATATTTCCTTCCTCCATACCCTTGAGGTAATTCTTCAGCTTCTCATAGACATACTTGTCTGCCTTGTAGCCCTTCTCTTTTACATATCCTCTTGCCAGATGGATCATTCCCTTCTCCTTGATCTTATGGATATCGATCAGGTAGATGAATGAATCAACGATGTCTTCGTTTTCTTCGAAGAAGTTAGCAAGCGAATCTATCTCACCTGTAAGGATAACTACGTAATCATTATTCTCAGGTGATGAGTTCTGAATAACCTCGACCAGCTTGTCAAATGAAACAAGTCCGGCATTCTCTATAATGAGGCATCCACCCTTCAGTGCGGCCAGCTTTTCAAGTCCCATCTTGTTGAGCTGCTTAGCCTTTGTCTTAGCTATCTTATCTGACTTAACAAGTCCCATCTCGTAGAAGCTTCTTGCGAAGTCTTCTCCGACCTTAACAGTACCGAAACCATTCCTACCAAGTATAACGATATTTTTTGGCATATCAGGATGCTTAATGATTGAATTCATCGCAACTACGATATCGTCTGATGTTGTCTGAATTCTCATATATTTCTTCAGGTTAGAAGCACCTTCCGGAAGCTGTCCAAGTGGTATCTCCTCTCCTGTAACAGGATCAACAACCATCTTGACCATTCCTGAACGCTGCTCTGCAGCTTCCTTAGCTTCTTTCTTCTTATCTTCAGCCTCACGTTTTTTCTTTCTCTCGGCGCGGCGCTTTACTTCTTCTTCATACTTTTTCTGTTCTTCAAGCTCGCCCTTGCTGACCTTTTCCTTCTTGATGCCTTCCTCTTCAGCTATATGAGCAACTGCCTCAAGTGCAGCCTTCTTCTGTTCTTCAGGTGTAAGCTCAGGCTCCTGTTCCTCTTCAGGAGCTTCCTCAACCGCCTCTTCTCCTTCGGCAGCCTCTTCAGCACCTTCTTCAACTGCCTCCTCCTGCAGTTCGTCAGGATCCTTCTTTCCGAACATTTTCCTGAATAACTTTTTAATCGCATCATATGCATTTGAAAATGGTTTCTTCATTATTATGTAAACCTCCTAAGCTGTTTAATGCTTAATACGCTCCCCCATTTTTGAGCGTCATTTTGGGACGATAGTCCTACGACTTATATGTTATCACAATATTATACATTTTACAAAGATAACTTTATAAAAAAACAAATAAAATCTTGATTTTTTCCTAAAAAGATACTATGCTAAAATCCTGTTTTTAGATATGTATAAATCAGGTGCCGCTTTTTGCACCTGTAAATCAAAGTAAATACAATTAGGAGGCCATTATGAAACCTGTAAAAGAAGGAAAAGTCAGAGAGATCTACGATAACGGCGACAGCCTGATCATGGTAGCTACAGACCGTATAAGCTGCTACGACGTTATTCTTAAAAACAAGATCAGCAAGAAGGGAACAGTTCTTACTCAGATGTCAAAATTCTGGTTTGACCTTACAGAGGATATCCTTCCAAATCATATGATATCCGTTGATGTAAAGGATATGCCCGAATTCTTCCAGAAGCCTGAATTCGATGGAAACAGTATGATGTGTAAGAAACTCACTATGCTCCCTGTTGAGTGCATCGTCCGTGGTTATATAACAGGAAGCGGATGGGCAAGCTACAAGGAAAACGGAACCGTGTGTGGTATCAAGCTTCCTGAAGGTCTTCGTGAAAGCGACAAGCTCCCTGAAGCAATCTACACACCATCTACAAAAGCGGAAATCGGTGATCATGATGAGAATATCTCCTTTGAAAAAACTATAGAGATTCTTGAGAAGGATTTCCCTGGTAAGGGACAGGAATATGCTGAAAAGCTTCGTGACTACACACTAGCTCTTTACAACAAATGTGCTGACTACGCTCTTACAAAGGGAATAATCATAGCAGATACAAAATTCGAATTCGGTCTCGATGAGAACGGTAACATCGTAATCGGTGATGAGATGCTCACACCCGATTCATCAAGATTCTGGCCTGCAGAAGGATATGAGCCGGGACACGGTCAGCCATCCTTCGATAAACAGTTTGCTCGTGACTGGCTGAAATCAGATGCCAACACAGCAGAACCTGAAAACTGGGAACTCCCACAGGACATCGTAGACAAAACAATCGACAAATACCTCTCAGCTTACAAGATGCTGACTGGCGAAGACTTATAAACAGAGCAAAATGACAAAAAAATCCGGATGCTTGCTTGCAAGCAAATCCGGATTTTTTTTGTTATTTGTAAGCATCTGTTTACAGATGCTTTGCAAACATCATGAGGTAAGTGTCTCCGCAGGAGACAGTAGAGCTGCTCTGCAGCGTACTTACCGAATGCTGGTTGCAGCTCTGTTTATGTTCTTTTTTTTTAGCATCTGTTTACAGATGCTT
This sequence comes from Lachnospiraceae bacterium UBA3850, assembly GCA_002392655.1. GTDB lineage: Bacteria > Bacillota > Clostridia > Lachnospirales > Lachnospiraceae > Eubacterium_Q. The sequence continues at coordinate 38,530 of DGHK01000023.1, read as the reverse complement.
TGCAAACATCATGAGGTAAGTGTCTCTGCTATTCTGCATCCTCAGCTTCATATTTGGATATAACCTCTTCGTTTGCAGCAATTGCAACGTCCTGCATCTTCTTTCTTTCAAAGAGAAGTGCTGCGCGAAGCTCATCATGCTTTACGGCCATAATTTCAAGTGCAAGCCATGCAGCATTTTTAGCTCCATTGATTGCAACTGTTGCAACTGGAATTCCAGGTGGCATCTGAACTATAGAATAAAGCGCATCCTGCCCATCAAGAACTGATCCTGAAAGCGGAACTCCGATAACAGGAAGTACTGTCTGTGCTGCAACAACTCCAGGAAGTGCAGCTGCCATTCCGGCCGCAGTTATGATGACTTCTGTTCCATCACCATTTAATTCTTCAATAAACTTAGTCAGCTGTCTGGATGCTCTGTGTGCTGACAAACATCTAACCTTTACGCTTATCCCTGCGTCCTTTAAAAGATTGATTGCAGGTTCAACTTTCGGAAGATCACTTGTGGATCCCATAATTATCGCTGCTTTCATATATCTCTCCTTTTCACTTCTGCTGTTTTATCTGCGTTATAAAAATTTTTATCCGTATAAACTGCTTATTATCTTAACATTTTATTGGATTTTTAACAATAACAAAGTGAGAAGCACTACTTTATCCTCAGCGCTCTGGTCGCGTTCAAGACTGCTATTATCATAACGCCAACATCCGCAAAGATGGCCAGCCACATATTTGCGATACCTAACGCTCCGAGAATCAGACAGAGAACCTTAACACCTATTGCAAAACTTATATTCTCCTTTACTATCCTGATCGTCTTTCTGGATATCTTCATCGCGAGGGATATCTTCGCAGGATCATCATCCATAAGAACTATATCCGCTGCTTCTATTGCGGCGTCAGATCCCATAGCTCCCATTGCAATTCCAATATCTGCTCTCGCAAGAACCGGAGCATCATTTATACCGTCACCAACGAAGGCAAGCCTGTTCTTATCCTTTTCAGCACTCAGCAGCTTTTCCACTTCACTTACCTTATCTCCCGGAAGAAGCTCAGACTTGTACTCAGAAACTCCAACCTTTTTCGCAATAAGCGATGCAGCCTTTTCCGAATCACCTGTAAGCATTATTGTTTTTATCCCCTGCTTACGAAGCCCTTCCATAGCTTCCGCACTTGTATCTTTTAATTCATCTGCGATAACAATACAACCGAGATATTTGATTTTCTTATCAATCAAAGTGGCAGGTCCCTCAACCGATGAATCTCCCAGACAGCTCTCCGCTACATAAACAACAGTCCCTTCATCATGCTGCTCAGGAACTACGGCACCGATCATTTTCATCAGCCTCATATTTCCGGCATATATTTTAAAATGTATCTCACTCCCGGAACCGGCCTTCTTATCTACTGACTCGACAACTCCATCAGGCGACTCCTTATAATTAACAGATACGCCATCTATCTCTTCTTTATACTTTATAGATACACCGTGTCCGGCTATCTCCTCCGCATCATAGATACGGCTGTAGTTTATCTCGCTTCCAAACTCCTTCTTATACGCCCTGAGTATTGATTCCGCGATCGGATGATTTGAAGCACTCTCCGCACTCGCTGCTCTTTTAAGCAGGTAGTCCCGTGAGACATCAGCTTCTGTATAAATACTCTGAACCTCAAAAACGCCCTTTGTGATCGTACCTGTTTTATCAAACACTATAGTTCCCGTGTCTGCAAGAGCTTCCAGATAGTTTGAGCCCTTAACAAGAATTCCCTTCGAAGAAGCACAGCCGATTCCTCCAAAGAAGCTGAGCGGTACCGAAATAACAACCGCACAAGGACAGGATATTACAAGAAATGTAAGAGCCCTCATAAGCCAGTCTAACCAATTCGGGTCCAGCCCGAAAATCAGCCTGCCAACCGGAGGAAGAACAAAAAGCGCAAGTGCTGCGTAGCATACTATTGGAGTATAATACTTCGCAAACTTGGAGATAAAATTCTCAGCCTTTGCTTTTCTCATACTTGAATTCTCTACCAGCTCAAGTATCTTTGATACTGTAGAATCCTCGAACTCCTTTGTAGTCCTTACCTTTATCATACCGGTAAGCGATATACATCCGCTGATTATCTCATCATCCGGATGTGCAGCTCTCGGAACCGATTCACCTGTAAGTGCGCTTGTATCAAGACTTGTATCCCCTTCTATTATAATGCCATCGATTGCAACTCTTTCTCCCGGATTGACCACTATAACAGAGCCTATCTCTACATCGTCCGGATCCTCCTCTGTTACAGAACCATCCTCATGAAGTACATTTGCAACCTCAGGACATATATCCATAAGATCTGCAATATTCTTTCTGCTCTTTCCTACCGCAATACTCTGGAACAGCTCTCCTATCTGATAGAAAAGCATAACGGCAACACCCTCGCGATACTCGCCTGTTGCTATAGCTCCGACGGTAGCTATCGTCATGAGAAAGCATTCATCAAATACCTGTCCATTACGGATATTCTTGAATGCTCTGAGAAGCACATCATAGCCTACTATTAAATAAGGAACAAGATATGCCGGCAGCTCTATCCACCACGGTACCTTCACAAAATGAAACAATACCGATAGTGCTACCACAAGAAGAAGCGATATGATACATCTTGTTAAGTTGTTCTTTTGTTTCTTAGTCAATGAATATTTCGAAATCATCCTCAACCTTCTTACAATTCTTAAGAGCCTCTCTAATTACAGCATCAGGATCAACTCCATCCTCAAACTCTACCTTACATTTAAGAGTCATAAAGCTAAGATTTGCATCCTTAACTCCATTAGTATTCTTTATTGTTTCCTGCATCTTCTCTGCACATGCAGCACAATCTACGTCTACCTTGTATGTCTTTTTCATCTTAATTTCTCCGTTTCGCTTATTTTATGTTTTAGTATTATGTATTATTTTTATGTATTTGTCTTCTATACATAGTTATTTATATTGTTATTGTTTATCGTCTACTCCTCCAGATGCTCCATTCCGAGATTCAGAATTGACCTCACATGATCATCATCTAATGAATAGTAGATACTCTTTCCATCTCTTCTGAACTTAACAAGCTTGGAATCCTTAAGTATTCTCAGCTGATGACTTACTGATGACTGCGTAAGTCCGAGTATTGTAGATATATCTCCTACACAAAGCTCGTCATCAAATAAGGAATAAAGGATTCTTATTCTTGTTGTATCGCCAAATATTCTGAACAGATCAGCCAAATCATATAGATATTCATCATCTGGCATATTCTTTGCTACATTTGTTGCAGCCTCATTTTTCTTTATAACTTCTGACATATAACCTCCTCAACAAACCCTTGTTAACATATGTTTGATTGTTCATATGTTCAATATACACCCATGATAGCACTTTGTCAACAATATATTGTAGTAAATATATACAACACCACACTTTTCTATTGCATTTTTATTAACACTTTTTACATTTTTCTAAATTTTGTTACAAAAGTGTTGCATTTTTATTTAATTTGTTGTAAAACTATATAGGATTCGAAAGGAGAGATTATGATAAAACACATTAAAAACGGTCTTATTGTAACAACACTTGTTTTCTTAACAATTTCAACAGCAACTACTTCGAAGATAGACACAGCAGCCCGCGAAGGACATACCCTATATCCTGAGATGCAGGAAATGCTGGAAACAAACAAAGAAAAAGTTGAAGCAGAGAAGCTTGAGGCTGAAGCTAAGCGTGCCGAAGAGCATGAGAAGCAGAAGCAGATAAACAAATATCTCACTGAAACAGCTATGAACGAGCTCGCAGAGAAGAATGCCGAGCCTGCTAAAACTTTAGTCGGAACATATCAGTTAACAGCTTATATAGCTACAGGAAACTGCTGTGCTTCTGGAGTCTATCCTACAGTTAATCATACAGTAGCATGTAACTCACTTCCACTTGGAACAAGAATCTATATCGAAGGCTACGGAGAGTACGTAGTTGAAGATACAGGCGGAATGGGTGGCGGAGTAATCGATGTGTTCGTTGGTTCTTACGGTGAGGCCATAAACTTCGGAAGAAGATCAGCAAATGTATATATAATTGAAGATTAATAAAAAAGCACCGGAGATACTACTTAAGTATCTCCAGTGCTTTTTTATATTTCTCATATCTGAGCCTGTCCTGCGGTGTATCGGTAGTACGCCTGTCAGGATCCGCATTATGCATGAGATCAGCTATTTTGACCTGCCTTGCCAGGTCATTTTCTTTTATACTTCGAACATAATCCAGATAATCCTCTTCCTTCTCCTCATCGGAAAGTTCACCTTCCGGAGGAATATGAGTCATCAGCCTGACTCCTTCAAGCTGGATTTCCGTAAACCCCATAGTACGAAGATCATCCAGAGTGATATCAGAGTCCTCCACTACATCATGAAGAAGTGCAATAACACAGGCATCCTCTGTATCCATCTGTTCAGCCAGATGGATAGGATGATATATATACGGAACTCCTGCTCTGTCCAACTGACCCGCGTGAGCTTCGTATGCCACCTTCATCGCCAGTCTGGTCATGTCTGTATAAATCAACTATAAGCCCCCTTTTCAGCTGTTGAACTTCTCCTGCTGCCCTTGAATAAGTGCAGCATCATCAAAATAGTTAATTCTCATAGCGGCTTTAACCTCAGAAAGTGTCTGTGCAGCTTCTGCTCTTGCAACCTCAGTTCCCTTTCTGAGGATCTCGTATACTGCCGGAATATCCTTCTCAAACTCCTTACGACGAGCTCTTATCGGAGCAAGCTCCTTATTTATGACATTCAGAAGAAGCTTCTTACATTTAACATCTCCCAGACCACCACGTCTGTAATGCTCCTTCATCTCATCGAGATTCTTATAATCTGGAAGAAACTCAGCAAAGTCCTCATCTGTAGCGAACGCATCCAGATATGTAAAGACTGCATTTCCCTCAACCTTACCAGGATCATTTATCTGTATATGATCAGGATCGGTGAACATACTCATAACCTTCTGCTTTACTACGTCCTCTGGATCAGACAGATAGATGCAGTTTCCAAGTGACTTACTCATCTTCGCTTTTCCGTCAGTACCCGGAAGTCTTGAACATATCTGATTAGTCGGAATAAGAGCATCCGGTTCTACAAGAACATCTGCATTATATGTAGTATTGAACTTACGAACTATCTCTCTTGTCTGCTCGATCATCGGAAGCTGGTCCTCGCCGACAGGAACAGTAGTTGCCTTAAATGCAGTTATATCCGATGCCTGACTGATAGGATAGGTAAAGAATCCAACCGGTATACTTGTTTCAAAATTTCTCATCTTTATCTCAGTTTTAACCGTAGGATTACGTTCCAGACGAGATACAGTTACGAGATTTGCATAATAAAATGTAAGCTCTGTCAGTTCAGTAACGACTGACTGTATAAACATATTTGTTTTCGCAGGATCGAGTCCGACTGACAGATAGTCTAGCGCTACCTCGATGATATTATCTCTGATTTTGTCGGGATTATCGAAGTTATCAGTCAGTGCCTGCGCATCTGCTATCATTATAAATATCTTCTCAAATTCACCTGAATTCTGAAGCTCCACTCTTCTTTTAAGTGAACCTACATAATGACCCAGATGAAGCCTTCCTGTTGGTCTGTCACCTGTAAGTATAATTTTTCCCATAATTTCCTCCAAATTATCTAAATCTTTATTTCGTATCAGTCTTCTCTCTTCTTACCCTTAAAGAAAAGCGCAACTGTTCCGGGACCTGTATGACTTCCTATTGTACATCCTATATCGAATCTGGCGACCCTTCCCTTAAGCTGAGGGAATATCTCACCAATAAGTGTTTCAACCTGAGCTCCTAAATCCTGATCAGTATCGGACAGGAATACTTTGCCTGTATAATTAAGTCCGCCCTCGGCTTCCTCGACCATCTTCTCTACGATACGCTTCACAACCTTCTTCTTGGTTCTGACCTTCTCACGAGGAATAAGACGCCCTTCCTTATCAACATTCAGAAGGGGACAGATATTAAGAACCTGACCGATTGTTCCTGCGGTCTTGGATATACGTCCACCCTTTATGTAATAGGTAAGATCTGTCGAGAAAAACCAATGAACCATATTCAGCTTATTCTCTTCTATCCAGTCTGCAAGCTCCTTTGCAGAAAGCCCACTGTCTCTCATATCAGCAGCATAATCCATAAGAAGGCCATAGCCTGATGATGCTGCCATAGAATCTACTGTATATACTTTTACGTCCGGAAACTCTTCCATAATGTTTGAAGCTGCAAGACAGGCACTCTGATATGTTCCTGATATTCCTGTAGAAAGCGATACATGAACTATATCCTTTCCCTGCTCAGCAAACTTTCTGAAATAATCCTCATAATCTCCAGGGCTTACTTGAGAAGTTTTAGCCTCGGCACCCTCCTCCATTCTCTTTATCAGTTCTCTCGGAGAAAAAGTTTTTCCCATATCGTCATAATAAGCTTCTCCATCCAGAGTCAGATTAAATGGAATATACTCGATATTCCTTCTCTTAACCCAATCAGGACTCAAATCACATGCCGCACAACAGCTTAGTACATAATCACTCATACTCACACCTCTTTCAAGTAATCCCTAACTCTTTAAATCTTTTTTATTTAAGTACATCTCTCTGTCAGCTCTCTCAAATACCGACGAGAGTTCCTTATCAACCTTAGGATCAAAATCGGACAAACCTATGGAAACCACAACCTTACCATCATCACGGTTCATCTCAACCTGAGTCCTTATCTGATCAACGAGGCTTTTTCTATTCTCATAGTCCTCACCCCTAATGATCACAGCAAACTCATCACCACCGACTCTGTAAACAGGGCTGTGCTTAAACACACGGCATATCATCATACATGCATCCCTGATATACTCATCACCGGCTTTGTGGCCTTTACTGTCATTAACTCTCTTTAAGTTATTAACATCACAGAATACAATAGAAAAAGCTTCCTGTTTACCCTTGCTTATTCTCTCATTTATCTCCTTTTCCATGATGTTATAAGCATTTTTATTCTTAACACCTGTAAGCGCATCGCGGTTTGCCATATTCATGACAGTATCAAGCCTCTCCTTGAATTCCTCCTCACGCTGCATCGTGTCATTTATATTCACAACCCCAATAACCAGATGATGCTTATCATCACGAGGTCGTATCGCTCTCAGATTCACATACTCAGGCTGCCCATTCAGAAGCAGTCTGTAGGTTATAGTAAATGTATTTTTAGCATCTATAACCTTCATCAGATTATCCTTATCCATGGCATTTACCATCATAGGATAATCGTCTGTATAGATATCCTTGACCATATTCAGCTGGCAATCCTTGAAGAAGTCTTTACCCTTACTTCCGATTTCAAGCTTGCTATACGTTTTGCTTGCACTATATTCTACATATTCGTTAGTATCTATATTGACATAGTATAAAACTTCATATCTTGAAGCAAGTGCCTGAGCAATCTTCCCATAGGTTTTTCCTGCTTCGGCAGCAGCCTTGTTCTTTTCCTCTTCTCGCCTCTGCTTATCATTGTTTCTTACTCCAATGACAATATACTTATCATCTTCATTGAAACCCTTGGTAACCTTCAGATGATAATAAAGAACCGAACCCGCCTGAATCAGCCTATAATCAAGATCTATAACTCGGCCTTCCTTGAAAGCCTTGTACATATAATCCTTATTGATTACAGCATATATCTTCTCTTTATCAACCTCTACGATATCGCTTTCAACATTGACCTTAAGATCCTTAAAGAAGTCAGTTCCTGATGATACAACCCTCAGCTTGTTTTCCTCTCCATCAACTCTGGCATACTCCTTATAACTGTCATCCTGAGTATTAAGATAGAAAACACTTTCATAATCGCTGGCCAGAGATGTAGCAATTCTTGAAAATGTAACTACATCCTTTTTTGCTTTACTTCCTTCTTTTCTCATCATGGAATAAATAAGCAGGAAAACGATTACAGAAATAACAAAAACAAATAGAGAAACCGCCCTTAAAACATGAACCGTTTCACTATGTGTTTCATGGTTCTTATCATCAACAAACCAGGCGATTGTCTGAAAACCCATACTAATGACAAGAAGAATCGTTCCAAGTATAATCTTAATTCGGGTATTTCCTTCACTATTCATAATAAAAGCTCCTTTTCAGTCCCCCAACTGTTTAATAAGCTCAACCAATTCCTCCTTCTTTTCGATCTCGCAAACCTTCTTGCGAATCCTAGAACTATTATATATGCCTTCGGTGTACCATGCAACATGTTTCCGAAGTTCTCTTACTCCGATATACTCCCCTTTCATATCGATCATAAGGTCGATATGTCTTAGTATCATGTCTCTGATTTCGTTTAAATCAGGACGCGCGGGTACATTTCCATTTAAATATCCCTTTATCTCTCTAAATACCCAGGGATTCCCCTTCGCCGCTCTGGCAACCATAACACTGTCGCAGCCGGTTTCCTCCTTCATCCTGACAGCGTCCTCGCCGCAGGTTATATCTCCATTTCCAATAACCGTAATTTTTACTGCGTCCTTTACCGCCTTGATAACAGACCAGTCTGACTTACCACTATAATACTGTTCTCTCGTTCTTGCATGAACCGCAACTGCAGACGCTCCGCCGCCTTCAATGGCACGTGCCATCTCAGGTGCATTTACAGAGTCCTTGGTAAAGCCTGCTCTGATTTTTACAGTAACGGGAATATCTACCGCTTCTACAATGCTTCTGACAATCCTCTCCGCCAGCTCGGGATTCTTCATAAGCGCAGAACCCTCGCCGTTATTTACAATTTTCGGAACAGGGCAGCCCATGTTGATATCAATAAAATCAAAGCCTCTTTTCGCAAGCTTCTCTGCCTCACCGGCCATTATATCCGGATCACTTCCGAAGAGCTGCACTCCGACAGGTTTTTCCCTGTCATCAGTCTGAAGCAAGAGATCAGTCTTCCTGCTTCCATAGTAAAGCCCCTTGGCAGATACCATTTCAGTGACCATGACATCCGCCCCCTGCTCCTTACATAAAAGACGAAATGGCAGGTCTGTTACTCCTGCCATAGGTCCGAGAAATATTTTGTTTTTAAACATTTCATCTCTATTAATCATAAACCTGCTTCTTATTCTCTAATCACTTCTGCTTATCATGAATAATCCTGAGTCCATGAAGTGTAAGCTCAGGGTCATATATATCGATCGAATCCGTAGCTTCGGAAATAAGCTTACCGAGTCCGCCTGTCGCAACAACCTTGATTCCATCCAGTCCGGATTCTTTTTTCATCTTATTGATTATATACTCTGTCTGTCCCACATATCCGTAGTAAATACCGGCCTGCATACTTGAAACAGTATCAGTTCCTAGGACAGTATCAACCTTTTTGATCTCAACCTCAGGAAGCTTTGCAGTTCCTCTCCAGAGTGCGTTAGCCGCAAGTCTGATTCCCGGAGAAGTAACTCCTGCTGCAAATGTACCATCCTCGAGCACAAGGTCGTGAGTTGTAGCTGTACCAAAATCAACAACAATTGCCGGACCGCCATACATCTCATATGCTGCTACCGCATCTACAAGTCTGTCAGCACCAAGCTCCTTCGGATTTTGTATAGCGATTCTTATTCCGGTTTTTATACCGGGCGCAACAATGAGTGGCTTTACATCAAAGTATTTGATGATTGCACTCGTAAGTGAATGCATAATATTCGGAACAACCGATGACACAACAACACTTTCAATTTTCGCCTCAGGGGAGTTTATAGCCAGCCACTGTCTCAGGAATACACCGTATTCATCTGAGGTACGTGATGTCTGAGTTATCATCCTGAACTGCTTTATAAGTGTCTTTCCGTCAAACAATCCCACTGTAATATTTGTATTTCCTACGTCTATAGCAAAAAGCATTTTTTATACCTCACCAGACTATTTATTCTTCATCATGATAAGAAGCTCATAGTATTCTTCCAGCTGTTCAAACAGTTCTCTTTTTTCATTTCTGAGCTGATTTACCTTGAGTCCACTTCCTATCTCATCATACAGAAAATCATCCTCATTATAATCGGTAGCTATACAAAGGCTGCCCTCATCATCATAATACAGATATATGACGCCGCCTATCTCGTGCGTAAAAAGCACACACGCAACCTTAAGCTCATCCTGGATCTTCTTAGGAAGATTCGAAAAGCGCGGATTCAGATAAAACTTTTCTGTATATCGGGATGCACTGCAAAGTATCTGTTCTTCAGTCATACGTCCTCCCGCTCTACAGAGCTGCCTTTATAACATCAGCCATTGTGTACATTCCTGCAGGCTTTCCTGCAAGGAACTTAGCCGCACTGATAGCTCCGTTACCAAAGATATTTCTTGAATAAGCTATATGTCTGAACTCTATAACCTCATCCTGTCCGGCAAATATAACATCATGTGTTCCCGGTATTGAGCCTGCTCTTACAGCAGATATACCAAGTTCCTTCTTATCTCTCATCTGACGTCTGTCGCTTCTGTCATAGATGTACTCAAACTCGCCGCCTGCAGCTTCATTTATTGCATCAGCAAGTGCAATAGCTGTTCCTGATGGAGCATCGAGCTTATTATGATGATGCTGCTCAACTATCTCTACATCAAAGCCTGCAGGACAAAATACTGAAACTGCAGTTTTAAGCATTTCCATCATTGTGTTGATTCCGAGACTCATATTTGCAGACTTAAGTATAGCAACCTTTCCGGATGCCTCATTCATGCTTGCAAGCTGTTCCTCTGAAAGTCCGGTTGTGCAGAGCACAAGCGGAAGCTGCTTTTCTACTGAGTAAGCAAGAAGTGACTCAAACACCTTTGGTGATGAAAAGTCAATGATTACGTCAGCTTCTACATTTATTTCATCTACACTTTTAAATACAGGATAGCCAAGAGTACCATCATCTATGATATCCAATCCACAAACTATCTCCGCATCCTCTACGCCTTTTACAAGCTCTGTGATCACACGGCCCATACGTCCGCTGCAACCACTCATAATTATTCTTGTCATATCTATTCCACCTTCGTTATATTTTTTAAACTCGAAAGTTACCTGCTTTAATTAGAACTGAATTCCGTACTCTCTCATAGCCTTAATGAGCTTCTCCGCATTCTGAGGCTCCATCTCTGTAAGAGGAAGTCTTACAACTCCGTTTGTAAGTCCCATAAGTTCTGTTGCCTTCTTTACAGGAATAGGATTTACCTCGCAGAAAAGTGCCTTGCAAAGATCGATTGCCTTAAGCTGAAGCTCAAGTGAGCCCTGTACATCTCCGTCAAAGAACTTCTGACACAGATCATGTGTATCATCAGGAATGATGTTAGCTGTAACTGAGATAACGCCGATTCCGCCAAGTGACATAAGCGGAAGTATCTGATCATCATTTCCTGAATAGATATCGATACAACCATCTGCCAGATGTGCAAGTTCTGCAACCTGAGATATATTTCCTGAAGCTTCCTTAATAGCTACTACGTTCTTTATCTCCTTTGCCATCTTAACTGCTGTTGCAGGAAGGATGTTGCAGCCGGTTCTGCTTGGAACATTGTAAACGATAATAGGTGTATCAACAGCTTCTGAAACCTTCTCATAATGCTTGAAAAGTCCACCCTGTGTACACTTATTATAATAAGGTGTAACCATGAGAAGTCCGTCAACTCCACACTTCTCAGCTTCCTTTGAAAGCTCGATTGCAGTCATAGTATCATTTGAACCGGTTCCTGCGATTACAGGAATACGTCCATTAGCCTGCTCTGCAACAACCTCGATACACTCGAGATGCTCCTCAACTGACATAGTTGCAGACTCACCTGATGTTCCGCATACTATTATCGCATCAGTCTTATGCTCTACATGGAAATCAACCAGCTTTCTGAGTCCTTCATAATCAATCTGATAATCCTCTGTAAATGGTGTAACAAGCGCAACACCTGATCCCTTAAAAATAGCCATATTTTTGTCCTCCTCTGACAACGTTTTTGTTTGATAGCTTTTTGGTCCCCTCCCAAAAAAAGAAATGGACCAAAACGGAGGTTTCGGTCCATAGAATAATCTCTATACCGTAGCACTCCATCCTAAACTCAAGGATGACAGTCCTTGAACTCTTAATTCAAGTCCCAGCTTATGACTTCTCTGGAAAGCCATTGCTTCGGCGAATCATCCTTTCGCGTATCTTCGCACGAGCCAGCCTCATCCGATACGTTACTTATAATCATCGCATCCTCTACATTCATGTTCTAGAATAACACTCAGCCATTTATATGTCAAACATTTATAGGAAATAACTCACGCCTCGCAGTCTGACAAATACTTTTCGAGACCGTTTTGGGTCTCGGTGCTTAGCGATTCACGAGTGCAAAGCACGAAGTGAGAGCTTAGCATCCGCTAGGGGTTTACCCAAACCGTGCGAGAGCAGTGTCGAGAAAAGTATTATGTTCAGCTGCGAGGCGTGAGTTAAAAGAACAAACAGTGCAACGAAACTGCAAATGTGATATATTGAGTTACGAGGTGCGAATATATGGAAAGTTTTTCTGATTATAACAATACCATCGAGATGCCGGACTATACCGTACACTTTACAAAGCAAGGTTCAGGTTACAACGCCCGTTTTGCCTATAACGGACGTTTTTATGATGTTCAATTAGAGGATGAATACGAGTATGAGAAAACCGTTAAGCTGATTACCAATAACAAGGTCTCCATAGAAGAAGATCCGGCAAGGCCAAGGTATGCAAAGATTAAATATGTACTTACAGCCCGTTATAATAAGAGAAATCTATTCGTAAGAATACTTGCTATTCTTATCGGACTCGGACTTATTATTATCTCTTGTCTTATGTTATACCAGGGGTACCGGGCGATGGAAAGTAAACACTTTACCGATATCACAAAAGATGCCGGAGTAGTCTGTTTCTTCCTCGGTGTTATCTATGCCGGTATATCACTTATCAGATACGCTTTCGGAAGATTTGTTTATGTCTTTCTAAACTTTCTTGGAATACTTGTCGCCTCCTTTGGCTTCTGCGAGCTATTCTTCGTCTTAGAGGCTGTCGCAAACAAAAAGGAGTCTATCAGCGACGGGATCGGTTCAAGCATTGTATTCTTCCTGATAATATTCCTTGGTGTTTTTCTTATAGTGAGCAGTCACTTCAAAAAGAAAAAGGCTGATGTGGTATTAAAAAGGACACCTATACTTCCACCTCAGGAGGATATAGATAGGCTATATAAAAAAATACTCGAAAAAAGCAAGGCTCTCGCTCTTATACTAGGTACAGATGATAAGCCTGCTTCCTATACCGGAAGTCGTGCAGGAGGCGTTCCATATGAAGACGGAACAAAGGACGCTCCTGTCTCTTCGATTAACGGTCTTCCTCTGACGTTTATATTCCAGATTAATCTAAGCGAAGTGACGGTAGACTCAAAGCTTCCAAAATCCGGAATACTTGAGTTTTTTATCGACGAAGCTTCAAATTCTGACAAGTGTGAAATAAAAGCCGTTTATTATCCACACATAAACGAGATGCTGATCGGAGATACAAAATACTGCACCTCACTCAGAGTAATCCCGCAGGAGGTCGCTGCCATCGATAACTACGGACCTTACAATATGGACTTCGTATATAATACCGCCTACGAAATGGGAATCTATCTGAATGATGATCTGGATTATTTTGATCTATTTAAAAATCTGTCTGGAAACATAGGTGAGACGTGCTACCTGCTTGGTCCTGTAAAGATTGCACCACCAAGAACTGAAGCAGTAAATCTAGGAGACCGGCGAATCGATCAGCCTCTGCTCACACTGGATATGGAAGCTATGATAATCGATGATCTGCTAAGGAACACACCTGACGTGGATTATTATGATATGCAGCTTTATACAAGTATGTACAATCTAAATCATCCGGAATACATGATTCCGGATGATCTGGTTACTGTACACTCTTTAGATTTCGATCATTACGACTAATTACATATTGTACTTATCGGCATATCTCTGTCTCATAGTCTCATACATAATTACAGTTGCAGACGCCGCAGCGTTCAGACTCTCCACCTCACCCTTCATCGGAATCTTGAGGAGGCTGTCTACCTGTCTGCTGACTTCATTTGTAAGCCCCGCTCCTTCATTTCCTATAAGGAAGGCAGCCGGCTGTCTGAGGTCGGTTTCATATATAGATGAGCCGTTCAGATGCATACCATACAGTCTGATTCCGGCATTCTTCATCTTCGTCAGATCACCTATGATGTCAAATGTATTCGCGAACTTCATCCTGAAGATGGAACCCATGGTAGCTCTGACAACCTTCGGGCTGTATATATCTACAGAATCATAGCTGATCAGTATTCCGGTGGCACCGGCAGCCTCTGCTGTTCTTATGATGGTTCCCATATTACCGGGATCCTGAAGTCTCTCAAGAACGATGAACATAGGCGTTGATCCACCCTCCTGGAGCAGTTCATCAACAGTATAGTTTTTTGTATTCACAGTAGCTATGATTCCCTGCGGATGTCTGGTATCTGACATCTTTCTGATAATAGGTTCCGTCACAATATAGCATCTGGATCTAAGCACTGCTTTCTCGACCAGATTTCTGATTCTGAAATCCTCATTCATAGTCTTATCAACATATGCCTGTGTCATAAATATGCTGTCGAGGTCCTTGTCTGGAATCTCCCTGACCATTCTAGTACCTTCAACAACATATCTTCCCAGATATTTTCTCTCCTTCGGGCCACTGAGCAGCCTGACTACAGTTCTGACCTTTCCGTTGTTTTGTGATATGATATTCTCCATACTGCCCCTTTCTCTGATTCCTTCAGATCAGCTGCTTAAAAACCATCACTCTCACTTAGTCTCTCTGACAAGTACCCTGTCCTTTCCATATGAAAGCTTAAGGGCTTCCTCAACACCGCTTCCTATATCAGCATTCGGCATCATCCTGACTGCCTTCTTTTCCTCCTTTAACTGTACGTAAACAGGAGTGTTACCCTTATGTTCTCCGAGAAGCATGGCCAGATCATCCCTGCCCTTCTCAAAGCTTTCCTTGTTGTCAAAAAGGATCCAGAGCTGCATAGCTCTTGCCTTCTCCTTTTCAACCATCTCATTCATCGAATACATCTCTGAAAGAAGTATCTTGCTTTCGGCCTCGGAAACCTGAGCACGTCCCTTAATTATGACAGGAGTATTTTCCTCCAGAAGATCCCTGTACTTTTCAAAAGCCTTCGGGAATACCAGCACCTCGACTGTCCCATAGAAATCTTCAACCCTGAGAATTGCCATATTTTCACCCTTACGGGTTATCCTCTTCTGGACACTTTCAATCATACCGCCATAGGTATATGATCTGCCGTCCACAGCATTTGCTGTCTGGGTTTCCTCCTCTATTTCAAAATCAATAGAGGTTATATCCGTATTCTTACTTAGATAATCCCTGACTCCATCCAGCGGATGTCCGCTTATATAGAGACCTAGCATCTGCTTCTCGCCACTTAAGATTATATCCTCAGAGAATTCAGGAACATCCGGATACTCAACATCGAACGCTTCCTTCTCCTCTTCTCCCATAAAATCAAGAAGCGACATCTGACCCGATGCATTTTTCTTCTTCTCGTTTGTGACCGCTCCGGTTATCTCCGGATATGCCATCATCATCTGTCTCCTGTTTTTTCCAAAACAGTCAAATGCACCCGCCATGATGAAACTTTCAATAGTACGCTTGTTAGCTTCCTTTCCGGACATACGGTCTATATAATCTCTTAAGTCCTTAAACCTACCGTTGCTTTCTCTCTCCTCAAGAACTGCATCAACCACGCTGTCACCAACAGACTTAATAGCAGACATGCCATATCTTATGGCATCACCGGCAACCGTAAACTTGCCATAACCCTCATTGATATCAGGCGAGAGTATCTTGATTCCCATACGCTTAACTGCCTCTATGTAGGTTGCAAGCTTGGTAGAATTATCCCTTACCGATGTAAGAAGTGCAGCCATAAAATCCAGAGGGTAATACGTTTTCAGATATGCAGTCTGATAGGTGACTATACAATAAGCCGCCGCATGTGACTTGTTAAATGCATAACTGGCGAAGTCCGTCATCTCATCATATATCTTGTTCGCAACCTCTTCACTTATTCCGTTCTTTATGCAGCCCGGAACATTCATCTCTTCATTTCCGTAAACGAAGTTCTCACGTTCCTTCTCCATGACACTTGCCTTCTTCTTTGACATGGCACGACGGACCTCGTCCGACTTACCCATGCTGTAACCGGCAAGGGACATAACTATCTGCATAACCTGTTCCTGATAAACTATACATCCATATGTATTCTCCAGGATAGGCTTCAGCTCCGGTGTCTCATATTTGATCGACTCCTTATTCTTCTTACCCTGAATATATTGAGGGATAAAGTCCATAGGACCCGGTCTATATAAAGATATACCTGCAACTATATCCTCGATAGTAGTTGGTCTGAGCCTCTTCATGAAGCTCTGCATTCCACCGCTCTCCAACTGGAATACTCCGGCACATTCACCGGATGCTATAAGTTCAAATACCTTCGGATCATCCAGAGGTATGTTATCTATGTCTATCTCTTTTCCTGTTCTTTCTTTTATGCTCTCGATAGCATCTGCAATTACCGTCAGGTTTCTGAGTCCCAGGAAGTCCATCTTGAGAAGTCCCAGCTGTTCCAGTGTATCCTTTTCAAACTGAGTTGAAACGGGCGAGTCACCACTATTTTTACATAGAGGAACATACTCGACTATAGGCTCCCTGCCTATTACAACTCCCGCAGCATGCTGTGATGGATGACTCGGAACACCTTCAAGCTTCTTTGCCAGATCCACCATATATTTAACATCAGGATTCTCATTATAAAGCTTTATAAAATCCGGTGCCTCTTCAAGTGCCTGTCCAAGAGTCATAGGCTTTGCACCACCGGGAATCGACTTTGCGACTATATCAACCAGACTTCTGTTAATGTTCAGAACACGCCCTACGTTTCTGACTGCATTTCTGGCTGCCAGAGTTCCAAAGGATATGATCTGAACAACCTTTTCAGGTCCATACTTTTGGGAGACATATCTGATCATCTCCTGCCTGCCTTCAGGAGCAAAATCTATATCTATATCCGGCATACTTACTCTCTCCGGATTCAGAAATCTCTCGAAGATAAGACTATACCTGATAGGATCTATATTTGTTATCTTAAGAGCATATGACACGATACTTCCTGCCGCAGAACCTCTTCCCGGGCCTACACTGATACCATTATTCTTCGCATAGTTCACATAGTCCCAAACTATCAGAAAATAATCCACAAAGCCCATATCCTTGATAACACCGAGCTCATAATCAAGTCTCTCCTTAAGCTCAGGCGTCACCTCTTTGTAACGTTCCTTCAGACCATTCTCGCAAAGCTCCTTCAGATAACTGAACGCATCAGGATACTCCTCAGGCACATCATACTTTGGAAGCTTCTGCTCACCGAAAACTATTTCCACATTACATCTCTCAGCTATCTTGTGTGTATTTTCAAGTGCCTCTTTTGCATATGGAAAAAGAGAACTCATCTCTTCCTCAGACTTCAGATAGTACTGTCCGCCCTCGTACCTCATACGATTTTCATCATCAACAGTAGTACCGGTCTGCATACATAAAAGTATATCATGAGCCTCCGCATCCTCAGCTCTGACATAATGAGAATCATTTGTGCAGACAAGCTCTATTCCCGTTTCCTGTGACAGACGTTTTAGATCAGTATTTACTATCACATCATCACTCAGCCCATGATCCTGCATTTCCAGGAAATAGTTTCCCTCACCGAAAACATCCCTGTGCCACAGTGCCGCCTTCTTCGCCTCATCATAGAGTCTTCTTCTCAGGTAAAATGCAACCTCTCCCTGAAGACATGCAGATAGACAGATAAGCCCCTCATGGTATTTCTCAAGAAGCTCTCTGTCTACTCGCGGCTTATAATAAAAGCCTTCAGTAAAACCGAAGGACACGATCTTGGTCAGATTGCGATAACCGGTTTCGTTCTCTGCAAGTAATATGAGATGATAATATCTCTCATCATTTGCACCGGTCTCTCTGTCAAACCTGCTTCCCGGAGAAACATAAACCTCACATCCGAGAATCGGCTTTATCCCCTGTTTCTTACACTCTTTATAGAATTCTATCACTCCATACATAACCCCATGGTCTGTTATGGCCAGGCTGTCAAATCCGAGTTCCTTCGCCCTTGATACGAGTTCGGGAATTTTGGCAAAGCCATCCAGCAGACTATATACGGTATGCACATGTAAATGTGTGAAAGCCACTAGTTTTCCTTCTTTCTAAGTCTCTTTATATCAGCATTTTCCCTTCTATGATATCTGGAATTGAGACGCTTATTATACTTCTTTACAAGCTTGTTCTTATAACAGTTCTCGTACTTATGATCCGTCAGATGTTCCAGATCCTTAGCTCTAAGCTTATCAAGCTTTGCATCCAGCTTCTTCTCATATTTCTTACCATACTTCTTCTGAAGTCTGGTCTTATACTTCTGTCTCTTCTTATATGCCTTATATCCCTTCACATATCTGGCGGCATATTCAAATGTATAATCCTCGCCCTTTTCGGCAAGCATATAGAGAAGCTTTTCCAGCTTCTTTCTGGTATACGGATGAAGGATATTCTTACTCTTTCCGTTCAGATAATAATCAAGAGCAGATCTATCGGAATAATCATCCTTGTGATATATCTTGCTGGCTGCCACGCGGTCACAGAACATCTCTATTATATAATTATCCGGCATCTTCATTCCTGTCACTGAGCCATCTCTTTTTTCCAGGTCATAGTCCAGCCAATATTCCAGATGATGCTTATTTCTTCCCTTGTGATGAAGCCACGAGGATGTGTAGCCTATATCCTCTCTCTCAGCCTCATTCGGGCTTCTGTTTCCTTGATAATACTTTGCCCCGACAGAAAACTCCGTCCACGAATACTTCGAGAGATCATGCAGGATTCCCTGTTTATATAGTCCGCATCTAAAACAATTTTTGCCAACCTCCAACTTATGCTCATTTATGGTTTTCAGATGCTTAAACCACTTCTGATCACTGATGGAATTTGCCTTTTTTTTAACAAAACCCTTTATATCCATACTTTGTTATCCTCACTTTGCCAAGGATATGAAAGCTTCATCCTTTTCTTATAAACCATCGATTATTCTATGTTAATTCCCTGATCATATTTCTTATTATTCAGACGTTTCTCAAAATCCTCAACCGGAAGAGGCTTATCATAATAGAAGCCCTGTGCCAGATAGCACTCATTCTTCCGAAGAAGCTCGAGCTGTTCTTTAGTTTCAACTCCTTCAACAACACATTTGATTCCCATATCATGAGCCATAGCTATAACATGTCTGAACATGATATTGGTTATACTGTTTTCACTTTCTCCGTCAAGTGGAAGGAATTTTTTATCAACCTTGATGACATCCCATGGAACCTCTCTGATCAAATTAAGGGATGAATAACCAATTCCGAAATCATCCACTGCAGTGCTTACACCCTCACGACGTAGTCCAGTAACAACCCTCTTCAGATCACGAACTGAACGTCCGTTGTAGTCTCTGTAAGCTCTATTTCAATATACTGATGTGGAACATCATTACTGTCGATTATACCCATGATATGTTTAAGCAGATCCACATCCACCAGATGCTTTCTGGACAGGTTGACTGAAACCTTTACGACCTCACGCCCCTCATCCAGCCATCTGCGAATATCCTTGCAGGCTCTGTCAAGCATAAAGAAGTCGAGATCACAGATATCCATTCCCTGTTCCAAAACAGGTATAAAATCAAGCGGAGGTATAATACCACCCTCATGGAGCCAACGGCACAGTGCCTCGGCACCGACCACTTCTCCTTTAGTTATATCCACCTTCGGCTGATAGAAAGCCTTGAATTCATCCCGAACAAGAGCATCACGGAATTGTCTCTGAACCCACTTTGCTCTTTCATTCATATTATTCATACTCTGATCATACATAATTACCGAGCTATCATTCTTCTTTGCAATAATACAGGAAAGCATGATCTTGTCCATTATATCTCCTGGGGATGTAAGCACGAAGGAATTCGGAAGCTTGAAAACTCCTGCAGAAGCAGAAACAACGACCCTTCTTCCGGCAGAATCCCCAAACTCTATAGGTTCACCTTCAAAAGCCTGGAACAGCCTGTCCCTTCTATCCTCTGTGACGATACCTACAAACTTGTCACCGCCCAGTCTGCATACTATTCCTTCATCTCCGATAATTTCCGTGATAAAGTTGTAATAATTCTCAAGAACTAAGTTTCCATTCAGTCTTCCTATTTCCTGATTGACCAGAGTAAAGTTATGAAGATCCGCATTAAATGCAAGCTTCCCTGCAAGCTTTCCTTCCTCATTTTGAAGATTCAAATATCTTGCAAAAGCACGATAATTATAGAAGCCCATTTCATCATGAAATCCAAACTCTTCAACAACTCTCTGTAAACGTCTGAAGCTGATAAAGCTCAGGATTACACTTAGCAATAAAGACAACTTATCCGATGTTTCTTCATCAAAATCGTCATCATCTGCACGTATATAAAGCGTCCCCTTTACAACCGCTTTTGTCTTACTGACCACACGAATAAGAAGGCCGACCTTCTCACCCTCTCCGTTGTCATAATCACAGAATACTTCACCCTGACCAAGTCTCTCAAGAGACATACTTGGATAAAATTCCGAAACTCCCTTACATATCCCATAGTATTCACATATGTCCTTTACTACCTCAACATACTTCTCTCTATCGAAATCTTCGACAGTGTGAGTTGTTCTGATAAGTCTTTCCAAAAACTCTGCAAATCTATCCATAATTGTACCCCATTACATTAGTTATAAACTAACTCACCATAATAAAACAAAATATACATCTATTGTATCATATTTCATATAAGAATAATACCTAAAGAGATACATTTGCAAAAATAAAGAAGCAGTCATCCCAAAGGATTACTGCTCCCCATAAATTATATCTATATTCGTCTATCTAAAATAGCATATAACTATGCCTCAGCCTTCCAAAGTCCATGAAGATTGCAATACTCATAAGCTTCAACAACCTTGTCTCCATCAGCAATCGCAAAAACTGCAACAGGCTCTTCACCCGGCTTAAGCGTCTTACGCTGTCTGCCCTGCTCAGTCTCAAGAACGATCCACTGAATTGAATGTTCTTCCATCATAGGATGTGCAACAGATCCAACCTTTACAGTTACTTTATTTCCCTCAATCTCAATAACCGGAACATGCTTCTCACCTGCCGCATCAGTTGTGTTTGGTACAAGTTCAACCATTGCCTCACCGCAGCACTTAACATCGCAAGCGTCCTTGTTTAAGTATGAGATCATATTGCCACACTTTGTACATTTATAAACTTTCATCAAAATACCCTCCTTAGTATTTATTTTTCACCGAAACTATTTTCACCGGCTACATACTATTATATCAAACACGCTATCTGAATGTCCACACACATATGAAAATATAAAATACAAATCAACAATCTCTTCTTGTCGTTTTGGTTATATGATATTTCAAAATAACGTAAACTTGAAGCAATACCTAAGAGCAATACCTGAAAGCAATACCTGAAAGCAATACCTGAAAGCAATACCTGAAAGCAATACCTGAAAGCAATACCTGAAAGCAAATTAAGCAAAAGCCATAATTATAACAAAACATGTTAAAATTATGGCCTGTTTCAAGGAGGCAAGTCAAAAAAAGGCAATAATTCCGACGAAACAGTTCATATTTATTGCTTTGAAATTTCAAATCACTTCAAATCAGAAGCAAATCAAGCAAAAAAGGCCATTATTTTGACAAAAATCCTGATAATTATTGCTTTTAACTTTCACTTTTAGCTTTCAAAAGAAGAACCCCCTCTAACTTCAATCCAGCCACAAAGACTTTTATGAAAACAATAGCCGAAACCCTAAATAGTGGATTTCGGCTATTTTCGTATATGAGCTTCCGATCGGACTCGAACCGACGACCTACTGATTACGAATCAGTTGCGCTACCAACTGCGCTACGGAAGCAAAACAACAAACGTATTCTATCATATAAGCAATCAAAAAACAAGGAACTAAAAAGTCCCTTGTTTTTTGATATTTACTATCATCCAAGCGTCTTAAGATCTTCTTCAAATGCCTTGATCTGTTCTTCTGTCATGTTCGCCTGTGGGAATCTTACACATTTATCCAGCTTCATCTTCATTCCCAGCTTGAACGTCTTATTATCAGTAAAGCCGGGAGCATACTTTTCAAGTATTGCTACAGCTTCCGGATTGTCCATAAGCTCCTTCAGGGTACTATCCATAGTAATTGCCATATATATCGCCTCATTTTATGTTATTCATAGTTGTTAATATTTATTAATAGTTTATAAAATAAATATCATTTTACATATAATGACCTTTGCGTTTATAATGAGTAAGTATTATTGAGTGAACCTCCCATCACTAAAGTGACGGGCTTCTGGGAGAAATGAATCTCCGTTTAAGAAGTGTGATATTTAAGTTTCCACCTATTGCTAGGCAACCCTTATTCTTACGGGCGTGTCCACTTCGCCCCTACTGTATAGGACTGTTAAGTCCACAACACTACTTTTGCGTAAGATATTCAATGCTCCGTTTACATCTGCATTGAAGGTGTATCCATCAGTTGTTCTGTAAAGACCACGATGTACTCTGTTACCGCTGAATACGTACTCTTTAGGATTGTCGTTATTATATACAGGGATAACATCTTTATCCCAGAAGGAAGCCTTTGATGTATAGGATTCTTCCTGTTTGACAAATGTAATACCATTAAGCTCACAGAGATATTCAAGCTTTTTACGTAACTTACCGTATGGAATGTTAACAAATGTCTGATTGTTGATTTTTCCGATATCAGAAGAACGCTGAAATGTTTCATTGTAGCCAACAACAAGAACACCTATATCATTATTGATACAGTAATTTATTATCATACGTGCAGCTTTGTTCATATAGTCATTAACTTTGTTATTACGGTCTCTGGCTATAGCTTTTTGACGGTTTGTAGGTCTTTTACCAAAATGCTGCTTATCCTTTATGGATTGTAAATGAGAATTTTCCTTGTTGAACCACTGGTTGATGGATTTAAGTTTTCTGCCATCTATGATGAAACTGCTACCGGTTGAAGATACTGCTGTAACGAGATTGTTTATTCCAAAATCAAGAGCCAGTGCATTTGATTTATTGAGATTTCTTTGGATACATTCAGCTTCGTAAATATACTGAACTTCAAAGAACCTGGCATCAGCTTTTGGAATGATACGTATCTCTTTGATCTTCTTATCGGCAAGTACAGGCGGTATGGTTATCTCAACCGGTTTATGAGTTTTCTTAAAGCTTTGAGAAAAAGGTAATATAAGCTTATTACCATTAATTCTTACAAAACCAATGACCAGTGTAGCATGACCATCTTTTGGCATATAATGAGGAAGTCTGCAGTCTTTGAATGAATATTTACCTTTTTTGGCAAGTTTGAGCAATCCAAAGAATGCTTTAAAAGAACCATCAACTTCCTTAATTATCTGCTGAGCCATGTTTGAATTAAGAGCCTTGTAGTTAGGACTGTTTTTTAGCAGAACATAGTTTTTCTCGTATCTCAGATACTCGCCTTCAGTAAAGTAATACTGACGGATGTTGTAAATAGCTTCATTAGTCAGGTTCTTGGCTATATGACAGAGTTCCTTTATGGTACGGTAATCATCTTTTGACAGATGTTTAAGCTGCTGTTTGATAGTAAGATACATACGTTTTTATCCTTTCTGAAGACTCGGATCAAAGATATTCCTGTATATATTATTATACCACATTTTTACGAAGAATTTCAGTATTTGGTAAAATATACACATGTTAAAAAAGGCTGTATCTCATGACTAAAGTCACGAGTGTTAGCCTCAAAATTATAAAAGAGAGAACAAATATGGAATATAACTTTTTTGCAACTATATCTAGAATGAAATATATAAACAGATGGGCTCTTATGAGAAACTCACGTAACGAGAATCTGAGCGAGCACAGCCTTGAGGTGGCGATGATTGCCCATGCGCTTTGCTCTATTGGAAATGTACGATATGAGAAGAAGCTGAATGCTGACAGAGCCGCTCTTATAGGTCTCTATCACGACTCCTCAGAAATAATAACAGGTGATATGCCTACTCCGGTCAAGTACTACAATCCTGATATAAAGGAAGCATATAAGGAGGTCGAAAAAATCGCAGAGTTTAAGCTTCTGGAGAAGCTCCCCCGCGACCTGAGACCTGTGTATGAAGAGATATATAAAACTGATAATACCGCAGATGATAAGTATATGCGTGCACTTGTAAAGGCCGCAGACAAAATATCCGCTTATATAAAATGTATCGAAGAGGAAAAATCAGGAAACACTGAGTTTTCCACTGCTAAAGAATCTATAGAAAAATCACTGGATAAATATTCAAAGGATTACCCTGAGGTAAAGGACTTCATAGCTGAATTCCTTCCTCCATACGGAAAAACATTGGACGAGCTGAACTGATCAGCCCGTCCATTTTTACTCAACCTAAAAATTATTCTCAACCTAAAATATGTACTGATTCTAAAAAAGTTCATCCATAAGACCACTCAGGCCTTTTTCCTTGTAAATACTCTTGTAGTAATCTACCTCGTTACGTATAAGTGCATCTATCGCCTTCATGCTGAGTAGCTCCACAGGCGCTTTATCGTCAGTAAGTATATGGCTTCCGGCCTCGTACTTTACAAGCCCTCCATCTACTTTCTGCATCATAGTTCTTAAGTCTTCGTTTTCTTCCTGTTCGTATCCGTTTTTGAAACGCTCAGCTATATCGGGATTACTCGATGCAAAGAGTTCTCTGTTTGTATTATTCTGTACGTCCACGGTATAGACATATGGAAACACATCTGAAATAGTATCTGACAGATAAGTATTTATCCCATCCTCTCCATCGGAGATCATATTCATATTTACCACTATCACACCGTCATCTGCAAGATGCTCCTTCACGAGTTTGAAGAATTCTACTGATGACATCTGAAAGGGGACCGTTATATCCTGATATGCATCTATCATAATTACATCGTACTTCTTATCCTGGCTCTTCTTATCTGAACTGAGTCCCTGCAGATATGCACGTCCATCATACGTAGTCACCTGCACATCCTCAGGAAGTTCGAAGTACTCTCTGGCAAGCTTAGTTATCTTGCCGTCTATTTCAACGCCCTCTACACTGACGTTATCAAAGTATCTCCTACATTGAGTTGCATAGGTGCCTGTGCCCATACCCAGGATTAGGACATCAATACCGCCCTTTTCATTAATTCCGGCCATATATGGTGCAGCCATAGCGTAGTCATAATACATCCCTGTCAGTGTTTTCTCCTTGCGGTAAACAGACTGAACACCAAAGAGTACATTTGTAGACAGAACTACTTTTGAATCATCCTCAGACACCTGCAGATAGTTATAGATAGACTCACCCTCATAGGTCAGGTCATGCTGCCAGAAAGCAAAGGAGCTGTCATGTCCAAATATACATGCGATTATAAAACAGATAACTCCGACCACTGACTTCACGGATTTCTTCCTCGATGAAACAAAATAGATTATCGCAAGAAGCAGAAGTATTCCCGCAAATATCAGAAATGTTATAGCCGTTCCAACGGCCGGAATACTGATAAATGTAGGCACAAACGTTCCTATGATACTTCCTATGGTGTTGGATGCATTCAGATATCCTACAACCTTACCGCTGTCATCCAGACTGTCAACCGTATATTTAACAAGCGAAGGTGTTACTGTTCCGAGTAAAAAAAGCGGAAATACGAATATAACCATACAGGCTGCAAATGCTGCTATAACAAGAAAATTTGTATCTATTGTGAGCACAAGGACACCAGAGATACCTATTATAATAAACTTACCCAGAACAGGGATAAGCGCTATCCAGATAGCTGCCACTATGATACGCCCATACAGCTTATCAGGATTTGGATTCTTATCAGCCCAGCGACCTCCCATTATATTTCCAAGTGCCATCGCAATCATTATAGTTCCAATGATAATAGTCCACACTATCTGCGATGAACTAAAATAAGGAGCCAGCAGCCTACTGGCTCCCAGCTCCACAGCCATAACTGACATTCCTGAAAAGAATTCCGTCAGATACAGATATAGTTTGTTATTTAAGATCTTGGGTGAAGACATCTATTTACCTCCGTCACATCACCTTATCTTTACTGATTGTCCCAAGGCATCTTAGGACCATCCTCTGATGACTCCGCTGCTTCTGTAGGCTGAGCTGCAGCATTTGCATCTGCTCTGTTATCAGCCTCTGTCGTATCTGTTGTCTGTGATACCTGCGCTGCCTCTGCTGCGTCACTTACCACCTCAGATACTGAACCGGAAGCTGCTTCAGAAATTGTCTCGGGAGCTGTATCAGCCTCGTCAAAAGCATCTCCCTCATCATCATTCATCAGAGAATCTATCTTGGACTCGAACTCAGAGCTAGCGTAAACCTTGAACTTGTCCTTATCCTTGTCCTTCTTTTTCTTAAGCTTCTTAGCTTTATTCTTGAGCTTATCCTTAAGCTTAGTCTTATCCTTGCTCTTTACGTCAGCAAAAAGACCTTTTACTCCTGAACCCAAGCTTCCACCTGTGATATCTCCATTGGTAAGTGATACAGCCTTACCAACAGCCGGCTTCTCACCACCTGTTATCTGATTGAAGATATCCATAAACTCCTTACCTGTTATAGACTCATGATCTATCAGATAAGTAGCTACAGCGTCCAGTATCTTGACATTATCAGAAAGAAGCTTATAAGCTCTGTAGTAAGCATTGTTGATGATCATCTTAACTTCCTCATCAACAAGCGTAGCTGTTTCATCAGAACACTCAAGCACTCTTCTTCTATCGAGATACTCTCCGGTGATACCCTCAAGCTGAACCATTCCAAGACGCTCAGACATACCATACATGGTAACCATTGTTCTGGCTGTTCTTGTAGCCTGTTCTATATCATTTGAAGCTCCATTTGTAACTGATGGGAACTTGAGTGCTTCTGCAGCACGTCCACCCATTGCTATTACGATATCAGCCTCAAGCTCTGCCTTCGTCTCGAGATTTTTCTCCTCTTCAGGTGCCTGCCATACATATCCAAGGGAACCCTTGGTTCTTGGTATGATCGTTATCTTCTGAACCGGCATGGTATCCTTCTGAAGCATTGTTAGAAGTGCATGTCCTGCCTCGTGATAAGCAACAATGCTCTTTTCGTTTGCTGAAAGGATGTTGTTCTTCTTCTCCTTACCTGCAAATACAACCTCGATGGATTCGAGTATATCATTCTGCGAAACAAATCTACGACCCTTCCTTACAGCTGTAAGTGCTGCCTCGTTGATTATATTCTCAAGGTCGGCACCAACAGAGCCGCTGGTTACATTGGCTATCTCATGAAGATCAACTGTTTCATCGAGCTTAACATCCTTAGAATGAACTCTGAGTATATCCTCACGTCCCTTCAGGTCAGGACGTTCAACTATAACTCGTCTGTCGAAACGACCAGGTCTCAGAAGCGCCTTATCAAGAACCTCCGGTCTGTTTGTAGCAGCAAGGATAATTATACCCTTTGATGAATCAAATCCGTCCATCTCAGAAAGGAGCTGATTAAGTGTCTGCTCACGCTCTGAATCTCCACCCATATGTCTGGTATCACGGCTTCTTCCAATGGCATCTATCTCGTCTATGAAGATGATACATGGTGCCTTGGAATTTGCCTGCTTGAAGAGATCCCTTACACGGGAAGCTCCGACACCAACATACATTTCTACGAATTCTGAACCTGACATGGAGAAGAATGGTACTCCTGCTTCACCGGCAACCGCCTTGGCAAGAAGTGTCTTTCCTGTTCCCGGAGGTCCTACGAGAAGTGCACCCTTAGGAAGTCGTGCACCGATCTCCAGATATTTCTGAGGCTCCTTAAGGAAGTCAACCATTTCCGTAAGTGACTCCTTTGCCTCTTCCTCACCGGCAACATCCGCAAATGTAACTCCGGTATTTTTAGTCATATCGTAGAGCTTTGCATTGGACTTTCCGACATTCATAAGACCGGAGCCGCCTGCAAGTCTCTTCATGATAAGCATTGTCAGAAAGTACATAACAGCAATAAGTATTATGTAATAAAGAATCTGACTGAGAATTGCATTTCCGCCCTCATCAATGGCAGTAAACTCAACCTTTGCTTTTTCAAGTCTATTTACGAGATCATAGTCGTCCGTTCTTATTACATAGTAAGTCAGATTCTCTGTCTTCTTATCTTCCTCATCGGGAACGAACTTAATCTTTTTCTCGTATATCTCAACATTTTTTACCTTGCCCTCATCCACCATCTGAATGAATTTATCATACGATACCTCTTCCTCGCCTGAGGCAGTATAGTTGTTATAGGCCATG
This sequence comes from Lachnospiraceae bacterium UBA3850, assembly GCA_002392655.1. Lineage (GTDB taxonomy): Bacteria > Bacillota > Clostridia > Lachnospirales > Lachnospiraceae > Eubacterium_Q. The sequence continues at coordinate 9,923 of DGHK01000023.1, read as the reverse complement.
ATAAATATGATGGAAAGGACTATCGCTATGATAATAACACCAATCGTAGAATTATAGCCGCCCGGCTTCTTCTGATTGTTATTATTATTCTGATTATTATTTTCTTCCATACAACCTACTATTCTTTCCTGTAAATGTTATATATCCCTTTACTTATTTGTATAAAGGATACTTATCTGTGATGCTCTTTACAAGAGCCTCTGCCTTAGCGCTGTCCTTATCAAGGATAGCAGCCTTAAATGCATCAGCAATTACATACATATCTTCCTTAACAGCTCCACGAGTTGTAACTGCCGGTGTACCCACTCTGATACCACTTGTTACAAATGGTGACTGAGGATCATTTGGAACAGTATTCTTATTAACTGTTATACGAACCTCATCAAGTGCCTTCTCAACCTCTTTACCGGTAAGACCGAGTCTCTTAAGGTCAACAAGCATTAAGTGATTATCTGTACCACCTGATACTATATCGAAACCTCTTTCCTGAAGTGCAGCAGCAAGTGTAGCTGCATTCTCAACTACTCTTCCCATGTAGTCCTTGTAATCCTGTGAAAGAGCCTCCTTGAAGCATACAGCCTTTCCTGCGATAACATGCATAAGAGGACCACCCTGTATTCCAGGGAATATAGCCTTGTTAAAGTTATATTTTGCATTAACCTCTTCACTGCAGAGGATCATACCACCTCTAGGTCCACGAAGTGTCTTATGTGTTGTAGTTGTTGTTACATCAGCATATGGAATAGGACTCATATGATAACCTGCAGCAACAAGACCTGCGATATGTGCCATATCAACCATAAGTATAGCTCCAACCTCATCAGCGATCTCACGCATCTTCTTGAAGTCTATCTCTCTTGCATAAGCAGAAGCACCTGCAACAATAAGCTTCGGACGTGCTTCCTTAGCGATAGAAAGAACATTATCATAATCGATACGTCCGTCATCATTAACTCCGTAAGGAACACAGTTGAAATACTTTCCTGACATATTTACAGGTGAACCATGTGTCAGATGTCCGCCGTGATCCAGGTTCATACCCATAAATGTATCTCCGGGATTCATTGTTGCAAAAAATACTGCCATATTAGCCTGTGCACCTGAGTGAGGCTGTACATTGGCATACTCAGCACCAAAGAGCTCCTTAGCTCTCTCTCTTGCGAGATCCTCTACAACATCAACATACTGACATCCACCATAATATCTCTTTCCCGGATATCCTTCTGCATACTTGTTTGTCAGATGACTGCCCATAGCTGCCATAACAGCCTTGGATGCGATATTCTCTGACGCGATGAGCTCCAGATTGTCATTCTGACGATTGAACTCGTCAGTCATGGCAGAAGCCACCTCAGGATCGATCTTTACGATTTCTTCAAAATCAAACATTTATTTTTCCTCCATGATGTTATTTATGTATTCAAAAGCAGGCAACCTGATAACTCTTTGGTGAGCCAACTTTTTTAGACCTTTATTTGTGAAAGAACCTTGCCGATCTTATCATGTATGACGATATCAGCCTGATTGTCTCTTCCAGTAGACGCCATGTTTATTACAGCCAGGTGTTTACCGTTAAAATAATTTATAAAGCTTGCCGCAGGATAAACGACAAGAGAGGTTCCACCGATTATAAGCATATCCGCTTTGGAGATATGCATAATGGTACGGCTTATGACATTTGAGTCAAGACCTTCCTCATAAAGGACAACGTCCGGTCTCACTACTCCGCCACAGACTTTACCATCAACTTCATTATCACACTTAGGAACCCCGTCAGATGCAAGTATATACTTGATTCCGGCATTCACATCATCATCAGTACTGCTAAATGACTTGCCGCACTTTGTGCAGTAGTTTCTGAGAACAGATCCGTGAAGTTCGAGAACCTCCTTGCTTCCAGCAGCCTGATGAAGACCATCTATATTCTGAGTAATAACAGCCTTCAGCTTTCCGGCTTTCTCCATCTCTGCCAGCTTCAGATGTGCAGCATTCGGCTTTGCATCCGGCGCCAACATTTTATCCTTATAAAACTCATAGAATTCCTCAGTTCTGTGAACGAGAAATGTATGACTTACGATCTCCTCCGGTGGGTATTTATACTTCTGGTTATAAAGTCCATCCTGACTTCTGAAATCAGGTATACCACTTTCCGTGGACACTCCTGCCCCTCCGAAGAAAACTATATAATTAGATTCATTTACAGCATTTTGCAGAGCTTCTATCATTCTTTTTTCTTCACCTCCACATTTACCTTATAAGAATCCTTTATCTGGTATAATTCGCTTTCTTTAAACGTTACCTCTACCTCATGGTCGCCGAGTCCCTTGTCTCCAAGAGAAATCGACGCCCCCAGATCCTTTGCCTGAACTTCTTTTATGTTATCTTCAAAACCGGTGATCTTAACCTTCAGAGTTTCCGGTCCTTTTATTGTATAATCCAGTGTATCTGCCATACCCTCCATGCCGATATCACCCTTATTAAGTGTTATATCAACCTCTGAATATGGAACGATATCTACACTAATGGCAACCTCACTAGCATCTGAATTTGCTACAAATACACCTGATGGCAAATACTCATCCAAATTGATATTCTTCTCTATGGTATCTGTCGCATCTGTTATGAGGACATCCTTCACGTCAATACATTCAACATTCTCCAAAGCATCATCTTCACCGGCGATGACTATAGTGGACGGCTCATAGTTAACCGCAAAGACACCAAAGCCTTCATGAGGATTTCCTACTGTACTTACATTTATAGGAATCTCCTTCGTCTGATATACAGGAATACTAACCTTTACTTGTTCAACCGAAAGGCTTATGTTGTTCTTCTCTATAGCCGCACCATAACCGTCTATACATCCGACTCCAACAGAGGTCTGTATCTCATTAAAGGAACCATTAACATCTACGACTGCTCTCGCCTCAACGATATTTGAAACAACCGAGCCCGGACCATAAACCGTAACCATATTTGGTGTACTGGTTGCAGCTCCAAGAGCATAGCCCTCAGCAACTGATCCAGTGGTAATGACCTTTACAGGTACACTCTTTTCAACCTCCTGCTCTATACTGAGCGTTACATACTCGTCTACCGGAGTAATGGTAAGTTTCTTAGCGTCAGACTCTTTGACACTTGAATTGGTTACCACCTTTATTGTTGTTGAATTAGTTATGGACAGATGTGACAGATCAGCTGTAGCAGTGAAGTTTGACGCAGACAGATTCTCAACCAGAGATCTCGGTCCCTGAACTACTACGCTTATAACCTCTCCATCCGTTATATCATATACATTTCCATTCTCAATAATGGAATCACCATTCTGCATCTCCACTTCTATTCCGGTTATTGTCTTGATTGTCGTGGAGTCTTCTACGTTCATTACAACGAACCAAACGAACGTTGATATAACAAGTGCAAGAAATTTCAGACCCAGGTGGTCGTAAATCTTAGGCTTCTTTCTTTCGTTCATCCTTACGACCTCCTTTCTTCCGTTTTTTACCCTTCAGAGACTTATCCTCCTTAACTATCTGCAGCTTGCTGAGCTGCTCACGAAGTCCTGCCTCATCAAGATTATGATAAAGCTTTCCTCTGTGTGCTATGGAGACAGCACCTGTTTCCTCGGATACGATCAGAGTCATACTGTCTGATACCTCACTGATGCCGAGTCCGGCTCTATGTCTTGTTCCCAGAGTCTTCGCTATATCAGTGTTCTCCGTCAGTGGCAGATAACAGGTTGCAGCGATAACTCTGTTCTTCTGAATGATCACTGCCCCATCATGAAGCGGAGTATTCTTTTCAAATATATTGATAAGCAGCTGCTGTGAAACAACTGCATCTATGCTTATTCCGGTATTGATGTACTCACCCAGAGGTGTGAAGTACTCAATAACGATAAGTGCTCCCGTTTTATCCTTCGATAACTGAGACGCTGTTTTTACAAGCTCATATATAGTCTTATCACTCAGGCTGTTCTCTACAAGAGCCTTCGGACCATCGGAGTTAAAGAACTTCGACAGATAATTCTTTCTACCAAGTTCATCCAGAGCTCTTCTCAACTCAGGCTGGAACAAAATAATGATTGCGAGCAGGATAACATTTATGAGGTTACGAGCCATCCAAAGTATCGTATTCAGTCTCATAATTGCCGCAAAAGCGAGAAAAAAAGCCACAACAATAATACCCTTTAAAAGAGTCCATGCGCGGCTTGTTTTTATCCATAACAAGAATCTATAGATAATAAATGCAATTATGAGAATATCAAGTACATCGGTCCATTTCAGATCAGGAAAGTATATCCATGAAAGGGCCGAACGTATAGCTGTCCATGCAGCTTCCATTAATCATCACCCCTAAACAGCGCTCTCTTGTCTCTCTTGTCTCTCCTGCCTCTCCGGTTTTTCCTGTTTCTCAGGTTTAGTGGCCTTCTTCTTTGCCTTTTCCGAATCCAGCTTAGGCACAGCCTTTACATAGTAATAATAATCATCGTCTTCAAATTGAACTCGTTCTGTATGTTTATAATCCAGAATACCCTGTCCGAACCTGACGATTATTGCCAGAACAACGCCTATAACGCTTCCGAATATGACCATATTGGTCTCAACATCCTGATTTACGATATATCCTGCAAAAAGTGAACCCAGGATATTCACTACAGTACCTGCAGCGATTGCAATGTACATAGCATAATCATAGCTGAGCTTCAGCAGTATACTGGTTACCAGGATGGTCATTGCAAAAATAAGAGCAGTTGTATACATCTCTCTGTTTTTCAGAAGCACCTCTGACAGCTGTTTAAAGGCTTCTATCTCATTTTCAGCCTCATTCGTAGCAAGCAACTGTGCTATATCCTTAGTACATACAGAGAAATGATATATAACAACACCAAATACAGCAGGAACAAGTCCGCCGATTCCGCAAACAAGTGCTATAACTATAGGTGCTGCAAACGGTATATTAAACATAAAAAATACCGGCACTATCAGTACAGCATATGAATAGTTCGGGAAGAACCTGACATAGATACAGTACATGATAGTATACATTACAACGAATACCGCACCAACCTCCAGTGATACTGAAAATGTGTGAAGTGCGATAACCATTCCGGTCATAAAGAACAGGAAACCATCCGGAAGAAGCGCTGCTATGATAGCCAGAAGTATCGTAACCTCCGGCTTATTTGCAAGCGTAGAATATCCAAACTGCTTTCTGATGGCAGTAAAAACAAGAAGCGTCCATATGAACTTCAGAATCGGAGTTACGATCTCATCCTGTTTTCTGCAAAACTGTCTAATATTGTTTCTGAGATTAATTAACTGGGCCATCTTGTCTTCCCCCATCTTCAAAGAAATCAGGCATATCATCAAAACCGCCGATTTCCGAATAAACTTTTATCTTACCCTTTTTCAGCTGCTCACGAGCCTCTTCCTGCTCATATATCTTGATAAGCTTCTTCAGATTTCGGTTATATCTGAGCAGTCTGGGTCTTGCCTTCATAAACTTGTAGCTGTAAACCACAAAGCCGTATACATAGAAGACTACCATAGATAACACATAACCCATCATAAGCTTCGTGATAACTTTGAAATAGTCCATCTCATTCAGATTGTTCAGAACCTGTTCAAAGTTAAGCAACAGATATACTCCTATACACATCCAGTAGCAAAGTGTAGTAGCAACGAGTGTTTTCAGACAGCAATACTTAACATAGTCCTCTTTATAAAAACGACTAAGTGCAAGATCTGATAATTCTTCATTTTTTTCATATATCGTGACTTTTGTCATAAGTCGGATTTTTTCTTCGTTCAGCATACACATCTCCTACAGTGTAAAGGTAGTACATACATATCTATATGATATGCTAAATTGCAGTAAAAATCAATGTTAGATTTGGTCGATAAGCTCCAGTGTATGTTCTTCTATCTGCTTTTTGCAAAGCTCAATGAAAGCATCAAGAGGTACACCGTTCATCTGCTTGTTTCCTCTGACATTTACGGAAACAGTTCCTTCCTCTGCTTCCTTGTCTCCAAGTACGAGAATGTAAGGCTCCTTGTACTTCTTGAAGCCCTTTATCTTGGTCTTCATATTTTCCTCTGAATAGTCTGCCTCTACTCTTACGCCGGCTTTTCTGAGAGCCTTCTCAACAGTTTTAGCATACTCATTATGCTCGTCTCTGATAGGAACTATACCCACCTGATATGGTGACATCCAAAACGGAAATGCACCCTTGAAGTTCTCGATAAGGATACCTATAAATCTCTCAAATGAACCAAATATAGCTCTGTGGATCATAACAGGTCTCTTCTGACTTCCATCGGCAGCTACATACCTGAGGTCAAAGTTAAGAGGGAGCTGGAAGTCGAGCTGGATGGTTCCCATCTGCCACTCACGTCCTATGCAGTCCTTCATCTTAAGATCAATCTTAGGTCCATAGAAGGCTCCATCTCCTTCATTTATCTCATATCCGCCCTCGCCGTACTTCTTGTCGAGAATTCTCTTGAGTGATGCCTCAGCAGCATCCCAAAGCTCAGGAGCACCCATGAAATCATCCGGTCTAGTTGATAGCTCTGCTTCATATGTAAGTCCGAAGGTCTCATAGATATGCTTTGCTATATCCATGATATCCCCTATTTCATCCTCGATCATATCCTCTGTAAGGAAAGTATGATCATCATCCTGATGGAACATCTGAACTCTGAAAAGTCCATTTAACTCACCACTCTTCTCACGGCGGTGGATAACCTGTGTTTCACTATATCTAATCGGAAGTTCCTTATAGCTGTGAAGCCCATTCTTATAAACATTTATTGCATTTGGACAATTCATAGGCTTCATAGCATATTCAATATCTGTATTTATAACTTCCTCTTCTGTCTCCTCATCAATAGAAGCAAATGTACCAAGGAACATATTCTCCTTGTAATGTCCCCAGTGACCTGATGTCTCCCAAAGCTTCTTATGATTAAGTACAGGCGAAAGAATCTCTTGATATCCATACTCCTCATGAAGCTCTCTCCAGAAACTCTGAATAGCGTTATACATCTTGAATCCACGCGGAAGCCAGTAAGGCATACCCGGTGCAGACTCATCAAACATAAAGAGCTCCTGCTCCGGTCCAATCTTCTTGTGATCTCTCTCCATAGCTTCCTTTACAAAGTCAAGATGAGCCTTAAGGGACTGCTTATCCGGGAAGCAATACATATATATTCTCTGGAGCTGATCATTCTTCTCGTCACCTCTCCAGTATGAGCCTGAAACTGACTTAACCTTAAACGCCACATTCATAAGCTCCTGTGAGTTTGAGATGTGAGGTCCACGGCAGAGATCTACGAAATCATCTCCTGTATAATAGATAGTGATCTTCTCATCCTCAGGAAGATCCTTTATCAGTTCTTCTTTATACTTCTGACCCTTGAATACATCCAGAGCCTCATCCCTTGTCACTTCCTTACATACCCAGTCCTCACGACGCTTAAGTATCTCACGCATCTTATCCTCAAGAACCTTGTGATCATCATTTGTGATAGTTCTCGGAAGCATAAAATCATAATAGAAACCATCATCGATCTGAGGTCCTATAGCTATCTGTACATTTTCCTTACCAAACATCTCCATCACGGCCTTTGCCATAACGTGTGCCATTGAATGTCTGTATACACTCAGAAAATACTCTCTCTTCTCTTCCTTTTCGCTCATTTTTCTTTCCTCCTGATTTTTTCAACAGATGGCAGACAGTTTTACTCTCCACTATCCTTACATAAAAACAGTCCCCTGCACTGTAATAGTACAGGGGACGTAAAGTTACGCGGTTCCACCCCGATTGACGAGCCACACAGCCCGACCACTCGACTGATTATAACGTGATCAACGTATCCATTTCGATAAATCTACTAAGGATCCCTCAGAGGTAGTTTTCAGATGATTCAAAAGTCTGAAGTGCTCTCAGCCCAGGCACCTCTCTCTGTCGACTCAGGTGAGTCATCCTACTGTCCTCATCACAGGTTTCATTTATTCAAATCAATTAACAACGATTATACAACCCCAGGATGTCAAAGTAAAGCCAAACTTTTACATCGAATCCTGCAGATATACCTCCTTCAGATAATTGAGTATATCTCTCTCTACCGGTTTCTCGACCAAGCTCTCCACCACGGAGTAGCACTGATAAGCTGAGTATTTGTCTCCAAGATACGCATACACTCTGACCTTCATAACATTTCCGAGAAATTTTGCCATCCTGGAATTATACTTGAAATAAGAATCAGCATATCTCATAGCTTCATCGAATCGTCCGATAAGCAGATTATAAACACTCATTATTTCGTATATAACCATATCATTTGACGGATTTTTACCCATATTCCTATTTATAAGCGGCATCGCTTCTCTCATTATATTGTTTGCCCGATCAACTTGCCCGAGAGGCTCACATATACTTATCTGCACATCATAATACTTTATCTGATTCGTTATACCCATCGGCTTCGAAGGAGAAAAGATCGGATTTCTGCCGGGATTTACCAGATTGATGATCTTCATAGCTTCCTCAGGCTGTCTCCTCATCAGGTAAGCATCTGCAAGCTGTATGATATAATTCAGGCTGATCTGAGACAGCTGCTGACCTGAAAGCCTGCTCACTTCCTCTCTGACCAGATAGATATATCTATCGGAATATCCGTTTCTCTCAAGTTCATCCATAATTTCATTCTGTTGTTTAACATTTTTTGAGAATAAGAATATACACGCGCATACAATTAAACTTGCAAAAAGCCCGACTCCAAAACACGCCAGGATGCGCATCCCGCCTTCAGGAAATGCACCTGCAAGAAAATGTCCTTCTGACGACATGAGTAATAGCATCATTGAAAGCATTATCCAACAAAAAACCAAAGCCACAAGAAACGATTTAGCTTTAAAACTCATACCATTCATACCTCATAAACAATCTTATTGATAAAATAACCATTCCGTGATATTTTAACCATAATAATAACGTATATGATTTATCAGGAGGTTATCATGGATTATAACACACCGATACCCGAAAATCCACTTGACCCATCAAGTCAGCAGGGCCAGCAAGGGCAGCCATATCCACAACAGACCTACGGTGGACAACAGCCTTACGTCGGGCAGCAACCTTACGGTGGGCAGCAACCTTATGGTCAGCAACAGAGGCCACCTTATCAGCAGCCCT
>DGHK01000023.1:0-616 GCA_002392655.1 Lachnospiraceae bacterium UBA3850 | reverse complement strand
AGCCCTACGGCGGGCAGCAGCCTTATGGTCAGCAGCAGAGACCACCCTATCAGCAGCCTTATGGTGGACAGCAACAAACCTACGGAGGACAACAGCCTTACGGACAGCAGCCTTATGGTCAGCAGTCAAAAGGTCCGAACCAATATGTACAGCGGCCCTACGCAAATCAGCCGGCAGGAGGAAGACGACTCACAAAAACCGAGTTCTTCAAACATCCCGCACTATCAACTATGAGAAAGAACGTCATATCTTCCGCCATAGTTATCTACATAATAGCCGGAATCAATTTGATAATCGGCTTTGCATTTACAAATGGCGAAGGAGAATTTGCAGAAAATGCTGCAGGAATCATGGTTATTGGCGCGATTATCGGAGCTTTGGGACTTGGTGTACATCTCGGATACAGCAGAGGTTGTGCTATCGCAGTAACCTGCCTGTCTGTTTTAGACACGATTCTTACAATCGCTATGTACGGCAAAGTGCAAGGCTGGTATCTGATTATCGGTGGTATATATGCTATAGTCGCTACATTCCAGATACATAAAGCTTATGACGAATATCAAGCGACCGGATCCTATCCGGGAATATAATAAAATCGAGTAGGAGAAAATTTCTC
>DGHK01000001.1 GCA_002392655.1 Lachnospiraceae bacterium UBA3850 | reverse complement strand
TCAATCCTCAGTTTATCAAGTTCCTCTCATTCGTTATCCTCGGACTCTGTGTTGCAGTTGCAGGACTTATCAAGGTAAGCCGTCTGTCAACGATAAACTATTCAGTTATAGCGAAGGATATAGAGATGGATGCCATCCTTGCTGTTGCTCTTGGAGGAAATGCACTTAGCGGCGGTAAGTTCAATATGGTAGCATCTATACTCGGTGCATACGTTATACAGTTCCTTACAACAACTCTTTACAAGATGAATGTACAGTCAGATGCCCTTTCGGCATACAAGGCAGTAGTTGTTATTCTGCTTGTTGTACTCAGTACACCTGTTGTAAGAAAGAAGCTATCTCAGCTTGGCAAAAAAATATTTCCAAAGAAGGGGGTAGCGTGATATGGGAACAGATGTAAATGTTAAAACAAACGGATCTCAGAAAAAACTTAGCTGGTTCGCCAGAACAAGTGATACGAATCTCCTTCTTACAATCACGATAGTTGTATTCTTCGTGATGTATATAAGTGCTATGATATTCCAGGGAGAGGGTTTCCTGAAGCCTCAGACCTTCCTGAATATCCTGAACTCCAATTCAGCACTTATTATCACAGCTTGCGGTATGAGTATTGTTATGATTTGCGGCGGAATTGATATCTCAGTCGGTGGTGTAGTTGCACTGGTAAGTATGAGCTGTGCAGTATATCTGGATTATCATGATGGATCGATCGTCGGCGCAATCTGTATCGCTGTAGCAATAGGACTTGGATTTGGTCTGGTTCAGGGATTCCTTGTAGCATATCTGGACATCCAGCCATTTATAGTAACACTGGCAGGTATGTTCTTTGCGAGAGGTATGACAACCATTGTTCATACGGCTCCTTTCAATGTAGCTAATAAAGCTTTTGTTGCACTTAAGGATACAAGAATCGTTGTTCCCGGACTTGGTTCGGAAAATAGGAGAGGTATATATATAGACGCTTATGTTGAGATAGGTGTTATAGTAGCAATCGTAATAGTCGCATTTCTCTTCTTTGCGCTCAGATGGACAAAACAGGGTAGAAATTTCTACGCTGTTGGTGGAAATAGTCAGAGTGCTCTTATGCTCGGAGTAAATGTAAAGAGAACAAAGTTCTTATCTCACGTTATATGCGGACTCCTTGCAGGAATAGCAGGATTTGTATATTTCATGCATGTTGGTTCCGGATCGGCTTCACATGCAACCGGTATGGAAATGAATGCCATAGCATCATCCATTATCGGTGGTACGATGCTTACAGGTGGTGTAGGAAACATCGTCGGAACACTTTTCGGTGTTCTGTCACTTGCAACCATACAGAATATAGTTGCTTCTGCAGGTCTTGATCAGGCTTGGTGGACTGGAATAACTATAGCTGCCATGCTTTGTGTATTCCTTATAATTCAGAGTCTGGTTATGGCTAAAAAGAAGAAACTCCTTACAAAATAGAAACTATTGGAACTTTTTCATAATCATCCTTTTCTGATAACCCACCGGGGCGCATCCTCGGTGGGTTATTTGGCTTCTTCGGAGAGTCCTCTGAAGGGGCTTCTTTTTTGACACTTATGCCATAATGTAGTAAAATAGAAGACGATTTTTAAGTGATTTAAGGCAGGTGGAGAGAGATGTCGGAAGGTAGTATCCTGAACCGTATCAGTAATTTATATAATGTCACGACTATCCTCAATTTTGGTGCGCTTTTTACTGACTGCACACCTGATTTTGTCGAACCTGCCGAGCCTGAAATCGGGGATGATGTGGTAATCAGATTTCGTACTGCCAGAAACAATGCAGACGGAGTCGATATAGTAATTGATGATGAGCATATCCCGATGGCTGTCACTGATTATAATGGTATCTTCGATTATTATTCTGTCAGGATTAAGAAACTCAGTAAAAAGCTGAGATACTATTTTGAGGTACATTCCAACAGACTGAGTGTTATCTATAACCGCCTGGGCGTACTTAAGGAGGTCAATCATGATTATGACTTCCAGATAGTTCCGGGCTTCAAGACGCCGGACTGGGCAAAGGGCGCAGTTTTCTATCAGATCTATGTAGACAGATTCTGCAACGGTGACAGCTCCAATGATGTACTTACAAATGAATATAATTACGTCGGAAGTGGTGTCAGAAAGATAGAGAACTGGGACAAGCTTCCTGATAACATGGACGTAGGAAACTTCTATGGAGGTGACCTGCAGGGAGTTATAAATAAGCTGGATTATCTGAAGGACCTGGGAGTAGAGGTTATATATTTTAATCCTATTTTTGTGTCACCTTCAAATCATAAGTATGATATCCAGGACTATGATTATATCGATCCGCATTATGGCAGGATCGTAAAGGATGAGGGTGAGCTTCTTCCTGAAGGGGAGAACGATAACAGCAAGGCGAGCAGGTACATAAGCAGAGTTACCTCCCGTGAGAATCTGGAGGCTTCCAATCAGCTGTTTATCGAGCTTGTAGAACAGGCTCATGCGCGTGGTATAAGAATCGTTCTCGATGGAGTTTTCAATCACTGTGGTTCCTTCAATAAATGGCTGGACAGAGAGCATATATATGATCAGAATCCTGATTATGAGAAGGGTGCTTATGTTTCGGGAGACAGCCCTTACAGATCCTTCTTTAAGTTCCAGGATGAGGGTGCATGGCCGAACAACGGTACCTATAACGGATGGTGGGGTCATGATACACTTCCGAAGCTTAACTATGAGGAGTCTGAGAAGCTCTATAATTATATACTTGATATAGGTCGTAAATGGGTATCTCCGCCTTATAATGCAGATGGCTGGAGACTTGATGTGGCTGCCGATCTGGGATATTCAGAGGAGTACAATCACCGTTTCTGGAGAGACTTCCGTAAGGCTGTTAAGGAGGCTAATCCTGAGGCTATAATTTTGGCAGAGCATTACGGCAATCCAAAGGCCTGGCTGGATGGAGAAGAGTGGGATACCATCATGAACTACGGTGCCTTTATGGAGCCTATCACATGGTTCCTTACCGGAGTGGAGAAGCATAGTGATGAGTTCAGGGGAGACTTCCTCGGAAATGCAGATTTCTTCAAGGGCTCTATTAGAAATTATATGTCCTACTTCATGTACAACTCACTCTATGTAGCAATGAATGAGCTGTCGAATCATGATCATTCGAGATTCCTTACGAGAACTAATCACAGAGTCGGAAGGATACATACTCTCGGAGCTGATGCTGCCAGCGAAAACATAAGCAAGGGTATCATGCGTCTCGCGGTTACATTTCAGATGACCTGGCCAGGAGCTCCGACTATCTATTATGGAGATGAGGCAGGAGTCTGCGGCTGGACCGATCCTGATTCCAGAAGAACCTATCCGTGGGGACATGAGGATCATGAACTGATACAGTTCCACAAGGACATCATTCAGATACATAACAGATACCAGTCTCTCAGGACGGGCTCGCTTAAGTTCCTGATGGGAGAATACAGGATCATAGCATATGGTAGATTCAACAGGAGCGAGGCTGTTTGCGTTATAATAAACAGCGACTATGTTGAGAAGGAAGTGAAGCTTCATGTGCGTGAACTGGGTGTAAGAAATAATAAAACCATGCGTCGTGTTTTGCTGACTACTGAAGAAGGCTACACTACTGAGGAAAGTGCGTATATGGTGCAGAACAACGTCCTTACCGTAGTTGTTCCTAAGTGTTCAGCATCGATATATGTGATGACATAAGAGAACTAGCAGGAGTCATGTAAGCCATGGCTCCTCTTTTGTAGTTTGCGCGCCATGGGCGCACTCTAACGGGTGCAAGTCCCGAACA
>DGHK01000045.1:26635-50846 GCA_002392655.1 Lachnospiraceae bacterium UBA3850 | reverse complement strand
TAACCTCATTTGGATTAGTCTCAATGTTAGATTACTACACCGAAAGGTGTCTCACTTGTTAAGTTGATTGAACCGCCGTGTACGGAACCGTACGCACGGTGGTGTGAGAGGTCGAAAATTTCTCAACTAGAGAAATTTTCTCCTACTCGATTTATATGAATATCGCCTGGTAAATAAAAAAAGAGGATTGTAGTATGTGTAGAATGGAATTAAAGGAAAGAAATCTGAAGTATAAAGGGCATCGTGTTAAGGTTTTTGAGGATGTTATAAAAGGACCTGAAGGTGAGATGCTTTATTATGATTTTGTAGAAAACAGAAACGGGTCAGGCGTACTACTTATAGATGAAGACGGAAAGCTTGTTTTTGTAAAACAATTCAGGAATGCACTTAATGGTTTTGATATTGAGATACCTGCCGGATGTGCAGAGCTTAAGGACATTTCAATCGAAAAATCGACTAGCGATATACTGACCAGATCAGATGAGGATTATGACAGGGATTTGTTTTTGAAAGAGGATAATCCTTTTTATCAGTGTGCTGTTCGAGAGGCAGAAGAGGAAACGGGACTAATTCCGAGAAAGCTCTGCTTTGTAAGCTTTATTATTGCGGCAGTCGGATTATTCAGTGAGAGAACTGCTATATATATCGGAACTGATACAGTGAAAGGAACAATTCATAGGGATTCTGATGAGTATATAGATATAGTAAGACTTACCTTAGATGAGGCTAAAATGTATATAAATGACGGAAGGATAATTGACAGTAAAACTATTATTTCCATCCTTGCTTATGAGTCTATGCTTTTGGAAAAATAAAATTGTAACAATCATTATAAGCGATTTTGTTGACATTATGTTAAAACCGTAAACTGAAAACGTAAAAAAATTAAAAAAAATTTTTCCACAATATTTAGGACTTTTTTACTGCGTTTAACACACGATGTTGCGAAAAACGCCTAAAACAGTGGGTTTTCGGCGGTTTACTTAAAAAAATTATTGTTGATTTTATGTAAATTTATCACTATACTTATATCACTATCGTTTTGTAATATTTATGTAACTTTTACTACAAACGACATTTCATTATTTTGGTGGGGACGTATAGTGGGACAAGAGATTGAAAATTATATCCAGTATTTGACTGATGTAAAGAAAAGCAGTCTTAATACTATTCAATCGTATAGACGTGATCTTGTAAAGATGCAGAAATTCTTAGAAGACAGTGGTGTGACGGGAGTAAGTGAGGTGAATTCTACACTTATCCGCTCATATGTTCTTTATATGGAAAATGAGAAGATGAGTTCAGCCACTGTGTCAAGAAGTATTGCAAGTATCAGGTCGTTTTTTATTTATCTTCTGGAAAGAGGCAGGATAGTAGGTAATCCGACTGAGGGAATAAAGCCTCCGAAGGTAGAGAAAAAAGTTCCTGAGACACTTACTATTGAGGAAGTTAATCTTCTTCTGGAACAGCCTTCTGGTGACAGTCCGAAGGAAATCAGAGATAAGGCTATGCTTGAACTTCTGTATGCGACGGGACTCAGAGTTACAGAGCTTATATCACTTAAGCTTTCTGATCTGAATCTGTCACTTGGTTATATCGAGTGTAATGATAGAAACGGCAGCAGGATAATTCCTATAGAGAATGCGGCAAAAGCTGCTCTTAACAGATATCTGACTGAAGTAAGACCTGCGATGTGTGGTGAAAGTGAATATCTCTTTACAAATGTAAAGGGAGAGGAGATGTCCAGACAGGGATTCTGGAAGCTGCTTAAGGCTTATGCTAAGAAAGCAGGAATCAATAAGGACATAACACCTCATATGATCAGGCATTCGTTTGCAACTCATATGGTAAACAATGGAGCTGATCTGGCCAGTCTTCAGGAAATGCTTGGACATTCTGATATTTCTACTACTCAGATATATCTGAAGAGTAAGTCAAACAAACTTAAGGAAGTATATGACAAGGCTCATCCAAGAGCTTAATATCGTATAATGTGGGGAAAGGAGTCAATGGGGGTTATTCAATTGGCTCCTTTTTATTGAAAGGATTAAATTATGGCTGGTTCAACTTTTGGAAAAATGTTTTGTGTAACTACATGGGGTGAATCTCATGGTAAAGCGCTGGGGGCTGTTGTTGATGGATGCCCTGCAGGGTTGGAAATAGATGAGGACTATATACAGTCTTTCCTGGATAGAAGGAAGCCGGGTAAGTCAAAGTTTGCTACACCCAGAAAAGAGGCCGATAAGGTAAAGATATTGTCCGGTGTATTTGAAGGCAGAACTACAGGAACTCCTATATCACTTATGATAGAGAACACTTCCCAGATATCTAAGGATTATAGTGATATAGCTGATAAATACAGACCGGGGCACGCTGACTATGGCTTTGATGTGAAGTATGGCTTCAGGGATTACAGAGGAGGCGGAAGATCTTCCGGACGTGAAACTGCTGCGAGAGTAGCTGCAGGTGCAATAGCTATAAAAATCCTTAAAGCTATGGGGATTGATATATGTGCATATGTTAGTCAGATAGGTGATATTGAGATAAATCGTGATAATTTTTCTTATGATGAGATATCGAATAACAGTCTATGCATGCCGGATAAGGATGCTGCTGAAAAGGCTGCTCATTATATAGAAAGGCTTATGGAGGAAAAGGACTCAACCGGTGCTTTGGTAGAGTGTAATGTGTCGGGTGTACCTGCCGGTATCGGAGATCCGGTATTCGATAAGCTTGACGCCAGACTTTCTTATGCAATCATGTCTATTGGTGCTGTAAAGGGAATTGAGATAGGTGATGGCTTTGATGTAGTTAAAGCAAGGGGGTCTTATAACAATGACAGCTTTCGAGTGAGTGATGGTAAGGTTACAAAGGCTACCAATCATAGTGGCGGAATACTGGGCGGTATTTCAGATGGCTCGGATATAAACTTGCGGATAGCATTTAAACCAACACCGTCTATATATCAAAAACAGCAGACAATAGATAAAAACCTGAATGAAACTGAAATAGAAATAAAGGGCAGACATGACCCTATAATTGCTCCTCGAGCTGTTGTAGTAGTTGAAGCTATGGTGGCAATAACTATTCTTGACTTGATGTTATCTGATAATTGTAGTACAATAAGCGGATTTTTCAAAAAATTCCTAAATTAGACATTAAGTGGAGGAAACATATGAAAAAGAAGCAAATAATACTTACTGTGGCGCTTTCCTGCTTGTTTTTCGTATTGTGTACAGGAAATGTATTTGCGGCAAAGGATGAAGGTGATAATGCCGCCGGTGTAGCATCTGCAACAGAAGTTGCATCTGAAAAAACATCTGAAGTAGCATCTGCAACAGATGTAGAGAATAGTTCTGAAAATGGCATAATCGGTGCTGAGCCTCTAGGGGAATTGGTACCATATGAATGGCAGTCCTGATCATTCTGCCAGATGCAGAAATTGGATGAAAAATTCCAAGGGCTGGTGGTACGAGGATGTAACAGGCTGGTATCCTGATAACAGAGAACTCTGGATAGATGGCGTAAAGTATCTGTTTGATAGCAAAGGTTATCTGTTATAGACGAGGGATATTTACTTTAAAATCAACTTGACATAAAGTATTCAATCATATAGAATACATATGTTTTTAACCCGCACTGTGTTTACGGAGTATCTCCGACCGGAACTCGGTGTGAGGCATATATAATATTTAGGAGGTAGTAACTATGATTACTAAAGAGCAGAAGGCAGAAATATCTGCAAAGTATGGAATTAAGGAAGGCGACACAGGTTCACCAGAGGTACAGATCGCTATCCTTACAGCAAGAATCAATGATCTCAATGAGCATTTTAAGGCTCATCCAAATGACTATCATTCAAGAAGAGGACTTCTGAAGATGGTTGGTCAGAGAAGAAATATGCTTGCATACCTTAAGAGCAAGGATATAGAGAGATACAGAGCTATTGTTCAGAAGCTCGGACTTAGAAAATAATCATGAAAATCGAGCACATGGGATAACCATGTGCTTATTTTTTAAGAAATGTGAAGCGATGTATCAGAATTTATACCGATAGATATAAGGGGTTAAATATGAAAGAAATAAGCGGAAAGACAAATGTAATTGGTGTGATTGGAAATCCGATAGAGCATACTCTGTCACCTGTTATACATAATACACTTTGCTCACTTATGGGAATTGATGCGGTTTATGTTCCGCTCAAGGTTGAAAGTGATATAGAAAGTGCAGTGAAGGGACTCTCAGAGTCCGGTGTATATGGACTTAACGTGACTGTTCCTTTTAAGAGAGATGTAATGAAGGCTCTTAGCAGTGTAGATGAAGAGGCGGCTGAGATAGGTGCAGTAAATACCCTTGTACGCTCTAATGGAGGATATAAGGGCTACAATACTGATATGCAGGGACTTCTCAGAGCATTGGAGGCAAAGAAGGTTGAGCTTTCTGGTAAAAAAGCCATAGTTATAGGCGCCGGTGGTGCGGCCAGAGCTGTCTGCTTTGCTCTTATGCACGGTGGTGTCACTGATATATATCTTCTTAACAGAAGTGTTGAGAAGGCTGAGGATATAGCTAAGGATGTGCCTATCGTAAAGGCTCTTTCCATTTCTGACTACAAGAAAATCCCAGGAGATAAGTATCTGATGTTCCAGTGTACATCTGTGGGACTTGAGCCGGCGGACGGACTCGTTATCGACGACGATACATTTTATATAATGGCTGAATATGGATATGATCTTATCTATAATCCTGCTGTTACTCCATTCAATAAGAAACTGAGTGAACTAGGTATCAGAAATGATAATGGACTTACTATGCTTCTTTATCAGGGAGTAATAGCTTTTGAGATGTGGTTCGGAGTTAAAATCTCCAGAAATATCTCGGATGCTGTATACGCAGAACTCTGCAAGAGGCTTTATGGCAATAACGTTGTCCTGGTAGGTTATATGGGTTCCGGCAAAACAAGCGTTGGTAAGGAAATTGCCAAGATGAGAGGGATGGACTTCATTGATCTTGATGAATACATCGAGAAAAAGGAAGGCAGGAGCATAAGAGAGATATTTGAGTTTGAGAGTGAAGAGTACTTCAGAAACCTTGAGACTAGAACGATAAAGAGTTTGTTTAAACTTTCAAACACAGTTATCTCAACAGGAGGTGGCTCTGTTCTCAGAAAAGAAAACAGAGATAATCTGAGAAAACTTGGAGAAATAGTCTATCTGAAGGCTGATGTGGATACACTGGTTGATCGTTTAAAGGGTGATGAATCCAGACCGCTGCTTCAGGCAGAATCAGAAGCGGAGCTGAGAAAGCGTATAGCATCTATGCTTGAAAGCAGAAATCCTTATTATGAGATATTTGCGGATCAGGTTGTTTACACTGACAGATTATCACCGTTTGAAATAGCAGAAATCATAGAAGTCTGATCTGGTAAGATTAAGTTTTAAGTGAAAAACATAAGAAAAATATAATAAATCTAGTTGAATAGCACCTTTTGTTATGGTAAACTTGTATGGATTATGCGAGGTAGAAGGAAACGCTGTTATTTTTTCCTTACCGAGACTGCTGAAAAGCCATGAATAAGCTTACCTGACAAAAGGTTTTTTCATGTTTTTTCAGTTGTTTCGGACCCCTCGTATAATCTCTATAAAAAATATACGAAGGAGAAACAAAATGTTCAAAAAGTACGAAATGGAGCTTGCCGGAAAGACTCTACGCGTAGACGTTGACAGAGTAGGTAAGCAGGCAAACGGTGCAGTACTTATTCACTATGGTGATACAGTAGTACTGTCAACAGCAACAGCTTCAAAGGAGCCAAGAGACGGAATCGATTTCTTCCCTCTTTCAGTTGAGTACAACGAGAAGATGTATGCTGTAGGTAAAATCCCCGGAGGATTTAATAAGCGTGAAGGAAAGGCTTCTGAGAATGCCGTTCTCACATGTCGTGTTATCGACCGTCCTATGAGACCTCTTTTTCCAAAGGATTTCAGAAATGATGTTACACTTGAAAGTCTTGTTCTTTCAGTTGATCCTGAATGCAGACCTGAGCTCACAGCTATGCTTGGTTCTGCTATAGCAACATCTATCTCAGATATCCCATTTGATGGTCCTTGTGCAACAACACAGGTTGGTCTTATAAATGATCACCTTATCTTTAACCCAAGTGCTGCACAGCTCTCAGTATCAGACCTTAACCTTACTGTTGCATCAACCAAGTATAAAGTAATCATGATCGAAGCAGGTGCTAATCAGGTTCCTGAGGATAAGATGCTTGAGGCTATCTTCGAGGCTCACAAGGTTAATCAGAAGGTTATCGAGTTCATCGAGAAAATCGTTGAAGAGTGCGGAAAGCCAAAGTTCACATATAAGAGCTATGCTGTTCCTGAGGAGCTCTTTGAGGATATTAAGACTGTTATCAGCCCTGAGACAATGGAAGAGGCTGTATTTACAGATGACAGATCAAAGAGAGAAAAGGCAATTGATGCTTTCAAGGAGCAGTTAAAGGAAAGATATGCTGATAATGAAGAGTGGCTCGGTTTCCTTGATGATGCACTTTATCAGTATCAGAAGAAGACTGTTCGTAAGATGATCCTCAAGGATCATAAGCGTCCTGATGGTCGTGCACTTGATCAGATCAGACCGCTTGCTGCTGAGGTTGATCTCATTCCTAGAGTTCATGGTTCAGCTATGTTTACAAGAGGACAGACACAGATCTGTGATATCGTAACACTTGCACCTCTTTCAGAGGCACAGAAAATAGATGGCCTTGATGATTACATCACTGAGAAGAGATATATGCATCATTACAATTTCCCTTCATATTCAGTTGGTGAGACCAAGGTATCACGTGGTCCCGGACGTCGTGAGATAGGTCACGGAGCACTTGCTGAGAGAGCGCTTACACCTGTTCTTCCTTCAAAGGAGGAGTTCCCTTATGCAATCCGTGCCGTATCTGAGACATTTGAATCAAATGGTTCTACATCAATGGGTTCAACCTGTGCTTCATGTATGTCACTTATGGCAGCCGGAGTTCCTATTAAGGCTCCTGTAGCCGGAATCAGCTGTGGTCTTGTTACAGGTGAGACAGATGATGATTTCGTTCTTCTTACTGATATTCAGGGACTTGAGGACTTCTTCGGTGATATGGACTTCAAGGTAGCAGGTACAAAGAAAGGTATCACAGCTATTCAGATGGATATCAAGATTCATGGTCTTACAGACGAGATCATTAAGGGTGCAATTGCTCGTACAAGAGAAGCTCGTTTCTTCATACTTGATGAGTGTATGCTTAAAGCTATTCCTGCTCCTCGTGAGACAGTAAATGCTTATGCACCTAAGATTGTATCTCTTCAGATAGATCCTGAGAAGATCGGTGATGTTATCGGACAGAAGGGTAAGATGATCAACTCTATTATTGAGGAAAATGATGTTAAGATAGATATCGATGACGAAGGAATGGTTTCTGTATGCGGAATCAACCAGGAAGGAATCGATAATGCAGTTAAGACGATCAAACTTATCGTTGAGCCTATTGAAATTGGCAGGGTTTACGAGGGCGAGGTTGTAAGAATTATGCCATTTGGTGCATTTGTTCAGATAACACCTATAAAGGATGGTATGATTCATATCTCAAAGCTTGCTAAGGAAAGAGTTGAGAAGGTAGAGGATGTTGTAAACATCGGAGATAAGGTAAAGGTCAAGGTTCTTGGAATCGAGATGGGCAAGATCAGCCTGTCACTTAAGGATGTTGAGCAGGAATAATAAAAAATCTTATAAAGGGGTATAGTATGCAATACGGATTTTTTGACGAGGACAAAAAAGAATACGTTATAACCAGACCTGATACACCGGCGCCATGGGCCAATTATCTTGGCTCGCCGGAGTACGGTGCTATCATTTCAAATAATGCTGGTGGTTACAGCTTTGAAAAATCAGGAGCTAACGGTAGAATCCTCAGATATGTATTTAACAGCTTCGATCAGCCTGGTAGATATATATATCTTAGAGATAATGAGACGGGAGAGTTTTGGTCTAACTCATGGATGCCTGTCGGAAAGCCTCTTGATACATTTAAGAGTGAGGTTAGACATGGTACTGCCTATACAGTTATCAAGTCCGAGTATCAGGGTATATCTTCAGATGCAACATACTATGTTCCTCTTGATAAGACATATGAGGTTTGGGCTGTAAAGGTAACTAATAATTCAGATAAGGCGAGAGATCTCACACTTACAGGCTATGCTGAGTTTACAAACGAGGGCAACTATGAGCAGGATCAGGTCAACCTGCAGTATACACTATTTATTACAAGAACTTACTTTGTAAACAACAGAGTTAAGCAGGTTATAAATGAAAATGTTAACAAATCATCTGTTAATGGAAGTACGGTAAAGCAGAGATTCCTCGGCCTTGCTGGTGCTCCTGTGTCATCATACTGTGGTGATAAGGAGTCATTCCTTGGAAGCTACCGCAATTATTCAAATCCTATCGGAGTTGAGACAGGTGATCTCGGCGGTGATATGAACTTCAATCTTAACAGCTGTGGAGCTCTTTCTTCAAAGCTCAGCCTCGCGCCGGGAGAGTCAAAGTATCTCGTATTCGTTGTCGGAATGAAGTCTGATGATGAGGCAGAGGCTATCTTGAGTGGCTATAACAATGCAGAGGCAGCTGTAAAGAACGATTTAGATGAGCTTATCACATATTGGCATGGAAAGCTCGCTCACTTCCAGGTTAAGACACCAAGTGAAGAGTTCAATACTATGATAAATACATGGAATGCATTTAACTGTTTCATGACATTTATCTGGTCTAGAGCTGCATCCTTTATCTATTGCGGACTTAGAAATGGATATGGCTACAGAGATACAGTTCAGGATATTCAGGGAATTATTCATCTTGATCCTGATATGGCTGCTGATAAGATCAGATTCATGCTTTCAGCTCAGGTAGATAATGGTGGTGGCCTTCCTCTTGTTAAGTTCAATCACAATGCAGGTCATGAGACATGTCCTGATGAAAATGATGAGAATTCTGTATATGCTAAGGAGACAGGTCATCCGTCCTATAGAGCTGATGATGCTCTTTGGTTATTCCCTACAGTATTTAAGTACATCTCAGAGTCGGGTAATCTTGGCTTTATAGATGAAGTAATAACATATGCAAACAAGGATGAGGGAACTGTTTATGATCACCTCAAGCGTGCGATAGACTTTTCACTCAACAGACTTGGTAATCACGGTATGCCGGCCGGACTTCATGCTGACTGGAATGATTGTCTGAGACTTGGAAAGAAGGGTGAATCAACTTTTGTTGCGTTCCAGCTCTATTATGCATTTACAGTGATCAAAAAGTTTGCTGAGCATAAGAATGATACTGAGTATATAGCTTATATCGATGAACAGCAGGAGAAGCTGGGCAAGATCCTCAGTGAGTGCTGGAACGAGGATAGATTTATCAGAGGCTATATGGAATCCGGTAAAGAGATTGGTAACAGAAATGATCCGGAAGCAAATATGTGGCTTAATCCACAGAGCTGGTCAGTTATCAGTGGATTTGCAAGTGAAGAGCAGTCGGATCTGGCACTTGAAAGTGTACATAGAGAGCTTAATACCGATTATGGTGTTATGCTTATGGCACCTGCGTATAAGGAACATGCATTTGATGGTGCACTTATGCTTCTTTTCAATGCGTCTACAAAGGAGAATGGTGGTATATTCTCACAGCCACAGGGCTGGATTATTCTTGCTGAGTCACTTAAGGGTCATGGTAACAGAGCATTTGAATACTTTATGGAAAATGCACCGGCAGCTCAGAATGACAAAGCAGAGATCAGAAAGCTGGAACCATATTGCTATGGACAGTTTGTTGAAGGTAAGGATAGCCCTAAACACGGACGTGCTCATGTTCACTGGCTTACAGGTACAGCTTCTACTGTAATGGTAGGCTGCGTAGAGGGAATTATGGGAATGAGACCTGATTTTTATGGCCTTAGAATCGCACCTTCTATACCTTCTGATTGGAAGGAATTTGAGATATCAAAGGACTTCCGCGGAAAGCATCTCAGTATAAAGGTGCTGAATCCAAATGGAGCTGAGTCAGGCTTCAAGAGTCTTACTGTAAATGGTAAGGCGTTAGAGGATAATTATATCCCTGCAGACATGCTCGAGGACGAAAATGAAGTAATCCTTCAGATGTCTTAATAAAGATACTAATCAATTATTATTCCCCTCCACATATGGCGTGGAGGGGTTTAAAGGTGTATAAGAGATGGCTTCAACCAATAACAGAAAAACCAGTAGTGGTAAAAAAACAAATAATAATCGCAGACCGAATAAGAATACCAAAGCATACGCCAAAATGAGAGAACAAGAGCGTTTAGAGGCCAAGACTCCTCCTGAGAATAAGAAGGAGATCTATACCATAGTTGTATTTGCACTAAATCTTATCCTTCTCCTCGGTTCATTTGGAATATGTGGAAAAGTAGGAGATGCTGTCAGTGGATTCTTCTTTGGTCTTTTTGGGTCTGTTTTTTATGTTCTTCCTATAGTTTTCTTTATTGCTTTCTGTTTCCTTATGGCCAATGGCCCGAAACCGAAGTTAATCAAGAAACTTATCTGGACTGCGGTGCTTTTCCTGTCTATTTCCTTTATATTCCAGCTTATAGTCGGAACAAAGGGAGTAGGAGTCAAAGAGCTTTATTTTGACGGATACAGTGATCACAGAGGCGGAGGTGTCCTTTTTGGCGGACTTGCCGTGCTTATAGCAAAGCTCCTCAGCAGAGTTGGTGCTGTGATCATATCTATACTGCTTCTTATTATTTCTATCATCGAGATAACCAATATTCGCTTAAGTGAAGTATTTAAGAAACTCTTCTCATTTGATTTTACAAATGTTCATCAAGTGGATGAGGACTATGAATACGAGGATGAATATGAAGATGATGACGAGGATATGCTTCTTGAGAAAGTAAGAGACAGGAATATCCTCGGTGGAATTAAGGTACTTGAGGATAAGGAGAAGAAGGGTCGATCCTCTAAGTCTGGAAGAAATAAGCAGACCAATGTAATAGTTCCGGATGAGGAAGTTCATGAGATAATTTCCAGGGAAGCTCCGAAGGATTTTTTTGAACTTGAACCGCATAGTGATACATATTCTGATCCACTTGGAAGTGACACGGAGTATAGTGCTTCGAGTGGAAGAGTGAGTCGCAAGAATAAACCTCGCAGAAAGCCTGAACCTAAGGCTTCGGACAGAGAAGTGCCTGTATATGATAAGAGCACTGATGATTCATATAGTGATTCATATGATAGTGCTTTTGGTTCGTCATATGAAAACCCATATGAAGGATCATATGATAATACTCCGGCAGAACCACAGACTGAAGCTACTTCTCCGGTTGAACAGGAGAAGGTTACTAAGGATGATACTAAAAAGGCTACTCAGGAAATCGGAAATGAGATATCCAAGCAGACACAGCCTAAGAAAAAGTATACATTTCCGCCGATGTCTCTTCTTAAGTCGGGAGGAAGGGTTGCATTTAACAGAAGCGGTGACAGTGCTGTAAGAGACACAGCTATAACTCTTAAGTCAACGCTGGAGAGTTTTGGTGTAAATGTTACTATTACAAACTGTAGTGTCGGCCCATCTATTACAAGATATGAGTTACAGCCGGAACAGGGTGTGAGAGTAAATAAGATAGTTTCTCTAGAAAATGATATCAAGCTTGCACTTGCTGCAACTGACATAAGAATAGAAGCTCCTATTCCCGGAAAATCTTCAATTGGTATAGAGATTCCGAATAAAGAGAATCAGATGGTTTACTTCCGTGACCTTATAGATAATGACGTTTTTTCAAGATTTAAATCAAATGTTGCATTTGCCGTAGGTAAGGATATAAGTGGTCAGATAATAATCCATGACATCGCTAAGATGCCTCACCTTCTTATCGCAGGTTCCACAGGTTCAGGTAAGTCAGTTTGTATAAATACTCTTATTATGAGTATTCTTTATAAATCATCACCTGAAAATGTAAGGTTGATAATGGTAGATCCGAAGATGGTTGAACTTACAGCGTATAACGGAATACCTCATCTTCTTATTCCTGTCGTTACAGATCCAAAGAAGGCTGCTGGTGCTCTTAACTGGGCGGTTGATGAGATGACAAAACGTTATCAGCTCTTTGCTAACTATAACGTGAGAAATCTAGAGGGCTTCAATAAGAAGGTTAAGGAACAGGGGCCTAATGAGGATCCTATGTTCAAGCATATGTATCAGCTGATCGTTATAGTAGACGAGCTTGCTGATCTGATGATGGTTGCTCATAAAGAGGTTGAGGATTCTATTGTCAGACTTTCACAGCTGGCACGTGCTGCAGGAATTCACCTTGTAATTGCGACACAGAGACCATCTGTTGACGTTATCACAGGTCTTATAAAGGCAAATGTTCCATCAAGAATTGCATTTGCTGTTTCGTCAGCTGTAGATTCAAGAACTATTCTCGATATGGGCGGAGCTGAAAAGCTTCTCGGAAAGGGTGATATGCTTTTCTATCCTACAGGTTATACTAAGCCTGTCAGAGTACAGGGGGCCTTTATTGATGATGATGAGGTTGTATCAGTTGTTGAGTTCATAAAAGAACATTATGGTGAAACAACATATGATGAGACAGTTTCACAATCTATAGATTCTTCCAATGTTGGTGGAGGAGGAGATTCTTCAAGTGGTGGATCGGATGATAACAGCAGATATGATGAATACTTTGAGGATGCTGCAAGGTTTGTTATAGATAAAGACAAAGCGTCAATCGGTTATCTCCAGAGAATGCTTCGAATAGGATTTAACAGAGCTGCCCGAATTATGGATCAGCTTGAAGAGTTCGGAGTTGTAGGACCTGAAGAAGGAACTAAGCCTAGAAAGATACTTATGAATATGTCTGAATTTGAGGAAAGACTTGATTCTATGAGTTAGTTTTATAATGATAATCTGGTTACCCTTTAATGGGCAGCCAGATATCCTGTAAATATAAACTGTTTATATAATGAAAAGGAGAAATTATGAAGACAGATATCCAAATCGCACAGGAAGCTACAATGGTTGATATCAGAAAGATAGCTGAGAAAATCGGAGCTACAGAAGATGATATCGAAATGTATGGAAAGAGTATGGCTAAGCTTAGCGATGACTTTATCGGTAAATTAGCTGATAAGGAGAATGGAAAGCTTGTACTTGTTACAGCTATTAACCCAACTCCTGCCGGTGAAGGAAAAACAACCGTTACTCTTGGACTAGGAGATGCTATGAGAAAGCTTGATGTTAATTCTGTAGTAGCTATCAGAGAGCCTTCTCTTGGACCATGTTTCGGTATTAAGGGTGGAGCTGCCGGTGGTGGATATGCACAGGCTGTTCCTATGGATAAGCTCAACTTACATTTCACAGGTGATTTCCATGCGATTACATCTGCTAACAATCTTCTTTGTGCTATGCTTGATAATCATTTACTTCAGGGTAATGAGCTTAGAATTGATCCAAAGAGAGTTGTTATAAAGAGATGTCTGGATATGAATGATAGAGCTCTCAGAAATATCACAATTGGTCTTGGAAAGAGACTTGATGGTGTAGTAAGAGAGGATCACTTCTGTATAACAGTTGCTACAGAAGTAATGGCAATCCTTTGTCTCGCTGAGAATCTTGAGGACCTCAAGGCAAGACTTGGAAGAATCATAGTTGCTTATAATTATGATAATGAGCCTGTTACTGCAGCTCAGCTTAAAGCTGTCGGAGCTATGACAGTTCTTCTTAAGGACGCAATAAGACCAAACCTTATACAGTCACTTGAGAATAATCCAGTATTTGTACATGGTGGCCCATTTGCTAACATCGCTCATGGATGTAACTCGGTAAGAGCTACAAAGCTTGCACTTAAGGCAGCTGACCTCGTTATTACAGAGGCAGGCTTCGGTGCAGACCTGGGAGCTGAGAAGTTCCTTGATATCAAGTGTCGTATGGCCGGAATTAAGCCTGATGCTGTTGTTCTTGTTGCTACAGCAAGAGCTATGAAGTATAACGGCGGTGTTCCAAAGGATGAGCTTAATAATGAGAATGTTGAGGCTCTTAAGAAGGGAATCGTAAACTTAGGAAAGCATATCGAGAATCTCAAGAAGTATAACGTTCCTGTTGTTGTAACAATCAACAAGTTTGTTGCAGATACAGATGCAGAGGTTGCTGCAATAAAAGAATTCGTAGAAGAGAAGGGTTGTCGTTTCGCTATCTCTGAGGTTTGGGAGAAAGGTGGAGACGGTGGTATCGAGCTTGCTAAGCAGGTTCTTGATGCTGTCGAGGAAGGAAGCCCTGATTTCAAGTTCCTTTATGAGGATAGCCTCAGCCTTAAGGAGAAGATTGAGACTATTTCAAAGGAAATCTACGGCGCTGATGGTGTTGAATACAGTCCTGAAGCAAACAATGCTCTTAAAAAGCTTGAGGATATCGGTTTCGGAAATGTACCTGTATGTATGGCAAAGACACAGTACTCACTTTCTGATGATCAGAAGCTTCTCGGAAGACCTACAGGCTTTAAGGTAAATATCCGTGAGGTTTATGTATCTGCAGGTGCAGGTTTCGTTGTAGCAATAGCAGGTCAGATAATGACTATGCCAGGACTTCCAAAGAGTCCTGCGGCTGAAAGAATAGACGTTTATGAGAGTGGAGAAATCGTAGGACTTTTCTAAATAGATATATTAATTACTCTGTTTTATATGGAAACAGAAAAATAACCAGGAGATAAAAATGGCGGAATTAATAGACGGAAAGAAAATATCACAGGATTTAAAGGATGAAGTAAAGGCCGAGGTTGCTAAGCTTAAAGAAAAAGGAGTGGAAGTTACTCTGGCTGTAATACTTGTCGGAAATGATCCTGCGTCGACAGTTTATGTAGGTAATAAGAAGAAGGCCTGTGAATATACGGGAATAAATTCCAGATCCTACGAGCTTCCTGAGGAAACAACTCAGGAAGAGCTGATGAAGCTTATAGATGAACTTAATAATGATGATACAGTTGATGGAATACTGGTTCAGCTGCCACTTCCTAAGCAGCTTGATGAGGATAAGGTGATAAGAGCCATAAGTCCAGATAAGGATGTAGACGGTTTCCATCCTGAAAGCGTAGGAAGGCTCAGTATAGGTGTTCCTGGATTCGTTTCTTGTACACCTGCCGGAGTTATAGAGCTTCTTAAGAGAAGCGGCACTATGCTTGATGGCTCAAATGCAGTCGTAGTCGGAAGAAGTAATATCGTAGGTAAACCTATGAGTGTTCTTCTTCTTAGAGAAAATGCTACAGTTACCATCTGCCATTCACATACAAAAAATCTAAAAGAGGTTTGTAAGAATGCAGATATACTTGTTGTCGCAATAGGACAGCCTAAGTTTATTGACGCTTCATATGTAAAAGAAGGAGCTACTGTTATAGATGTAGGTATTCACAGAATAGACGGAACAAAGAAGCTCTGTGGAGATGTTGACTTTGAAAGCGTTGAGCCTGTAGCAGGCAAGATAACACCTGTTCCGGGTGGCGTTGGCCCTATGACTATTGCAGAGCTTATGAACAACTGCCTTCAGTCAGCACTTATGAAGATGTAAATGGTAAGTTAGATAGGTTTTAGTATGTTAAATATATTACTTGTAACCCTGGGTTGCGATAAAAACACAGCCGATAGTGAAAGAATGCTCGGACTCATAAATAAGTCCGGCTATAACCTCACTTCAGATCCTGAAGAAGCGGATGTTGCGGTTGTTAATACCTGTTGCTTTATTGAGTCTGCGACTCAGGAGAGTATAGACAAGCTGCTTGAACTGGCTGAGCTGAAACAGGGAAGACTTAAATATCTGATATGTACCGGCTGTATGGCTCAGAGGTATAAGGATCAGATAGAAAGCGAGCTTTCCGAGGTTGATGCATTTATCGGTACTATGTCTCTCGACAGTATAGTTGAGGTAATCGACGAGCTAAGAAGCAGAGATGATAACAAGAAGATTACCAGATATGATGAGCTGGATGCTCCATACCCTGACAGAACGAAAATAGAACGTATAGTTACAGAGAGGCCGTATCTCGAATATTTGAAGATAGCAGATGGCTGTGATAAGAGATGTACCTACTGTTCGATCCCGTATTTTAAAGGTAAATATAAGTCGATTCCTATGGAGTCGGTTATTGAAGAGGCAAAGGTACTGGCAGCTTCAGGTGTTAAGGAGCTTATCCTTGTAGCCCAGGAAACTACCTGCTATGGCATTGATTTATATGGAGAGAAAAGACTTCATATACTGTTAAAGTATCTGTCTGATATAGATGGTATAGAATGGATAAGACTTTTGTATGCTTATCCTGAGGAGATATATCCTGAACTCATACAGGAAATGGCTTCTAATCCTAAGGTTCTTCATTATATAGATATGCCTATTCAGCATACCGAGGATGATGTTCTGAGAAGAATGGGCCGGAGAATAGATAATGAGGGAATCAGGAAAGTGGTGAATGATCTTCGTCTGGCTATGCCTGATATTGTTATTAGAACAACTATTATTACAGGCTTTCCAGGTGAAACAGCAGAGGAGCATGAGCTTCTTCTGGATACACTTGCAGAGCTTCGCCTGGATCATGTAGGTGTGTTTGCTTATTCTCAGGAGGAAGGAACCCCGGCAGCCAAATTTGATGAACAGATAGATGAGGATATTAAAAATGAGAGACTTGAGGATATTATGTTCCTTCAGCAGGATGTCTCCTCTGAAAAGCTTGGAGAATATATCGATAAGGAGCTTGATGTCATAATAGACGGATATCTTCCGGATGATGATGTATATGTTGGACGTTCGTATATGGATGCTCCTGATATAGATGGAATGATTTTTATAGATTCAGACAGGGAGCTTATATCAGGTGAAATTGTCAGAACCAAGGTAACGGATTCTGATGTATATGATCTGGAAGCTAGAATCATATAGCCCAGAAGCGGGAATATTATAGATTCTTTTAGAATTTTGAATAATATGCTATACTTAAAATCGACACTATAATAAAAGAGGGTTGTTTTATGAATTTGCCTAATAAAATTACAATTTTCAGAGTTATTCTTATACCGGTTTTTCTTGTTGTTCTTTATTTGGACTGTATACCGGGAAATAAATGGATAGCGCTTGGTATATTTATCGTGGCTTCGCTGTCAGATATGGTAGATGGTAAGCTTGCAAGAAAATATGGTATGGTAACTGATTTCGGTAAATTTGCAGATCCACTTGCAGATAAGCTTTTAGTCTGCTCTGCACTTATTGCACTGATTGAATTTGACAGAATTCCTGCATGGATAGTCATAATAATAATTGCAAGAGAGTTTATAATAAGTGGATTCAGACTTGTGGCAGCAGATAATGGCATAGTAATAGCAGCCGGCTGGTGGGGAAAAGTAAAAACAGCTGTAACTATGGTTATGATATGCTTTTTGATTGGAAATCTGGGTGAGGATATCGCAAGCTTCACCAAGTATATACATATATTTGAACAGGTGCTTATCTATCTTTCACTGTTCCTTACAGTTATGTCTCTTATAGATTATCTGATAAAGAATAAGGATGTCATTAAGACATATAAATAGAACTTATGGGGGTTAAGCAAAAATGTTCAAAAAAATAATATCTGCAATTATTACATTTGTTATGATTGTTTCTATAATCAATACTCATCCTATAAACAGCTATGCTTCCAGTGATGTTAATGTAGACGTTGATAAAAAAGTAATATCTATTTATATGATGCCTTATTCCGGTTTTAAAGTTGAAAACGTTATCGATTCGTCATATTCTGTTCAGTCGGGTAAACTTGATTTTAGATCAATAATTGTCAACGCAAAAATAACTGATAAATCTACAGGTAATGTCCTAAAGAGTAGTGATATAGTGAATAGTAAAACTGAGTACTCTCTTGAGGTTAGATTTACAACTGAGTCAGTAAACTATCCTCCTATGGACTATACAGGCTATAGCGCAAAAGTTATTAATGAATCGTTTCCTGATAATACTTCTTTTTGCAAAAATGCTAAGAGCGAGGTCAAGGGAACAGAATCTATGGTTTTCACCTGTGATTTTACAGTATCTGATCCGCCGAAGTATGATCTGGGGGTGGGAGTAATTGACTTATCAAAAGGTCTATGTGATTATTCGGATGATGTGGATTATTCAAATGCTTTATTAAAAACACTTGATTATTTAACTGATAATGAAATAATTTCATATGTTTATAAACCTGGTGGAAGTGGTTTTGATTTTGATTTTGACGGTGCAATAGATCTATATTATAACAGGAATAAAAGAACCTTTGATAAACCGGATGACTGCAAGTTTTCCGGTACTGTATTTTATACATTGACTGATGAATTAAATGAAGAAATCAGCGGTAAAGGGGAATATCATTTTAACTCACTTAGGGTAGTTTATTCTAATCAGGATTTTACTGATTCTACTGTGCATGATATTCCGGATGTAGTCTATACAGGTTCTGAGCTTTGTCCTACTCCTGAGGTTTTTGATTCTAATGGAGATAAGCTTGTTAAAGATGAAGATTATACAGTTTCTTATAAAAACAACGTAAACGTTGGTAAAGGAACAGTTATTATTACCGGTATTAATGGATATGAGGGAACACTAACTAAGGAGTTTAATATTATAGAACCTAAGAAGGATGATAAATCAGATAATGATTCTTCTGATGGTTCAAAGACCGGTGGTAATGGTGGACAGGATACAAGTGATGGTTCAAAGACCGGTGGTAATGGTGGACAGGATACAAGTGTTCCTGTACTAAATGGTAAGGTGCATGGTGATCTCGAAAGTGGTTTATGGGTCGAGCTTCCTGATGGAACATATCCTAAAAATATGTGGGGTATAGTAAATGGCAAGAAGTATTACTTTGATGCAAGAGGCTATGCAGCCGCCAACGAATATGCTGACGGAAAATGGTTTGATGCCTCAGGTACACTAAATGAAGCTTATGCTATGACCTGGAAATCTAATGAAACCGGCTGGTGGATAGAGGATATGTCAGGATGGTATCCAATCAGTAAGTGGCTAAAAATAGACGGCTACTGGTATTACTTTACAGAGACCGGATATATGGATTACAGTGAATACCGCGATGGCTGTTGGCTCGGCGCAGATGGTGCATGGGTTGAGGAATATGCAAATGGTCATTGGTGTAGTGACAGCTATGGCTGGTGGTACGAAGATAACGGCTGGTATCCGGTTAATCAGTATCTGTGGATAGATGGAGTAAAGTACTGGTTTGATTCTGATGGATATTGGAGATAATTATATATATAAAAGCAGGTATAGTTCATTGGTAGAACATCAGCTTCCCAAGCTGAGGAGGCGGGTTCAATTCCCGTTACCTGCTTTTTGATATTATTCACAGTCAAAAAGATATACCTTGGAAATCTCTGCTTGCAGATGTTTTTCCAAGGTATATCTTTTTGAATCTGTGAAGCAGGTATCTTTGAAGGCACGATTCAGTGCTGCATTAGCAGCAGTAGAACATCGAAATACGACTTGTTTAAGCTTGCTTAAGAGCAAGTCGTGATTCGATGTGGACTTAAGAGTGCATTCAAAGGTAACTGTGAATATATTATTCTATTCTTTTTCTGCTTGAAATAAACCCCCTTACCCCCTATAATATAAAAGGCGAAAATTGGTCCTCATTATTAACAGAGGACTTTCACTAATAATTATCAATGGAGGAAAAGCTTTATGAGCGACAAGCTTAAACTGTCAGCAAGTGAGAGAATAGCTACCTTACTTGATGACGCAAGTTTTGTTGAAATCGGTTCTGCTGTAACTGCAAGAGCGACAGATTTTAACGAAGGGTCTCTCGACACTCCTAAAGACGGTATAATTACCGGCTACGGACAGATCGAAGGAAGACTGGTATATGTATACAGTCAGGATGCCGGTGTACTGGGTGGAGCTATCGGAGAGATGCATGCAAAGAAGATATCAAATATCTATTCTCTTGCCATGAAGGTCGGTGCTCCTGTTATAGGACTTATTGACTGTTCAGGTCTCAGACTTCAGGAGGCTACAGACTCTCTTCACAGCTTTGGTGCACTTTATAAGAAGTTCACTATGGCGTCAGGTGTTATTCCACAGATAACAGCTATATTCGGAAATGCAGGTGGTGGTGTCGGAGTACTTACTTCACTCACTGATTTTACTATTATGGTTGAAGGCTCAAAACTTTTCGTAAACAGCCCTAATGCATTAGGTGGAAATTACGAGGAGAAGCTTGATACAGCTTCAGCTGAGTATGTAAGCACACATACCAACAATGTAGATAAGGTATGTAAGGATGATGCTTCAGCACTTGCTGAGATAAGAAATCTTCTGGCATTCCTTCCATCAAATAATGATGATTATCTGATCGGTGATACCGAGGATGATCTTAATAGAACTATACCGGATATCGATAGTATGGCCGGTGATGCAAGAAAGGTTATAGAGTCTATTGCAGATGATTCTGTATTCTATGAGCTTAAAGAGGAGTCTGGTAAGGATTTTGTTACAGGCTTTATCAAGCTCGGAGGAATCACAGTTGCTGTAGTTGGTAATCAGGAGAAGAAGATGAGTGCAATGGGAATTCGTAAGGCTGCCGGTCTTGTGAGTTTCGCAGATGCATTTAATATTCCTGTTCTTACAATTACAGATGTAAATGGATTTAATAATTCTCTGAATGATGAGCTCTATATCTCTAAAGCCGGTGCAAAGCTTATTTCTGCATTTGCGCTTGCAACTGTACCAAAGGTAAATGTAATTATCGGTGAAGGTTTCGGAAGTGGTTACCTGATGATGAATTCCAGATCTCTTGGCGCTGATATTGTATATGCTTGGCCAAATGCCAAGGTCGGAACTATGGATCCGAAGAGTGCAGCAGAGATTCTTTGCTCAGAAGAGATAGATGCAAGCAGTGATAAGGTTGAAGCTATTAAGTTTGCTGAGAAGAAGCTTATAGAGGATCAGACAGGTGCTGCTGCAGTTGCAAGACGTGGTTATGTTGATGATATTATCGAGCCTGATGCAACCAGAAAGAGAGTTATAGCAGCATTTGACATGCTTGCAACTAAAAGAGAGGACAGACCATATAAGAAGCATATGGCCTTTTAAGGAGGAGTAGAGAATGAAACTAAAGCTTAAAAAAACGCTTTTGCTATGTGCTATTCTTACATTTCTGCTCTCCTTAACCGGATGTGATGAAAAAGAAACATTAAACTTTGAGTTTAATGAACAGTATATGCAGGATTATACGAAGGTTATCATAGAGAAGTACTATGAGACTTCACCTGAGGAACAGGAGTACTACACAACCGAAGGTACTGATCTTGAGAAGTCTGCAGTTTCGGGATTTATGGCTGCTGAGACAACAGATCATGTCGGAAAGTTCATGTCATATAAGACCGGAGAAGGTTCTGTTGAGTTCAAGAACGGAGCAAATGGTAAGGTTTTATGTTCTCAGGTATGTAAGTATGAGCATAGATATGTAAAAGTAACTGTAGCATATAAAGAGAATAAGAAGTATGCTCTGGATAAAAAGCAGACATATGATCAGATAACAGAAGTTGCTAGCCAGTATGGAATGGATGTTACGACATTTATTACGCAGGCATTTGGAAATGACCCGGCTATGGATCTTTCGTCTGTGGATAAGTTCCTTGACAGTTATCTGGTTTCAGAGTTTAAGGAATATCCTTTTGAGCCTGTTGAGGTTGAGGTAAGTCCTATTTATTCAAAATCAGAGCTGATGGGTATGGCAGGAAAGAATACAGCTATCGGTATGGGCGTAGTGTTCTGTGTGCTTATATTCATATCATTTATAATCAGTCTTCTTAAGTTCCTTCCGATGCTTTTCGATGCTGATATCAAGCGCGCAAAGGCTGAAGCGAAGAAAGCGGCTGAAGAAGCAAAGAAGAAGACAGAAGATAGAATCATTGCAAGTAGTAAGGATCAGGAAACAGCTGCACCGGCAGTACCAAGTGAATCGGTTGCACCTGCTGCAAGTGCTGATGAGGATCTAATGAATGATTCCGAGCTGGTGGCAGTTATTACAGCTGCTATATATGCTGCATCCTCCGGTGGAGGTATGAGGGCACCGGCTTATACAGCAAGTAATGATAAGCTTGTAGTCAGATCAATAAGAAGAGTCAGATAAATAATATATTTTTTAATCAATTAGGAGGATTAAAATGAAAACTTATAGAATTACAGTAAATGGTACTGCATATGATGTTGCAGTTGAAGAGATAAATGGTGGCGCTGCTCCTGCAGCAGCTCCTGCACCTGCAAGTGTTCCAACACCTGCAGCAGCTCCTGCACCTGCAGCTTCCGGAACAAAGGGAAGCGTAGTTGTTTCTGCACCTATGCCTGGTAAGATTCTCGGTGTTAAAACTGAGATTGGTAAGGACGTAAAGAAGGGTGATGTTCTCATGGTTCTTGAGGCTATGAAGATGGAGAATGAGATCGTTGCACCTGAGGATGGTAAGGTTGCTTCTGTTGATGTAACAGTAGGAGCTCAGGTTGAATCCGGAGATACACTTGTAACACTTAACTAGTTTTTACAGATGTATCAGAAACCTGAGGAGGTAAAAAATGAAAGAGATAATAATGAATCTTGCCAATCAAACAGGATTTGCTACTCTCAATTACAAGAATTATATAATGATACTTGCTGCGTTTTTCTTCTTATATCTTGCAATTGCTAAAGGGTTTGAGCCTCTCCTGTTAGTACCAATCGCTTTTGGTATGTTTTTGGTAAATATGTTTCCGAGTATTATTCAGGAAGGTGGACTTCTCCACTATTTCTATAAACTCGATGAATGGAGTATTCTGCCATCACTTATATTCATGGGTGTTGGTGCGATGACGGACTTTGGACCGTTAATTGCATATCCGCCGAGCTTCATTTTAGGAGCTGCGGCACAGTTCGGTATATATGGTGCGTATTTCCTTGCAATTGCTCTTGGATTTACAGGAAAGGAAGCAGCAGCTATATCTATAATAGGTGGAGCAGATGGTCCTACATCTATTTTCCTTGCAGGAAAGCTTGGAATGGGTGATACACTTCTTGGACCTATAGCAGTAGCAGCATATTCATATATGTCACTTGTTCCTGTTATACAGCCACCATTTATGAAGCTTTTCACTACAAAGAAGGAAAGACTTATAAAGATGCCTCAGCTTCGCAAGGTTACAAAGCTTGAGAAAATCATCTTCCCTATAATTGTTACACTGGTAGTTGTTATGATTCTTCCTACAACAGCACCTCTTGTAGGTATGCTTATGCTTGGAAATCTGTTCAGAGAATCAGGAGTTGTTAAACAGCTTACAGAGACTTCATCAAATGCTATGATGTATATAGTTGTTATTCTTCTTGGTACATCTGTTGGAGCAACAACCAGTGCTGAAGCGTTCCTTCAGGTATCTACACTTAAGATAGTTCTTCTTGGACTTATTGCGTTTATTCTTGGTACATCGGCCGGGGTGTTGTTCGGCAAACTGATGTGTATTTTCTCGAAGGGAAAAGTCAATCCACTTATCGGTTCTGCCGGTGTTTCTGCAGTTCCTATGGCTGCCAGAGTATCCCAGAAGGTTGCTGCGGAGTATGATCCGACAAACTTCCTTCTCATGAATGCTATGGGACCAAATGTTGCCGGCGTTATCGGAACCGCGGTAGCCGCCGGAACCTTCATGGCGATCTTTAATGTACATTAATGCTTTGAAGTGCATATGAGAAGTAAAAGGACTGTGCAAGCTTGCTAAAGTGCTTTTTACTTCTCATATATAGGAGCGAAGCTCCTGTCATCGCCAAATGGGAGTTTGCGAAGCAAACGGATTTGGCGATTGCACTTCAAACTTACTTATTATTTTATATAGAAAGGAAATATAAAAATGTCAGAAATAAAGAAGCTTGGCATTACCGAGACTGTCCTCCGTGACGCACATCAGTCACTTATCGCAACTCGTATGCCAACAGAAGAAATGCTTCCAATTATAGATAAGATGGATCAGGTCGGCTATCATTCAGTTGAATGCTGGGGTGGTGCTACATTTGATGCATGTCTCAGATTCCTGAAGGAGGATCCATGGGACAGACTTCGTAAGCTTAAGGCTGGTTTTAAGAATACAAAGCTTCAGATGC
>DGHK01000045.1:0-26504 GCA_002392655.1 Lachnospiraceae bacterium UBA3850 | reverse complement strand
CAAATGGTATTGATATCATTCGTATATTTGACTGTCTGAATGATCTTCGTAACCT
This sequence comes from Lachnospiraceae bacterium UBA3850, assembly GCA_002392655.1. Classification (GTDB taxonomy): domain Bacteria; phylum Bacillota; class Clostridia; order Lachnospirales; family Lachnospiraceae; genus Eubacterium_Q. The sequence continues at coordinate 26,449 of DGHK01000045.1, read as the reverse complement.
TGAAACTGCAGTAAAGGCTACAAATAAAGAAGGTGGACATGCACAGATAGCTCTGTCATATACACTTGGTGATGCTTATACTCTTGACTATTGGAAAGAGACAGCCAGAAAGATCGAGGAGATGGGTGCTGATTCTATCTGTATCAAGGATATGTCAGGTCTTCTCGTTCCATATGAGGCAGAGAGACTTGTTAAGGCTCTTAAGGAAGGTTCAAGTCTTCCTATTCAGCTTCATACACATTATACATCAGGTGTGGCTTCAATGACTTATCTCAAGGCTGCTGAGGCTGGAGTTGATGTTATTGATACAGCTATTTCACCTTTTGCTCTTGGTACTTCTCAGCCTGCAACTGAGGTTATGGTTGAGACCTTCAAGGGAACTGACAGAGATACAGGTCTTGATCAGAAGCTTCTTGCTGAGATAGCTGAGTACTTCAGACCATACAGAGAAGAGTGTCTTGAAAGTGGTCTTATGAGCACCAAGATTCTTGGGGTTAATATCAAGACACTTCTTTATCAGGTACCTGGTGGTATGCTTTCAAACCTTGTTTCGCAGCTTAAGGAAGCAAAGCAGGATGATAAGCTTCAGGAGGTTCTTGAAGAGGTTCCACGTGTTCGTAAGGATTTCGGTGAGCCGCCACTTGTTACACCTTCTTCTCAGATTGTAGGAACACAGGCTGTTCTGAATGTTCTGATGGGTGAGAGATATAAGATGGTTACTAAGGAATCTAAGGATCTGCTTTCAGGTAAGTATGGACAGACTATTAAGCCATTTAATGCTGAAGTTCAGAAGAAGGCTATTGGTGATACAGTTCCGATCACCCATAGACCTGCAGATGATATCGAGCCTGAGCTTGATAAGCTGAGAAAAGAGATTGAACAGTATAGTCAGCAGGATGAGGATGTCCTCAGCTATGCACTGTTCCCACAGGTTGCTACTGAGTTCTTTAAGTACAGACAGGCTCAGCAGACTGGTGTAGATATGTCCAAGGCTGATACAACCAACAAGACATATCCTGCATAAACGTGATTTTACGGCGGATTGCATACGTGTAATCCGCCTGTTTATTATAAGTGTATGTAATTTCTGTACTCGGTTGTGCTGCTTTAAGCTTTTATATGAGGAATAAATATATGTCTATAATAGGTTCAAAGGAGATGTCAGAGGCGACTTTTTGGTATAAAAAGCAGAGTGCTCCTGATATGTTGCTTGTTACTCCTGAGGAAATTGAAACAATAAATAAAAAAGTGGCTGCCTCGAATTGTGGTATTACTGATTTAAAAACTCTCGAAGCTTCTTATGATGCAGAGGCTTTACAGACCATGCTTTATAAAGAGGCAAAGGAAGTGACTGTTCCTTTTTATCTGGAGCAGGAAGAGGCGCTATATTCTGAGGATGGAAGTAAGCTCGATGTGTATTCATTTGATACGGCCATTAATAATATATTAAATCCTGATACAAAGAGTATTCAAGATGTGAGATATGCCATAGTTACAAAGCTTACGTCGTTCAGGGGACTTCCGACGGATATGATGATACTTGATGAGGAAGGGGATTACAATTTTGATTATCTGTATTCTTCTTCAATCAAGGTAAATGATCCACTGGTCATATATAATGCTTCTGCAGACGGCAGGTTTTGCTACGCAAAGGGTATATATGTTTCCGGATGGGTACCTGTTACGGATATTGCTTTATGCGCTGATAAGAATGAATGGCTTGAAGCGTGGGATATTACAGATGATGAGTCACTTATCATCTATGGAGATAAGGTTGTTACAGCAAAAACAAGAGTTATGCCGGAGATATCCGAACGAGTTCTGACTATGGGCACTGTACTTAAAATGGTTAACGAATCAGAGTGGCCGGATACTATCGCCGAGAGAGCACCTTATTTTAATTATGTTGTATGGCTTCCTGTGAGAAGAGTGGATGGCAGTTATAACAGAAGTATGGCTATGATCCCCTATAGTGCAAAGGCCGGGAGAGGAAGCTTATCGCTTACTTACAAGAATATAGCTGAAGTGGCTATGAATATGCTCGGAAATACCTATGGCTGGGGTGGAATGCTGGATTCTACAGACTGTTCCGGTTATGTATGGGATATTTACAGATGCTTTGGGTTGAAAATCGGAAAAAATACAAAGTATCAGGCTTCAATGCCTGTATATAACATAGATGTTAAGACTATGGAAGCTGATGAAAAAAAAGGACTTCTTATGAAGCTTCCGCTTGGAGCGCTTCTCATCATGAATGGACATGTTGTTCTCTATCTTGGTGAAGAGGACGGAAGCTTCTATGTTATAAATAACGTTAGTTCTGCAAACAGACCTGATGGTAAGGGGAGACGTATAAGGAGTGTTATAATTAATTCTCTTGATATAACTAATAGAAACGGCGAAAAATGGATCGAACTTATCGATCATATGGTTGTTCCATTCAGAAGCTGTAACTGATTCAGAGGAAAATATGAAAAAGATGATAGTTATCGGGGCAGGTGCCGCAGGAATGCTGTGTGCCATCAAGGCATCTGAACGATATAAGGTTACTTTAATTGAAAAGAATGACAGACCCGGAAGAAAGCTCTATATAACCGGGAAAGGACGATGCAATGTAACAAATGCTTCGGATGAGGAAACATTTCTAAAAAATGTTATCTCAAATCCTAAGTTTCTTTATAGTGCCATATATTCTTATAATCAATACAGCGTTATGAATGATTTTGAAAGCTGGGGCGTAAAGCTTAAAACAGAAAGGGGAAACAGGGTCTTTCCGCAGTCGGATCATTCTTCAGATATCATAAAGGCGCTTGAGAATCAACTTAAGAAGAGGAGGATTGATGTCAGATATAATACAACAGTAAAGGAAGTGATAATTAACCCCTATACCCCTGATGATGCAAAAGATAAGTATGAATATATAGCTACCGGAGTCAGAGTAAGAAGTGGGACTGATTCAGAGCTGCTTCAGGCTGATGTGATAGTAATTGCTACAGGAGGAAAGTCTTATGCTGCAACCGGTTCTACAGGTGATGGCTTTGATTTTCTGAGTAAGTATGGAATAAAAGTATCTGCTGTCAGACCGTCACTAGTTCCTCTTGAGACGTTTGAAGAATATCCGGGTGAGATGATGGGGCTGTCTCTTAAAAATGTGTCAGTTCGGGTTACAGCACTTAAGGAGAATTACCCGTCACTCAAAAAGAATAAGGTTCTGTATGAGGATATGGGTGAGATGCTATTTACTCATTTTGGGGTGAGTGGGCCGCTTTGCCTGTCAGCTTCTTCATATATCAGCAGATTTATATATGACGAGAAAAATTTAAATCTATTAAAGAATGTCAACTTAAAGCTTGAGATAGACCTGAAACCTGCTCTTTCCGAAGAGGAGCTGGATAAAAGGATTCTTAGGGATTTTGAAGAATTTCATAATCGTGATTTCCAGAATTCACTTGGAAAGCTGCTTCCTAGGCTTATGATTCCTGTAATAATAAAAAGGTGCGGTATCAGACCGGATAAGAAGATAAACAGTATAACTGCTGAAGAGAGACAACAGCTTTTAATGCAGCTTAAACATTTTACACTTACCATAAGCGGATTAAGGGGCTTTGATGAAGCCATAATCTCCGGAGGTGGAGTGTCTGTTAAAGAGATAAATCCTCAGAATATGGAGCTTAAAAGGATAAAGAGCTTGAGAGTTGCAGGTGAGGTGATAGACTGCGATGCTCTTACCGGCGGCTTTAATCTGCAGATCGCCTGGTCGACGGGGTATATGGCGGCTGAGTGATCAGGGCTTTTTTAACTATATATATATCAAAAAATGATGACAAATGAGTTTTTTCCTCATTTGTCATTTTTAAATGTGACTAAAGTCATATATAAGTTATTTCTTTTCTCACTACAACTAAAATTAGGAAGTTGATATTATAATCACAGAAGATGAAAACATATGTTATATACGAAAGGACAAAAAAATGAGTAAAGATACACAGGCTGAAGTAATCCTCAGAACAAATGATCTGACAAAAAAATACGGGAGTAATACGGTGGTTGATAATCTGAGTCTAGAAATCAGAAAGGGCGAGATCTTCGGTCTTCTCGGACCGAATGGTGCCGGAAAAAGTACCACTATGAATATGATCTGTAATATCGTAAAGCCGACACTCGGGAATGTAGAGTTCTGTGGCAAGGATTTCAGAAAGAATCGTAAGGAGCTAAGTTCCAAGCTTGGATTCATACCACAGGATCTGGCTATACACGGAAGTCTTAAGGCCTGGGAGAATGTTGAACTCTTTACTTCGCTTTATGGAATAAAAGGTTCTGAGCTGAAGGACAGGATAGATGAATCGCTGGATTATGTAGGCTTATCTGAAAGAAGAAATGAATATGCTAAAAACTTCTCAGGTGGAATGAAGAGGAGACTCAATATAGCATGTGCTATCGGACATCATCCGGATCTTCTTATTTTCGATGAGCCGACAGTTGGTATCGATCCACAATCACGTAACTTTATCCTGGAGAAGATCAAGCAGTCAAACAAGAATGGAGCAACAATCATATATACCAGTCATTATATGGAAGAGGTTGAGGCTATCTGCGATAGAATAGCTATTATGGATAATGGTAAAGTCATAGCAAGCGGTACAAGCGAGGAGTTGAAGAAGCTGGTGGTTGATGATACATCGAAGGTAACACTTGAAGAAGTATTCCTGACTCTTACAGGAAAGAAGCTCAGAGATTATTAATCATATATAAGTCGGGTGAAAGAAAATGATCAGGTATTTAGTAAAAAATAATTTCAAAATAATGTGCAGAAGCATAACAAATATCGTGCTCTATATACTTGCTCCTACAATTGTGGCGGCAGTACTTATCAGTGCATTTTCAACACTTATGGATAGTTACAAGGGAGTTGATTCCTTCAGTGTGGGATACAGGTTAGAGGATGATAGTGAATTTAGCAGTTATATAGATCAGCTTAGTGAAAAATGTAAAGAAAAGGGAATCAGCTTTATAGAGTATAAAGCTGGTGATCCCAAGACATTAATAGCTGAACATAGTCTTGGAGGCTTTGTTGAATTCGGAAAGAATGAGTACACCATATATGAAAATGAAGATGAAAAGGCCGAAGGCCAGGTGCTTGAATATATATTTGCAAATATAAATGATGCACCGACTGACCAATTAACTAATAAAGCGGAAGCAAAGGAGCTAAGTGTTAAGCATCCGGAGTTTATTCCGGCAGTTAATTCTACTGATTATTACGGAATCATAGAGGTGATATATTTTGGATGGTGTGCTATAGTCTGTGGCGCCGGTATATTCATAAGTGAGAAGAAATATAAACTGGGTAAGAGATATAGTATATGTGATATATCCTATACTAAGCAGTATCTGGCAAAATTTATCCCTATAGTTGTATCAGTATTCTTAGGGCTTCTTATATGTGGAACTATATTAACAGTATTCCTGGGAGTACACTTTGGGAGTCTGCTTCAGTCTGCAATGGTGGTGCTTCTTATGATTATGGCAGCGACTGCTATGGAACTTCTTATCTATTACATAACAAACAGCATGCTTGCAACAATCATTATATCATTTGCAGTAGTCTGGTTTATGGGATTCTTCGGAGGAAGCTTTGAAACTTATATGTTTTCAGCACATCCTGAGTTTCTTAAGCAACTGTCACCGATTTACTATGGTAATAGAGCGCTGGTTGAATTATCGTGTATGGGTAAAAGTGATTATGTAGTTAAGTCTGTAATCGTTTCAGGAGTTATATTTGCAGTATGTTCAGCACTTTCTATAGGTGTGGCAAAGATGAGGAGAGAGAAGGTATGAGTGAGATAATTAAGACAACTTTAAAGCTTCTTTTCAGAAATGTCGGATTCTGGTTTTTTATGATTTCTATGCCTATACTGGCAACTTTCATTTTGAATATCCATCAGGACTATAATGCTTATTATATAGATGATAATATAGCGAAGGTTATTGAGCTTGATGATATAAACACTAAGGTTGCTTACTATGGTAAGGATGGACGCTTTGTTGTAAAGGTTTATGATGCTTCAAACAGCAAACTTGCTGATTATATGCTTAAGGATATCTCAGAAGCAGGTATGTTTGAGGTCTGTCGTGTAAAAGCTGATGGCATGACTATAGAGGAAGCTGATAAGAGATCTGATATAGACGGTCAAAATGATCGCATGGGAGCATACTTCTATATCGGAAGTGGATTTAATAAGGATGTAGTTTCAGGCGACACAACTGACTCGCTTACAATATATGTTATGTCTGATGATGAGAGATATGATCTTCTCGAGGATAAGGTTAAGAAGAATATAGCAAAGATCAGTTCGGCAGCAGATAGTATGGGTACCGATGATGCGGATGCGATAATTGCTTATCTCGAAGAAGTAAACTCTCATATGCCAAAGAAAAATATAGTTACATTTAAAATGAAAAGCGGTGTTGATCTGACGGAAGATCAGATAAATAAAAGAACAAATCTGGGTTATGCATTTTCATTTTTGACTCTTGGTTTTGTGTTCTGCGGAATATTTGTAGCACATGGTGTGATAAAGGAACAAAATAATGATGTTCTTACAAGGATTAAGCTTACAGGAAAGTCAAGTGGATCGTACTTTGCGGCTAAGTTTATCGTTGGAATAATCATTTCGGTTATTCTTTCAAGTATTCTTTCAATATGCACATTCTTTATAGACAGTAGTGAAATGGGAATGAACAGAGCAGAGCTTCTCGGTGTGGTTTTCCTGATGGGAATCATTTTCTGTTCACTTAGCCTGCTGCTTGGAATTCTTATAGGTAATGTAATGGGAGCGAATATAGCTGCATTTACACTATGGAGTATGTCCAGTATGTTGTCCGGATTATACTTCCCACTTGAGAATACCTCAAAGGGAGTGAAGATGCTTTCGTATATGATGCCTCAGAAGTGGTTCGTTGATGGCTCTGAAAAGCTATTTGTAGGAGACAATAATGCCTGGATTATGTTATTATGTGTAACAGTAGCATTTCTCATCATAATACTTGGACTCGGAACTGTCGGAATCAAGATGAGAACCGGAGATGAGTAATATGGTAGAACAGACTATATAATTCGGATAACTATTATGAATGAACGGTTAAAGAACAATTATTTCGTTGTTGTGAGACTTGCCCTGATGCTGATCTTGAGTGTTTCCGGTTTCATCGGCATGTACATGAAAAATGAAAAAATAATTATGGATAAGACAGGAGTATCACTGGAGATACTCCTGCTTGTTTCGTTATATATAGGACTGATGTCAGTAAAGGAGATATGCTCTCTTAAGGTCAAGCGTATAATCCTTATCCCAGCTGTCCTGCTATATCTAATGATTTTTAAGATTGGCGGAGACAGCTTCATACTGCTGGGGTTCTTTACTTCATACGAGATACTTACTTTGTTTCCTCGTGTCAGCTTTGTATGGTATATACTCCTTATTTTTATGGCATTCATTCCTGTATCTGTGGATTTTATGACCAGATTCCTTGTTGCCTTACTCCTTTCAACTATATATGTGCAGCATGAGTTTATAGTATCATCTTATCAGAAACGTATGATGGAGGACCTCGTGCTTGAACAGGGGCTTAAAAGAGATATGCGTGATCGTGAACATGCAGCAAAAGCAGAGGTAAGAAGAAGTATTTTGCAGGCTGAGAATCAAATACTCGAAGAGAGAGCTGCTCTTTCTCAAACGCTTCATGATAAACTTGGCCACAATATAAATGGTTCCATATATCAGCTTGAGGGTGTTAAGATTCTTATGGAAAAGGATCCCGAAAAATCCAGAAGTATGATACAGGCGGTTATAGACCAGCTCAGGACAGGAATGGACGAGATAAGAGCTATTCTTCGAAAGGAAAGACCTAAGAAAAATGAATATGCTATGGTTCAGCTTTATAAATTATGTGAAGATTCGAATAATAAGGGGGTTGAAACCGAGCTTAGTATAGATGGAGATACGGCTGTAATCCCTGACGATATATGGGAGATAATACTGGATAATACTTATGAGGCTGTTTCAAATTCCATGAAATATGCTAAATGTAAACAAATAGATATAAAAATAATAGTTATGAATAAGATGATCAGGTGTCTAGTGAGTGATGATGGCATAGGTTGTAAGTCTGTTGAGGATGGTATGGGTATAGCCGGTATGCGGCAACGCATCAGAACGGTTGGTGGAACTGTGAGTTTTGAGACAGAAGCCGGATTTACTGTAAATATGCTGATTCCTCTACCGGAATCTGAATAATGAACTGTTTTCTGAAATGGGAAGGGATATATATGGACAAGATAAGAGTTATTATAGCGGATGATAGTGATTTTGTTCGTGACGGAATGAAAATAATACTTGATGTTGACGATGAATTTGAGGTTCTCGGAAGTGCTTCGAACGGTAGAGAGGCTATAGAAATAGCCGAGAAAGATGCACCTGATGTTTTCCTCATGGATATTCAAATGCCGGTAATGGATGGAATAGAAGCCACCAAGGAGATAGTTGAGAGGGGGCTTGGAAAGGTTTTGATACTCACTACCTTTGATGATGATGATCTGGTTCGCGACGCGCTTGTTGCAGGTGCAAAGGGATATCTGATCAAGAATCATACTCCGGAGCATCTGAAGCAGATGATCAAGTCTGTTTATTACGGAACCGGTGTCATGGAGGAGAATATCCTTGAATCACTTACAGGAAAAGGAACGTCAGATTCCGGAGGAGCATCCTCAGGGTTTGATGAATCAGTATATTCTCCAAGGGAGCTTGAAATAATTAAGGCAGTTGCCGAAGGGCTTTCTAATAAAGAGATAGCAGAAAAGCTGTTTATATCTGAAGGTACGGTAAAGAATTATATAACTACGATTCTTTCAAAGGAAGGACTTTCGCATAGGACAGCACTTGCAGTTTATTATCTGACCGGACGTAAATGAGAAAAAAGAACACTACCTAAAAGCTCAAGAATATGTTAAAATAGCTAAGTTGAGACAATTATTAATTAATGGGGGTTTTATATGAATATTGCAGTTGACGGACCTGCCGGAGCAGGAAAAAGTACTATAGCGAGACTTGCAGCTAAAGAGCTTGGATTTATCTATGTTGATACCGGAGCAATGTACAGAGCCATCGCACTTTATCTTCTGGATAATGATACAGATATAAATGATGAAGCAGCTCTTAAGTCGGCACTTGATAATATCAATATCAACATCGTTTATGAAAACAATGTTCAGCATGTATTTTTAAATCTTCAGGATGTTTCTACAGAGATAAGAAGTGAGAAGGTGGGAAAGATGGCATCTACATCCTCCGCGCTTGCTCCTGTCAGAGCAAAGCTTCTTGATCTTCAGAGAGATATCGCGGCAAAGAATGATGTCATAATGGATGGACGTGATATCGGAACAAATATACTTCCAAATGCAGAGCTCAAGATATACCTTACAGCTTCTGTAGATGTCAGAGCGGAGAGAAGATATAAAGAGCTTCAGCTTCATGGTGAGAACCCTGATCTTGAAGAAATAAAAAAAGGAATAGAGCAGAGAGATTACCAGGATATGAATCGAGATATAGCTCCTCTCAAGCAGGCTGAGGATGCAGTATATCTGGACACATCTGATATGGATATTCCTGAGGTTGTTGACAAGATAATTCAGTTAAAGAAAGAAGCGGAATAATAATATGGAAGTTATCTTAGCTGAAAAAGCCGGATTTTGCTTTGGCGTAAAAAGAGCAGTAGATACTGCCTTTTCTGAGGCAGAGAGTTCCAGTCATCAAGGCTACGCTGCTTATACATTTGGCCCGATCATTCATAATGAGGAAGTGACCGGAAGACTTGAAAAAGCAGGTGTCGGTATCATACATGAAGTCGATGATTTGAAAACATTGCCGGCAAAATCACGCATCATTATAAGATCTCATGGCGTTGGAAAAGAGATATATGATGCCATAGAAGCAGCTGGTCTTGAGATAGTTGATGCGACCTGCCCTTTTGTTAGCAACATTCATAAGATCGTTGAAGAGAGATCGGAGGCCGGAGATGTAATACTTATCATCGGAAATCCGGGACATGCCGAGGTTGAAGGAACGATAGGTTGGTCTCGTACAAAACCATTTCTGATAAACAACGTCGAGGATATCAATCAGCTACCGGACTTTCAGGATAAAAAAATAACTGTTGTTTCTCAGACAACTTACAGTCTGAAAAAATTTCAAGAACTAGTTGCAGTTTTAGAAGATAAATATTATAATATTAATGTTTGTAAAACTATATGTAATGCTACTGAAGAACGGCAGCGTGAAGCGAGGGAGCTTGCTTCAAAGGTTGATCATATGATAGTCATCGGTGGCAAGGATAGTTCAAACACACAAAAATTATATGAAATAAGCAGACAGCAATGTAACAATACTTACTATATACAGACACTCGTTGACTTGGATTTGACTGTTTTTGAATCCGCTAGTAGGGTAGGTATTACTGCTGGGGCATCTACCCCGAATCATGTTATTAAGGAGGTTCAAGACAGTATGTCAGAATTAAGCTTTGAGGAGATGTTGCAGGACGAAACACCTGTATCAATTAGACCAGGACAGGTTGTAGAGGGAGAGGTTATCACTGTTAAGCCTGATGAGCTTGTAGTTAACATCAACTATAAGTCAGATGGTATAGTAACAGCAGCTGAGTATTCAAATACTCCGGTTGATCTTACTACAGTAGTTAATCCTGGTGATTCAATTACCGTTAAGGTTCTTAAAACAAATGATGGAGACGGACAGGTACTTCTTTCTCATAAGAGAGTAGCTGCAGAGAAGGCTTACGCAGAGCTTGAGGAGGCGTTTAATAATCAGACAGTCCTCAAGGGTAAGGTTACACAGGTTCTTTCAGGTGGACTTAGTGTTACAGTAAGCGAGTGCAGAATATTTATTCCTGCTAGTCTTGTATCAGATACATTTGAGAGAGATCTTTCCAAGTATCTTGATCAGGAAGTAGAATTTGTACTTACAGAGTTTGATCCAAGAAAGAGAAGAATCATTGGAAACAGAAAGAAGATTGTTTCTGAGCAGAAGGCTGCAGCAGCAGAAGAGCTCTTCTCTAAGATAAAAGTTGGTGATACAGTTGAGGGTGTTATCAAGAATATCACTGATTTTGGTGCATTTGTTGATCTCGGTGGTGCAGACGGACTTCTTCACATCTCAGAGATGTCATGGGGAAGAGTTGATAATCCGAAGAAGCTGTTTAACGTAGGTGATAAGGTTAAGTGCTTTATCAAGGATATCAACGGAAGTAAGATAGCTCTTTCACTTAAGTTTGATGATGAGAATCCTTGGAAGGATGCTGAAGAGAAGTATGCTATAGGTACTGTTGTAAAGGGCAAGGTTGCTCGTATGACAGATTTTGGAGCATTTGTAGTTCTTGAACCAGGTATCGATGCACTTCTTCATGTTTCACAGATTGCTAGAGAGCATATCGAGAAGCCTTCAGATGTTCTTAAGAGTGGTCAGGAGATTGAGGCAAAGGTTGTTGATCTCAAGATTCCTGAGAAGAAGATCAGCCTTTCTATCAAAGCTCTTTTAAATGAGAGAGAACCTGAAGTTAAGGAAGAGGAAGTTAAGGAGGAGGCTCCTGTAATTCCTGAGTCCGAGGATATATCAGAGAGCATTCCTGTTGATGATATTCTTAAAGAGGAAGCTCCTGCTGAGGACAAAGCTGAAGAAGCACCTGCAGCTGAGGAGGCTGTAGAGGAGGCTCCTGCTGCTGAGGAAACAGCTGAGGAAGCTCCTGCTGAAGATGCAGAATAATTATGAATTATAAATAAGATTATCATTATAAAGAGCGGTTTGTTTATGACCGCTCTTTATTAGTAAGGATATAACATGTCAAAGTTATATAAAATTGAGAATATAGTTAAACAGCTTATATGGTGTTTGATTCTGCCTGTTGCATTTAATGCTTTTGCTCTTATCGGAAATGTTGCGATAAAACCTTCCGGGATAAAGAGCTGGGTACTTCCTATAGGCATTTTTAGCATATTCATTTTTCTTATAATAATTTATATATCCTTAAAGGTTCGGATGAAGAAGAGTGAGATGTCTTATAGCAGAGACAGATTCTTTGATAAGAAGGACCTTGTCTTTATTTTATTACTACTTGTTATAACTTTATGTTTAAGGCTTCCCATGTACGGTACCTTCCAGAGATGGGATTCGGGCGAGTATTTTTACAGGATAGGAGAAGCTTGTTATAATTACGACTTTACTTTTGATAAGTTTCTTAATGGCTTTAATATATGCAGTCATATTAATTACGGTTTCTCCGGTCTCGTTGGAACCTTTATGTTTATTGCTCCGTATTCTTACAGAGTTATAAATGTTGTTCAGATAATATGCGGTATACTTGCTGTTATTTGTCTATATACTATTCTCAAAAAGAAATGGCTTCTTTCCGGCGGAAGAGCATTTGCCGGGGCTCTTATGATAAGCATGATCCCTATATATCTCGGACTTTCAACTTATTTGACTCCCGATTTCTTTATCTTTATATTCTTTGTATATGCATTATTTTTCCAGACATTGGGTTATCATATAGCTGAAGGCTTTATGATGATTCTTATGGTTTTTTGTAAGGAGAACTGTGCCCTTATAGTATTAGGCTATTATGGAATGAGTATCCTATATACATTCTTTAAAGGTAAGGCAGGCATAAAGGATAGGTTTATAAGAGTAATCAGGAACAGTTCCTTCTGGGTTGCTGCAGCAACTGCGTGTATGTTCCTTGGAGCCTTCCTTATGGTTAATGATAAATGGGTTGCAGACTCGGGAAATGCTGAAAAGGCTTTTGTTTATAGTCGTGTATTCATAATAATCCGTATTAAACAGATGTTTTTTACACATTTCAGCGTTATTATGACAATGCTGAGTCTTGTAGCTATGTTTGTGATTGTTTTTAAGATCAGAAAAAAGCTTTCTGAAAGGAAACTTTTCTCTGATGATTATATGAAGTCTCTTTTTGGACTTATGGCGGCTATGGCATTTGTATTCCTGATGGGAGTTATCTTTCATACGGCGATAACTGCCAGATATGATATATACTTCGTTGGCTGTCTCGGAATATTTATGCTGATTCTTTTAAATATTCTATGTCTTTATTATGAAAATAAGAAAATATCAGTCTTATATTATGTGATAACAGGTATTCTGTCCGTGCTTTTTATGATTGAATCATTTATAAGCATAGATCCTCTTGCCAGACATTGGTTTAAACAGCTTGATCTCGGCAAGGGCTATACCATAAGCTATGAATCTGAGTATCAGGACTATATGGGAGACAGTCTGGTATATAATTATCAGTATTCGTGGATGGATAAAGCCTTTGATGCACTACTTAAGGATATGGATTATACTTCTGAAAAGGGTGTATATTTCCCGTTTTCTCAGTATGATTCAGGCAGTGGCATTCATTTTGCGGGAAATGGTCGTTTCTATAGAGTGGCCTGGGATTCTGATAGGAAGGAACGCTGTTATTATTTAAAGGACGATGATAGTTATACACCGATTAATACCTATTATCTGGATGATTATGATACATATTTCCCTTATAAGGATTTGTTTTACGATGAATATATAGATAATAACTTTGTTCCTGACAAGGGTGTATATACAAGTGTCAATTATTATTGTGATGGTGATTCTTATCTGGACAGACTTGACTGTTATTTCTACAGAGGAAACAAGAAGCATATTGATAAGGGTACAGGCAGGCTTGAATACTATGATATCTATAAAAAGGATTCATTTGATGGCGGAGTATCTGTCGATGAGATTATAAGAAGTGAGACAGATCCTACCGGAAGTCCTCCAGAAAGTGCATTAAAAACAGCGAGAGAGGTTCTTGATGAGAATTATGAATCATTCTTTTCGCAGGTAAAAGAGCTTTATAATTATAAGTATGGTATGAGCTCTGAGATTATTCAGATAGGTGTTCATGACAGAGTAGATGTACAGCCTATGGATGGTGTTGAGGCAGGGTTTACTGTTAAGGATAAATCCGGAAGAGTAATTCTCTCCAAGGAACGAATAAGTGTAACTGTAGGCGGTGTGGGTTTGATAGATGAAATTGATGCAGCGCTTATGGATATGAATATTGATGAAGACAGGACTATAGAATACAAAGTTCCTGAAAATGTTCTGGGGCTTGAGGATTATGCCGGTCAGACAGTTGATATCGAGATACATGTATATAATATCATGTGTTTATATGAGAATAAACTGAATGAGGCACAGCTCGTAAAGCTCTATAATGATTCGTTTGACTATATATGGAATTATTATAAGAAGATACTTATATCGGATATAATAAAAAGTCATAAAGAAAAGTATGATTTAGGTGATACTTCAGCTCCAGATCAAAATCTATCAGAAGTAAGAGCTTATATGGATAGTTATATAGCTTCTTTGGGAATTACAGAAGATGAATTTGTAAATGATTATGCACATATATCTAAAGAAGAGTATGAAGAGGCATTAGTTATTTTAGCTGACAGTGCCGATGAGATGGATGCTCTTTATGATAAGCTTGAGGCCTCATATGACAAGGCCGCTGAGTATTAAAAAGTACTTGCTTTATCAGTTTTGTTATGCTATACTGTGCAAGTTGTTTAATTAAGACGGTCCGCTGTGTCTGATATCCGAGCGAGATATCATCTGATAGATAGAAAGAACGTCTGAAAATATTATTTCATATTTTGGAGGTTTCATTATGAAAAGTTATGAAGAGATCATCAAGGGCATCGAGGATGCTGAGCTTCGTGAGACTCCTCTCAAGTTCAATGTCGGTGATACAGTAAGAGTATCAGCTGAAATCAAAGAGGGTGAGAAGACAAGAATCCAGGTTTTTGAAGGAACTGTTATCAAGGTTCAGGGACACGGTGCAAGACAGACATTTACTGTTAGAAAGAACTCTAATGGTGTAGGTGTTGAGAAAACATGGCCACTCAATTCTCCACTTGTAAAGAAGGTTGATGTTGTCAGAAGAGGTAAGGCTAGACGTGCTAAGCTTTACTATCTGCGTGACAGAGTTGGTAAGAGAGCTAAGGTTAAGGAAATCGTTAAATAACTTTCTTGATCAATGTGACCGGAGTTTTAACTCCGGTCTTTTATCTATATACTGATTTGGAGCAGTTATGAAGAAGAGAAAAGGATCCTCACAGTTTACACTTGGAAAAAAAGAAAAGAAGAAACCTGAGAAGGTTTTTATCGGAAAAAGGCTTATCAATACATTTCTCATCATATTTGCAGCTGTTGTGCTCGGATATGGTTTTATAACGTTCTGTTTCCAGACCGTTTATATGACCGGACCATCTATGGAATCTACTATTTCTAATGATGATGAGCTTATTATGAATAAGCTGGCATACAAGTTTGGAAAGATTGAGAGAAATGATATCGTAGCCATTAAGAAGATTGGCAGTGATGATTATTATGATATAAAGAGGGTTGTAGGAGTTCCCGGAGACTCTATATCAGTCGTTGCAGGCCGTCTGGTTATCAATGGAAAACATACAAACGATGACCTGCCTTATTCCTATATAAATTCCCCCGGCGTTCTCAGTGAAACTATAACGCTTGGAGATGAGGAGTATTTTGTCCTTGGTGACAATACCAGTAACAGTGAGGACTCTAGATATATTAATTATGGAAATGTACAGAAATCTGAGATTGTCGGTAAGATAACCTACAGATTATCGCCTAAGGATAAAAGGGGAGATATACAGTAATGGATATCAACTGGTATCCCGGTCATATGACCGGAGCGAGAAGAAAAATGCAGGAGGATATAAAGCTCTGCGATGTTGTGATAGAGCTGCTGGATTCCAGAATACCAGGAAGCAGCAAGAATCCTGATATTGATAATCTGGCGAATTCGAAAAAAAGAGTGATTATAATGAACAAGTCGGATCTAGCTGATCCGAGGATTAATGATCTCTGGAAGAAGTATTATGAAGAACTTGGCTTCAAGGTAGTTATGATGGACAGCAGAGTCCGGAAACAGACACTGAAGGTTACTGAAGCTGTTCGTGAGGTCTGCAAGGAAAAAATAGAAAGAGATAAAAGACGTGGTATTATAGCTGCCAGACCGATTAAAGCAATGGTTGTAGGTATACCAAATGTCGGGAAGTCCACATTTATCAACTCATATGTCGGAAAGGCAACAGCCAAGACAGGTAACAAGCCAGGTGTCACAAGAGGTAATCAATGGATACGAATATCCAAGGATATAAACCTGCTTGATACTCCCGGTATACTCTGGCCGAAGTTTGATAACGATGAGATAGGTCTTAGTCTTGCATATATCGGTTCTATTAATGATAATATACTCGAGCTTTCAGAGCTTACCATCAAGATGATGGAGAGGGTTAATGGTATGTATCCCGGTCTGATAAGCATTAAGTATGAACTTGAGGGATCGATGAACGAAAGCGATATGCTGCTCGAAATAGCAAGATATAAGAAATGCATAAAAAAAGGCGGCGAAGAGGATATAGAGAAGGCTTCAAAGCTTATACTTGATGACTTAAGACAGGGAAGACTTGGAAAAATATCACTTGAAACACCTTAGACGTAGAAATCTTGATTTATTTTTGTTATAATTATAATGTTTTGTTATAATTATAGCGATTTATAGTAATTGATTGGAGTACCAATATGTCAACGGATTCAGAAGATAGACGCTCCGACTTTGCCAAATGGGCAGAGGAAATGAGCTATGAGGAAGAAAAAGAATATAAAAAGCAAAAGAAAAGAGAAGAGAAAGCTCTGAAGAAGCAGCAAAAAAAAGAAAAGAAAAAGGGCTCTAAGGAAGAAGAAGACATTTCTTCTGAAACAGAGGGGGCTTTTGAAGAAGCATCAGAAGCTACAGAGTCCGCTGCTAATGAAGCTGCAACAGTAGAAGCTATGGCTGCTGTGGAAGAGACTGTAAATGGCGAAACTTACGGAGAGGCAGGAGATACAACAGAGACTCAGGCAGAAGAAACTGTGACAGATGAAACGATGCCTGCAGAGAATCAGACTGAAGAAGTCGATGATTCTTATGAGGAATATAATCCTGATTATAAGAAGAAAAAGAAGAAAAAATCCGATAAGCCGCAGGAGGTAAATATCGTTAAAGAACTTCTAATGCTCATTATTTATATCGGAATTGTCATTCTTATATGCTACTGCATCATTACATTTGTCGGTCAGAGAACTACTGTTCATGGTAATTCTATGAATCCTACTCTTGAAAATGGAGATAATCTCTGGATCGATAAGTTCTCATATAAAGTCGGTGATCCAAAACGATTTGATATCATAGTTTTTCCATATAGGGATTCGGATGTATATTATATCAAGAGAGTTATAGGTCTTCCGGGTGAAACAGTTCAGATTGCACCGGACGGTAGCATCATAGTTGATGGAAATATACTTAAGGAAAGCTACGGTAAAGAAGTAATAAGAGATAGTGGTACTGCCAGTGATCCTATAACACTGGGCGAGGATGAATACTTCGTTCTTGGTGATAACAGAAATGACAGCCGTGACAGCCGTTGGCCTGATGTAGGAAATATACATAAGAGTAAGATTGTTGGTAAAGCTGTTCTGAGATTAACGCCGTTCAGTAAGTTCGGAAGAGTGAAGTAACATCTTATAGTTATACAAATAAAAGCATCTAAAGACATAAGCTTTAGATGCTTTTTCTAAGGAGAGGCAGTTAAAATGAGTGTTTCAATAGCTGATATAAAAAAAGAATATAAGAAAACAGGTGAGTTTGGTCTGCTTGATTATGAAAAGGAGCTTGAAGCATTATATGCTTTTGTAGAGAAGTACGAAAGTGATGAACGAAGTGGCGTTAAGGCAACTGTTTCTTCTGCTGAAAAGAAGATAAACTCTATCAGAAATGAAATAGAAAGAGTTAAACAGATGATGCAGTTTGAGGAAAAGTATGGCTCTGAGTATCACAGTATCTGTGGAGTTGACGAGGTCGGAAGAGGACCGCTGGCAGGACCAATAGTCACAGCTGCCGTTATTCTTCCGGAAGGCTTGATAATACCTCATATTAATGATTCTAAGCAGATTAATGAAAAAAGACGTGAGGAACTGTATCAGATAATAACGGAAAATGCTGTCAGCTATAAAATCGGTATCAAGGATGAAAAGGAGATTGACGAGCTGGGAATAGCTGTTGCCGACTCTCTTGCTATGAAGGAAGCAGTTCTAGGGCTGTCGTTGCCCGCTGATATGGTTCTTGTAGATGCATTTAAGATTCCGGGGCTTGATTTGAAACAGGTTCCTATAGTTAAAGGGGACGCCAAGTCGGTTTCAATAGCTGCGGCTAGTATAGTTGCAAAAGTTACGAGAGACAGAATGATGGTTGAGTATAGTAAGAAATATCCTGAATATGGATTTGACAGTAATAAGGGCTATGGATCTGCATCGCATATAGAGGTGCTTAAGAAGATAGGACCTTGTGAGATACATAGGAGAAGTTTTATCGGGAATTTTGTATGATAAATAAAAGAGATATTGGAAAGAATTATGAGTCCATAGCTGCTGATTATCTACGTAAAAAGAACTTTGTTATTTTGGACATGAATTTCCAGACGAGAAGTGCTGAGATAGATATTGTGGCGAGAGATAAAGAGTATCTGGTTTTTGTAGAGGTTAAGTACAGAAAAGACTTATCTCATGGAGATCCTCTTGAAGCGGTTACACGTACTAAACAGCAGAGGATAAGGCGTGCATCATTATTCTATATGAAGGTAAATGGATATAATCCTGAAATTACCTCAATCAGGTATGATGTGATAGGTATACGGGGCGGAGAGATAACACATATAGAGGCTGCTTTTTGATTCTACCTGCTCTTTACATTAACCTGCTGATATTGTAAAATTATGTCTGTTTGATTTATTGAAAGTGGTGAAGATATGGCTAAGAAAATGGTCGCTATTGTAGGAAGACCAAATGTTGGAAAGTCCACTCTGTTTAATACTCTTGCGGGAGAGAGAGTCGCCATAGTGCAGGATACCCCGGGAGTTACCAGGGACAGGATATATGCTGATGTTGATTGGCTTACTCACAAGTTTACTATCGTGGATACGGGAGGTATCGAAACAGATACTGAGGATATCATCAAAAAATCCATGAGAGAACAGGCTGAGATAGCTATTGAGACCTCAGATGTAATCATATTTGTAACGGATGTTAAGTCCGGTGTTACGGCGACTGATATGCAGGTTGCCGATATGCTGCGCAGGTCTAAAAAGCCTGTGATTCTTTGCGTTAATAAGGTTGATAATTTTGAAAAATATGAATCATATGTTTATGAATTCTATAATCTGGGAATAGGTGATCCGTATCCGATATCTGCTGCCAGCAAGCTCGGACTAGGAGATATGCTTGAGAAAGTTATCGAGGAGTTCGGCGATAGTGACGAAGAGGAAGAAGAGGATGATACACCTAGAATTGCTGTGATAGGTAAGCCAAATACCGGTAAATCTTCTATCATTAATAAGCTTCTGGGTACTGACAGACTTATAGTATCGGATATAGCAGGTACAACGAGAGATGCTATAGATACAAGGATTAAGAGAAATGGAAAAGAATATGTATTTATAGATACAGCCGGTCTGAGAAGAAAATCCAAGATTAAGGATGAGATAGAGAGATACAGTATTATAAGAACTGTTGCAGCTGTAGAGAGATGTGATATTGCGGTTTTAGTTATAAATGCTGAGGAAGGTATTACTGATCAGGATACTAAAATTGCCGGAATTGCACATGAACGCGGTAAGGGCATGATCATCGTAGTTAATAAATGGGATCTGGTCGAGAAGGATACCAATACGATGAACAGAGTTAAGAAAGAAATTAGACAGAAGCTTGCTTATATGCCTTATGCTGAGATGCTTTTTGTATCTGCGCTCACTGGTCAGAGACTCGTAAAGCTATATGATACCATCGATCTTGTAGAGCAGTATTCTTGTATGAGAGTTCAGACCGGTGTTCTGAATGAGATACTTACAGATGCTGTTGCGGAAAATGAACCGCCTAGTGATAAGGGTAAACGTCTCAGGCTTTACTATATCACACAGGTGTCAGTTAAGCCGCCTACATTTGTACTTTTCATAAATAGTAAGGAGCTTGCGCATTTTTCTTATATAAGATATATAGAGAATAAACTTAGGGAAGCGTTCCTGTTTAAGGGAACTCCGATTAAAATAATCCTCAGAGAAAGGAAAGAAAGCAGATGAGCATATATCTGAGAATCATATGTCTTGTTGTGGGATACGGCTTTGGTCTTATCGAAACAGGTGTTCTATATAGCAAGCTGGTCGGAATAGATATCAGAGAACATGGAAGTGGTAATTCCGGAACAACGAATGCACTCAGGGTTCTCGGCTTCAAGGCTGGCCTGGTTGTATTTATAGGTGATTTCTGCAAGTCATTTGTGCCATGTATGGCTGCCAGATTTATATTCAGAGGATCATATCCTGATTCATATTATCTGATTATGACATATGTCGGACTTGGGGCTGTGCTTGGTCATATCTTCCCTGTATATCTGAAGTTCAAGGGTGGAAAGGGTATAGCTACTATCGGAGGATTTGCTGCAAGCGTTCTGCATCCTTGGTTTATTGTCATTATGTTTGCTATATTTGCAGGAACTATATTTGTTTCAAAATATATGTCAGTCGGTTCTATAGTTCTTATGATAGGTATTGCAGTTTGCTATATCCTTCAGGGATTAATGGGACTCACATGTTTTGATATGAATGTTCCGTCATCTAAGAATGCATTTATTGAAAGTTCTGTTCTCGTTGTGATTCTTGCTGTTCTTGCAATATGTAAGCATAAGCAGAACATCATCAGACTGATGAATCATACAGAGAATAAATTCCATATGAAAAAACAGGAGGGAGTATAAATGAAGATAACCGTTCTCGGTGCAGGAAGTTGGGGAATTGCTCTTACTAAGCTGCTTACAATTAACGGACATACATTAACAGTATGGTCAATCGATGCTGAAGAGATTGCCATGTTGAAGGAATACTCTCAGCACAAAACAAAGCTTCCGGGAGTTATGCTTCCAGGTAATGTAGAATATACAACAGATCTGAAGGCATCAGTTGATGATGCTGATCTTATAGTTATGGCTGTTCCGTCACCATTTGTGCGTACCACAGCTAAGAGCGTAGCGCCATATATAGTTGATGAACAGGTAATTGTAAATGTTGCTAAAGGGATTGAAGAAGACAGCCTGAAGAGACTTTCACAGGTTATAAAAGAAGAGATTCCTCAGGCGAAGATTGCTGTTCTTTCAGGACCAAGCCACGCAGAAGAGGTAGGAAAGGAACTTCCTACTACTGTAGTTGTCGGTTCTGATGATAAAGAGCTTGCCATGTTTATTCAGGATGTTTTCATGAACAACTTCTTCAGAGTATATATAAGTCCTGATGTTATAGGAATTGAGCTTGGCGGGGCTGTAAAAAATGTTATCGCTCTCGCAGCCGGTATAGCTGATGGCCTTGGATGTGGAGATAATGCCAAAGCTGCTCTTATAACTAGAGGTATATATGAGCTTACATCTCTTGGAGTTGCTATGGGCGGAAAGGCTACTACATTTTCCGGTCTTTCGGGAACAGGAGACCTTATAGTTACATGTGCTTCTGTTCATAGCCGTAACAGGCGTGCAGGTTTTCTGATTGGTCAGGGTTATACCTATCAGGAAGCAATGGACGAAGTCAAAATGATTGTCGAGGGTGTTTATTCTGCTAAGGCTGCTCTTAAGCTCGCAAGCCTGTATGAAGTTGAGATGCCTATAGTAGAGGAGGTAAATAAGATCCTTTTTGAAAATGTATCTGCAAAGGATGCACTTCGTAACCTCCTTGGAAGAGATAAAAAGAAGGAGTCATCAACCCTTTCCTGGGATGAATAATCACTGATGGATAAAATAGATGTAAAGCTTGAAGGTTTTGAAGGACCGCTTGACCTCCTTCTTCATCTGATAGAGAAAAACAAATTCAATATATTTGATATTCCTATTGTAGAGATAACAAAACAATATCTCGATTATCTTGATACTATGGAAGAAGAAAGCATGGATGTAATGAGTGAGTTTCTTGTTATGGCAGCTACACTTATATCCATTAAAGCCAAGATGCTTCTTCCTAAAGAGGAAAATGAAGAGGAAGAGGAGGATGATCCGAGGGCTGAGCTTGTTAAGAGTCTTCTTGAGTACAAGATGTATAAGTATGCTTCAGCGGAATTGAAGGATATGTCCATCGATGCAAGTGGTGCATATTTTAAAGGTGAATCTATTCCGAAGGAAGTGAAGAATTTCAAGGAAGAGGTAGATCCAGCAGAACTCATAGGCGATCTAACCATGAAAAAGCTTAATGAGATATTCCAGACACTACTTAAACGTGAGATAGACAGAGTCGATCCTGTGAGAAGTAAATTCGGAACGATTACCAGAGATGAGATAAAGCTTGAAGACAAGATGCTTGAGATAAGGACAGAGATAAAGGGCTTGAGGAGTATTAACTTCAAAACTCTTTTAAAAGGAAAAAGAGGAAAGATGAATCTCATAGTCTCATTTCTGGCTATTCTTGAGCTTATGAAGTCAGGAATACTTACAATCAGGCAGGATAAGATGTTTGGTGAAATTTTGATAGATTCGTTAGAATAGGAAACAGTTTATGAATGATATCAATCTAAAAGCGGCAATTGAGGCAGTTCTTTTTGCTATAGGGGGAGCTGTTGATGAAGGTAAGCTGCTAAGTGCACTGGGGACTGAAGAAGAACCCATCAACAAAAAAGATTTTAAGGTGGCCATAAGTGAACTTATGGAAGATTTAAATAGTGAGGATAGAGGTATAAGGCTGATAGAGCTTGATGGAAAGTATCAGCTATGTACAAAGAATGAATACTTCGAGATTCTCGGAAGGATTGTAAATATGCCGAAGAAGCATGTGCTTACAGATGTGCTTCTTGAAACTCTATCCATAGTAGCATATAAACAGCCGGTTACAAGGGCTGAGATAGAGAAGATAAGAGGTGTATCGTGCAGTCATGCTGTAAATAAACTTGTTGATTACAACCTCATATGTGAGGTGGGCAGACTGGATGCGCCCGGACATCCTATATTATTTGGTACAACCGATGACTTCTTAAGAAGCTTTGGTATATCATCTATGGATGAACTTCCGGATATATCACCTGATAAGATAGAGGACTTCAGAAGACAAGCTGAAGAGGAAGCTGGTATAGAGGTAACGACCTAAATGAGTCAGATCAGGATTAAAAAATATGAAATAGATGGCGGTGAGAAGCTTTCTGGACGCAGGATAGTTTTTATTTCGGATTTCCATGAGGCGAAAGAAGGAGCGCTTAATGATGCTATTATTTCTGCAGTAGAGGAGGCTCGGCCGGATGTTGTTCTGCTGGGCGGAGATATGATAAATGGTAGGGATGAATATGATGATATGGAACCTGCTATAAGTCTTATTAATAATCTGGCAGAGATTTATCCTGTCTACTATTCATATGGTAATCATGAGAGAAAGATAATAAAAAATATATATGGAAACGGTTCGGTCTGGGAACAATATCTAAGTGCGCTTGATAAAAGAGTTAGATTTCTTGTCAACTGCCATGAGGAGGTTTTGGATTACCTGGATGTATATGGAGTTGATATACCTCTTAGTTATTATAAGAGGATTAAGTATCCGAAGTTGACAGGAGATAAGCTGACGAAGGTGCTTGGTCAGAGAGATAGTTCAAAGTATACGATACTTTTGGGGCATACTCCTGATTTCATAAAGGGCTATTCTGAGTGGGGAGCCGAGCTTGTTCTTGCCGGTCACTACCATGGCGGTCTGGTCAGACTACCTGTTTTGGGAGGTATGATATCACCTAGACTTCATCCTTTCCCGAAGTATGATTATGGGCTTTATAAAAAAGATGATACACAGATGATCGTTACGAATGGTATAGGTCAGCATTCGATAAAAATTAGATTTAATAATAAATCTGAAATAGTAGTTGTGTGTTTTAAATAATATTAATGAATATTTTTAAAGGAATAAAAAATGTGGTCCAATAAGATAATCAGATATACCATAATAAGTGTTTTAAGTATCATAGTCCTTGTCTATCTGGCTATGGTGCTTACCTCGATAGATACTTATTATCCTGGTACTATAATAAACGGAAAGGATTATGGTTTTAAAAGCCCTGCATATGTAGAGAATGCTATGTATGAGAATCCGGCAGATTTCAAGTTTGAGATAAAATTCAGAGATAAAACGGAAGTGCTGTCCGGTGACAGGATAGGTTACAATATAGATTACAGATCTTATCTGGATCAGATAAAAAGAGAACAGAACCCGTTCCTTTGGGTTTCTACTTTCTGGAACAAGCCATATACAATCGACAGATATATCAATGTGGATTACAAGATGCTCTCCTTTGAACTTGACAGACTTAAGGAGATGGATGAGTCATCCATGGTCGAACCCGAGAATCCCAAAATAGTAGTTAATAAGGATAATGTTGTTGAAGCTGTTGATGAAAATCCAGGTACTCTTATAGAGAATCCGGCAGCACTCAAGGCACGTATCCAGGAGATAATCAAGAGTGGTGGAAACTCTATTGATGTAGAAGAGGAGGGCTTCTATAGAGAAGCAGAATATAAGATTGACAGCGATCGTGTGGTAAGGTGTGTCAAGCTGTGCAACAAGATAAGCTCACTTAACATCATTTATTTATATGGAGATACAGAGCTTCCGATCACCTCTGAACAGCTGTTCTCAACAATCAGGATTGCAGATAATTACAACGCTACTGTCAGTTTGAATAAGGTAAGGGCAGTAGTTGAGAGCTTTTCAAGACTCCATGACACTTTCGAAAAACCACGTACCTTTAAAACTCACGGTGGAAAAAAGATAACGGTAATTCAGGGCGATTATGGCTGGAAGATAGATACTGAGAAAGAAACGGAAGCCCTTTATAATGATATCATTCATTATAACAATGTTACGAGAACTCCGGTTTTTGAGGTTTCTGGATATACCTATGATGAAGAGACAAAGGATGATATCGGTAATTTTTATGCCGAGGTCGATATAGAAAATCAGCATATGTATATCTATAAAAACAATAAGGTTGTTCTTGATTCTGATGTTGTTACCGGAAATGTAAACCTCAGAAGAGCAACCCCGAGCGGTATTTATTCAGTTGATTACAAACAGTCTCCGGCAGTACTGAGAGGAGACGATTATGAGTCTCACGTAACCTACTGGATGCCATTTAATGGTGGTATAGGTTTTCATGATGCAACATGGAGAGGAGCCTTCGGAGGTCAAATATACATCGGAGGTGGTTCGCACGGCTGTGTAAATATGCCATATTCAAAGGCTCAGGAGCTTTACGGAATCATTGAAGAGGGCATGCCGGTTATAGTTTATTGAACATATAAATCATTGACAATATACTTTATAAAAGCTAAAATATTTATGTTTTTATCACTATTTGAAAGGACGTGAATATATGAAAACAAAAGTACTTTCACTTCTTGTAGATAATACTGCCGGTGTGCTCAGCAGAGTATCCGGAATGTTCAGTAGAAGAGGTTATAATATCGATAGTTTATCTGTTGGTGTGACAGAGGATCCGAAGATATCCAGAATGACAGTTGTTGTTTCTGGTGATGATAAGATCCTGACTCAGATCAAGAGTCAGTTAAGTAAGCTCGTCGATGTCAGATCTATCATAGAACTTAAAGACGGAGACTCCGTTACAAGAGAATTGGTTCTACTTAAGATCAAGGCTGATGCGAATGAGAGACAGCAGATAATAGCTGTTGCAAATGTTTATAGAGCAAGCATTGTTGATGTTTCGCCTGAATCTATCATGATTGAGATAACAGGTAACAACAACAAGGTTGAAGCTTTTACAAGTCTGCTTGAAGGCTTTGAGATCCAGGAGATTGTCAGAACCGGTGTGACAGGACTTGTAAGAGGCCGTGCCGAAGCAGAATAATTAAGTTTGTAATGCAATTATGCAAATATATATTTTACAAAGGGAGGCATTATTATGTCAGATTTAAAGATTTTTTATGAGCAGGATTGTAATCTTTCACTCCTGGATGGTAAGACTATCGCAATAATTGGTTACGGTAGCCAGGGTCATGCACATGCACTTAACCTTAAGGACTCAGGAGCTCACGTAATCATTGGATTATATGAGGGAAGTAAGTCTTGGAAGAAAGCTGAGGAGCAGGGATTTGAGGTTTATACAACCGCAGAGGCTGCAAAGAAGGCTGATATCATCATGATTCTTATAAATGATGAGAAGCAGGCTGCTATGTACAAGAA